>CACYRS010000049.1 GCA_902776935.1 uncultured Prevotellaceae bacterium | reverse complement strand
GATACAATCTGCTTGATGCTTTCAATCTTGTTATAGATTATAACGTCGTCTGTGCATGGAGTGTCAAGTTGCAAACTAACACGCATGATGCTTTCGCCATCCTTGCGGTCATACAGGTGCTGCCATAGTTCCTCAGTGATGAATGGCATGAATGGGTGCAACATCTTCAGCAGAATCTCGAAGAACTCAAGAGTCTTGTCGTAGGTCTGCTTGTCGATAGGCTGAGGCTCACCATTGATATAGGCTGGTTTAACCATCTCGAGATACCAACTTGAGAACTCGTCCCAGAATAGTTTGTAGACGGTCATTAGAGCTTCTGAAATACGATATTTAGAGAATGATTCTTCAATCTCTTGGTTTGCTAATTTCAGTTTGGCCTCAAACCACTTGGTGGCAATCTTGCCGGCCTCGGCCTGCTCGATGTCTGCAACCTTCCAACCCTTAACCAGACGGAAGGCGTTCCATATCTTATTGTTGAAGTTACGTCCCTGCTCGCACAGTGCCTCGTCAAAGAGAATATCGTTACCTGCAGGTGCAGAGAGCATCATACCCATACGTACACCGTCGGCACCAAACTTCTCGATCAGTTCGATTGGGTCAGGGGAGTTTCCGAGCGACTTAGACATCTTGCGGCCCAGTTTGTCGCGAACGATACCTGTGAAGTAAACATGCTTGAATGGCATCTTTCCTACATACTCGTATCCGGCCATAATCATACGGGCTACCCAGAAGAAGATGATATCCGGGCCAGTTACCAGGTCGGCAGTGGGGTAGTAGTAGCTCAACTCCTCGTTGTTAGGATCGTTGATACCGTTGAACAGCGAGATAGGCCACAACCATGATGAGAACCATGTGTCTCCAATCCTGGATGTTCTCCAACCAGTTCTTATATGTATTCTTGTACTTTACAGGTACAAACTGAATCTCGTCGTTCATTACTGGTGGCAGAGCGATGTCGGCAAAATGCTTCATCGACAGGAACCACTGCATAGAGAGACGTGGCTCGATAGCTGTGTCAGGGTTACGCTCTGAGTATCCTACCTTATTAATATAGTCCTCAATGCGCTCCATCAGTCCAGCCTCCTGCAGATCCTTGCTTATCTGCTTGCGGCAGACCATACGGTCCATACCGACATAGAGAGGACTCTGCTCAGAGATTGTTCCATCAGGATTGAAGATATCGATAGTCTCCAGATTATGAGTCTTACCAAGCATGTAGTCGTTGGTGTCGTGTGCAGGAGTAACCTTCAGACATCCTGTACCGAACTCGATGTCAACATAGCGGTCCTCGATTACTGGAATCACGCGGTTAACCAGAGGAACGATAACCTTGCGGCCCTTAAGCCACTGGTTCTTTGGGTCCTTGGGGTTGATACACATAGCGGTATCACCCATGATGGTCTCAGGACGTGTGGTAGCAACTACTGCATAATAGCCCTTCTCGTCCTTGTGGATTATATTGCCCTCGGCTTTCAGTGCCTCCTCGTTATCGAGGGTGGTCAGGCCGTCCACATAATATTTCAGGTGGAACAGATGACTCTGCTCCTCTTTATAGATAACCTCCTCGGTAGAAAGAGCCGTAAGTGCCTTTGGATCCCAGTTTACCATACGGAGTCCGCGGTAGATAAGGCCCTTGTTGTAGAGGTCAACGAATACTTTGATTACGCTTTCGCTGCGTGTTTCGTCCATGGTGAAAGCGGTGCGGTCCCAGTCGCAGCTGGCACCCAGACGGCGCAACTGCTTAAGGATGATACCACCATGCTCGTTGGTCCAGTCCCAAGCGTGCTCAAGGAACTGCTCGCGGGTCAGGTCGTGCTTCTTGATACCCTCACCGGCAAGCTTCTTAACCACCTTAGCCTCGGTAGCGATAGAAGCATGGTCGGTGCCTGGCACCCAACATGCGTTCTTACCCTCCATACGGGCACGACGCACCAGGATATCCTGAATAGTGTTATTCAACATGTGTCCCATGTGGAGCACACCTGTTACGTTTAGGGTTCACGTCCATCGGGTTTACTGGCAAAAAGTTTGTTGTCAAGCCAGTACTGATACCATTTCGATTCGACCTCTTTTGGGTCGTATTTGCTTGCTAATTCCATATATAATATTATAATATTTTCAAAAATCGCTGCAAAATTACTAAATTTCCATTTAAAATTAGTACTTTTGCACGGAAAATAATTGTTTTATGCATACAAAAGAAGAAAAAATGCAGGCTTTCGGGCGGTTTCTTGACGTTTTAGACGCGTTAAGAGCAAATTGTCCATGGGACAAAAAGCAGACCAACGAGAGTCTTCGACCAAATACCATCGAGGAGACATACGAGCTCTGCGATGCTCTTATCAAGAATGATATACATGATATTTGTAAAGAACTGGGCGACGTGTTGCTCCATATCTGTTTCTATGCCAAGATAGCCGAGGAGAAGAGCCAGTTTGACATGGCTGATGTGTGCAACGCTCTCACTCGCAAGATGATAACCCGTCATCCACATGTATATCATCCCTCCCAAATAGATGCTGAGGATCCTAAACCATTACCATATGTGCCTGAAGATGGCACTAATGTTGAGGTGACCAAGGTAATTACTGTTGGACAGGTTCTTGAAAACTGGGAACA
>CACYRS010000048.1 GCA_902776935.1 uncultured Prevotellaceae bacterium | reverse complement strand
GGTCATCGGTAACATATTCTCGTAGTCGGTTCTTCCCTGCATGATTGCCTTGAAGAATTCCTTAAAATATTCAAGCGTTGATACGCCACACATCTTACACGTCTCGATAAACGTGTGGTAGATGACTGACACTTTAGCACCAGCATGGCTGCCAAAAGTCAGCGAGTTTTTGCGCTCTACAGTCATAGGGCGAAGCGTGCGTTCTGCAAGTGAGTTGTCGATGCAATAACGGCCATCTTTTATGTATAGGAAGAGTTGATCCCAGAAGCTCTTCAGATAGTTAAGAGCCTTCTGCATTAGGTCTCCTCTCATACCATTTCCGTCTGCCAAAAGTTTATCTAACCGCTGCCGTATCTGGGTGATGATTTTGCTCGTCTTTTCTCCTTGGCGTTCCTGCTGTATCTGCTCTGGAGTAAGATGCCTTAACCGATACTGTTCTTCCAGATCATACAGCCTCCCGATATTCCTGATAAAGTACTCGGCTTCTTCATCCTTTCCCTGTTCAAGAGCGTATTTAAACTTTGCTCTTGCATGGGCCAGGCAGCACAGGTGATCCACATCTACCAGTTCCTTGTCCAGATACATATAGACGTTGAATCCGTCTGACTGGAGAGCATCAATCTCGGTCTTATCAAGGAAGTCACGCAACACCTGACGACCACGGCTTCCGTCATCGTAGAAGTAGACTGCTATCTTGGCTTCCTTGTTAACCATACACCAGATGTATTTCTTTCCATACTTACCGGCCACCTTCACTCTACACCATGTCTCGTCGCAGTTTACAACAGCACCCTTGGCCAGAAGCTTCTCCTTCAGGATTGGAAGCACCTTATTCAGATACTCTGATCCTTTAACAAACCAGTTGTATACGGTATTGCGGCTGACGTTCATCTTATTGTTAAGCAAGCGCACCATCTCGCGGTAAACCGGAGTGTTCATGTGGTACTTGTTGAATACAAGATTGGCAAGCAGCGAGCATGAGGCGTGAGTGCCTGGGATGCGGTCAATCTCTGCTGATTCCTCTGCTTTGGGGAAGTAACCCTTGCGCATCACGCCTTCCTTATCCTTGTAGATAATCATCTCGTAATCGTGCTGCACAATATAGGATACCTGCTCGTAAGTAGACTCGTAAACACTTTTGATAACTGTAGCTCCTTCGGGGAGAAGATTAACATCCGACTCGTGTACGATGCGGTTATCAGCATTCATCGTCTGGTATTTCAGGCCTATGCGGTTCTCGTAACTCTTCTTAGTCTGCTCTGCTGACTCCGGATCAGCGTCTGCAGATGATGTATCTGTCTGTGAAGTAGAGCTCATAACCGCACCATTCGTACCATCGAAGTCGTCCTTATCTTTCTCTCTATCCTTTACAGGTGTATTCTTCTTGATACCCTTCTGACTCTTGGAGCCATAGCGGACTTTGTTACCTACAGATATTTGTGACAGCAGGTCGCTAACCTTCTGCTGAAGACTCTTGTTCTGAGTGGTGAGGTCAGCCACGTATGGATCTTCCGCAGAGATTGGCTCTGTTTCCATCCCCTGCAAACGTTGCATCATCAGCACTCGCTTCAACAATTCGTCCTTCTCCATACCTTCTATTTATGCTACAAAGGTACGAAAAATTTTCGATATATGCAAGCTTTTTAATCATTTAATTATCTGATTATCAACGTTTTACACAAAGTTTAACACTTGATTTTCAAGGGCTTTTATTTGATAGTAAGTTGCTTGATTACAGGCGATTCGAGCACTGCCACCAGGTCTTTCCAATCAATGGAATAGACCGGTTTATCCTCAACAAACTTCAGTTTCATAAACGTATACCCGTTGGCAAAAGTCTTCTGGTGCACATAGTAGGCATTCTCCTCAAAATTCACCATCTTTACCGTCCTCTGATTCTTCGACATGAAGATAAATACGTCACCATTGCTGGGGTTGAGATGATGCTTGTGTTTTACGATTTCAAGCAGCCTGTGAGCGCCACAGCGCATATCATTGATGTCGGGTACGAAATAGAATTTCTTCAATCCAGAAATGGTCAGCATACCACCTCCAATCTCTCAATCAGATGCTTGAGCTCAGTGAAACTTATTCCCGTCTTCACAATCTTCATCCCATCAGGGAACTTGATGCTGATGGAGATCTT
>CACYRS010000047.1 GCA_902776935.1 uncultured Prevotellaceae bacterium | reverse complement strand
TGACCACGAAGCGTGTGAAGGAGATCAATGAGGAATTGAAGGAAGTACGTGCCATAGACGAAAAATTTATTTGATGAATATTAAGATGATGAGAGACGAGATGCAGGATGTGTTACAAAACAACATCCTGCATTTCTGGCAGACGAAGATGGTGGACCGTGAGAACGGTGGCTTTTATGGACGTATCGATGCTCAGGGGATGTTGCATCCTGAGGCTGAGAAGGGTGCCATTCTGAATGCTCGCATCTTGTGGTCGTTTTCCGCAGCCTACAGGGTACTTGGACTACCTGAATATCTCGAAATGGCTACCTATGCCAAGGACTATTTTCTGGAGCATTTTATAGACAAGGAGTACGGTGGTGTCTACTGGAGTGTGGATGCCAAGGGACGTCCGCTGAACACCCGTAAGCAGTTCTATGCCCTCGGCTTTGCCCTTTACGGATTGTCAGAATATGCAAGAGCCACAGGTCATGCTTTCGACAAACAATTCAATGGCTATATTGAGGCAACAACACGTGAATGGAAGCCTATCGCTGATATGCGTTTATCCGAACTCGATGCCAATTTTCCGAAGTCGCAGAATACTCATCTGCATATTATAGAACCCTACACTAATCTGTATCGCTGTCTGAAGGAGATGCAGGACGCAATGTCGTGCGACTATGTGCCTGTTCTCGGTTCGGTACTCCCCATCGGCGTTAGCGTACCTATGGAGACTGTCATCAGCGTAGAGGCTTCTCTACGTAATCTGATTGATATTTTCACGGATCGCATATTGAATCCGGAGACTCATCATCTTGATCTGTTCTTCGAGATGGACTGGACGCGTGGTGCTGGTCATCTGGAGAGCTACGGACACGATATAGAGTGCTCGTGGCTGATGCACGAGGCTGCCTTGGTCCTCGGCGACCAGAAGGTATTGAGAAAGGTTGAGCAGGTGGTACGTGAAGTGGCCACGGCCTCTGAGAAGGGGCTCAGATCCGATGGCTCGATGATTCACGAGGCCAATAAGGCCGTACGCTGCTGGGAGTATATCAAGACTCAGTTGATAGATTACGAAAACGGAGAGTGGTTCTGGAGCCGTCATCCCGATGGTACACTGAACACCGTTGATGATAAGGCGGGCTTCTGGAAGTGTCCTTATCACAATAGTCGTATGTGTCTGGAGATAATCGAACGTACAGATTCAGACACTTTACAGAATTAATAATATCAATAACATAATCAATTCTTCAGATGAGAAAGACTTTATTATTGTTTGTCATATTCCTCTGTAGTGCAATGCAGATATCTGCACATACACGCATGAACGAACGCCCGAAACTTGTGGTTGGAATAGTGGTTGACCAGATGCGATGGGATTATCTGCCAAGGTATTATGACCAGTTCGGCAACGACGGTTTCAAGCGACTGGTAGAGGAGGGCTACTCTTGTAATAACTGTCTGATCAATTACCTCCCAACGGTGACGGCTATCGGACATACAAGTGCCTATACCGGTACGACGCCCGCCATGCACGGTATTTGTGGAAATGACTTCTTCATCGACGACAGACCCGTATATTGCTGTGGTGATACGACGGTAAATACGGTGGGCAGTGACTCCAATAAGGGAGAGATGTCACCGCATAACCTTCTCTCCACTACTATCGGCGACCAACTGAGGATGCATACCGACTTCCGTTCAAAGGTTATCGGAGTGTCGTATAAGGACCGTGCAGCCATCCTGCCCGCAGGACGCTCAGCCAATGGTGCCTATTGGCTCGACACAAAAAATGTGTGTTTCATCTCGAGTACCTATTATATGGATGAGCTGCCGGATTGGGCAAAGGCTTACAACAATGAGTTGAAGAAGAACAAGAAGGCTCAGGAACTGAACAGGAAGATCGGCTTCGATCCCATCTGTGGTACTGTAACCACTGATATGGCGATAGCAGCACTGAAGGGTGAGAAGTTGGGTAAGGGTGATGTGACGGACATGCTCTGTATCAGTTATTCCCAGACGGATATCATCGGACATGAGTGGGGAACGAGGGGTGAACATACTGATGGCGTCTACCTGCAACTCGACAAGGACATCGCACGACTGCTCAATGCTCTTGATGAACAGGTGGGAAAGGGTAACTATCTGCTCTTCCTGACAGCAGACCACGGCGGCGCACATAACTACCAGTGGATGATTGACCATAAGTTGAACGGTGGTGCCTGGCGCGTGAGGGAAGATGTGCTTGCTGACGGCCTCGAAGCCTATTTGAAGGAGAAGTTGGGCGCTGACCTCTCTGTCATCAACGGTATCAACAGCTATCGTGTATATCTTAATCATGGAAGGATCAAGGAACTGGGGCTGACGGTGAATCAGGTGAAGGAGGCATTGATCGACTATGCCCGTCAGATGCCCCATGTACAGTTCGTTATGGACTTCGAGAAGGTGAACACCTGGAGTGTGCCCGATGTGATACGCAGTCGGGCACTGTTAGGTTATCATCCTCACCGTTCGGGCGACCTGCTGTTGGTTCTTGAGGCAGGATGGTATGAGTTCTGGCCCAGTTCCTCAAAAGTGGGCACAACCCACGGGGAGTGGAATCCCTATGATGCACATATCCCCCTGTTGTTCTATGGCTGGAAGGTGAAGCCGGGCAGCACCAGTCGTGAGGTGCACATCACAGACATCGCACCCACAGTGACTCAAATGCTTCATATCCAGCAACCGAATGCTTGTGTCGGAGAAGCTATTACAGAGATAACAGACGAAGATTAACAATTATTATTAATTTATTAATAATTATTCGTCTATTTTACAGTTTTTTTTTGTACCTTTGCAGCATCGTAGCGGCGAAGGTACATTCTTTTATGACGTAACTGCTTAAGAACGAGAACAATATTGTTATAATTTATATTTTCACTTATGAACTTTACTTTGTTAATTACCGTCTTGCTGACGGCTT
>CACYRS010000046.1 GCA_902776935.1 uncultured Prevotellaceae bacterium | reverse complement strand
CTCTTTTGCTGTTCCTTCCCAGGTAATGCCTACAGCTTCAATAAGGACTATGATCTGTTTCTGACTTTGCAGGACTCAGCCCTGTGTCTCTTTTATAAGGAACGCATGAAGCATGACGAGGTGACACCCCTGAAGGTGTATTACACCGACAGACAGGGTGTACCCATTGCCATTGACTTTACTGGTAAGGAAGGAGAGCTGAAGCTGACTAACAACAGCAATTTCTTCTGTCTGGGGCCATCGGGTAGCGGTAAGAGTTTTTCGACCAATACCGTGGTGCGCCAGTTGATTGAGCAGTGTACCGATGTGGTGATGGTTGATACAGGTGACTCGTATGAGGGAATCTGCGGCTATTTCCACGGCACGTATATCAGTTACAGCAAGGAGCATCCTATCTCGATGAATCCTTTTAAGGTGAGTGACGTAGAGTATCAGCAGAACTTCGGAGAGAAGAAAAACTTCCTGAAATCACTCATCTTCCAGATCTTTAAAGGCAATAAGGCACCAGAGAAGTTGGAGGACACCATCATTGATACCGTGCTGAACGAGTACTATGATGCCTACTTCCATCCCTTCAGTGGTTATACCAACGAAGAGAAGGAAGAACTGAGAAAGCAGTTGCTCTTGGCTGATAAGCGTAATGGTAAGTATGGGGAGTATATCGAGGCCATTGAAAAGGATGCAGATGTGGTCAGCGAGGATGGTGACATTGCCAATACGAATGTAACCACAGACAAGCAGACCTACACTGAGGACGAGAAGGCTCACCATGCCAAGGTGCAGCGTATCGTAGAGAAGCTGCATAACCTGGCTAACGACGAGGGAGCCAGTGCTGGCGAACGTGCTCATGCCAATAACCAGCTGATGCGCCTGATGCCGGAGCTGATAGAGGGACACTATCTGATGAAGATAGACCAGCGGATTGCCCGTATGGAGCGACAGAAGCGAGACCTGAAGGTGACTCATCTGAGCTTTGACACCTTCTATGAATTTGCTTGTGAACGTATTCCTCAGATGATGGAGGAGAAAAGCATCGCTTTTCCGATCAATGAGTTTGCTGCAATCTTGGAACCCTTCCATAAAGGCGGTAAGATGGACACCATCCTGAATAACGACATGGACTTGAATCTCTTCGACGAGAAGTTCATCGTGTTCGAGATCGACAAGATCAAGGATGACCCCGTGCTCTTTCCCATCGTGGTACTGATTATCATGGATGTGTTCTTGCAGAAGATGCGTATCAAGAAAGGCAGAAAAGCCTTGATTATCGAAGAGGCATGGAAGGCCATCTCTTCGCCTACGATGGCAGAGTACATCAAATACCTGTATAAGACCGTGCGAAAGTTCCACGGCATCGCTGGTGTGGTGACACAGGAGCTGGGTGATGTGATAGATTCGCCAATAGTAAAAGAGGCCATCATCAATAACTCTGACATCAAGATACTCCTCGACCAGAGCAAGTTCAAGGACAGGTATGATGAGATAGCTGCTATTCTCGGTATCACCGACGTACAGCGACAGCAGATCTTTACGATTAACTCGCTCGACAACCATGAAGGACGAAACTATTTCAAGGAAGTCTGGATATGCCGAGGTCAGAGTTCAGATGTATATGGTGTGGAGGAACCGCCGGAGTGCTATATGGCCTATACGACGGAACGTGCCGAGAAGGAAGCCCTGAAGATTTATATCAAGCATTATGGCGGTGACACCATTGAGGGCATCCGACATTTTTGTAAGGATATGGAGAAGGCTGGACTGACGGGTAAATACCTGAAGTTCGCCAACGAGGTTAACAAACAACAAAAAATCATGGAACTATGGGAAAGAACAGCGTAAAAAACACAAGTGCGCAGATACGCGCAGAGACAGGGACAAGACTTGTAGCCCTTTTGTTGGTGGTATTACTACTAACGGCACCGATTCAAGTTCAAGCTTACTGGCGATGGAACTACGACTGGAAGACGGTAGTACAGGTTGGTGCTAATACCACTGCTGCCTCTGCTGTGGAGGAAACGCATAATGC
>CACYRS010000045.1 GCA_902776935.1 uncultured Prevotellaceae bacterium | reverse complement strand
TTAATGTGAAACATGCTCCGAGTAGGCCAAAAATAGGTAAAAATACAGTGTTTAAGCTATTCTTGAAGGAGTGAGCTACCTTAATTAAACTATATATTATGGACTTTCGTTCTTTCATTTGGTAGTTTATTACGTTAAATATTGATATTTGTTGCTCAATATATTGTGGCGAAAAAAGTAAGCGTTTTACACCCCTTAGCCTTATTCGCATGAATGAATCAAGAAGATATTTCTGAGAACTGAGTGAACATATTGCGGTTTCTATGACGCTAATGATACCGCTTAGAGTACTGTCAGAGTCAGTTGATTCCCTGAAAACAGTATCAGAATATGTATCAAAAGCTAGAGGTGTCATAGGAACTGCAAGCCCGCACATCTGCTTATAGAGCATCGCCTCCTTCCTCAACGTCACCCTGCAACAGCTATCACGCATCCGCCGCGCAGTCACGTTTGGCGACAAAATCACATGAATTTCTGAACATTATTTGTAGCTGTTCCTTTGCAGAATCCAAAGGGCAACCTCGTTATATCACTTCCAACCTATACCCACGTTTCTTTAGTGAGACGATTGAGATAGAGGTGTCGGCTTCGAGCATCTTGCGGAGATAGGTAATCTGCACGTTGAGGGCAAGGGAATTGGCGTAGCTGTCGTTACCCCATACGGATTGTAGAATGATGTCCCTCTCTACGGTCCGGCCGATGTTCTGTGCAAGGATGGTGAGGATTTCCGACTGGCGGGCTGAGAGGTGCTGTACCACTCCGTCGATCTCTATGGTTGAGAGATTGCGGTCAAAGATAGTCTGGCCGATAGCCATGCGAGTGGAAGGTGCGGACTTGTGATGTTCGAAACGCTCTTTAATCTTTGCGATGAGTTCTTCGGGATAGAACGGCTTGGGTATGTAGTCATTACCTTTCAGGTCGAACCCTTTTAGGCGGTCGGCCTTTTCCGTCCGGTCGGTAAGGAAGAAGATCAGCACGTCGCGGTCTTGCTCGCGAATAAGCTGTGCCAACTCAAAGCCATTCATCACTGGCATATTAACGTCGAGTAACACCAAATCGGGTCGGATGGCAGAAAACGTCTCCCAACCTTTGCCCCCATTCTCGGCGTAACTTACTTCGTAGCCCTCCACCTCTAAGAACTTCCGCAGGAACTCGGAGTTCTGGCGGTCATCGTCAACGAGCAGAATCCTAATCTTTTCCATCCGTCTGTGGTATTATAATGGTGAATGTTGTACCCTGGCCCTCAGTGCTCTCAAATGTAATCGTTCCGCCATGGGCCTCCACCAACAACTTCACATAACTCAGTCCAAGTCCGATGCCAGGAATGGACTTGTCCTTTACCGTTTCGCTGCGGTAGAACTTGTCGAACACATATCGCTGATCTGCTTTTACGATACCGAAGCCATTGTCTGCCACCGTGATTTGTAACATCCCGTCCTCACACATCCTATAGTCAATCCTGATGGTCACCGCTTCTACGGAGTATTTGACGGCATTCTCCAGCAGGTTGCAGACGATATTAGCCAGATGCATACGGTCAGCTCTTATCTTCAAATTACTATCACCTACGATTTCCATCTTCACATCCTTGCCCGCAGGAATGTTCTGCTTGTCCCGACATTCCTCTATCAGCTCACGCAGAGAGAAGTCGGACTTCACTAATGGTATTTCAGTAGCGTCGCTCAGTGTGATATCCCTCAGTTTCGAGAAATACGAAGTCAGGTTATCCAGTTCATGATGCGAACTGGATAGTATGCGTTGCTTGCTCTCTGCGTCCTGCATCATCCTTTCATTGCCCATGAACGACACACACATCTTCAGTGTCGATATAGGCCGTTTCAGTTCATGAATCATCGTGTGTAGGAATTCCTGCCTAATGGCCTCGATGTGCCGTTGCTTGCGGATGGTCAGTATCTGATAAACCAGACAGAAGATAAGGAAGAACGAGAGCAATATGGTTATCAGCAACGTATAAGCCATCTTGCGGATGACGGGTGAAATACTGATGGCTGTTGTCACCACAACC
>CACYRS010000044.1 GCA_902776935.1 uncultured Prevotellaceae bacterium | reverse complement strand
GAGGATGCCCGAGTGGTCTAAGGGGGCGGTCTGCAAAACCGTCTTTCGTCGGTTCGAATCCGACTCCTCACTCTAAACGGAAGGCTCCAGTTCCAAAGATAAGAACTGGAGCCTCTAATTTTATCCGAAATTCAGAATGGCAATCAGCCTTTTCCTTACTCGTTTCAGAACTCTGCCTGTTGCCTGTAGTTCTGGCTGCCCTTCTGCTTTCGCTAACAAATCAACAGCTTTATCTATAAGCCTGACATCCTCTTTTGTCAGAGGCAGTTCAGTAATAGAGTAATTCGGATCAGCGTAGCGATAGAATTTCTGGTCGTACACCTCTATCGGTGCGTTGTATCCAAGTTTGTCAGAACGCATCATCTGGATGTCTGCTTGGACTGTACGAAGAGAAACGCCCTTTTGGATGCCCTCCATATCGTAGAGTGCATCAGATACCGCATCAACCAGGTCCTCTATCGTCCATCTTCTGTACCTGTTTCTCAGGCTTCTGTCTATTATCTTGTAACGCAATAATGCGTTTTTGTTTACTGGCATAATGTATTTTACAATCTGAATGGTTCATAATCTTTCTATTTTATAGTTCTATTACTTTGCCGGATTCAAATCCGTTAGTCAGGTGCTCGTTTGAGAACACATACCCCATTTGGTTACACACGATTTTCGTATTTCCAATAGTGGTATCGATGTTCGTATGTGAATGGCCATATATCCATGCGTCAATGCGGCTGTCAGCAATGAAGTTGCCAAGTTCCGTTGCAAATGCTCCGTTCAAGACAGAGCCAATGTGTCGTGCAGCTACAACCGACATAGTTGGCAAATGATGAGTAACTACTATGATATGCTTAGCCGTACTCTCCTCGACTGCACGCTTCAAGAACCTAAGACATTTCTCATGTTCAAGATTGAAGTCCTCAGGCATAAACCGACGGCCATTATACATAATCTGGCGAAAGTCATTCATCCCTCTCAACACGTAGAACATATCCATTTCTGGAATCTTTGACCATAGTGTAGTCAGGATGAAGTCTGTATCAACTATGCGAACTACCTTATTATAATAGTAACCGACATTCTCACGAAACATCCATTGCCAACTATCGCCACGTTCGGTGACATCGCCATTGCCATAGAATTCATGATTGCCTGGCACCATCAGCACCTGACGGAAGTTCTTCGAGGCCCAGCTCCAAAACTTCTTCTGTGGGGCAATGGTGTCCCGCAGGTAGAACGTGTCACCTGCGAGCACCAGCACATCACCATTAGCATCAAACTCTTTCGCTTTTAAATACCGCGAATTGTCGTATAACTCCATGTGGAGATCACTCATGTATTGTATTCTCATTGTCTTTGTTCATTAATTGGTTTGACTTTTCTAATAGGTTCCCATTCCGTGGCTGCTATCACATCAGCCACCTGCTGAGCCGTGATATCTTCATCCATATAAGGGAGAGTTATCTCATTTCCCACTTTCTCGTCATACGAGTACTTATTAGCACTAGGAGTTATGCCGACATAGTCAGTCTCTTCTGCGATTCGGACAAGTCTTGCAGTCTCGCCACATACGACACCTATTCCTTCATCGCATAACGCTTCGAGCATGTTGACCACATCATTTGAATAGCCATAGACGCAGAAACCCAAAGAGAAATACCATTGTCCGTCGGCTACAGGCACATTCTCATTGCCCCAGCGATTTGTCTTCTTACGTGCATGGAGATGGATTCTTGCGTAGGCAACATCCATGCAGTGATAGGAACTGTTGTCATCATACCACTTCTGATAGTCCTGCTCGCAGTCGAGGTCCAGACCTTTTATCTCACGTCCCTTACTATTATGCCTCACAAAAACTTCTTCGTCAGACTCATTGGCGAAATCAGACTTAAGCGCAGGACGATAGCTATCATGTGTTCTATATGCTTCATAAAGAATACGCCAGACGTGTATGTAGGTTCTGAGCGTCATCTTGTCAGCTGACCACAGGGGTAAACTACTGCTCTTCTTTACGATATCTACCACTCGCGCAGGATCATCGAACGTCCTATATACAGGGCAGATGCGATTCAAGTCAGCACGCTTGATAATCCCATCCCGCTTCGAGTAAGGTAGATTCTTCTCGACATAGGTATTGTATTCGTCCGCATTCTCACAGATGTTGTCTACCAAGGCGGTGATATGCTTCTCAAGCTTCAAAAGAGACTTCGACACATTCCCATACCAGACATCAGGGTTTCGTTCTCCCCAAATGGAACTTGCACTCCTAAGATCAACATATCTCCACTGGCGGTTTCTGATTATCATGTAGTGGAACCCCTTATAGTTAGCCGTAAACACCTGATACCAGTAATTCCCGTTTGCATCAGCCGTTTCCATGCGATTCCGCTTGCCAGGCGCCTTAAGCTCTATCCAAAGCCAACGTTGCTCATCATCACCCAATTGTTATTCCTTTTTTGTTTGTTCTACTTGCTTGTTTATTATTCTCTTAACTTGTTCGAATGAGACGGGAGCAAACCCATTGTTGTCTACTCCCACATCGTACTGCATCGGGAAGAGCATGTTCAGACGCGGTTTGTCCTTACCCGTATTGAATGGCCCACTATGAACATGGCCAAACAACTGCCAGATGTCTTTATATGCTCCCCCATAACAGAGAAACGGATTGTGGTTCAGATAAATCTTCTGTTTCCCCACTTCTATGAACATCTGCATGGCAACATGTTCAAATCGACTGATGAACCCCTGACGGATATTCTTCAGGTCGTGATTGCCGAGTATCAGATAGATCTTACCGTTCAGCCGATCCAATACCTTTGTCCATTCGGCAGCACCACCCAAGCAAAAATCACCCAAGTGGAATACCGTATCATCGGCTCCTATGATGCTGTTCCAGTTCGCTATCAAGGTCTCATTCATCTGCTCTACATCCTTGAAAGGACGATTGCAAAAACCTATGATATTCGCATGGTTGAAATGCGTATCGGATGTAAAGAACGTATGTTCTGCATTAAACTTGAAATTCATCGTTATTCTCTTTTTTAATTTCTCCACACCCACAGAGGAGTGCGGAGAGTTGGTTGTTTACATTATTCTATGATATAAGCCTGACTCATGTAGACCTGTTTAACAAGGGCAGTACAGAACTTGTTGAGTTCCTTGTTCAACAGCTTCTGCTCGCTCTTTTCAAGTGCAGCATACAAGTTGCCATGCTCCTTGAGGAAGTCTTCGAGCACATCCTTGGAGAACAAGCCCATCACTTTGCCGAAGTCCTTGGGGAAATGCACTTCACCGATATGGCTCACAACGTTTGCCAGACGGTTCTCGGTGACGTAGGTTTCACCCTCGACAATCAGTGCCTTCAACTCCTCGCTATAAGGCACAGGCTCGACAAAGAGTTTGGTGCGGCGCTTTGCGCTTTTCCGCTCTGCGAACCGCTCGTTCTTACTCTTGATAAGCACTCGAGAGCCGTTCCTCAGATACATTGGAGTGACAGGACGGATAACGATACCCTCGCAGATGTTGTCCTCGATAGCTGGCAGGCCTAACCATTCAGCAATCTTGCTCTGGAAAGCGTTGGGCTGCTTCAGGCACTCAGTCAAAGTCCCTCTGAAGAGAGTCTTGGCATAAAAGAAACTATAGGTCTCGAAGAGCTCGTTGACTTCATCAACAGGGAGGAATCTTCCACCCTCCTCAGTGAAGAGGTAGATGTCGAAGCCATAAAACTCATGGTCAGGAGTATAACAGACACCTCTTTGGATTAGGCCGACTTTCTGCCTTGCCTTGACACCATCATGAGGATACAGACCACCAAACATCTCGCCGAACACACTCTGTCCCGGTATCTTTCGAGCAACTCAGGATAGTCATAGAACTGCTCTCCGTCCTCCAGCATTGACGTACGCTTGGCGAACCTCACGGTCTCACCATCGCAGAGGAAGCTGGTATTGGCACCATGTACCTTCTCCTGCACCACATATTCCAAATCCTGTGGCATCTCTGCCACCACGTGCTCCATGAACTCACGGCTAAAGGAGTTTTCGATAGAGCTGTACTTCTTGAATTCTAACATTTTCTTTTTCTTCTTTTGTGCGCATCGCTGCGCGGTTAATACTTTTTTTGATGTTTAGGTTGTGCCCAGCTGCTAAGGCCGCGGAGAAGTACGGGAAATGGACACACAGATAACGAAAAACCGTTGGAAAGTTTGGTAAGCTCTTTCCAACGGTCTCGTTATCTTCTAT
>CACYRS010000043.1 GCA_902776935.1 uncultured Prevotellaceae bacterium | reverse complement strand
TGCTTGCTGGTGGCGCGATGGCTCAGAAAAAGGAAAAGCTTATGGATGGTGGTCTTGCCGAGCTTGAGGATAAGGTTGCTCCAAGCCGTCAGACTCCGCTCACGCCTCCGGGCTTTCTCTCTTTCGATCACTTCGCCCAGCATTGTACTGGCTGTCAGCTTTGTGTCTCTGAATGTCCGAACGATGTCCTTCGACCTTCTTCCGATCTTATGCACCTGATGCTGCCTGAGATGTCGTATGAGCGAGGCTACTGTCGTCCGGAGTGTACTCGTTGCTCTGAGGTGTGCCCTGCTGTTCCTTTCCTTCATGTGGATAAGCCCGAGAAGTCTTCTATCCAGATAGGTCATGCTGTATGGATTAAGAAGAATTGTGTTGTTCTTACCGATCAGGTGGAGTGCGGCAACTGTGCCCGTCACTGTCCTTCTGGTGCTATCGAGATGGTGCCTATGGATGAGAATGATGAGGAGTCACCAATGATTCCTGCCATCAACGAGGCAGCCTGCATCGGATGTGGTGCCTGTGAGTATGTATGTCCGTCGCGGCCGTTCTCGGCGATATATGTTGAGGGGCACGAGGTACATAAGAAACTTTGAACATTGAACATTGAACTTTGAGCTTTATGATTACAAAGAAAGATAAGAATATATCGAGACGTGGGTTCCTGAAGATGCTGGGAGCGGGGAGTGTAGGTGCTGCCGTTTCGCTGGTGGGGTGTAAGGAAGCCAATAAGGCGGAGAACAAGGCCGCTGAGGAATACAAGAATCAGGTAGAGCCGCCAAAGGGCAAGATGACATATCGTGTGAATCCCAAGACTAAGGAGAAAGTGTCGCTGTTGGGATATGGCATGATGCGCCTGCCGTCGAAGGTGGATAATGGCGATGAGTTTGATCAGGAGATGATCAACAAACAGGTGGATTATGCTATCGAACATGGCCTGAACTATTTTGATACGTCGCCTGTCTATTGTCAGGGAAAGTCGGAGGGTTGTACTGGTATCGCTTTGAGCCGTCATAAGCGTGATGAGTATCTTGTGGCAACGAAACTCTCTAATTTCAACCGCGATTACTGGAAACGGGAGAAAGCCTTGGAGATGTACCACAACTCGATGAAGGAACTCCAGGTAGATTATATCGACTATTATCTGTTGCATGCCATTGGTGGCGGTATGGATGAGTTTCATGGACGCTATGTTGACAATGGCATCATGGATTTCCTCCTTAAAGAGCGCGAGGCAGGACGTATACGTAATCTTGGATTCTCGTTCCACGGACAGAAGAGTGTCTTCGATGAGGTGCTAGCCATGCATGATAAGTATCACTGGGACTTCGTGCAGATAGAGCTCAACTATCTTGACTGGAACTATGCCGACGAGATAAACAAGCGAAATGTCGATGCCAGCTATCTTTATGCAGAACTTGCGAAGAAGGGTATACCTGCTGTTATTATGGAGCCTCTGTTGGGTGGTCGCTTGGCTAATCTCCCTCAGTATCTCGCTTCTGAGTTGAAGAGTCATGCCCCGGAGCGTAGTGTTGCCTCATGGGCTTTCCGTTATGCGGGTACTCCAGAGGGTGTGCTTACGGTACTCTCAGGAATGACGTATATGGAGCATCTTAAGGACAATCTCCTGAGTTATTGCCCTCTCGTACCTCTATCTGATGAGGAGATGCGATATCTCGACGATGAGGTTGCCCAGAAGATTGTGGGGCTTGAGAATATCCCATGCAACGACTGTAAGTACTGCATGCCTTGTCCTTACGGTGTAGATATCCCTGCCATCTTCGTACATTATAATAAATGTAAGAACGAGGGTTCGCTGCCTATGGGTGTAGGCGATAGCGAGTATCGTAAACATCGCCGTCAGTATCTTATCTCACTTGAACGTGTTGTTCCTCGTGACCGCCAGCCGGATCACTGCATACAGTGTGGCCAGTGTGAGCCTCACTGCCCGCAGAACATCCGCATCCCTCGCGAGCTCCGCAAACTCGACGAGATGATTGAGGAGCTTAAGCGCAAGGATGGTTCTAAGGCGTAATCAGCCTAATAAACTTTTCGCGGAAGCCAGTTTAAAACACGGCTTCCGCGAATTCTCTACCCCAACATGCCTGATGGGCTTATTTCAGTTTCCTTTGACATTTATTTGAAAATCTTCTGGGCGAACATCGTAAGGTAGATTCTCCAGTTGCGCCAGATGTGACCGCCATCAGTCTCTACGTATTCGTAAGGATAGTTCTTTGTATCCCAGTATGCGCGGAGGTCAACGGTACTCTGATAGAGGAAGTCGGTCTTGCCCATACCCATCCAATAGAGCTTTGGCTTGCTGCCGAAGAGACGGGCACTCTGCTGGGCGAAGTCTGGATCACTCTTTATCTGTTCTGCGAAAGGCTGGTTCATATTGAAGTCCTTACCTAAGTGCAGACCTGCAGAGAAAAGTCCGTAGTAGTCGAACTTAGTAGGATAGAGCAGGCTGATGCCGAAGGTATGACCACCACCCATAGAGAGACCGCATACTGCACGTCCGGCTCGGCTCTTGATGGTACGGTAGTTAGCGTCAATATAGTTCACGATATCCATGAAGCTTGCTGGGATAGTGGCTGCAGCGGGCTCTTTAGGACCAGTACCTCCGTCGCGGAAACCAGGAGTGTACATACCCCATGACCACTCGCCAGGAGCAGCCTGACAGTTAGGATTACCATTAGGCATAACCACGATCATTGGCTTAGCC
>CACYRS010000042.1 GCA_902776935.1 uncultured Prevotellaceae bacterium | reverse complement strand
GTGGCATTCTTTGATGTTTCACCACATGGCTATAGGATGACTCGCGACATGAAGGCTTATGGCGCCGATGTGAGGTTTGTCAGCAACAGTGGCACTACAGGTACTACTATTTTACGCTGTACCCATAAACTGGATGAACAGGGTAATCACGTTCTGGCCCACAAAGGCTCAAGCGGAGGGCATCCATGGACAGGATTGTCGGCACGGCCCAGCAGAAGATACATCTCCACAAAGAAAGGTGAAGTGGATGCGCTGATGGACAAGATGGACTTTACCCCTGATGTGTTCTTTTTCGACATTGTCAATGCCGGACATAGAGACCTTGCTGAGAAATTACGTAAACGAGGGACGCTGGTTTACTTCGAGGGTGACTCTTACTGGAATCGCCCAGGAAACGAGAAGACAAGGCAGGCAGAATACAGGGGCTTTCTCAGATGTGTTAATGCCAGTGACGTAGTAAAAATGTCGGCTGAACTCATCAAGGATGTGTCATTTGTAGATTCTTACAAAGACAAACTCTTCATCCAGACCATGGGAGCAGATGGACTACGCTTCAAGTTGGGCGAGGGGCAGTGGATCAAGCTCGACCCCATCGTGAATCCCGACTACAAGGACTATGAGGGTGCTGGCGACTGGACTTCATCTACCTTGATTGCTGCCCTCTGCAGTAAAGGTATGCTGAAGGTGAAGGATATGACGGAGGAGGCTGTGAAAGAGGTGCTGATGATGGCTCAGACGATGGCCTCGTACAGTGTGGGATTCATAGGCAGCAAGGGACTGATACATGCTGATGAGAAGTTCAAGTTGCAAGATGACACGCTGGAGATGCCTCACTATACCAAGAAACTGATGTATCTGCATGGCTCGGCCTCTGCTGGGTATAGCCGTACGTCGATGGGCATTCTGCAGTATCTACCTGAAGACTGGCAACTGTTGACACCAGACTGTCCTGCTGACGCAGATGAGTGTCTGAAGATGCTGAAAGAACTTTGCGAACGTGAGCAGCCAGACCTGATTATTGGCAGTAGTCAGGGTGGCTACTATGCCCAGATGCTGAGGGGCTATAAGCGCATCTGTGTGAACCCTGCCCTTGAAATGTCAAAGGATGTGGATGTAAAGGTTGGTAATCATCAGTTTCTGATCAACCGTCAGGATGGTATTCAGAAGTACGTGATTACTCCTGAGATTCAGGATGGCTATCGCAGACTCGAGGCTCATCAGTTTGATGGTATTACAGACTTTGACCGCGAGAACTGCTATGGTCTCTTCGGTGACAAGGATACTGACTGGGGCTACTGCAAACCCATCTTCGCTGAACATTATCCCCACATCTACACCTTCCCTGGTGGGCATAAGATGGAGTATGATGAGATAGAGGACTATCTCATGCCACTGGTAAAAGAACTAATCAATTAATAAGGCTTATGATAGAGATGATTAAATGTCCTCAGCCGGTGACTGAGAAGACGCAATGGACAGCCTTTCTGGCTGGTCCAATGAATGGCGCACCATCTTGGCAGACTCAAGCCTCCAAGGTGGCTGCTCAAGTGGGAATAGAGAACCTGACACTCCTCAATCCCCGTAAGACAGAGCGGTTTGTGACAGGCACTTATCAGGTGAACTGGGAAACCTTCGGACTGCGTATGTGTGACGTGATTCTTTTCTGGATCCCGCCTCAGGCCCGCGAGATGAAACCTTGGCGTTACTATGCTATCACCACAAGACTGGAAATGGCAGAGAACCTAGCTCGTGGGCATAAGGTAATCATCGGTATTGATCCCGAATTCAAGAATGAAAAGGGCGAGGATATGGCTGGCATTCATCACCTAAGGCGCATGGCAAAGTATTATGGGGTTAAGGAGATTCATACTTCGTTGGAGGACTGTATGAAGGAACTGAAGGCATGGATGGAACGTCCCCGTAAGGAGGAAGAGAAAGTTCACCACATGCCAGGTCCGGCATTTGAGCCTATGGACAAGCTGAGCAGGATGATTAAACCGAGTACGAGTCGCAACGAGACACTGATGGAACACTGGAACCAGACCGTTGCTCCTGGCGATACTGTTTATGTAGAGGGTGATTTTGGAGCCGAGGAATGGAAATCATTCCTCAACGGGAGAATATTCAACCAAAGTGTCTAAGAAGAAGTCTTGACTTGCTGCTTTTACGCATCTTTTCGAGACTACGTTCACGAATCTGACGGACACGTTCACGGGTAAGTCCCATGTCATAGCCAATATCATCGAGTGCTCTCTCCTGACATCCAATACCAAAACTCTGGATGACGATGGTTCGCTCTCTATCATTGAGAACGGAACACAGCACTTGCATCAGGTCGCTACACATGGAGTCATGGTCAACCTTTCGATCAGAAGCATACTCTGAGGAGGATGACATCATATCTGCTACCGTTGTTCCTTCATCTTCAGAAATGGGAGCATCCATACTGGCAACATGTGCTTCACCTTGAATGGCCTTTTCAATCTTATCAATCTCCAACGAAATAATATCACTCAACTCCTCCGCAGTCGGGTTACGTTGATGTTTCTGAATAAATGCATTCGTGGCATTCTTAATCTTGTTGCTGATGGCAATCTGGCTCTGGGGCCTACGCACCATATTGCTATACTCTGCTATGGCCTGAAGAATGCTTTGACGAATCCACCAGATGGCATAGGAGATAAACTTGAAACCACGAGTTTCATCAAACTTATCAACTGCTGTGATAAGTCCAATATTCCCTTCACTAATTAGGTCAATAAGAGAAACACCTTGGTGCTGATATTGTTTAGCAACAGATACTACAAAGCGCAAATTGGCTTTGACGAGTTTTTCTTTAGCCATTTCGCCTTTCTTGCCTCCTGCACGAATGGCCTGGGCAAGTAATACTTCTTCATCAGCTGACACCAGAGGGACACGACTAATCTCAGTAAGATACATGTCGAGTGACTGCTCTGAACGAGGGGTTATGCTTTTGTTAATCTTCAGTTGTCTCATATTTTTATTTAATTATGTTTGATACTTGCTATATTGATGTTTCTTTAATTTTTTGGCAAAGATATTAAATAATATTTGTATTGTCTGTTTTGTTATATGTATATAATAGAAATGTAAGTAATTAAGGGATATATGTATTATACCTATAATTCAGAACCATAAACAAATATTTTGACTTATCTTTGCCACAGAAATCCAAGGACTCACCAAGGATAATAATTAAAAGACTGAGATATGATAAGAGGTAAGAAAATAAGAAAGCCACTACGTAAACTGAAAATTCAGGAAAAAGCAGAGATGGAACAAGAACTGACTCCTGACTTTATTGATGAGAACGAAGAACTGACCATGTTGTCATCAGTCGACCTCATTGTAACCCTTGCTGAGGATTCGGAGCTGAGCTCTTTATTCTTTGAAAAGGCAGATCGTTATATTTCCTACCTTTCAGAACGTCAGGGTATTACGAAGATACAGGCCGTGCTTCTGGCTCTTTTCACCGAGTCGAGTGCCTCAGGCAACAAGTCTGACTTCGCGGATGTCGCTCGATACCTTGATTGTAACAGTGTACAGGTACTGCAGTATAAAGGAGAAGTGGATGACTTAGTAAGAAAAGGTATGCTTCGCATGATAAAAAACAGCATGAATGGAAGTTACGACTACGCCGTGACTCCATCATTTCTGGAAAGTCTCGCTAAGAATGAGCCGTTCCAGCGTAAGTCATACAAGAATGCCTCTGGAATCCAGTTCTTCCAACATTTTTATGATATCACCCATCTGCGCCATGAGGATGAACTCTCTTCAGAACTGATGCTCGAAGAGATAGAACGACTGTTGGATGAAAACCCGGATCTTCCATATGTAAAAGCTCTGCGTAATATTGGCATGTCGGCAGTAAACGAGGCTGTAGTTACTCACATGTGCCGTCATCTGGTATTATGTGGAACAGTAAATATTCCTATAAGTCATCTTGTCTTCTTGTTTGATGCGCAGCACCAAAAGTATGATTTTGACAGAGCCATGTCAGAAGGAAGACACTACCTGGTCAGGGAAGGTTGGGTAGAGAACGCTTTTTCTGAGGGGTTCAAAGATAAAGACGAATATCAATTGACAGCCAAGGCACGAGAGGCACTCCTTCAAGAGTTTGACATCAAACAGCCGGAAAGCAAGGGTTGTGACGTGGTGCAGAGCGATAGTATTGTAGCCAAAGAGCTGTTCTTTAATGACGAGGTCATGCACCAACTCGAAGGGCTGGCCGAGTTGCTTGATGAGGGGCATTATATGAGTATTTGTAACCGTTTGAAAGAAAAAGGACTGCGTCAGGGCTTTGCCTGCCTGTTCTATGGCGAACCCGGTACGGGAAAGACAGAGAGCGTGCTCCAAATGGCTAAGAAGACTGGCCGTGACATCATGCAGGTAAATATATCACAAGTGAAAAGTATGTGGGTAGGCGAAAGCGAGAAGAATATTAAGGCCATTTTTGACCGCTATCGTGCCGTCTCTAAGAATTCTAAGAGAGTTCCCATCCTTCTCTTCAATGAGGCAGATGCTGTCATCGGCAAACGAAAGGAAGGTGCTGAGCGTTCTGTTGATAAGATGGAGAACTCCATTCAGAACATCATTCTACAAGAGATGGAATCGCTGGACGGTATTATGATTGCAACAACAAACTTGGTACAGAACATGGATGATGCCTTCGAGCGACGTTTCCTCTACAAGGTAAAATTTGAGAAACCCGAATTGGCTCAGCGCACCAAAATCTGGCAGTCTATGCTGCCGGAGCTCTCTGAGAAGACCGCAGTAAAGCTGGCCTCTGCCTATGATTTTAGTGGAGGGCAGATTGAGAATATTACTCGCAAGTGTGATATAGAGAGCATTCTCTATGGGGATGATTATGTGACCGAAGAGAAGATTGAACAGTACTGCCGCGAGGAAAAGATTGTGAAGAAAGGTGGAGCACGTATAGGTTTTATATAAAGGAGGTGCAAATAGATTACTTTTAAATCGAACGCCGAACTGGCGGGTATGCCTGACTAACGGAAACGTTTTCGCACACATTATTCTATTAAAGTGTTGGCTGTATCGGAAATAATTTGTACCTTTGCAGAAAAATCACAGATTATGCCGAA
>CACYRS010000041.1 GCA_902776935.1 uncultured Prevotellaceae bacterium | reverse complement strand
ACCATAAATAGCTGTGGCAGAAGCATCCTTAAGAATAGAGAAGCTCTCGATGTCGTTAGGGTTGATTGTGTTCAAAACATCACCACCAGAAATCTCAGTTGAACTGATTGGCAGACCATCGATAACGATCAGAGGGTCGTTAGAGGCTGAAAGTGAAGAACCTCCACGGATACGGATCTTAGAACCAGCACCAGGAGCACCACTGTTAGTGGTAATCTGCACGCCAGGAGTCTTTCCTTGTAACAGGTCAGCCGGTGAAGTGGCAAGACCTTTGTTCAATTGGTCTGCTTCTACAGACATCACTGAACCGGTAGCATCGCTCTTGCGTACAGTACCATAACCAATAACTACAACATCTTGCAGAACTGTCTGATCGTCCTGAAGAGTGATTTCGAGATTTGGTGCAGCTTTCACTATTGCAGTTTGATAACCAACGAAAGTGACACTAATGTCTGCACCTTGGTTTGCCTTAATAACGAAGTTGCCATCGAAGTCAGTAACGGTAGCGGTCTGAGTACCAACTACTCGTACTGTTGCACCGATAACATCTTCGCCTGTAGCATCTTTCACATGGCCTTTGACATCAATCTGAGCAAAGGCACCTACCGATAGGAACAAGCCTAACAAAAGGCCTAGCATCCTAAGCGGAACTTGAATGTTTACCTGCTTCATCATTACATTTAATTAGAGTTAATTTGTTATATGTTATATTCGTTTTGATCGCGATTTGGCGCAATTTCACGTTGCAAAATTACAATTCTTTCAAATACGTTATTCTTTTTTTTCTTTAAAAATGTAATCAGAGTCATGCAAACGTTTGCATTGATATATGTCAACTTTATTAAAATTTAGTGAATAGTGAATTGCTAAAAGTTGTATCTTTGCAAATGAAAACTAAAAACGGATGGAGAAGACAGCACCATTGACAATGAAAGATATCGCGCGGGAATTCGGTGTTTCCGTAGCTACAGTGTCACGTGCACTGAAGGATTCACCACGTATCAGTGAAGAGCGCAGGAAGGCTATTCAGACGTACGCACGCGAACATAATTTTTATCCTAATGCTTTGGGTGAGGCTCTGCGTTTTACCAGGGTGATGCCGATGAAGGTGATAGGAGTGATAGTGCCGGAACTGACGCATTATTACTTTTCGTCTATCCTTACCGGTATAGTAGAGACGGCAGGAGCCAGGGGCTTTAATGTAATGGTGGCGCTCAGTGATGAGAAATATGAGAAGGAAACAAGAATTTGTGAGACGTTCCATCGATCTAAGGTGAGTGGTGTGATTGTGTCGCAGGCTAAGGATACCCGTAATTACAATCACTATCAGAAACTTATAGATGCAGGTATCCCAATGGTTTTCTATGATCGTATCTGCACGGGTGTGAATGCAAGCCGGGTGGTTGTTGACGATTATATGGGAGCGTATAATGCTGTGACTCACCTGATTGAGTCGGGATGTAAGAGAATTGCATTCTATGGAGGTCCAACACAGCTTGAGATATCGAAGAACAGATATAACGGATATAAGGATGCTCTGTTGAAGCATGGAATGGCTGTTGATGAGTCGATAGTGAAAATATGCGATAATCGTAATGATGCTGAGACTATTACACCAGAGATGCTGGCCATGGACCATCGTCCTGATGGATTCTTCGCAGTCAATGATGATACTGCTATAGGCATCCTCTATACAGCGAAACGTGCAGGGTTCAAGGTGCCTGAAGATATCCAGATTTGTGGATTTACAAATGGCCAGCGTGCAATAGCCTGTGATCCGATGCTTACCACTGTGGAACAACGGGGAAGACTTGTTGGTGAGGAGGCGGCTGAGATTCTTATGGATAAGGTGGAAGGTCTCTCGCCAATAGAGAAAATCGAGAAGAGGGTGGTGAGGACAAGGCTGATTATCCGGGGAACGACGAGATAAAATAAAAAATATAAAATAAAAAATATATGAAGGTAAAGCCTGATTTAAGTTTCTGGAAGTTATGGAATCTGAGTTTCGGATTCTTTGGTGTGCAAATCGCTTACGCACTGCAGTCGGCAAATATATCCAGAATATTCGCTACGTTGGGTGCTGATCCCCACAATCTGAGCTATTTCTGGATTCTGCCACCATTGATGGGTATACTTGTGCAACCGATTGTCGGAACACTGAGCGATAAGACCTGGACACGTTTCGGTCGTCGTATTCCCTACCTGTTCGTCGGAGCAGCAGTGGCAGTGCTTGTGATGTGCCTGTTGCCTAACTCTGGGTCACTGGGACTGACCGTCAGTGCAGCAATGATCTTCGGACTCATTGCCCTGATGTTTCTCGATACCAGTATCAATATGGCCATGCAGCCGTTTAAGATGCTGGTGGGCGATATGGTCAATGAGAAACAGAAAGCAAAGGCATATTCCATACAGTCGTTCCTCTGTAATTCAGGAAGTGTGGTGGGATTTGTGTTGCCGTTCGTGTTTACGTTTATCGGCATCAGCAATGTGGCAGAGAAGGGGGTTGTGCCTGATTCTGTCATTTGGTCGTTCTACATCGGAGCTGCCATCCTGATTCTCTGTGTTATCTATACCACATCGAAGGTTCGTGAGTGGAATCCTCAGGAATATGCAGAGTATAACCCGGTGTCTGACGAGAAAGAGGACAGTGCCAACTGGATAACTCTTCTTAAGAATGCTCCTTCGACATTCTGGAAGGTTGGCTTGGTGCAGTTCTTCAGCTGGGCAGCGATGCTGTATATGTGGAACTATACCACAGGTGCCATCGCAGAGGTAGTGTGGAATACCACCGATCCTGCCAGTGAGGCATTCCAGGAGGCTGGCAACTGGGTCGGCATACTCTTCGCAGTCCAGGCTGTGGGTTCTGTGATATGGGCTGCATTGTTACCTCAGTTTAAGAATACTAAGATGGCATATTCGCTGAGTCTGATAATAGGTGCCATCGGTTTCATCCTCGTGCCATATATCAGCGATCAGTATCTGCAGTTCATACCGTTCCTGATGATTGGATGCGCTTGGGCAGCAATGCTGGCAATGCCGTTCACGTTTGTTACTAATGCCCTGCAGGGATATGGTCATATGGGAGCTTATCTGGGACTGTTTAATGGTACCATCTGCATCCCACAGATTGTTGCTGCTGTCTGTGGTGGTGCGATTCTCTCAATGGTGGGTCACCATCAGTCTACGATGATGATTGTTGCTGGAGTAAGCTTCATCATTGCTTCGGCATGCGTATTTGTGATAAAGAATAAATGATAAGGAATAAATGATAACAAAAGGAGACGATCTATGAAACTGAAGTTTAATATAGAATACCAGACCTCTTTCGGTGAAGAGTTGGTGTTGAACATTCTCAGTGAGGATAAGGCCTTACATAAGGTAGAGCAGCATAAGATGATTACTTTGGACGGTAGTCACTGGAGTTGTGAGTTGACAAAGTCGGTAAAGACGAGCGCCTATATCGATTATTACTATAGTGTATACAAATGTGATGAAGAGACTCGTCATGAATGGCTTACAGAACCTCATCGTCTGGAGTTTGCTGCCATAAGAGGTATCCACTATACGATATATGATCATTGGCTCGATATCCCAGAAGACAGCTATATGTATTCTTCTGCTTTCACTGACTGTGTGTCTGCTCGTAAACGAGGGATGAGTGAACTCCAAGAGAACGGCAAGACAGTGCGTCTGAAGGTTCGTGCACCTCAGCTTCGCAGCAATGAGCGTCTTGCTCTTATTGGTGGAGGTCAGACTCTTGGCAACTGGGAGGCTTGTAAGGCCCTGCCTATGACAGAGCATGATGCCAATGAGTGGGTGATATCTCTCGATGCAGACAAACTGCCACAGACCTTCGAATTTAAGTTTGTGGTGTTTGGCGATGGAGACCAGCCTATATGGGAGAACGGCATGAACCGTACTGTCACTCTGCCGGAGATAGAGCTTGGCGAGGTGGTTGTTTACGAACTTGCTCAGGCATATTTCCCCGTTTATCCTTGGAAGGGGGCAGGAACGGTTATCCCTATCTTCTCTCTGCGAAGCGAGGGAAGCTTTGGCGTAGGCGATTTCGGTGACCTGAAGATGATGATCGAATGGTGTGACAAGACGAAACAGAGGGTGCTGCAGGTATTGCCCATCAACGATACCAACATGACAAAGACCTGGCAGGACTCATATCCCTATAACTCTATCAGCATCTATGCACTCCATCCTCAGTATACCGACTTCCGTCAGTTGCCTGCCATCAAGGACGAGGCAAAACGTGAGGCATTCGAGAATCTGAGAAAGGAGCTTAACGCCCTTACGCAGATTGACTACGAGAGGATGTTCTCTGCCAAGATGGACTATCTCCGTGAGATTTTTGCACAGGAATGGACTGCTGTGCAGCGTCGTGAGAGCTATAAGAAGTTCTTTGAGCAGAACAGTGAGTGGCTGGTGCCATACGCTGCTTTCTGTTATTATCGTGATCTGTATGGAACTGCAGTGTTCTCAGAGTGGCCAAAGGAGGCAACGGTGAAGAATACACAGAAGACAACCTTCAAAGGCAAGAAGGAGTTGCAGTTCTGGTATTTCGTACAATATAACCTCGATGCCCAGATGCGTGAGGCTCATTCTTATGCCCGGGCTCATCGTGTGATTCTCAAAGGTGATATTCCCATTGGAATCTCTCGTGATGGCGTTGAGGCATGGGTAGAACCAAAATATTTCAACCTGAACGGTCAGGCAGGTGCTCCACCTGATGCATTCTCTGCTGACGGACAGAACTGGGGCTTCCCGACATACAACTGGGATGCGATGCTCGCAGACGGATGCTCATGGTGGGTACGCCGTTTCCGTAAAATGGCGGAATATTTCGATGCATATCGTATCGACCACGTTCTTGGATTCTTCCGTATCTGGGAGATTCCTATGCCACATAAGTCTGGACTCATGGGACAGTTTGCACCTGCCTTAGGTATGAGTCGTGAGGAGATTGAGGGTTATGGTGTTGAGTTCAACGAGGGTTTGTTCCTGGTAGATCATAAGCGCAGTGACCGTTGGCATCCACGTATCGCAGTGCAATATCAGGAGGCTTATCAGAATATCAGCGAGGAACAGAAGTTCTGTTTCAATCGTCTGTATAACGACTACTTCTATCGTCGCAATAACCAGTTCTGGTATACTGAGGCGATGAAGAAGCTTCCAAAGCTCACTCAGGCTACTCGCATGCTCGTATGTGCTGAGGATCTGGGTATGGTGCCCGACTGTGTTCCCTGGGTGATGAACGAACTTCGTATCCTGAGTCTTGAGATTCAGTCGATGCCGAAGGATCCTACTACCCGTTTCGGAAAGCTCTCACACAATCCTTATCGCAGTGTGGATACGATATCCACTCACGATATGGCAACACTGAGACAGTGGTGGGATGAGGATGAGGAACGTTCGCAGTCATACTTCAATACTACCCTGCGTCGTGGTGGTCCAGCACCTCGTCCACTGCCAGGATGGTTGGCAAAGGATATTGTGAGCCGTCACCTTACATCGCCCTCGATGCTATGTCTGTTGTCGTTCCAGGACTGGATGAGTATCGACGAGAAACTCCGTCTGCCAGATGAGAATGCAGAGCGTATAAATATCCCTGCTAATCCTCGTCATTACTGGCGTTATCGCATGCATCTCACTATAGAACAACTGATGCAGGCAGATGAGCTCAATGAAGAGATCTCAACATTAATAATACAAAGTGGAAGAAAATGAAAAAATTACTAGTATCATTACTGTTAGCATTGCCGATGATGGCAATCGCCGGCAGCATTAAGTCGCCCAATGGTAATATAGAGCTGAAGTTCTCGCTCGATGGTGACGGAAGGCCTGTTTACGAGATGACGTATAAGGGCAAGACTGTAGTTAAACCTTCACATCTGGGCCTTGAACTTGCAAAGGACAAGCATGCATCGAAGGGTATGGATGAGACCGATCTTATGAATGGTTTTACTATTGCAAAAGAGGAGAACTCTACTTTCGATGAGACTTGGAAGCCAGTATGGGGAGAAACAGCAACCATTCGTAATAACTATAATGAGCTTGTTGCAACATTATCTCAGAAAGCTGCCAATCGTCAGATAATAATCCGTTTCCGTGTTTATGACGACGGTATCGGATTCCGTTATGAGTTTCCACAGCAGAAAGAACTCAATTATTTCCTGATTAAGGAAGAGCGTTCAGAGTTTGCTATGGCTGGTGACCATACTGCATGGTGGCTGCCTGGTGACTATGACACTCAGGAGCAGGAGACTCAGGAGACAAAGCTCTCTGAGATTCGTGGACGTATGAAAGAGGCTGTGAACTGGAGCAACAGCTCAGTTGCAGTATTCTCTGAGACAGGTGTTCAGACATCTCTTCAGATGAAGAGCGCTGACGGCCTTTACATCAATATCCACGAGGCCGCTTGTGCAGACTATGCTACTATGCACCTCGAGCTTGTTGATGCCCAGACTAAGGCTCTGACTACAAAACTCGGTGGAGGCAGTAATGCATATACTCCAAATCCTAAACCTTCTCCTTGGCCAGTGCCTCAGGCATTTACCTTTGTTAGCCATCTTACTCCTGATGCAACAGGATTGAAGGGTGCTATGCAGACTCCTTGTGAGACTCCTTGGCGTACAGTTATGGTCAGCGACGATGCTCGTGACATGCTGGCATCTAATCTGATTCTGAATCTCAATGAGCCATGCAAACTCGAGGATACCTCTTGGATTCATCCAACAAAGTACTGTGGAGTATGGTGGGAGATGATTGTCGGACGTGGCAGTTGGCATTACACCAACGACTACCCCAGCATCAAACTCGACCAGATAGACTGGAGTAAAGTTAAGCCAAATGGCACACACAAGGCCAATAACGAAAATGTTAAGCGTTATATTGACTTTGCTGCGAAGAATGGTCTGGATCAGGTGCTCGTAGAGGGATGGAATGTAGGCTGGGAAGACTGGGCTAACATGTGGAAGCGCGATGTATTCGACTTCGTTACTCCATATCCAGACTTCGATATCAAGATGCTCAACGAGTATGCTCATTCAAAGGGCGTGAAGATTCTTATGCACCATGAGACATCAAGTTCTACTCAGAACTACGAGCGTCATCTTGAGGATGCATTCACCCTGATGAATAAGTATGGCTACGATGCCGTTAAGACTGGGTATGTGGGAGATATCATCCCTCGTGGTGACCATCACTACTCTCAGTCGATGAACAACCACTATCTCTATGTAGTAAAGGAAGCTGCAAAGCATCATATCATGGTGAATGCCCATGAGGCGACTCGTCCTACTGGTCTTTGCCGTACTTATCCTAATCTTGTTGGCAACGAGAGTGCACGTGGTACAGAATATGAGGCATTTGGTGGTTCTCGTCCAGACCATACTTGTATCCTGCCGTTTACTCGTCTGCAGGGTGGTCCGATGGATTATACACCAGGTATCTTTGTAACAAAACTCTCTCAATGGAGTGATAACACCTCTTGGGCTCGTATCACCATCGCTGGTTCACTGGCACTCTATCTCACCATGTATTCTCCTCTCCAGATGGCAGCCGATCTGCCTGAGAACTACGAGAAGTTTGATGATGCCTTCCAGTTTATCCGTGATGTGGCCTGTGACTGGGATGACTCCCGTTACCTTGAGGCAGAGCCAGCCGATTATATCACTGTGGCTCGTAAGGCAAAGGGCACAGACAACTGGTTTGTTGGTGGAAAATGTGATGAGAACGGACATACTGCAGTTGTGAAGCTCGACTTCCTTGAGAAGGGCCGTAAGTATGACTGCACAATATATGCTGATGCTAACGATGCTCACTACGATACTAATCCTCAGGCTTATACCATCACAAAGAAGGTGGTAAAGGCAGGTCAGACTCTTAAGATCAAAGAAGCTCCTGGTGGTGGCTTCGCTATCAGTATTATCGCAAAGTAATTTTTCGGGCAAACGATTATGAGAAAGGCATTATTCCTGTTTCTGGTTATGGCAGTGACGACGCTTCAGGCACAAGTACCCGATTTCAAATTCAGTGAGATGGAGTACACGCCTCAGCAGACAATCTTCCGGCTTTTTGCTCCAAGCAAGGCTAAGGGTATAAAGGTGCGTATATATAAAGAAGGTGTTGGTGGAAAGGCCATCAAGACCATATCTATGAAACGTACTGGCGAGCCTGATATGTGGAGCGCATCTGTCAAGGGTGACCTTATGGGCAAATACTATACCTTCGATATGGGTAAGGGTGAGACACCAGGTGTATTCGCAAAGGCTGTGGGCGTGAATGGCAAACGAGGTGCAATCATTGACCTCAGTAAGACCTCTCCAGAACATTGGTGCTGCGACAAGGGCCCAGTTACTAAGTCGCCTGCCGACTTGGTGGTATATGAGATGCATCATCGCGACTTCTCCGTGAACAGGAAAGATGCCAAGTATCCTGGAAAGTTCCTTGCTCTCACAGAACCTTGGGCTATCGAACATCTTAAGGAGTTGGGCGTTAATGCCGTTCATATCCTCCCAAGTTATGATTACGGTTCTGTGGATGAGACGCGTCTCAAAACTGGTACCCCTCAGTATAATTGGGGCTATGACCCAGTGAACTATAATGTTCCTGAGGGCGGATACTCTACAGATCCATATAGCCCGGAAGTACGTATCCGTGAGTTTAAGCAGATGGTACAGGCTCTCCATAAGGCTGGCATACGTGTGATTCTCGATGTGGTGTATAACCATACCTACGATATCGAACACTCCAACTTCCAGCGCACATATCCTGATTACTATTATCGCAAGACAACGGATGGACAGTACTCTAATGGTTCTGGATGCGGCAATGAGACAGCAAGCGATCAGCCTATGATGCGCAGGTTCATGATAGAGTCTGTGAAATACTGGATTAATGAGTATCATATCGACGGATTGCGTTTCGATCTTATGGGATGTCATGATATAGAGACGATGAATGAGATACGTAAAGCGGTTGATGCCATCGATCCTGCCATATTTATCTATGGTGAGGGCTGGAGTGCTGGAGCGTGTGCTCTGCCTAATGACCAGTTGGGTATGAAGGCTAATATCAACTGCATGCCTGGCATCGCAGCCTTCTCTGACGAGATTCGTGATGCCCTTCGCGGTCCCTTCTCTGATGACAAGAAGTGCGGATGGCTGGGAGGAAAGGCTGAGAAGGAATCGATAAAGTTTGGCATTGTGGGTGCTATCGCTCATCCTCAGGTTGATATGAAGAAGGTAAACTACAGTAAGGAGCCTTGGGCAAATGAGCCTACGCAGATGATGTCGTATGTTTCCTGTCATGACGATATGTGCCTTGTAGATCGCCTTAAGGCAAGTATCCCAGGCATCACAGAGGACGAACTGATACGTCTTGACCTTTTAGCCCAGACAGCAGTGTTTACCTCTCAGGGTGTGCCGTTTATGCTCTCTGGCGAAGAACTGATGCGTGATAAGAAGGGTGTCCACAACTCTTTCGAATCTCCAGACAGTATCAACCAACTCGACTGGTCTAATAAGACAAAGTATCCTCAGGTGTTCAAATATTACCAGGATCTGATAGCTCTTCGTAAGAATCATCCTGCCTTCCGTCTTGGCGATGCTAATCTGGTGAGGAAGCATCTGGAGTTTTTGGATGTTCCTGAGAGTATCGTTGCCTTCCGTCTTAAGAACTATGCTGGTCGTGATGACTGGCGAAACATCATTGTTGTCCTGAATGCGGCAAAGACAGAGATGGAGGTGGACATTCCTTCTGGCAATTACACCATCGTATGCTGCGATGGGCAGATTAATGAGAAAGGTCTTGGTAAACTAAAGGGTAACAAGGCTGTAGTAGATGCACAATCAGCTCTAATAATACACGATTAAAAATATGAAACGGACATTATTTTTCGCCATTCTGTTGGCAAATGTATTGACAATGAGTGCAGCAAAGAAGTTAGTAATTGATAGAATCGACCCTGCCGATTGGTTTGTAGGACTGAAGAATCCTCAGGTTCAGCTGATGGTTTATGGCAAGGGGGTACGTGATGTGGCTTCTGTCACCACTGATTATCCTGGTGTCACTATCGATAGTCTTGTGCGTCTGGATTCACCCAACTATCTTCTTATCTATATGAACCTTAAGGATGCCCAGCCTGGCACTATGACTCTTAAGTTTGGTAAGGTAAAGGTGCAGTATCAGCTGAAGGCTCGTGAGATGAGTGGCGACAAGCGTATGGGATTCACCAATGCCGATGTGCTCTATATGCTTATGCCTGACCGTTTTGCTCAGGGTGCAAACCACAATCCTCAGATTAAGGGAATGCGAGCCTATAAGGAGGATCGCACAAAGCCTTCTCTGCGTCATGGTGGTGACCTCAATGGTATCCGTGAGCACCTTGACTATTTCAAGGAACTTGGAGTTACAGCCCTTTGGTTTACACCTGTACTCGAGAACGACTCTCCTGATCAGGCGAATGGTTTTTCTACATATCATGGCTATGCCACAACGGATTATTATCGTGTAGATCCTCGCTTTGGTACTAATGATGACTATCGCAAGCTCTGTGATGAGGCTCATGCTAAGGGTTTGAAGATTGTTATGGATATGATATTCAACCATAGTGGTTTCGAGCATCGCTGGACTCAGGACCTTCCTTCCAAAGACTGGCTCAATACTCCTGAATGGCTCACTGAGGAGTCTTCTGGTCGTGATCCTATGACTGGTCTTACTGCAAACTCAGACGGCTCAGAGCCCGCAAAGAGCAAGTATCTCCAGACCAGCTATAAGCTTACTCCTGTGCTCGATCCCTATACTTCAGAGTTTGATCTTAAGGAGACTGTGGAGGGATGGTTTGTACCTTCTATGCCTGACCTTAATCAGAGGAATCCGCATGTGATACGTTATCTTATCCAGAACAGTATCTGGTGGATTGAGACTGTTGGTATCGATGGTATCCGCATGGACACATATCCTTATGCCTATGCAGATGCGATGGCTCAGTGGATGAAGGAGATTGATACAGAATATCCAAACTTCAATACCGTTGGTGAGACGTGGGTTACAGAACCTGCCTATACAGCTGCCTGGCAGAAAGACTCAAAGCTCTCTGAACATAACTCTTACCTTAAGACTGTTATGGACTTCTCGTTCTTCGATAAGCTGAATCAGGCAAAGAACGAAGAGACAGATGCCTGGTGGAATGGATTAAATCGTCTGTATAACTCTTTCTGTTATGACTATCTCTATCCAAACCCATCGAGTGTGATGGCATTTATCGAGAACCACGATACTGACCGTTTCTTGGGTAACGGACGTGATACACTTGCCCTGAAACAGGCTCTTGCTCTGTTGCTTATAATTGTTTCACTAAGGAGGGTCGCTCAAAGGCAGAGCAGGCTATGTTCTCATGGACGAGTCGTCTGCTCCACTGGCGTCAGAACAATGATGTCATCACCAAGGGAAAGATGATACAGTTTATACCATTTAAAGGTATCTATGTTATCGCTCGCCAGTATAATGGTAAGACCGTCCTCACAATTCTCAATGGCACTTCTAAACCTGCAACACTCGATGTAGAGCGTTATGCAGAGGTAATAAAGGGTGCAGCTAAGGTTAAGGATATCCTCACGGGCCGTTACTACGACCTCTCGAAGGACTTCGACCTTAAAGCCCGCCAATCGTTGATTCTTGAATATTAAAAGGTAAACAGCGAAAAATAACAACTCCTTGCATAAAATTTGCGGGAGTTGTTTTTTTTTATTATCTTTGCGCCATAAAACTGAATAGCCAACTAAAATGAAAAGGTTCCTAATTGTTTTCACACTAGTATTCGTAACCATTCTGGCATGGGCTCAGAGTGGACATTTCTATACATCTGAGAAGCTGTCGAGCAATCAGATTACTAATATCTGCCAGGATAAGGTGGGCTATATCTGGGTAGGAACAGAATATGGTCTGAACAAATATGATGGCTATCGGTTTACGAATTATATCCATGAAACGAACAATCCAACAACTCTCAGCAGTAATATTATCTCATCTCTTTTTGTTGACTCCTATGGTAATCTGTGGGTAGGGACACAAAAAGGTCTGGATCTCTACGATAATGTAAACGATGAGTTCGTGCATATCAAACTTGAGGGAGCGAAAGGTGTGCCTCGTATCAATGATATTACTCAGGAGGACGAGAGCAATTTGTTGATAGGAACGGCAGGATACGGTTTGTTTCGTATGAACATAAATACCCATAAGACAGAAAAGCTGGAGGGTTATGCCCTGGGTGATAACAATTACTTCAGCTATATCATGCTCGATAGTGAGGGCGCTTTCTGGAAATCCGGTCATGGAAGTAAGGTTGCAAGAAGAACACCAGACGGAAAACTGACGGAGTTTGAGTCTCCTTATGGCACTGTAACAGGTTTCGTAGATTACGAAGGTGGTGTAGTGATGGTTTGTATTCATGGTCTTCTCTATTATCGTGATGGGCAGATGCATACAGACTATTTCGATCAGAGTGCCCTCAGCGGTAAGGATCTTCTCTTCCGTACAGCGATGATTGACCGTCGTGGAAATCTGTATATCGGAACGATGGGTAATGGTCTCTGTTTTGTGCCAAGAGGCGAGCGACAATTGAAAAGATATGTGTATCAGAGTGCATCATTCGATTTGAATACCACTAATGTATGGGCTCTCTTTGAGGATAATCAGGATAATCTGTGGGTAGGCTGTCAGAAGCGCGGCCTGCTTCTCTTACCTCAGCAGAAGCCTCAGTTCCAGACTTGGAAGTTTGCCGATCTTCACATGAATGTAGGTGGTTCTCTCACCTCACTCTGCGATGCTGGCGATGGTCTCTTGTGGTGTTCAGTACAGAATAACGGTATCTTTGGTATCGATACAGAAGGTAGGATTGTGGCTCATCCGTCATCCCCAGTTGGAACATATATCTTGTATCGTGACAAGAAGGGTAGCTATTGGGTTGGTACTAACGGATGTGTCTATGCTTATAATCCATATACTGGCAGTGCCCAGTTGAAAGTATCATTCAGCAATGGATTCATCAATGCTATGGCTGATGATGGGAATGGGCATCTTTTCTTCTCTCTCTTTGGTGAGGGATTCTGCTCTTACGATATCTCCACAGGCGAGGTACGCAGATTTTCCATGCGTGATGGAGACGGTAAGGACGGACGTCTACACAACGACTGGGTGTCAGCAATGTATGTCGACAGCAGGGGAAAGCTCTGGCTATGTACAGCCTCTGGAGTGAACTGCTATGATCCTGAGGGACAGCATTTCCATCCTTATGGCTGGGAGGTGGTGCTCGATTATCATGCCATACAGTCTGTCTGTGAGACATCTGACCGTCGCATCCTCTTTGGTACGACTACTGGCCTTTATTATTATGACTCCAAGAAAAAAGAGGCAGTTCCTTTCCCAGGAGCAGAGGCTTTGAGTAATAAGATAGTTTGTGATATCGTTGAGGATCATTCTGGCGATTTATGGTGTAGCACCACTGTGGGTATATGGCATTATCAGCGCCAGAAGAATAGCTTCGTAAGCTATATACGTGGCAACGGACTTGCTACTCATGAGTATGTGAGTGGTGTGAAGATGCATACTGCCGACGACAGGGTGTGGTTTGGCTTCAGCGATGGTATAACCTCATTTGAGCCAGACGCATTGCGTAACAGCCGCTACAAGCAGGGTGAAGTTCAGCTCACAGGATTCTTTATCGGAGGAAATCCTGTCAATACAAGTACTCTGTCTGATGGCTCTCAGGTGGTTTATGGTAGTACGTCAAAGAGCGACCGTTTTGAGGTGTCGTATATCGACAATACCTTTACTATGGAATTCTCTACGCTGAACTATTCCAATGCCGAGAGTGTGATATATGAATATCGCCTTAATGGTGCATCTGACTGGACTCGTACAGCCGATGGTAGTAATATCGTTTCGTTCCATCATCTTCAGCCAGGCTCTTATGTGATGGAGGTGAGAGCAATGGAAAATGGGGTATATACAGAGTCAAAGATGTATCATATCGTGGTACGTGCTCCTTGGTATTTGTCGTCTCTCGCGTACATTATTTATATGTTTGCTCTTCTGGCTCTTGTTGGATTCGTGGCATGGAGCTATCGTAAGAGGGCTCATCAGCAGCTGGACGAGGAGAAGATGAAGTTTCTTATCAATGCCACCCACGATATCCGATCACCTTTGACGCTTATTATGAGCCCGTTGCATAAACTCATGAAACGCGACCTCGATAGTGATGTGATGGACGATCTGAAGACGATAGAGCATAATGCCAGTCGTGTGCAGAATCTTGTAAATCAGATACTTGATATCCGCAAGATTGACAAACAGCAGATGAAACTGCATTGTCAGGAGACAGATATCGTGCAGTATGTCGGTAATGTCCTTAAGTCGTATGTCTATACTGCAAAGGAGAGAGGCATCAACTTTACCTATGCCCCAGAGACAGACAAGCTGAATGTCTGGCTGGATCGTAACGGCCTGGATAAGGTTCTCGATAATCTGCTATCGAATGCGTTCAAGTATACTTATGACAATGGTGAGATTACTGTGCGAATATCTCAGCCAGACAATAAGACAGCAGAACTACAGGTCATCGACAACGGTATGGGCATCAAGGGTGATGTTCAGAAGATCTTCGATAGATTCTATCAGGGTGCAACCTCGCGTTCGATGCATATCGAAGGAACAGGTATCGGACTGAACCTCTGTAAGATGATCGTTTCAATGCATCATGGAACTATAGAAGCGGCCAATCGTCAGGATGCTCAGGGTAGTATATTCACCGTTCGTCTGCCTCTGGGTAATGAGCATTTCTCAAAGGAAGAGCTGCAACAGGAGGAGGAAGTGGAGAACAGGAGCCACAGAAAGGCCCAGTCTAACTATAGGGTGCTGATAGTGGATGATGATGCTGAGATAGGTAATTATATCATTCAGGAACTGGGTGGCTATTATTATATCACAGCAGTGACAAGTGGTCGTGATGCTCTGCACAAGCTTCTGGAGGGCGTGGATACAGATAAACAGTATGATCTCGTGGTCAGCGATGTAATGATGCCTGAGATGGATGGCTTTACGCTTCTCCGTATGATTAAGACGAATATGAACATAAGTCATATTCCAGTAGTGATGCTTACTTCTAAGGCAGATGTTTCTAATCGTCTTGAGGGACTGGAAAAGGGTGCTGATGCTTATCTCGCTAAGCCGTTTGATATGGATGAGCTTCACATGGTAATAAACAACCTCATCAACAAGAACCTTCGTCTGAAAGGAAAGTATTCTGGTTCTCAGCAGCAGAAAGACAAGATTGAGGATAAGGTGGTAAAGGGTAATGACGAGGTCCTCATGGAACGCATCATGAAGGTTATCAACGACCATCTCTCTGACAGCGACTTCAATGTTGAGGTGCTTACATCCGAGGTTGGCATCAGTCGTGCACAGCTGCATCGGAAGATGAAGGAGATGACAGGACTACCCGTAAGTGAGTTCATCAGAAACATCCGTCTTGAACAGGCAGTGCGTCTTTTGAAGGAGCAGAAGGTGAATGTTACCCAGGTGGCTTATGCCGTTGGATTCAGTAATCTCGCACATTTCTCTACTGTATTCAGGAAACAGTTCGGTGTTTCACCAACAGAGTATATTGAGCAGAAAGCGAAGTCTGAAACAAATTGAAAACATTGCGAAACATACGTTAAAGGGGTGAATAAGGAAATGATAGTAATTTTGCCGCAAAATTTATTATCATTATTACAATTATTCACTAACAAACCAAACGTATGAGTTTCAAAGCAAAGAAAACAGCCGTGTTTGTAGGATTGTGCTTCTTGGGCATGATCTCTGCACAACAGGCTTCGGCAGCTACTGAGTCAGTAGCTTCCGTACAGCAAACGAAGCAGGCAACTGGTCATGTGGCCGACTCTCAGGGTCCACTGATTGGTGCTACCGTAATGGAGAAGGGTACTAATAATGGTACTGTAACCGATTTCGACGGTAACTTCTCTCTCAATGTAAAGCCGGGCGCTACGCTCGTAATCTCTTATGTAGGATATGTGTCTCAGGAGATTAAGGCAGGCGATAACGTTCGCGTAAATCTTAAGGAAGACGGTCATGTAGTTAACGAGGTTGTGGTTATCGGTTATGGTACCCAGCGTCGTGAGGCCGTTACTGGTTCTGTTGCCAACATCGGTGGTGAGAAGCTGAACCAGGTTGCAGCTACCAACGCTGCTCAGGCTCTTCAGGGTCGTGTGGCTGGTGTGCTCATGACACAGACATCATCTAAGCCAGGCGAAGAAATGCAGATCCGTATTCGTGGTCAGCGTTCACTGACTGCAAGTAACGACCCTCTGATCGTGCTCGACGGTATTCCATTCATGGGTCAGCTTTCTGATATCAATCCTACCGACATCAAGTCAATGGATATCCTGAAGGATGCCTCTGCTACAGCCATCTACGGTTCTCGTGGTGCCAATGGTGTCATCATCATCACTACCGTTAAGGGTGCTCAGGGAACTCCAGCAAAGGTTACCTATAATGGTTATGTAAGCTTTAAGAAGGTATTTAAGAAATATCCTATGATGGATGGTCCTACATTCAACAAGTTCCGTCAGTATGCAGGTAAGTATCAGAATTCTACTGACGAAGATGCGAATATAAATACCGATTGGCAGGATCTGTACTATCAGACTGGTGTAAGCTACAATCATGACCTGAGTGTTGCTGGTGGTACCAATGGTGGTAGCTACAGCTTCGGTGCTGGTTATTATAAGGATGAGTCAGTTGTTCCTACTGAGGGCTATAACCGTATCTCTCTTCGTGGTAACTTCGACCAGAAGGTTGGTCAGTGGTTCCGTTTTGGACTGAGCACCAACAATAGCTATCGCAAGACTGAGGGCGTAAACAATATGTACGCAGTACTGAGTTCTACTCCTATTTCAAGCCCATATGATAAGGATGGTAATCTGAAGCGTTATAATACTCTCCCTGCTGACGACCAGGTGGTTGTTACAAAGGAGACTGTAGAGCGAGATAAGGATCTATGGCTCAGCGAGAATAAGGGTGTTGCTACTTACAATACCTTGTTCGCAGAGTTGAAGTGCCCATGGGTTGAGGGTCTGAGCTATCGTATTAACATAGGTCTGAACTATCGTACTTCTAAGTCTGGTTCTTTCACTGGTACTGGTATTAACAATAAGGATGCCAATGCAGTCAACAGCGGTTCTGTTTATGAGAACCAGACACGTAACTGGGCTGTTGAGAACCTTCTTACTTACGATCGTACCTTCGCTGAAAAGCACAACCTGAATGTTGTTGCAATGTACTCTGCTGAGGAGACAGCTTATGAGCAGAGTGGCGCTAGTGCACAGGAGATACCTGCTGATTACTTCCAGTACTATGCACTCGACAAGGCTACAGGTCAGGCTAACCTCACTGGTTATAACTACTGGAAGAGTGGTCTTATCTCTTGGATGGGTCGTGTGATGTATTCTTACGACAATAAGTATATGATTTCTGCCGCTCTCCGTTCTGACGGTTCTTCACGTCTGGCTAAGGGTCATCAGTGGCATACATATCCTGCTGTCAGCGCTGGTTGGAACATCAGACGTGAACAGTTCATGGAGAATCTTTCTTGGATCGACAACCTGAAGTTCCGTGTAGGTTATGGTGAGACATCTAACCAGAGTATCAATCCTTATTCTACTCTTGGTGGTCTGGCTATCCGTAACTACAACTTCGGCGATGGAACCAACTACAAGGCTGGTTACTATGTAAACTCACTGCCTAACCCAGAACTGGGTTGGGAGTACTCTAAGACCTGGAACTTCGGTCTCGACTTCTCACTGTTCAATGGTCGCCTGTCTGGATCATTTGAGTATTATACTCAGAAGACAAATGATATCCTGCTCAGCGTGAAACTGCCTGATACCTCTGGTGTAAGTGGTTATACTGGTAACATCGGTAAGACCCAGAATAAGGGTTGGGAGTTGACATTGAATGGTATCATCATCGACAATAAGAACGGTTGGAACTGGGAGGCTGGTATCAACTTATATCAGAACCGCAACGAGCTGACCGAACTGGCTTCTGGTAAGGATCGCGACGAGGGTAACCTCTGGTTCGTTGGTCATCCTATCGATGTGATCTATGACTACGAGTATGAGGGTCTTTGGCAGGCTGGTGAGGAAGACAAGATGAATATCCTCGAACCTGGTGGCAATGTTGGTATGATTAAGGTTAAGCACGACAGAGCACTTGATGAGAATGGTAATCCTACTCGTCAGATTGGTCCTGATGATCGTGAGATTATGAGCATGGAGCCAGACCTGATTGGAGGTTTCAATACAACAGTTGCTTATAAGGGTTTCGACCTGAACATCATCGGTGCCTTCCAGATTGGTGGTAAGCTAATCTCTGCCATCCACTCTTCAAATGGTTACCTGAACATGTTGACTGGTCGTCGTAATAATCTTGATGTTGACTATTGGACAGAGGAGAACACAGGTGCTAAATATCCAAGACCTGGTGGTATCCAGAGCGGTGATAATCCTAAGTATGGTTCTACCCTTGGTTACTTCAATGCTGGCTATCTTAAGTTCCGTGCTATCACATTGGGTTACAACTTCGAGAACATCAAGGCAGTCAAAGATCTGGGCATCAGCCGTCTGCGCCTCTATGCTACTGTTCAGAACCCATTCGTACTCTTCTCTCCATATACTAATGAGTGCGGACTTGATCCTGAGACCAACTCATGGTCAGACCAGAATACAGCTGTAGGTTATTCATTTGGTAGTCACAGAATGCCAATCATTGGTTATAACACACCTTCTACCCGCAACTTCATCTTCGGCGTAAACGTAACATTCTAATCATTAAGAATAAAGTATTAAGAGTTATGAAAACTAAAAGTTTAAAATATATCCTTGCTGCGGGTCTCGTATGCTGTGGTCTCTCTACTACGATGACATCCTGCAATGACGTGCTCGATGAGCAGCCTCGCAGCAATTTTGACCCTACGTTCTTTACCGATCCGAAGGGTATCGAGGGCGGTCTGACATCGCTTTATGCTCACCTGCGCTATTTCTATGGCAACGGTTACTATCTGAACACTCTAGAGACAGGTACCGACGAGTATACATACGCACAGTCTGCTGATGGAAACTTCAAGGATGCCGACCTCTCTGGTGTCGGTTCTGTAACTCCTACCAGTACAGTAGCTGGTGGTGCATGGGGTACACTGTTTGCAAACATTAATACAGCCAGTGGTATCATCGAGAATGGTGCAGCTGCAGGTATCAGTGATGCATTGCTCGCTGAGGCTTATTTCTTCCGTGCATTCGACTATTTCATCCTCGTTCAGACCTATGGTGGTGTGCCACTCGATCTGGGTGCTGGTGAACTGAAATTCAATACATCTACTATCCGTACTTCTGTACGTAACACTGTTCCTGAGGTTTATAAGGCTATCTTCAGCGATCTTGAGAAAGCTGTTGCTGACCTGCCCGAGAATCCTCGTCTTACAGGTACTGTTTCAAAGAATGTAGCTCGTCTGTATCTCTCTAAGGCTTATCTGACCTACGCTTGGTGGCTGGAGAATCCTAACAATATTCCTACATATCCAGAGTGCTCACGTGAATCTGGTCAGGCTCAGAGCTATTACCAGAAGGCATACGATATGGCTACACAGGCTATCAATAATCCTGGCCCTTATAAGCTCCAGCCTACATTCTACGATGTTAACGTAGCTACCAATGACCGTAACTCTGAGATCATGCTCTATGCTGATCACGATGAGGACGAGAAGTATGGTAATGGTGGTGTAGGTTACGGTTGGGGTAGCGGTGGTTCTCCTGAGAACTTCGCTTACTGGATGGAGACATGGAACTACACTGAGATGATCGCCAAAGATCCTTCAGGCAATAACATCAATCCTGTTCAGCGTGAGGCTGTTCAGGGCCTCGGACGTCCTTGGACTCGTATGGCTCCTATTGCTGATGCTTTCATGGAGGGTGGCGTCTGGGAAGATGCAGTTAAAGCTATCGACTCTCGCTATGATGCTACCTTCACTCTGAGCTACTTCACCAACTGGGACAAGTCGGGTGGTAATGCCGCTTATGTTGTAGGTGCAAACGGTTCGCAGATTAAACCGGGCGAGAGCTACTTCAGCTGGGTTCCAGAGAGCGAGGACAGCAAGATTAACTATACTGGTGCTGACGGTAAGCTCGGCTTTGGTGAGATGGCTGGACATAACGACTTCGTTGTAGCGGTTAATCATATAAGCCGTAAGAAGTATCCATGTAACTGGAAGATCGGTATATATCGTACAGACAATGATGGTGGTCTTGGTTCAAAGGTTAATGGCGGTAGCCCACGTCCTTGGAACATCGCCAAGTTCTCTGAGTTCTATCTTATCGGTGCGGAAGCTGCTGTTAAGCTGAACAAGAACACAGAGGCTCGCAATCTCGTAAATGTTCTTCGTGAGCGTGCTGGTAAGCAGACCTACTGTGTAAACAAGCGAGCTCCTCAGACAGCTGACTTCAGCGCTGAGATGGTTGCTGCTACACCTGCTACAATCACTATCGACTTCATCCTCGACGAACGTAGCCGTGAGTTCTGGGGCGAGGGTTATCGTTGGTTCGACCTCGTTCGTACACAGAAGTGGGCTGAGCGTGCCACTGTTTACCACATTGCAGGTAGCGGTTATACCGATAAGGATCTCCAGGAGGTTAAGCGCGATATCCCTGCTGGTTATTATCTCCGTCCTATCCCACAGGGTCAGCTTGAGGGTATGGAGATGACTGATGAGGAAAAGGCAAACTATCAGAATCCTGCATACAGAAATTGATTAGTTAGATACTTCTCTTTTTACGCCAGCCACTTCGCGATGAGGTGACTGGCGTTTGTATTTGCGATTATTATATGTTTCCCGTTGTGTGAAACATACAGAATGATACATATTTTAAACAAAATGTAACGATTATATTTGGCTATCTGCCTTATTTTGAATAACTTTGCAAGCAAAAACAAGAATAAACATGAGACGAATATCTTTCCTAACGATTTCCTTTCTGATGGCTATTGCTGTCAGTGCTGCAGATAAGTTCGTAGTTTTCCAACCTTCAGCCAATGCTATATCGCTTAATAATGCTGGTATCGTTTTTGATACCCGTGAGCATAGTTGCGTGCAACTGGCTATCGCTAATCTCAAGCAGGACTTTGAGCGTGTAACTGGGAAAAAAGGCCTGAATGGAGATGCAAACACCATTATTATCGGAACCGTAGGCACAAACAAGCAGATCGATCAGTGGGTGAAGAAGGGTATTCTTCGCGACCTGAAGGGCAAGACGGAGAAATATATCATCAAGACCATCGATGGTCAGCTGGTCATTGCTGGCAGCGATAAGCGAGGCACCGTCTTTGGTATCTATGAGCTCTCAAAGCAGATGGGTGTGTCTCCTTGGTATTACTGGGCTGATGTGCCTGTAGTGAAGCGTGAAAATATATATGTACTCCCAGGCGAATATACTGATGGTGAGCCTAATGTGCGCTATCGTGGCATCTTCCTCAACGATGAGGCTCCTTGTCTCACCTCTTGGGTTAAGAACACCTTCGGCACAAATTATGGCGACCATCGTTTCTATGAAAAAGTCTTCGAGCTTATCCTCCGTTTGAAGGGTAACTTCCTCTGGCCAGCTATGTGGGGATGGGCTTTCTATGCCGACGACCCTGAGAATCTGAAGACAGCTGATGCTATGGGTGTAATCATCGGAACATCCCACCATGAGCCGATGGCAAGGAATCATCAGGAGTATGCCCGCAATCGTAAGGAGTGGGGCGCCTGGAACTATCAGAAGAATAAGGAAAACCTCGATCGCTTCTTCCGTGAGGGTATCGAGCGAATGAAGGGTACTGACGATATCGTTACCATCGGTATGCGTGGTGATGGCGACGAGGCTATGAGTGAGGATGCAGATACCAAACTGCTTCAGACCATCGTTGAGAACCAGCGGAAGATCATCAAGCAGGTTACGGGCAAGCCAGCAAATAAGACTCCTCAGGTATGGGCTCTTTATAAGGAGGTGCTCGACTATTATGATAAAGGTATGCGAGTGCCTGACGATGTGCTGATATTGCTCTGCGACGACAACTGGGGTAATCTCCGTCGTGTGCCAAATGCCCAGGAAAGGAAGCATCCTGGCGGATGGGGTCTATACTATCATGTAGACTATGTTGGCGCCCCTCGCAACTCGAAGTGGCTGAATGTTACACCTACCCAAAATATGTGGGAGCAGTTGACTCTCGCAGCTGATAATGGTCTCGATCGTATGTGGATACTTAATGTGGGCGACCTCAAGCCGATGGAATATCCCATCACGATGTTTATGGATATGGCCTGGAATCCTCGTGAGTTCAGCGCAAATAATATCACTGATCACACTCTGCGTTTC
>CACYRS010000040.1 GCA_902776935.1 uncultured Prevotellaceae bacterium | reverse complement strand
TGCACCTTGATTTCGCGTACATTAATATAAAAGGAATAAATAAACATTAGAAATGGATAAAAATACTATTTTAGGATTTGTATTGATAGCGCTGGTGCTTATAGGTTTCAGCTGGTATAACCAGCCTTCTGCCGAACAGATTGAAGCCCAGCGTAAAGAGGACAGTATCGCTCAGGTGATTAAGGCGAATGCAGAAAAGAAACAGAAAGCAGACGAGGCAGCACGTAAGGCTCAGGCAGAGGCTGCTGCCAAGGGCGACTCTACAGCAACATTCTTCTCTGCACTAAATGGTAACAATGAGCAGATTGTGCTGAAGAACGACAAAGTTGAGCTTACCTTCGATACTAAGGGAGGTACTATCAGCAAGGCAGTCATCAAGGGCTTTGAGGATAAAGACAACAAGATGGATGTAACACTCTTCGATGGAAAGACACAGAAGATGAATTTCATGCTTGCAGGTAAGACAGAGAACATCATCACTCAGGATCTCTTCTTCACACCATCAAACGTCACAGAGAAAAACGTTACTATGACCGCTCAGGCTGCGAATGGCGGAAGCATCGTGTTCAAATACGAGTTAGGCCAGGACTATCTGTTGCACTTTAGCCTGCAGGCAAATGGTCTCAATGGTATGTTTGCCCCCAACTACAATCAGATGGATATAGAGTGGACGGATATGGCACGTCAGCAGGAGAAGGGTTTTACCTTTGAGAACCGCTACTCTACCCTCACCTATAAGGAAAAGAACGGAAGTACAGACTACCTGAGCGAGACATCGCAGGAGGTAGACACACCTATCGAAGAACAGTTAGACTGGGTGGCATTCAAGAATCAGTTTTTCTCTGCAGCCCTCATTGCAAAGGACGATTTCGCAGCCAACTCTCTGATGACAAGTATTCCTCAAGAGAAAGGCTCAGGTTTCCTGAAGCAGTTTAATGCCAAAATGAAGACCGCCTTCGACCCCACAGGAGCAAAGCCTACAGAGTTTGAGATGTATATCGGTCCCAACGACTTCCGTCTTATCCAGGATGTGGAGGAGCAGAGTCGTTTCGGGAAGGATCTTGACCTTGAGCAGTTAGTCTATCTCGGATGGCCACTCTTCCGTTATATTAACAGATTCTTTACTATCTACGTCTTCGACTGGCTCACATCATGGGGCTTCGGAATGGGTATCGTTCTTATCCTTATCACCTTGCTCCTGAAGGCTATCACTTTCCCAATGGTGAAGAAGAGTTATATGTCATCAGCAAAGATGCGTGTGCTGAAACCAAAACTCGATGAGGCTACAAAGCAGTACGATAAGCCAGAGGATTCGATGAAGAAACAGCAGGCTATGATGCAGATGTACTCCCAGTACGGAGTTTCACCACTCAGCGGATGTCTGCCTATGCTTATTCAGATGCCTATCTGGATTGCGATGTTCAACTTCGTACCAAATGCTATACAGTTACGCCGTCAGTCATTCCTCTGGATAGACGACCTCTCTACATACGACCCCATCATTGAGTGGGGCACACAGATTTGGGGAATCGGTGACCATCTCTCACTGACATGTATCCTCTTCTGTGTATCCAACGTTCTTTATAGCTATATGACAATGCGTCAGCAGAAGGATCAGATGGTAGGACAGCAGGCTGAGCAGATGAAGATGATGCAGTGGATGATGTATCTCATGCCAGTGATGTTCTTCTTTATGTTTAATGACTACAGCTCTGGTCTGAACTTCTATTACTTCATCTCACTCTTCTTCTCTGCAGCTATCATGTGGACACTCCGTAAGACTACCAATGATGAGAAGCTGTTGGCTATCCTCGAGGCGAAGTATAAGGAGAACAAGAACAATCCAAATAAGAAGACCTCTGGTCTTGCAGCCCGTCTTGAGGCAATGCAGAAACAGGCAGAGGAACTGCAGCGTCAGCGAATGAACCAACAAAAGAAATAAGATATGAGAACTAATCGAATCCTTGTAATCCTGGCAGGCCTGGTATTTCTAGGTTCTCCTTGTAAAGCGCAAAGCGACGTGAAGATCGGAAGACAGAACATCAAGCTCAACAGCGACCTGATGACCCCAGAGGCTCTTTGGGCCATGGGACGTATAGGTGCTGCCGAGGCTAGTGCCGATGGTAAGCAGATTGTTTATCAGGTTGGCTACTATAGTGTGAAAGCAAATAAGAGTCAGCAGAAGATTGCCGTTATCAATGCCGATGGTACTGGTAACGTCACTCTCACTGCAGGTAGCAAGAGCGAGACAGATCCAACATGGTATCAGGGAAAGATAGCATTTCTCTCTGGTGGTCAGATTTGGACTATGAATGCAGATGGTACAGACCGTAAGCAGATATCTAAGACATCCAAGGATATCGAAGGCTTTAAGTTCTCTCCCGATGGCTCGAAGGTTATCCTGCTTCATAGCATCGACTTCCACGAGATTATCAAGAAGAATCCAGATGATCTGCCAAAGGCATCCGGTCGTCTGGTTACTGATCTGATGTACCGCCACTGGGACCATTACGTTGAGAGCATCCAGCATCCATACGTGGCATATGTCACAGAGAACGGGATTAAAGATGGTTTTGACATATTGGAGGGAGAGCCATACGAGTGTCCTATGGAACCGTTTGGAGGTATCGAACAGCTCGCATGGAGTCCTGATTCAAAGACCATAGCCTATACATGTCGTAAAAAGACCGGTTTGGCTTATTCTATCTCTACTGACTCAGATATCTATTTATATAATATAGGTACGCGCGAGACAAAGAACCTTTGCAAACCAGAAGGATATGTTTATCCAGAGATTGATCCAACTACCTCTCTGAAATATCAGAAGGTTAATGCTAAGGAGAATCTTGTAAACAACGTTGGTTACGACCAGAACCCAAAATTCTCTCCTGATGGAAAGTATGTTGCCTGGCAGTCTATGCAGCGCGATGGCTATGAAGCAGACCGTAACCGTCTGTGTGTATACGACTTAGCCACCGGCGAGAAGAAATACATGACTGAGAGTTTTGATTCGAATGTCGATGACTTCGTATGGAGTGACTCTAAGGATGCCATGATATATTTCATTGGCGTTTGGCATGCCACAGAGAATCTGTATGCCATCAACTGGAAGGGAGAACTCAAGCAGATGACAGAAACTTGGGATGACTTTGGATCTATCCATCTTATGAATAATGGCAAACAGCTGTTGATGGAACGTCACAACTTTACATCGCCAGCTGATCTATTTATCGTAACTCCTAATTTCAAGAAGCCTGAGAAGACGAATATTTCTCAGTTGACTTTCGAGAACAAGCACATTCTCGACCAGCTCGCCAAGCCCAAAGTACAACAGCGTTGGGTAAAGACCAGCGATGGAAAGGATATGCTGACATGGATTATCCTGCCTCCAAAGTTTGACGAGACAAAGAAATACCCCACTCTGCTCTTCTGCGAAGGCGGTCCTCAGAGTCCTGTTTCTCAGTTCTGGAGCTATCGTTGGAATTTTATGATCATGGCCTCTCAAGGATATGTGGTAGTAGCGCCTAATCGTCGTGGTCTTCCTGGTTTCGGACAGGAGTGGCTTGAGGAGATATCAGGTGACTGGACAGGTCAGTGCATGAAAGACTATCTCGCTGCCATCGACGATGCTGCAAACAACCTGCCTTTCGTAAACAAGGATAAACTTGGTGCTGTAGGTGCATCATTCGGTGGATTCAGCGTATACTATCTCGCAGGTCATCACGAGAAGCGTTTCAAGGCATTCATCTCTCATGACGGGGCCTTTAACCTTGCTGCAATGTATCTTGAGACAGAGGAGAACTGGTTCTCTAACTGGGAATATGATGAAGCATACTGGCATCGCCCTCAGTTGCCTAATGCGAAAAAGACCTACCATGACTCGCCACACAAATATGTTGAAAAATGGGATACACCGATCCTCTGTATCCACGGAGAGAAGGACTATCGCATCAACTACACCCAAGGAATGTCGGCATTCAATGCAGCCCGAATGAAGGGCATACCAGCAGAGTTACTTATATTCCCTGATGAAAACCACTGGGTACTGAAACCACAGAACGGAGTACTCTGGCAACGCACATTCTTTAACTGGCTTGACCGATGGTTGAAATAAAAAATGACACCTCATTTTGAGGTGCCATTTTTTATTTTTAGTAAACGAGCCTTACTTAATCAGAGCAGCACGAGCAGCCTCGATCTTTTCTTTTGCATCAGCAATCTGAGCCTTCAGCTCATCAACTGTCATTGCATTCAGAACATCCAGTGGAGCAAGAGCATCACCTACAACCTTTATCTCAGGATCGTACTCAGAGAGACGCTTTACACCATCAAGAACGAGAACTACGCGGAAAGAGATGTTTGCAGCAGCCTCATCATCAATAACGCTCAGGAACTTGTCTGAATTCTGACTTACAACATACAGCTGCTCAACGAGTGAAGCAGAAGCCATCTGCCAGAAATAGTTGATACGACCATTCTTGCTCATCTCATTGTAGAGATCCTCTGTAGTCTCAGCAACAGATGCTCCATCCTCGAGAATCTTGAATGAAGGATCGTTGATGTCAGCAGCGAGTTTGTTGATAGCTGCGGTGTATTCATCAACAGGCATCTCATAAAGAGCAGCAGTTCTCTTATCGATATCAAGAGCACTGATCATACGATACTTCTCAGCCAGTGTGGCAGCGTTCTCAGCAACACTAGCAGCCAACAGATACTCTGGCTTAACTTGCATCTCCTCCTTTGTAAGCTTCAGACCACCCTCTGCATCCTTCTGGAAGATAGAAGTCAGCTTCAGCTTACCAACCTCAGAAGCAATACTGTCGAGCTGCATCTTGATACTTGCCTCAATCTGCTCCTGTTCGAAACTCTTCAGAGAATCTGCACTTTCAGTGTTCTGTGCACTCTTGTTACCTCCGCAGGCAGCAAATACCATTGCTGCCATTGCGATTGCAAAAACTGATAATTTTTTCATTTTTTAAATTTGATGTTAAAGTTATAATTTGAAAATAAAATAAAAGCTACAAATATACACATCAGCATCATTACACCCATATTAAACCATAGTGTTTTGATATGCCATGTGCCAAGCACCTTCTCACTACTATAGAATGGAGCACGTCCTATCTTACTTTGTGGAGTGAGGTAAATAAAAGCGGAACGTGGAACAATAGCTCCATCTACAACATCGAGAGTACGACTGTTTCCGCCGCCAATAACAAAATCTTCCAGACGTATATTAAAGTTGTCACGTTTAATCTGAAGAACAGCCTCTTTACCTTTTTCACGAATCAATGCCGACATTTTTGCATCAGCCGCAAGAGTCACCTTATTACTCTTCTTCGACAGAACATCTTCGGCATCATTCATGTATTTCTTCAGAGACTCATAGGTGTAATCGCCCTGATATGGAGGCATCTCACAATAGTCTATGAGTATAGGAAGATTCTCACGAATTGTCCTCATATGATCAGGATTCACCTCCTTACCCTTACGCTCTTCATCCTTCATTGTCTCCAACTGTGACTCGAGTTCATAAAGGAATCCCATGTTATAATAAAGTGTCTCGTACTTCTGTTTATCAAGCTCGAAGAAAGGCTTTTCGTAGAGATTATCTGTGAATGAAGTCACCGCAAGAGCCTCGTATGCCCAACGTGAGGGTATCACATCTCCAATAACAGGCACGTTTCCAGTCTTACTCTTTGGGGTAAGATCAGAGAAGTCGACAACAAGTCCGCAGAGCAAAATTTGTGGGATAAGCAACAATGGTATACTTATATATATAGCCACAACAGAATTGAGAGTCTTAGACAACAAAAGACCTATAAGGTTAGATAGCAATGCGGTAACAAAGAGGATCAGCCACCATACGAAGAACAATCCATGAAGTCCCATAATAAAGTTACCAACAATGATAAACAGTAATGTCTGTATCAGCGACAATCCTGCAGTAAACACTATCTTAGACCATATATAACTGCTATATGACAGGTGGAGGAATTTTTCGCGCTTCAAAAGAGCCCGGTCCTTGATTATCTCCTCGGCACTGCCACTCATACCAATAAATGTTGCCACGATTACCGACATGAAGAAATAGCTTACCAGATTCTTGTTGTCCATCACTGTATATCCTTCTGGTGGAGCATAACGTGTGAGCAAAGAACAGATAAGTGCCAACACCGGTGCCTCGAGCAATGCAATGCATAGCCACTGAACATTGGTGATTTTAGTCTTAATGTTACGATGTAGATAAATAAAGAACTGCTTCAGTACACCAGGTTTCTTCTGATCAGAATGAGGCACCTCACTCTCTACCGGATAATCGAATTCTTCCCTACCATTGAGATACAACTCATGCCACTCCTGCGGAGTTGTCTTTCGCTCGTCAGACAACTCACCACTACTGTTAAGAGCCTTCTCATCAATGATATTAAGTACTATCTCAGGATTAACGTTACCACATGTAGGACAAGCACTTGTCTCTGCATCGGCATAATTGGCCTTATCCTTAAAATAGGTAATGGCATCTATAGGATTACCATCAAACACAGGATATCCGCCTTTATCCAGCAACCACAGACGGTCAAAGAGCTTATATACATCACTCGATGGCTGGTGGATGTTCACAATTATCAGCTTACCCTTCATGGTCTGTTCCTTCAATAAGTTGATAACCGTCTCAGTATCAGCGGATGAAAGTCCTGAAGTAGGTTCATCAAGGAAGAGGACCGCTGGTTCGCGGATAAGCTCAAGAGCGATATTCAGTCGTTTACGCTGACCTCCTGAAATAAACTTATTGATAGCCGATCCCACTTTCAAATCCTTTGCAGCATCAAGTCCCAGTACCTTAAGAGTGTTCATAACCCTCTTGTCAATCTCCTCGTCGGCCATGCCTTCAAAACAGAGTTTTGCAGTAAACCAGAGGTTCTCGTATACCGTCAGCTCCTCTATCAGCAGATCATCCTGAGGAACAAATCCTATCAGGTCCTTTGCTGCGGGTTCAGAAATATCGTGTCCATTAATGGTAATCGTACCTTGTTGAGGTTTGAGAGTACCGTTGAGCAATGACAACAGAGTAGTTTTTCCTGTTCCAGAGCCGCCCATGATAGCCAACAGTTCATAGCTACGAAGGGTAAAACTCAGGTCGTGCATACCGTTATCACTATTAGGGAATCGGAAATTGATATCCCTTCCACAGAACTCTATCACATTCTGCGACGACACTATCTCGCCATTGGATCTATTATAAGCATCGATGATGGTTGAGTAATAGAGAGGTTTGTCCTTTCTGGTCTTCAACACACTACTCTGTAACCATACCTGATAGGCACCAGGAAGCACAGGGACATCATTGAACAACACTTCATCATGACCAAGATAAGTGAATAGCAGAACTCCTGTCTGAGGATTCAGGAGTGTCCTTATCTCTCCATCTGTGTTCTCCAGTTTATGGATCATCACCTTCTCTGTGGTCTTATTGCTAACAAAGTCTCGGAAGTCCCGGAACTGTTCATCGGAAATACCGAAGCACTCCTGCATCGTTCTGAATATCTCATTGTGACGTCCCTCAGTATAACCACAGAACTCCATCAGACGCAACAAAAGGAGAGATTTCTCCTTTGATCTTATCTCACCCTGAAGACCATTGCAGATAGTTGTGACTGTCTGACGACTATCAATATTATCAGCCATATCGTAAGCCATCCGCATATCATCATAGAGATCAATATAAACATCTGTGTTTCTCACACCAAAATGTCGCCGTAGATAATTCACAAGCATCTCCTTTGCTCGTGATTCATCCACCTGTTCTTCTTTGCCGAATAAGGCAAACAAACTGATGAAACTTGATAGTATAACGTCTGTCATTTGCTTTCTCTACAGAGCGCTCAGTAGCCCCTTGCGCATATATTACCGTGCAAATTTAAGAAAAAACTCAGACTAGCCGTCCTTCCAATCAGTTAAAAAAGATTAAATAGCCCCTAAAAATCCGTGCGGAATAGATTTTCCATACAAAGTAATGGAGTTTAAATTAAATTTAGTAACTTTGCACCCAAATTTGCAATCAAAAAAAGAAAAGTAATGTCACAAGCAATTCAGAAAACTTTGCGCGATTCTGCCGGTATGCGGTGGACCGCTTTGCTGCTTCTCGCCCTGGCGATGTTCTGCAGCTACATCTTCATGGATATCCTCTCCCCTATCAAGGATCTGATGCAAGAGACCCGCGGATGGGACTCTACTGCATTCGGTACCATGCAGGGGTCAGAGGTATTCCTTAACGTGTTCGTATTTTTCCTAATTTTTGCAGGTATCATCCTCGACAAGATGGGAGTACGATTCACTGCCGTTCTCTCAGCAGCAGTGATGCTCGTTGGTGCATGTATTAAATGGTACGCCGTCAGCGACACCTTTATTGGCAGCGGACTCGAGACATGGTTTAACAACAATCTCAACTACATCCCCATATTCGATGAATTAGGCGTAAGTCCATTCTATGAAGGCATGCCAGCATCAGCAAAGTTCGCTGCATGCGGATTCATGATTTTCGGATGTGGTTGTGAGATGGCAGGTATCACAGTATCAAGAGGTATTGTTAAGTGGTTTAAGGGTCGTGAGATGGCTCTAGCTATGGGTTCTGAGATGGCCTTAGCTCGTCTTGGCGTAGCTACTTGTATGATATTTTCACCATTCTTCGCTCGTCTTGGTGGTGAGGTAAGTGTCAGCCGAAGTGTAGCCTTCGGAGTAGTACTCATGTGCATCGCCCTCATCATGACTATCGTATACTTCTTCATGGATCAGAAACTCGACTCTCAGACTGGTGAGGCAGAAGAGAAGGATGATCCTTTCAAGATCTCAGATATCGGTAAAATTCTCAGCGACAGCGGTTTCTGGATCGTTGCCCTGCTCTGCGTACTTTATTACTCTGCTATTTTCCCATTCCAGAAGTATGCAGTAAACATGCTCCAATGCAACCTTACACTTATAGCTCCTGATGCCGACTCTTTCTGGTCATCATCGTCAGTAACTATCGTTCAGTATGTTATCATGCTGATTGTCGCTGCAGCTGGTTTTGCAAGCAACTTCCAGAAAAAAGCTAATCTGAAGTTTGGTCTGCTAGGGCTTTCTATCATAGCTCTTATCACCTATTGTTATATGGGTTATATGCGTCAGTCTGCAGAGTCTATCTTTGCAGTGTTCCCACTCCTCGCAGTACTTATCACTCCTATCCTCGGCAGTTATCTTGATCATCATGGCAAGGCTGCGTCAATGCTTGTTCTTGGCTCAATTCTTCTGATTGCATGCCATCTCACGTTCGCATTTATTCTGCCTGCATTCAAGGATAGTCCTGTGGGGGGCATCATCATCGCCTATACCACCATTCTCGTCCTTGGTGCTTCTTTCTCACTGGTACCTGCCTCTCTTTGGCCATCAGTACCAAAGCTTGTTGATGCAAAGGTTATCGGTTCTGCATATGCTCTGATTTTCTGGATTCAGAACATAGGATTGTGGCTCTTCCCACTGCTCATCGGTAAAGTGCTAGACGCTACAAACCCTGGTGTCACAGATCCTACACAGTTCGACTATACCGCTCCTCTGGTGATGCTCGCATGTCTCGGTGTGGCTGCTCTTATCCTCGGTTTCGTGCTGAAGGTTGTAGACAAGAAGAAAGGTATTGGTCTTGAACTTCCGAATATAACTGAGTAAGCCATGCGGCTCAATGACTCCCCAATAGCAAGATGGACAGTACTCATCATCGTGGCTACGGCCATGATGATGGGTTACTTTGTCAATGATGTAATGTCACCTCTGGAGACATTGCTTGAGATGCCTCGTTCTGAAGGTGGTCTCGGATGGACACCATCAAACTATGGTTTCTTCTCTGGTGCAGGCAGTTTTATCAATGTATTCCTGCTGATGCTATTCTTCTCAGGACTGATCCTCGACAAGATGGGAATACGTTTTACGGGAGTCCTCGCATGTTCATTGATGGTTCTCGGCACTCTAATAAAATACTATGCCGTAACTACCGACTTTGGTGAGTCGCAATTCTCTATTCTTAATTCGCAATTACCAGCATCAGCAGCTGTTGCCTCACTGGGATTTGCTGTCTTTGGTGTAGGTTACGAAATGACTGGCATCACCGTATCAAAGTCGATGGTACGCTGGTTTACTGGTCACGAACTCGCCCTTGCGATGGGTATACAATTGGCAATGGCTCGTCTTGGAACGGCTGCAGCACTAAGTATATCCGCACCAATCGCCCGCCATTTCACACTATCAACACCATTATTGGTAAGCCTTTCATTTCTTATCATAGGGCTATTGTCATTTATTGTCTTTTGTGTAATGGATAGGCGGCTGGATGATTCCAGGCAGGCTGGAGATTCTTCTAATGAGTTCAGGCTATCTGATATCTTAGTGACGCTGAGAAATCCTGGATTCTGGCTAATCACATTATTCTGTGTGCTTTTCTATTCCGCAGTATCTCCATTTCTGAAGTTCTCTACAAAACTGATGGTAATGAAATACGGTGTAGATCCTGACATCGCAGGTTTCTTCTCATCGATAGCACCGTTCGGTACCATCCTGATGACACCACTCTTTGGTCTTGTATACGACCGTTTTGGCAAGGGTGTCACTCTGGTTATTACAGGTGCGCTGATGCTCACCGCTGTTCATTTCTGTTTCTCTATGCCAATGCATAGTAATATTATTGCCATCGCTCTCATGGTATTATTAAGCATCGGCTATTCCCTTGCCCCTGCCGCACTCTGGCCCTGCGTGCCGAAGATCATTCCCCTGAAATGTCTGGGCACGGCCTACTCGATGATATTCTTCATCCAGAACTTCGGACGTGCTATCATACCTATGCTTGTGGGGCGTGCAAATGAGGTTGATCCTTCCTACACATCTTCGATGCTTATCTTTGGATTCACAGCATTAGGTGCAGCACTCACCGCTATAGCAATGTGGTACGTAGACCGCCGCAAAGGCTATGGTCTACAACTCCCAAATATCCGTAAGTAAATCAGAGATTCAGGCGTACAACAAGAGGAAGGTGATCACTATAACCCGACTGATGACGCATGCCTATATAGGTGCGACGAGGGCGATAACCACCATAAAGAGTTTCTTCCTCAAGAAGGAAGAGGGGGGAATGGACGAAGGCTGTATCCACCTTATTATATATTGCACGCGAGGAAAGGACATGATCAATACTACCCCACTCGCCCTGATAACGATAAGTTCCCTTTACACCATGAATACCACGGGCATCTTTAGTGAGATTATATATATCATGGCTATATATTTGTTTCAGGACAGGACTATCGGCATTATCGTTAAAATCCCCGGCTATAAGGATCTTAGCATCGGAATTCTGAGCCTTAATGGAATCAAGAGAAATACAGAGACAATCAGCAACTGTCTTACGGAAAGGACGAGAATAACGTTCACCTCCAAAACGACTAGGGAAATGAACAACGAATACATGAAGAGTATCACCAGAAACCATTTGTCCCGAGACATATAGAATATCACGTGTGGGACGCATACCTTTTATCGGTTCCACTCGAATACTACTGCTTTTTATTGGAGCGAATGAGAAAGGACTATAAAGCAATGCTACATCGATACCACGGAGATCTGGTGATGAGGTCAAAATATATTCATAACCAGCATTTCTAAGCAAAGAGTGTTTTGTCAGGTCATGCAAAACAGAATCATTCTCAACCTCGCATAGGGCTATAATATCTGGAATTCCCTCTTCGCAACAAGATAGCAACGATTGAGAGATGTTATTCAGTTTCTGCCAATAGCGTTTCTTCGTCCAATGACGGGTAGCCTCAGGCAGGTATTCAGAATCATCCTTTCCCTCATCATCTTGATAATCAAAGAGATTCTCGCAATTGAGTTCCACAAAAGACAATTGCTGTGATTCTGCTATTGAAATATGAAAAAAGATAAATGATAAACCTATCACCCACCTCCAGCGGAGTTCTGGCATAAGTTTATCATTTATCATTTTTAGTTATCCTTTACTCTTTAGCAGACTTTCTCCAAGCGCTTCATCATCGCAAACATGAAGATAGCAGCTACCACGCAGACTGCGATGAACACGCCCCATACTATGGTCAATGGGATATCACCCCAAAGATAACCACCTACACCTACTAGCTTGTTACCGATGGCGGTAGAAACAAACCATCCACCCATCATCAAACCTTTCAGTTTTGGAGGAGCCACCTTTGATACGAATGAAATACCCATTGGACTAAGCAACAGCTCACCAAAAGTAAGAATAAGATATGTACCAATAAGCCAGTAAGGTGATACGAACGATGCAGCATCACCAGCAGCCTTCTGCTCATTTGGAGTCATCAAGCCCTGAGAAGCCAGCATCATCACGATAAATGCCGAAGCAGCCACCAACATACCATAAGCAATCTTACGTGGAGGTGTCGGTTCCTTGCCCTTAGAAGCGAGAGATGCGAAGATAGCCATCGAAACAGGTGTCAGGGCAACAACATAGAATGGATTAAACTGTTGGAAGATTGGTGCAGAGATAGCAACCTCTCCAGTAGCCTGTGTATACTTATATCCCAAAATTCCAAGAGCCACCAAGATAATCGCAGCAGAGATACCCTTACCCTTAGAAGTCTTACTCTGGAAGAGAGAGAAGCCCGCATAGACAATAAAGATAATCATCACGAGGTTGATAACATCAAATGGCATAGTATCAGCACCTGTAGCCGACTTAGCAGTAAACTCATCAGCGAAATAAGTCAGCGAAAGACCATTCTGATGGAATGCCATCCAGAAGAAGATAACCACAGCGAATACCAGGCACAGAGCAACAACACGCTGAGTCGTCTCTTCCTTTGTCAGCTCCGGCTCTGTACTTGCAGCCTGAGTTTTGTCTGTCTTACCCTTTCCACCTTCAACATGACGGAATGTCCCGCGGAAGATGTAATAGATAGCTATAGAGAGGATCAGCGAAGCACAAGCGATGGCAAATGCAAAATGGTAACTGTCATTTACACTTGTTCCAAGATTCTGCTGAGACCACTCCATAATACGAACGGCAGCTGTAGGAGCGAAAAGAGCACCGATATTGATAGCCATGTAGAACAGCGAGAATCCGGCATCGCGCTTGTTCGCATACTGTGGATCATTGTAAAGATCGCCTACCATCACCTGGAGGTTACCCTTAAACAGACCTGTTCCAAACCCAATCAATACAAGTGCTGCCAGCATCACTACAAGTGCAAATGTGTCGCCACCAAGAGGTATTGACAACAGCAGATAACCTGCAAACATGATAAGGATACCTATGGTAACCATACGACCAAAGCCGAAACGGTCTGCCAGCCATCCACCTACGATAGGCAGGAAATACACCAACATCAGGAAGTCGCTGTAGATCTCTCCAGCCCAGCCTGCATCCAATCCATAGTTAGCTCTCAAAAACAAAGCAAAAACGGCGAGCATTGTGTAATATCCGAAACGCTCACCCGTGTTGGCTAATGCCAACGCAAATAATCCTTTAGGTTGTCCTTCAAACATA
>CACYRS010000039.1 GCA_902776935.1 uncultured Prevotellaceae bacterium | reverse complement strand
GAGTCAAACGCTTTCTATCGCCGTAACCTGGCTTCTGGTCAGAAGGGACTTTCTGTAGCCTTCGACCTGCCTACACACCGTGGTTACGACCCTGATAACGCTCGTGTTGTGGGCGATGTCGGTAAGGCTGGTGTATCTATCTGTAACGAGGAGAACATGAAGGTGCTCTTCTCGGGTATCCCCTTGAACAAGATGTCTGTGTCAATGACCATGAACGGTGCCGTGCTGCCTATCCTGGCATTCTACATCGTGGCTGGTCTGGAGCAGGGCGCTCAGCTCGAGGAGATGGCAGGAACCATCCAGAACGATATCCTCAAGGAGTTCATGGTGCGTAACACCTATATCTACCCACCTGCATTCTCGATGAAGATTATCGCCGATATCTTCGAGTATACCTCACAGAAGATGCCTAAGTTCAACTCTATCTCTATCTCTGGTTACCACATGCAGGAGGCTGGAGCTACGGCTGATATCGAGTTGGCTTACACCTTGGCCGATGGTATGGACTACCTGCGTACTGGTGTGAATGCTGGTATCGATGTGGATGCTTTCGCTCCACGACTCAGCTTCTTCTGGGCTATCGGTATGAACCACTTCATGGAGATTGCCAAGATGCGTGCTGGTCGTCTGCTGTGGGCTAAGATTGTTAAGAGCTTTGGCGCTAAGAATCCTAAGTCGCTGGCGCTGCGTACACACTCTCAGACCTCTGGTTGGTCGCTCACCGAGCAGGATCCCTTCAACAACGTAGGTCGTACCTGTATCGAGGCTATGGCTGCCGTACTGGGTCACACCCAGAGTCTGCACACCAACGCCCTCGACGAGGCTATCGCTCTGCCTACCGACTTCTCTGCCCGTATCGCTCGTAACACTCAGATCTACATCCAGAACGAGACTAAGGTCTGCAAGCAGATTGACCCATGGGCTGGTTCTTACTATGTGGAGACTCTGACCAACGAACTGGTTCACAAGGCTTGGGAGCATATTCAGGAGATTGAGAAGCTGGGCGGTATGGCTAAGGCCATCGAGACCGGTCTGCCAAAGATGCGTATCGAGGAGGCTGCAGCCCGCACTCAGGCCCGTATCGACTCGGGTGTTCAGACCATCGTGGGTACCAATAAGTATCGCCTTGAGCACGAGGATCCTATCGATATCCTCGAGGTTGATAACACCGCTGTACGCAAGCAGCAGGAGGAGAGTCTTAAGGAGGTTCGCGGCAGTCGCGATGAGGCTGCATGCCAGGCCGCTCTGAAGGCTATTACCGAGTGCGTGCGCGACTTCCAGGAGGGCCGCAAGAGCGAGAACAACCTGCTCGATCTGGCTGTTAAGGCAGCTCAGTTGCGTTGTACGCTGGGTGAGATTTCAGATGCCTGCGAGGAGATCGTGGGTCGTTATAAGGCAGTAATCAGAACAATTTCAGGCGTGTATAGTTCAGAATCAAAGAACGATAGCGACTTCGAGTTGGCTTGCAAGCTGACCGATGAGTTCGCAGAGAAGGAAGGTCGCCGTCCTCGTATCTTCATCGCCAAGATGGGTCAGGATGGTCACGACCGTGGTGCAAAGGTAGTAGCTACTGGTTATGCAGACTGTGGCTTCGATGTGGATATGGGACCATTGTTCCAGACTCCTGCCGAGGCCGCTCGCGAGGCTGTAGAGAACGACGTTCATGTCGTTGGTGCCTCTTCGTTGGCTGCTGGTCACAAGACGCTTATCCCACAGCTTATTGAGGAACTGAAGAAACTGGGTCGCGAAGACATCATGGCTATCGCTGGTGGTGTTATTCCCGCTCAGGACTACGACTTCCTCTATCAGGCTGGCGTTGCCGCCATCTTCGGCCCTGGAACTTCTGTCGCGAAGGCTGCTGTCGAGATGATGAAGATACTGCTCGATAAGGAATGATAACCAATGAATATCCGCAGTTCGCTGCGGATATTTTTTTTGTATTTATTAATGTTTGTATGAATAAAGGGTACTATATTTATCGAATTCATTCCAAGGTGGATGCTATGTCAAAGTTTATCGACCTTGAGAAGCTGATAAAGGGTGAGAAAAATTCTTTGGCGCAAATACGCAATTATTTCAAGGTCAGTCATTGGGCTTATAAGCTCTTCCATTCACAAGACGGGTTCATGCACTTCAGGATTTCCAAGAGCGGAACCTTTACTGACGAAGACATCTATCATCAGCCCGATGCCATAGCCGACTATATTAAAGCTGGCGATACGGTGCTGGAATTGGGTTGTGGACAAGGAGCCAATCTGTTGTATCTTGCCTATGGTTTCCCTGAGTCGCGTTTTATCGGTGTCGACCTGATCCCTCTTAAGAAGGACCAGATGCCGCAGAATGTTACGATTCTTGAACAAGACTATAGTAGTATCCCGCAACTGGCAGACAATTCCGTTGACGTTTGTTATGCCGTTGAGACTATTGTCCACAACACTGACAAGGAGAAGATCTACCGAGAGGTCAATCGCGTCCTAAAACCCGGTGGCGTGATGATTATTTACGATTATGCCCTTGCATCAAGTTTCGAGGCCTATGACCCCAAAATCCAGATGGCCATCACCTTGACTGCAAAGGGTGGGTCAGCAGCATTGTTCGAGTCATTAGACGAACTCAATACTCACTATACCAACTGCGGATTTGAGATTGAGAAGATTACGGATTATACTCAGGAAACGCTTCCCGATCTGAAACATTTACAGCATAGTGCGAACTGGACGATGAGCCGCCCTTGGCTGTGGAAACTCCAGTATGCCCTGATGCCTGAGCAGCTTGTCAACAACCATATCTTGGGATGGCTGGGATACGATGCGGGTAAAGCTGGCATTGGCTATTATATAGAGTGGATATTAAGAAAGCCGAGATGAAGAAAATAGATGTCTTGATTGTGGGAGCCGGACCTGCTGGCTCTGTTTGTGGCTATCTGTTGAAGAAGGCAGGCTTGGACTGTCTGCTCATCGATCATGCCACATTCCCACGAGACAAGATTTGTGGCGGAGGACTGACTCCTAAATGCTGGAAACTGCTTAACGAGTTGTTGCCTGAATTTAAGTACGAATACAATAGCATCCGCAAGATTCGCTTTGTGGTTAACGACAAACATCGTTGTAACTTCGAAACAGCTATTGAACTTCGTCTCGTGAAGCGTAAGGAGTTCGACAACCTGTTGTTGGAGCATTACAAGTCAATAGGAGGTGAGTTCCTTATGGGATCGTTCCTTCGTTATGACGAGCAGGCTGATGGTCTGGTAGTGACGCTGAAGTCTGGAGAACAGATAGCCTGCCGCTATTTGGTTGGTGCTGATGGTTCTACGAGTAGTGTGCGTCATTTCCTGGTTGGTAATCATGATAATGGCTCCCTCATAATGGAGCAGTATTTCGAGAAGTCACCAGAGAATGCCATCGAAGTGAGTGTGTCGGGGCAGTATGATCCTCAGTCATACTACTATCGCTTCCCAAATAGTGAGTTTGATGCTGTAGGCTATGGCATTATAACTTCAGCACCAGGTCTTTTCAGGCAGATTCTTGCTCAGCATAATATCGCAGAAACAAAGTTCCATGGCTGCTATATTTATTTGAAAAACGACTATCCTTTGAACGATCGAGTTATCCTGATAGGTGATGCCGGCGGATTTGCTAATCGCGTTACGTATGAGGGCATTAAGTCTGCTTTTGTTACCGCCAGACATGCGGCAGAAGCAATCATTAGTGGTCAGCCTTTCCGAGAGGTTAATGCTTCATTGTTCCAGAAGATGAAGAAGGAAGAACGGTTTGCTCGTTTTTTCTATAGCCCTTGTACTCTCCGATTCCTGGGCTGGCTATACCATGCTCCGGGAGTCATAAAATGGTGTTTCGATAGGGCATTGCGGCCTTAATAATATCAAGGAAAAAGCTCCCAAATATTTGGGAGCTTTTTCCTTTCTGTTCTTACATAAACGAGTCGCGTTCGTCAATCTTGTACGCTTTGTTATCCTCCTTCATATAGATTTGCAGGTCGCTAAAATAACCTGTTTCCTGGATCTTCTGAAGGCTTAATTGTGCATCCTCCTCAAGCAGATACTCTTTGGCGCTTGCCAGGTGGTTAGTAAACTCGAGTTTCTTCTTCTCTGTATCCAGAACAGAAATCCACTCATCTTTTAAACGGTCTCCGATAATAAATTTCATACTCATAGCTGTTAATATTATATTCTGTTGTTTGTTTTTTGTTTTCTTTCTTGGTGCAAAGGTACAAAAAAACCTAGTACGCTGTAATGCATACTAGGTTTTTTTATACGTAAACGTTTGTCCTGTTACTCGCCCTTGATAGCAGCAACGCCAGGGAGTACCTTACCCTCGATGGCCTCAAGCAGAGCACCACCACCAGTAGAAATGTAAGAAACCTTATCAGCCAGACCGAACTTGTTGACACAAGCTACAGAGTCACCACCGCCAATCAGAGAGAATGCCCCCTCGGCTGTTGCCTTAGCGATAGCTTCACCAATGGCGCGTGAACCAGCAGTGAAGTTGTCGCACTCGAATACACCAGCAGGACCGTTCCAAAGGATTGTCTTAGCGCCCTCGATGGCCTTGCGGAAGTCCTCCTGAGAAGCAGGACCTGCGTCAACACCCTCGAAACCAGCAGGAACCTTGTTGGCAGGGCAGGTGATGATCTCAGCACCCTCCTTAACAGTCATAGTACCGAAGTCGAGACCGTTAGTAGCAGTGCAGTCAGAACCCAGAACCAACTCAACACCGTTCTTCTTTGCTAGCTCCTCAACGCCCAGAGCTACATCGAGCTTGTCGAGCTCAACGATAGAATCACCAATCTCGCCATTGTGAGCCTTTGAGAATGTGTATGTCATGCCACCGCAGAGGATGAGTTTATCAACCTTACCAAGCAGGTTCTCGATGATACCGATCTTAGAAGATACCTTAGAACCACCCATAATGGCAACGAAAGGCCGCTTGATATTAGAGAGAACGGCGTCAACAGCCTGAACCTCCTTCTCCATCAGCAGACCCAGCATCTTGTTGTCAGCGTCAAAGTAGTCGGCGATGACAGCGGTAGAAGCGTGCTTGCGGTGAGCTGTACCAAATGCATCCATAACGTAGCAGTCAGCATAGCTAGCCAGAGTCTTCGCAAACTCCTTCTGGCTGGCCTTCATAGCCTTCTTAGCCTCGTCGTATTCGGGAGTACCCTTCTCTACGCCTACAGGCTTACCCTCTTCCTCAGGATAAAAGCGCAGGTTCTCGAGAAGAAGAGCCTCACCCATCTTCAGAGCCTTGGCAGCCTCAGCAGCTTTAGCGCAGTCAGGAGCAAAAGCTACGGGAACACCGAGTGCCTTCTCTACAGCCTCGCGGATCTGCCCCAGAGACTTCTTAGCATCTACCTTACCTTTGGGCTTACCCATGTGGCTCATGATGATTGTTGCACCACCATCAGCCAGAATCTTCTTCAGGGTTGGCAGGGCACCGCGAATACGGGTGTCGTCAGTGATCTTACCATTCTCGTCGAGGGGTACGTTGAAGTCTACACGTACGATTGCCTTTTTACCGGCAAAGTTGAATTCGTTGATAGTCATAATTTTATTATATTAAATGTGAAAAACTTCGTTTAATTGCGAGTGCAAAATTACTAATTAAAATTAAATACTGCGAATTGACATCATGGAGATTTGTCGTTTTTTTACTTTTTTAATATTTTCTTTATCCCTCAATGTCTCTACATCTTAAAAATGTTATGCGCAGATTACACGAGAGGCTTACTTTTTTAATATACATATTTGGTGTTTTCAATTTTTTTACCTACCTTTGTGGCGAATAATTAAAAACAATATTAAAGGATGATGAATAGAATATATCCCAAAATCGGTATTCGCCCCACGATCGATGGTCGTCAAGGGGGTGTTCGTGAGAGTCTGGAAGAGAAGACCATGGCCTTGGCAAAGGCTGTGGCTGATTTGATTACCTCTAATTTGCGCAATGGCGATGGCAGTCCCGTGGAGTGTGTCATTGCTGATACGACGATAGGTCGTGTGTCTGAGAGTGCTGCTTGTGCTGAGAAGTTTGAGAGAGAGGGTGTTGGTTCGACCATTACAGTTACCTCATGTTGGTGCTACGGCTCAGAGACTATGGACATGAACCCTTATTACCCGAAAGCCGTATGGGGCTTTAATGGGACGGAACGTCCGGGTGCTGTGTATCTTGCAGCTGTGTTGGCTGCCCATGCTCAGAAAGGGTTGCCCGCCTTCGGTATCTATGGTCATGATGTACAGGACATAAACGACAATACAATTCCTTCAGATGTCGCAGAGAAGATTCTACGCTTTGCACGTGCTGCTCAGGCTGTCGCAACGATGAAGGGCAAGAGTTACCTTTCAATGGGTAATACCTGTATGGGTATCGCTGGATCTATCGTGAATGCTGACTTCCTTCAGCAATATTTAGGAATGCGCACAGAATATGTATCTCTGGTGGAGGTTTTGCGTCGAGTGGACTTTGATATATACGATCAAGAGGAGTTTAAGAAGGCTATGACATGGGTAGAAAAATACTGCAAGCCCCAGGAAGGACACGACTATAACGAGGACCGTCCTCTTTTCCCAGGTACTCCAATGACTACCTTTAACGGTAAAGGCAAGGGTAAGAATCGTGAGGAGAAAGATGCAGACTGGGAGTTCACTGTGAAGACGATGATGATCATCCGCGACCTTATGCATGGTAATCCCCGTTTGTTGGAGATGGGTTACAAAGAGGAGGCCCTTGGTCACAACGCCATTTTCGGTGGTGTACAGGGGCAGCGACAATGGACAGACTACAAGCCTAATTTTGACTTCCCAGAGTCGATGTTATGTAGCTCATTTGACTGGAATGGTCCACGTGAGGCCGATGTACTTGCTACTGAGAATGATTTCCTAAATGGTATGTCGATGCTCTTAGGGCATCTGTTGACGAATCGCGGTGTTATGTTTTCAGATATTCGCACCTATTGGAGTCCAGAGGCTGTGGAGCGTGTGGCAGGAAAGAAACCGGAAGGACAGGCTGCTTGCGGTTTTATCCATCTGATAAACAGTGGTGCAACAACCCTTGACGCCACAGGGGCTATGACCGATACAGAAGGTAAGCCTACGATGAAGGAGTTTTGGAATATGACTGAAGATGATATGGAGGCCTGCCTTAAGGCTACCAGTTGGATGCCTGCTGATCGTGACTACTTCCGTGGTGGTGGATATAGTTCACACTTCGTAACTAAAGGGGGAATGCCGATGACGATGATGCGTATGAACATGGTGCAAGGCTTAGGTCCCGTGCTACAGTTGGCCGAGGGGTGGACGGTAGAACTTGATCCGAAGACTCATGATATCCTTGACAAACGTACTGATCCCACATGGCCTACTACTTGGTTTGTACCTCGTCTGGATTCCAAGAAGGACTGCTTTAAGGATGTCTACAGTGTGATGAACTGTTGGGGGGCAAACCATGGTGCCATTGCCTACGGACACATTGGAGCTGACTTGCTGACGCTATGCTCAATCTTACGTATCCCTGTATGTATGCACAACATTGATGATAAGGACATTTTCCGTCCTGCTGCATGGAATGCGTTTGGCATGGATAAGGAAGGTGCCGACTATCGTGCTTGTCGGAATTTTGGACCAATATATAAATAAGCTCTCCTACCCAAAAAGGGCTCGGAGAGCTTCTTCTACCTTTCGTACTGGATGTAGATTGATACTGAATTTTTTGTTGTCAAAACCTTGAAGGTTGTATTTTGGTATGATAATATCTGAGAAACCGAGTTTCTCAGCTTCTGCTATACGCTGTTCAATACGGTTAATCGGGCGCACCTCTCCTGATAGACCAACTTCACCAGCCATGCACCATCCAGACTCTATGGGTGTATCTACATTAGAAGACAGAACAGCGGCTATCACAGAAAGATCCATCGCAAGGTCTGTAACGCGAAGACCACCTGCAATATTCAAGAATACATCCTTCTGCATCAGTTTAAATCCAACTCGTTTTTCAAGTACTGCTAGAAGCATATTAAGACGCCTTTGGTCGAAACCAGTGGCAGAACGCTGTGGTGTTCCGTATGCAGCGGAAGAAACGAGAGCCTGGGTCTCAACGAGGAATGGTCGAACACCTTCAATTGCACTGCTGATGGCAATACCTGATAGTCCGTCGTGATCCTGAGTTAAAAGCAGTTCTGACGGATTGCTTACCTGTCGAAGGCCATTCTGTTGCATTTCATAAATACCTAATTCTGAGGTGCTTCCGAATCGGTTTTTTATACTTCGAAGGATTCGATACATATAGTGTTGGTCACCTTCAAACTGGATGACCGTATCCACTATATGCTCCAGAATTTTCGGACCAGCAAGAGTTCCTTCTTTGGTAATATGTCCAATAAGGATGACAGGTACACCACTAGTCTTAGCAAAACGCAATAGAGACGATGCACATTCTCTGACCTGTGCTATTGAGCCAGCACTCGACTCAACATCCTCTGTCATGATAGTCTGTATGGAATCAACGATAATTAACTCAGGTTTCTCATCCTTGATATGGTCGAAGATATTTTCAAGAGAGTTCTCACACAGAATCAAGAAATTATCGTTTTCATCGTGTGGAATACGATTGGCCCTCATCTTCAATTGATGTGCACTCTCCTCACCACTTATATAAAGAATCTTTTTTTCTGGCATACGGAGCATCGTCTGTAGGGAAAGGGTCGACTTTCCGATGCCTGGCTCACCACCAAGAAGAACGATGCTTCCTGGAACGAGACCTCCACCGAGTACACGGTTCAGTTCTTCATCGTGCATGTCGATGCGTGGATCATCTTGATTTGAGATATCACGTAACTTAAGAACTTTATTGTTGCGCAGGGCATGACCTGCTGATGCAGCTGCAGAAGTAGCTGTTTTCTGTTTTGTCTCGCCTGCAATGCGAATCTCTTTAAATGTGTTCCACTGCCCACAAGCAGGACACTTGCCTATCCACTTCGGCGACTCTTGGCCGCAGTTTGAACATACGTATGCAATCTTGTCTTTTGCCATAATGAGTGCAAAGATACAAATAAAAAATGATAAATGATAAATGATAAGTGATTATTATTAAAAAAAAGTTGTAACTTTGCACCCATTATGAGAAAATTGTTTTTGTTTTCGACTATTATATGTCTGCTGATTGGCTGTGGTCAGTCATATGAAGATACCAAGCGAATAAGTAGAGCTCAGCGTATCAGATTGGCAAAGGAAGACTCGGCAGCGCTGAAGATTGCTGTGATGCCCACGCTCGACTGTCTGCCATTCTATCTGGCAGAGGATCATAATCTGTTCGATACTGTGGTAGATATCCGTCTGAAGCACTTCACTGCTCAGATGGATGTGGACACGGCGATGATGAACAGACGTGTGGAAATGGCAGTGACTGATCTCGTGAGGGCTGAGAGGATGATAAAACAGGATTCTGCCATCGGGTATCTTACGGCCACCAATGCCTATTGGCAGCTTATAACCAACCGTATAGCCCGTATGACAGAGCTGAAGCATCTGGAAGACAAGATGCTGGCCATGACCCGATACAGCGTGACAGATATGTTGGGTGACTTAGCTGTAGACAGTGCCAAACTAAAGCAAGAGTTTGTGTTCCGTATACAGGTTAATGATGTGAATATACGTCTGAAGATGCTGGAGAACAATGAGATGGATGCCCTGCTGATTACAGAACCTCATGCCGCACAGGCAAGGCTTCTGAAACACAAGGTGTTGCTCGACACCCGTAAACTCGACATGAAGATGGGAGCTGTTGTGATGAGAAATAAGGATATGAACGAGAAAAACCGGAAGCGGCAGTTGGACGTGATGATAAAAGGCTATAACGATGCCTGTGACTCTATCAACAAATATGGAGTGGCGGCATATACCGATCTCGTGATGAAATATTGCAAGGTGAAGAAAAATACTGTGGAATCACTGAAAGATATTAAGTTTGAAAAGATTTCTGTGCCACGTCCACAGGATATCGAGTGCGCAAGGAAATGGCTTTCAAGGAAGTGATGATGGCTGACCATAAGAATCTACAAGACGTTTACGAGAATTTGTTGCAGAGGAACCTCCCGGCTGCGATGGATGCTATGCAGATATTCCTGTCGGTAAGACCCAACGGCGCTGATATAGAGATACTTAACGGTATCAGGAATGACTTCCAACTTATGACCGACTATTGGGCAAGAGGCTATAAGGACCCTCAGGCCTCAGCTCTGTATGACAATCTGCTGAAGAGGATGTATACCTTTTATATCCATGAGAGTATAGTGTATGAAGTGAATAATTCCTCATTGCTGATAAGCATATACAACAGGACTCAGCTAGTGGTAGGCTCGCAGTCGATAGCGGAGCTGCAGAAAGAGCTGGAGGGTTTTGTCTCAGATGTGGCTATGCTGGAGTTTGAGCATGAACATAAGCGCAGGGGTAAGCAGAAGGCACTCTATCAGAAGCATCACGATCTGATGAACTGTTGGTTTGATTATATGATAATATCGCCGGTATGGAGTGCAGAACAGGCAGATGAAATGCAACGGCTGCTGCTCTCTCCTACGGTGGATATCAACGACCAGCAAGTGCTTATCAGTGGTATCAGCATCGCAACGGTAAATCACTTTGATGTATATAAGTTGAAGGTGTTGATGAATGTATATCAACAGTCTGCTGAAGAGATAGTACGTCAGAGAGCGTTAGTAGGGTGGGTGATGGCTGTTGGCGATGAGATACTGCCGGTGCTTTATAAGGAGGAAGTGGATAAGGTACATAAGATGCTGGAGAAGAAGGAGGTTTGTGAGGATCTGACAGCATTACAACAACAGATATATCTCTGTCTGAATGCAGAGAAAGACAATCAGACCATTCAACAGGAGATACTGCCGGGACTGCTAAATAACAGCAACTTCAAGGTTACCCGAAATGGTATTGAGGAGGTGGAGGACGATCCTATGGAGGATATCCTGCATCCTGATGCCGAGGAACGCAGGATGGAGGAACTGGAGGATAACTACCGAAGGATGCAGAGTATGCAGAAACAGGGATCGGACATCTACTTCGGAGGATTCTCGCAGATGAAGAGGTTTACATTCTTCAAGGATGCGATGAACTGGTTCGTGCCGTTTTATATGGATCATCCCGGAATAGGAGAGATTGTTGATAAATTTCAGACAAATCGTTTCCTGCAGCTGATGATGCACATGGGGCCGTTTTGTAATAGCGATAAATACTCCTTTATTCTTGGTTTTTCTCAGGTTGTAGATAAGATGCCTAAAGAGGTGATGAAGATGCTGGAGATGGGAGAGGCTAGCATAGAAAACACCTTCAGTGAGGAGATGAATACAGCTGCCTTTATGCGTCGCACATATCTGCAGGATCTGTACAGGTTCTATCGACTCTTCAGTTTTAAGGGGCTGTTTAGGAATCCTTTTGAGCAGGAAGTGTCTCTTTTCTTTGCTAATCCTGTTTTCTCACAGACTCATTTGGAGCCATATATGATTGAAATGGCTTCGTCGATGTTGAAACGCAAGCGTATAAAAGAGGCTGCTGCAGTGCTGGATAATGTAGGAGAGGGCAGGAGGAATCTGCGATTCTATCTGATGACAGGATATCTGGCACAGAACTATAATTGCAAATTCAGATTCACCGATTTACCTGTTTATGACTGTTTCTATATGGCATTAGAATCAGATCCTGAGAATGCGCAGGCTCTTAACGGATTCGCAAAGATGTTTTTTGGATCAAAGAATTATGCGAAAGCTCTGAATTGTTATGAGAAGTTGATGGAATTTTATCCTGAGAGGGGTGGTTATATGCTAAATCATGCTGTATGCCTTACTAAACTTAAGCGCTATGATGATGCACTTAAGGAACTCTTCCTGTTGAATTATGAGCAACCTGACGAAAAAAGAGTTGTAAAGGTACTGGCATGGACTCTCACCTGCGATGGGAAGTATAATCAGGCGATAAAATTCTATTCTCAGCTGTTATCAGGGAAGGCTGATGCAGAAGACCTGCTAAACTATGGTTATTGCCTTTGGTTCAGCGGGAATATTAAGGATGCGTCAGACTGCTTCCACAGCTATCTTAAGGAGACAGGAGAGAAAAAGGAGGTTATCCTTGATATTGAACGTGAACTGATAAGAGAAAAAGGAATAACTCCTACTGAGCAGCAGATGATGCTCTATATTCTCTGAATTTGAGTTTCGCCTTTTCGCAAAGCCATGTTCCTGCGAGAGGAAGACCAACACCAGCTATTGTGTATAGGATCCAGAAGTAATCCTGTTGTGAATAGTCGTGGATTACCATGTGACATCCTATCTGACGGATGTCGAGACCGTAATACCATATCTTTATCAGACTCACTACCTTATAGGATACGATATGGAAGATAAAGATATTCAGGGTGTGGTCGCCGATATATACGAGTGAATGTTTAAAAAGGTTGTCGCATCTGTCAATCCATCCGCTGATATTATAAGTCATCAGGAATCCTAAGATGGCCGGTAAAGGCAGTGACAGGAACTGCTGGAAAGAGGAACGCCAGTTCATGTTGGCTGTTAGGTACTTGGAGAAGAGATATACCACGATGGCAAAGATGATGGTGGTCCATACTGAGGTGTAGTAATGGGATATCAGATTACGATATTTCTCTGCAAACTGTCGGAAGATAAATCCTATGCCGAAGAAAAAGCATCCCATCATGTCGCGATATCCTCCTTGAACGAGATTAATGACTTTCAGTCCCTCCCAGGTCTTCCATCCGCAAAGAAGAAGCATGATAAGGCAGATAAGATATGGGATAAATGAGGAATTCCTGGGTATCCTAGAGAGGCAAGAATCTAGCACTTTATATATAATAAGGTATAGTATGCTCGCTACGAAGAGTCCCCTGAAGAACCAGAACGCTCCACAGAGGAAGGCGTCGTAGCCTCCCATGGCGGTGAAGATATTCCAAAGATTCTGTTGAATCTGATGCCAAGACCAGGGATGAAGCACTCCGCCGCTCTCATTGCCGTAAACTTCATTGAGAATTCCGATATCGAACATCCAATTGTGGATGATAAGGAAGAATACAGCCCATTTGACAAAGGGGATATAAAGACCTTTGATGCGTTTTTTCACAAATGTAGCCTCGTCGTTGAGATATTTTGTTGAGAAGAAATATCCTGCGGTAATAAAGAACAAGGGCATGTGAAATTCAAAGATGAAATTACATAACCATCCTGGAGCTTCGGCATGAGCTATCACCATAAGGATTATGGCAATGCCTTTGGCTATAGATATGGTTGTGTCTCTTTTCATAGCCAGGGTTTTAAGAGACTGCCAAACCATCCACGGAACTTTTGCCATGGGGTTCTGAAACTATCCCACTCTTCTTCTGTAAGAAGAACGCTCTTCTGTTTGTCGCGATCAAACATGTTGTCAAGTTCCTTTGTCGTCTCTTTATTTACTATAAGTGCATTCTCTTCGTAGTCAAATCTAAGACTACGAGCATCGAGGTTGGTACTACCGACAGTACAGAAGCGGCCGTCGACCATCATTATCTTCGAATGATGGAAACCTGGTTGATAAAGCCACACTATGGCTCCTAGTTTCATCATCTTGTGGGCGTTACGATATACTACATCTGGAGTCAGTGGAATATCGCTCTTTGCGGAAACCATTATTTCAAGTTTAATACCGCGCTTTATGGCACGTTCAAGGGCTTTTCTTACAGATGGTATAAGAGTGAAATAGGGATTTATCAGTTTTATAGAATCCTTTGCTGCATCAATGGCGTGAACATAGAATCGTCTCATTATCTCATTCGATGTGTGAGGTTCACGATTTACTATTCCTACCATTTTATTACCAGAGGGTTTTGCTCTATAGTACTTAGAGTCATTGATATTCTCCTTGGTGGCTTTTTTCCAGATGCGTGCAAATATCTCTTGAAGATCATGTACAGCCGACCCTTCAATACGACAATGCATATCGCGCCATTCTCCAACCTGTTTAGTACCTACGATATAGTAATCAGCCACGTTCATTCCTCCTGTATATGCTATTTCACCGTCGATAACTACTATTTTACGATGATCACGAGGCCATATATGATTCACCCATGGAAAACGAATGGGGTCGAATTCCACGATATTGATACTGTCTGCATGAAGTTTGCGGAGATGTTTCTTTTTTAGGGGCTGGTTGTTAGAGTCATTGCCGAAACCATCGAACAATGCTCTAATCTCTACTCCCTCCTTGCGTTTCTCTCTGAGCAGATCGAAAAGTAAGGAAGCGATGGAGTCATTGCGGAAATTGAAATACTCAAGGTGTACGCTACTTCTTGCCTTTTTGATGGCATCAAACATATCTGTAAACTTCTCTCTTCCCGACATCAGGAGTTTTACATTATTGTCGTTGGTAAAGCGTACTCCATATTCCCGCATTTTTTGAACGATAATAGAGTCGCTCGTCTGAGCGAGAATAGTGTAAAGTGGAGAGTGTATAATTAGTAGAAGCGCAAGAATGATTCTTCGCCAATAAGACTTTACAGAATGTTCCATTTTCACTACTTCCTATGCTTGAGGCGATACTCCAGAGGCGTCATACCAAACTTCTCACGGAAAATATTTATGAAGTTCTCCGCTGTCATAAATCCGACATTTGTAGAGAGTTCACTCATATTGATGTTAGTACGCTTCAGCAGAATACATGCATGCTTCAATCGTAGGTCACGGACAAGTTCTGCAGGTGTCTTGCCTGTAAGATTCCTTATGCGATGGAAGAATGGTACACGCCCCATACCCATAGCACTTGACATCTCTTCAAGGCTGATCTGGCCGCGGCTCATGTTCTGCATCACATACTGCTCGATATTCTTCATTAGCTGCTGATCCATCGTGTCGAGCATAGAGTAGTCGGACATATCCAGTTGGATTTCCTCTTCTGTAATCTCTTCTATTTGTTTTGCCAGTTCTGTGCCCAGTTTTACTCCCTGGTTCTTGCGAATGATGGTTTCAACTTTGTTTATTGGATCGTCTGCATCTACCTCGGCTTCTATTCCAGGCTTAATCTCACCCATATCATCATAACTCTCAGTTGCTGTGGTCATACTTGCGTTACGATCCTCAAGCATACGTGTCTCTGCCCCCTCGATAAGGTTACTGTCAACCTCAATAGGACCAAGACCAAGAATCTTGTTGAATCTCATTACGGCCTCCTGAAGGTTGAATGGCTTTGCAAGATAGTCATCAGCAGAGAGTGTAATATTCTGCTTGCGCATATCTTGTGGAGCAAGTACTCCATCTGTCATGAGCACAAACTTGGTATTCTGTGTAACAACGTTCATCTTCAACTGGTTACACAAATCACTACCACTCATTCCTGTCATATCTTGTTTGCAGACAACGAGATCAGGTCGCATCTCCATCAAATCATCTGCAGCCTTTTCTATGTCGTCATAAGCATGGAAGGCATATACATACTTAAGACGTGATGTAGCGAATGCAAGGAAGTCATCATTGTCATCAATCATCACAACAGAGAACTTCATCGTAGGAGCATCGAGTGAGGCTCTTGACCTAGTGATTTCTGATGTGAGCGTCTCACCTGCGATCTCAGGGAGTTCTATTTCGCCTCTGCCATTAAGTTCAAGACGGTCGTGAACTACATTCTTGGCCTTCTCCTCTGGATGCTCGAGGTTGGTCTGCATATCACTCACACGGGTAATGATCTGCAGCATCTGTGAGTGGAGAGCATTGAGTTGCTCACGTTCCTCAAGAGTCTTCTCCTTCTCAGAGAGGTTTCCAATAATAGATGTCATACGTGCCATAGGCTGTCGTAAGTCATCGCTGGCTGCCTTTATCTCCTCGCGTTGTCTTACTAGTTCTGTGATAACAGCATTCTTTCTCGACTTGATAGCTTTTATCTGCTTCATTCCGATTCGCCAGAAATATAATATTGTGGCGATAATCATGATGTATGCTAAGATCATCCACCATGATAATAACCAGTGGCGTTCGATGCTAATTTCGAGTGTGCGCTCTTGATTGCTGACGGCACCTTCAGCACTGATGGCTTTTACATGAAGGGTATAAGAACCACTTCCTAAATCTGTGAATGTCACACCATGGGTGAGGGCGTTACCGTTCTTCCAGTCATCATCAAGACCTTCCATCCAATACATGAACTGAAGACGCTCACTTTGGTTGTAGTTGCCTGCACCAAATTTAACGGTGAAGGTGTTCTGATCATGACCGAGTTCAATTCTGTTAGTCTCATTAAGAGCCTGGCTAAGAAGAACCTTGCCTGCGTAGTTGTGACCAACCTGAATTTCCTCTTCACCGATATATAGTTGGGTGAGCATCACCCTTGGGAGAGCATCGCTGTCATCCTTGGCTTTTTGCAATACCCAGTTGATACCGTATAGTCCACCAAGAAGAACATTTCCATCCGACTTGGTAATGATAGCACCATGATTAAACTCATTGCTTTGCAGACCATCTGCTGTTGAGTAGTTATAGAGTCCGAAATTGTATGTGCCGTCTTCGTGGTTACGCTGTGTAACGACACGACTTACTCCACCACTTGTCGTCACCCACATGTTGTGGTTCTTGTCTTCTGCTATACCACATACATTGTTATTACACAACCCTTGTTTTTCTGTCAGGTATTGCAACTTGTCTGTCTCCAGATCAAGAATGTTCAGACCTTCACGGGTGCCTATCCAAATAAGCCCACGTGAATCTTGGAATACCTGAGTGATATAGTTGTTTGTGAATGGAGTCACATTGTTTGAGTTACCCGTGAGCACCTTCTTCTCAGTACTTGAGAGGTTAAGGATAACAAGTCCCTCAGCAGTTCCGATGTAAAGGTCGTTGGTCTTTCCGTCTTTGTTATAGAAGAGACTGGTTATATTGTTTGTATTCAGTTTTCCGCTCTCACGCGTATATGAGGAGAATGTGTTCATTCTTGGGTTGAAAACTTGCAAACCACCATTTGTGGCAATCCATAGATTACCGATCTTATCAGTACACAGGTCGTTTATGTGATCGTCTATGAGTGTCCTTGTACTGTCCTTAGCGAGAGAATAGATGGTGGATACCCCATTCTTTATACGAGTCAAACCATTACGTTTTGATCCTACCCAAAGGCTTCCGTCAGGAGTAGTCTCCATACATGAAACTTTCAGACTGGCTAGTGATCCTCCATAACCAATAACACCCTTGTCGCTGGTACCATACCAAATACGTCCGCTGTCTGCCTGGGCGATGGCTGTTATATCACCATTATGTGTGGTGCCAAAGCGATATATGTATTGCCCAGAATAAGCGATGCCGCTTTTCTCTGTACCAACCCATAGAAGATCAGTATCGTCAACATATACACTCTGTATGCTTATTGCCTCTTCAATAGGCCTTTTGTCGTTAATGTTTCGTGGTTGAACACTCTCTATGTTATGAGTGTTTACATCATAGCGCAGAAGCCCCAGCTGGTCTGTACCAATCCAGATGTTTCCATTTCTGTCTCCAGCCATGCCATTGATGTTTCTGTCTACGCCTACCCCCGTCATTCCAAGCCCCTCACCGATAGAGGTGTCCCATGCGTCAGCATTCTTGTTATACTTGAAAAGTGTTCCCTGACCATATAGCCAGATATTGTCCATCTGATCGGCGAAAGCTTTAAGGGACTTGCTCCTGCGAAGCTTTCTTATTGCAATCTCATTTGTGCCCCAGACAGTGTGCTGCTGATGCATCACGTCACAGCAAACCATACGCCCGTCGTCATAGACAATGATAGCTCCATCCTTACACTCACTTATGGAGCAAACAAAACCTTGAGGGACTCCGTGAGCATCGTCTGTATAACCGAATTCATAGCTCGTCTGCTGTTGCATGTTGTAACAAACCACTCCCTTATTAGGTATTGCGCCCCAAAGGTTCTTGTGGCGGTCTACAAATACGATACTTGGGATTGTTTCAATGCCCATACGTGCAAAATACTGTTTCATGTCACGCTCAAAACTCTCCGTCTGAGGGTGATATACACAATAGCCTGAGGCTGTCTCGATAAGCAGATTACCATCGAGAGTCTCTTGGATGGTATTGATGTAGCTGTTAGGCAACGAGTTTCCGTCCTGTGAGTCGCTCTGGAAATTCTTAAATACATATCCGTCATATCTGTATAGACCTGCAGGTGTTCCAAACCACATGTAGCCACGTGAGTCCTTGAGGATACAGTTAATCTGACTACTGGTAAGTCCTTCTCTTGCGTCCAGTGTCTTAAACAGGTAGTCTGCCACCACTGCCATTGGCAGGGCAAGCAGCAAAACGAGCATCAGTTTTCTTATAGTTCTCATAAGGCCTTATTTCGTTTAAATCATACACGAGTAATGGTCAACAACACCAAGCAGATGCTTGTTGTCATCTGTAACCAGAACTGAGTGTACTTTATATTTGTTCATTATTCTTTGAATTTCTGTAATCTTCGTCTCTGGCTTAACTGTCTTAGGAGTACGTGTCATGATGTCGCTGACAGTACGATCAAAGAATTCTGCCTGCCATTTCTCCATAGCCCGGCGGATGTCTCCATCGGTAATCAGTCCTACAATCTCACCATCAACTTCTGCTATGCCTAGACCGAGCTTGCCTTTACTTACGAGAATAATAGCCTCGCCAAGATGCATTTCTGGTGGCAATATAGGCATGTCCTCACTACGCATAACATCCTGAGCAGTAGTAAGAAGTCGCTTTCCCAATTCTCCTCCAGGATGGAACTGTGCAAAGTCTCTGGGCTGGAAATTGCGTCTTTCTATAAGAGCTATTGCTAAAGCATCACCCATGGCAAGTTGTGCCATCGTGGAACTTGTAGGTGCTAGGTTCATAGGGCATGCCTCCTTCTCAACACTTACGTTCAGGTGACAGGTGCTATATTTTGCAAGTAGCGATTCTGGATTTCCACTCATGCCAATGATAGGTATCTGCATATGGAGCACCATTGGAATAAAACGTAACAGTTCGTCTGTCTGACCAGAGTTGCTGATAGCCAATACGACATCACCTTGAACCATCACTCCAAGGTCGCCATGAAACACGTCAAGCGGATTGATGAAGAATGATGGAGTACCTGTCGATGATAATGTAGCAGCAATCTTTGCTCCTATATGTCCGCTCTTGCCGACA
>CACYRS010000038.1 GCA_902776935.1 uncultured Prevotellaceae bacterium | reverse complement strand
ACAGGTTAAAGACCTCGAAGAGGATCTTGCATCTCTTGCCAAGTCCGAGTACAAGAAGCAGATGGATCTGCTCACCTCCGTAAAAGGAATAGGCATCACACTTGCTGCTGCACTCATCATGGCCACTGGCGGCTTCACTTACTTTGATAATGCAAAGCAACTCACCCGTCATCTGGGATTGTCGCCTACATATCAGCAGTCCGGTACTTCAGTCAATTTCAAAGGTCACATCAACCGCAACGGAGACTCTTCTTTGAGGAGTCAGCTCTACGTGGCAGCATTCTCTTCTATAAGATGTAATACTGAATGCAGAGCTTGTTATGACCGTTTGCGGTCTAATGGCAAGCCTGGGAAAGTCGCTGTCATTGCAGTAGCAAATAAACTCATCCGACAGGCTTTTGCCGTTGTCACTCAGGAGAAACCCTATGTTGATGGTTACATATCTTCAAAGAAGTAACTCCTGCATTATCCCGAAGTGTATCAGGTTAGAAAAACTAATACCTGAAAACACCGAGGGGTGTGGGGGCGAGAAGCCCCCATGAGAGGGAACGTATTAGCCTCAAGTGCTAAATAACGTTAACCATATTCAATTTCTTTATTACAGTTCATAACTTTTTCAGATATTTTTGTTATTCCCTATACAAAAATAGGTATTTTTTCTCAATTAGTAAACAGTTTAATGATATTATTTTCGTTTGACACGCTGGAACCGCAACCGTAACAGCTATACTGCCCGCCAGGTACGCCTGATTGCCGAATACCTATGCTTGGACTAAAAAACATTCTTTCTTTAATGACAAACAAAATAATGTTAAAAAGATTTTAACCGACCACTTTTGGCTACTTATAGCCACAAAACAGGATAGCACGAAGAGATTATCTGAACGACTGATAGATTACCCCCCTCCTTGCACCTCATGGGGTGGGGCTTTTTCTATTTTCTGAGGAAAAGTGCTACATGTTTGGGAAATATTTTGTAACTTTGCAGCAGAAATCAAAATATAAATCTGAACTTCAGGAAAGATATGAAATTTGTCAGTTGGAATGTAAACGGTTTACGCGCTTGTGAAGGCAAGGGCTTCAGTGATATCTTTAATCAGTTGGATGCCGACTTCTTCTGTCTGCAGGAGACAAAGATGCAGGAGGGACAGCTCGACCTTGCCTATGAGGGCTATGACAGTTATTGGAACTATGCCGACAAGAAAGGCTACAGCGGCACAGCTATCTTCACTAAGCATAAGCCCTTGAGCGTAAGCTACGGCATAGGCATCGATGAGCACGACCATGAGGGCCGTGTGATAACACTTGAGATGGACGATTTCTATCTCGTTTGCTGTTACACTCCCAACTCTCAGGACGGGCTGAAGCGTCTGGACTATCGTATGACCTGGGAGAATGATTTCCGTGACTATCTCAGGCAGCTCGATGCCCAGAAGCCCGTTATCCTCTGTGGCGACCTCAATGTAGCTCATGAGGAGATAGATATCAAGAATCCCAAGACCAACCGTCATAATGCCGGATTCACTGACGAGGAGCGTGAGAAGTTCTCTACTCTGTTATCAGCCGGATTCACCGACTCGTTCAGATACAAATATCCCGATGAGGTGAGATATTCGTGGTGGTCTTACCGTTTTCAGGCCCGACAGAAGAATGCCGGCTGGCGCATAGACTATTTTGTGATTTCTGACCGACTGCGTGAGCGCCTCGACGATGCCAAGATTCATACCGACATCCTGGGCTCAGACCACTGTCCTGTGGAACTCGATCTCTTATAAGAGACAACAATAAACCTAACTTATTATTCAATTTATGAAAAGATTAAGAACAATCGCCTTTGCTGTTGCAGCATGTCTTGCAACATTGGCTTCTGCACAGCAGGAAGAGAGGCAGTCGACCATCACCAATGATGATGGTACAGTGACATTCCGGTACTGGAATGACAAGGCAAAGAATGTACAGGTAGACGTGCAGTTTGCAGGTCGTAATCCGATGACACGCGATGCCAACGGAGTATGGACAGCGACACTCGGACCTGCTGCGCCCGACATGTATCCCTACTGTTTTATCGTCGACGGGGTGAGCATCATGGACCCGCTCAATCCGCAGTATTTCCCCAACGAGGGCTTTAAGAACAGCTTGCTGGAGATAAAGAGCAAGACGGGTTCGCTGGCCCACGACATCAAGGATGTGCCTCACGGCACGGTGACCTACATCAGCTATTACTCAAAGAGCCTCGGGGCTACGAATCATGCGATAGTATATCTGCCGCCAAACTATATGATGAATTATCAGAAGAAGTATCCAGTGTTCTATCTTATCAGCGGAACGACGGATACCGAAGAGGTCTATTATAAGGTCGGACGTGTGAATTATATCCTCGATAACCTCTTGGCAGAGAAGGCCGCCAAGGAGATGATTGTGGTGTTGCCATACGGCAATCCCGCGAAGCTGAAGTTCCAGGGAGCACCGACAACTGTTCCCGGGGCTTCGACAAAGGAAAGCTCGGAGGAGATGGCCCGTCAGATGCGTAATGGTGGTGATGTGTTCAGCAGGGATCTCATCAACGACTTGATGCCGTATATCGAGAAAAACTATCGTACCATCAACAATGCCGAGCATCGTGCCATAGGAGGTTTCTCGCGTGGTGGTAACCAAGCGCTGTTCAATGGACTGAGTAATCTGGATAAGTTTGCATATCTCTGTTCTTACAGCTCCTTTACATCGACAGAAATCCCTGGAGTCTATGATAATGCCGAGGAGACAAACAAGAAGATACGTCTGTTCTGGCTTGGAGTGGGAACGGATGATTTCCTCTATGGCAATGCCCGCGACTATATGGAATTCTTGGATAAGAAAGGCATCCGTAGCGTGAAGGAGTTTACTAACGATAAGTTTGGACATACATGGATGAACGCCAAGTATTTCCTCGACAAGACCCTGCGCCTGCTGTTCAACAAGAAAGCCTCAGAGTCAGCTATGAGCGAAGGTCAGCCTGCACCTGCAGCTACTGGCAAGGAACCGCAGTTTACCATGGGCGTGATGAACCGTATGTTTCCCAAGCCAATCATCTCTCCGGAGTATGCCGAGGATGGAGTGACATTCCGTTTCAAGGCTCCTCAGGCTGACAGCGTGAAGCTGGAGTGCGAGATGTTGCCAGAGCTGATAGCGATGGAGCGCGACTCTGACGGTGTGTGGAGCGTGAAGATGACTGACTTCCTATTTGAGCCGTTTAAGTACTGCTTCGTAGTGGACGGTATGCAGGTCACAGATCCAAATAATATTTATATCTTGCCCGACAGAGGGTTTAAATACAGCATCGCTGATAACCCGTCATCACCATTCAACTTCGCATCGATGGGAGATATCGATCACGGCAGCGTGAGCTATGATATTACCCGAGGCGAGGCATTCTATATGTCGCCTATGGGAGGCAAGCCCCGTATGCCGGTGATGATCCAGCTGGTACCAGCTGAGGGTGATACTGCCGAGAGCTGGTTTAAGATTGGCGGTGCTGATGCCATTGCCGACAGATTGTTGGCCGACGGTAAGACAAAGCCATGTATGATAACCACCAGCACGATGGATTTTGCACAGCAGGGTGGAGGGGCGCCGAGGGTGCCCGGCTTTAAGATGAACACCCTCCGTGCCGATGACTACCCTACATGGAGCATGCGTCGCAGGGCACTTGTGAAACTGCTCATCGAGCTTGGCAAGCAGCCCGATCCTGAGATGCCTGACTTCGGTAGTTTCGGAGGCGGTAACGGCGGCTTCGGAGGAGGCGGATTCTAATAAATGAGTTATGGAGAGGCTATGGAATAAGAACTATTGTAAGGTGATGGTGGCGAACTTCTCGTTGTTCTTCGCTTTCTATGTTCTTACTCCATTGCTGCCTCTGTATCTCAGTGAACATTTCGGAGCAACGAAGGATATCATTGGAATGGTGCTGTCGGGATATACCATCACAGCACTGCTATTCCGGCCATTCAGCGGATATATTGTCGACTCGTTTCCGAGAAAGACGGTGCTGATGGTGTGCTTCGGAGCCTTCTCGATATTCTTCGCTGGATATCTGGCGGCAGGGACACTGCTGATGTTCACCATCGTCAGGACGCTGCATGGAGGACCGTTCGGAGCACTGACGGTATCAAATTCCACTGTGGCAATAGACGTGCTGCCTTCTTCCCGTCGTACTGAGGGTATCGGGTATTACGGAATGAGCAATAACCTCGCGATGGCGATAGCACCTACGGTGGGTATCTTCATATATAAGCTTACGGAGAGTTTCGAGTTGTTGTTCTGGATAGCGTTAGTAGTGGCCTGTGTGGGATGGCTCGTGGATTATTCTCTGGATCTTAAGAAGAGGGAGAAGGTGCCAACGGCGGGGTTTGCCCTGTCATGGGACAGATTCTTCCTATTGAAAGGCTGGCTGATAGGGATTAACATGGTGGCTTTCGGTTTCTGTTTCGGTGTGCTGAGCAATTATCTGGCTATCTATGGTAAGGAAGTGCTTGGTATCACCGGTGGTACGGGTACATTCTTTATGCTTTGTTCGATAGGTCTGATACTCAGCCGTCTGCAGGGAGGCAAGGCCTTGCGCGAGGGGCGCCTGACATTCAATGCGGGTTCCGGAATGATGATATCGCTCGTGGGATATACGATATTCATCGCACTGCCAACAATCTCTCCCGCTCTTACTCCCATAGGATATTACGGTTGTGCAATACTCGTTGGCCTCGGAAACGGTCACATGTGGCCTGCGTTTCAGAATATGACCATCAATGTGGCACGTAATAACCAGCGTGGAACGGCTAACTCCACCATACTTATCTCATGGGATATAGGTATGGGCTTGGGTATATTATCAGGCGGCATCATAGCCGAACATCTGGGCTACCATGCCGCCTTCTGGACGGTTGCAGGAGTCAATGCCGTAGGAGTAGCACTCTTCTTCCTGCAGACAAAATCATTCTTCCTTAAACGGAACCTGAACCCTTCGGTCCACTGAACCTGTAGTCGAGGGCTGCTCCGATTGCTGTGCAGTACTGAGAGTATTTGGGCACGTGGAAACGGATATTGTAGAGTTTCTCGAGTCCAGGGAACACTTCCTTGCATTGCGGCAGCAACGACAGGTTTCCGATGAGTACGAAGTCGCGGATGTCGCTGCCTAACGATGCGAGCCAGGCGGCAGAACCGATAGACTGAAGCACCATCTTGATAAGTCCCGCAGCGATGTCCTCCTTCGATGCGTCGCTTTGGGCGCGGGCGAAGTTGGATGCTGTGGTGTCCATGGGAAGTCCGGGCAGCGGATGGGCACTGATGTCTCCGATGACAAGGTCGATATTGCGGATGTTTCCTTTCTTGGCCATCTCGGCAACCTGACGTATGTCATTGGTATTTAACATGATACGTGACAGACCTGCCAACGTGCCTCCTCCTACGCCGATACCTCCGATATGTCGCATGTCATCACCGTTGCAGAGGATGAACGTGGTACCTGTGCCCATCGACACTACTATCGCATGGTCTATCTTTGACTCGAAACGTGCTCCGAGACCATCGGCGATAAACTCCTGCGACTTGCTTGTTGGCAGACCATAGATAGGCTGGTCGATATACGCTGCTCCAACACCGGTGAGCATCACGTGTTCAACATCCTTCAGCTCGATATCGTTGTCGTGAAGATACTTGCCGAACGCTCCGTAGAGAGATGTGATAGGGTCGGCAGCTGTGATACGGATAGGTGCCGAGACCTTGTTGTTCTTGATACCTACAATCTTTGTGGTGCTGATGCCCACGTCTATTCCTATGACGATTCCCATAATCTCGATTATTTATTCATCTCATCGAACTTTGCAAGCTTGTCGAGGTAATACTGACGCAGATTGCTCCATTTGTAATATGGATACTTGTCGGTGGTGACAGGCATCTTTACCTCACGCTCATTGAGAAGAGCCTTTACAAGGGTGTCGCCACTCTTACCTTTCTTAGGGCGATAGAAGATGAGCTGTATGTTACAGCCCATTGGGAAGATCTTATAGTTCTGCCAGTACTGGTCGAGGTTGTCGAGGTCTTCTACCTGGACAGCACAGTTGTCGAGTTCCAGCAGACAGGCTAGTGGCAGCACGCAAACCTCATGACCGAATCGCAGTGTGGCCTGTGTCTGGGTAACGGTATCTGCTGTCTCGATGATGTTCTTCAGCAGGTTACGCTGACTGAATGGCATGACACCCTTTGTAAGAGGTGCAGGACCGTAGGCTATATACCATCCGATGTTGCTCTGTTTCCAGAGGTCGTAGATTTCCTCTTCCGTGAAGAGTGAGAAGAGTTCGATATCGGTATCATGGCTCTGCATGTTTGTGGCAATCTCAAAGAGGCTGCGCATGAACGAACTGGCCCGCAGGTTGTTGAATACCCATTGCTGGTCACTGAAGAGGGCCTTCATAAGTCGTTCTGGATGGGTATATTTGTCACGCCAGGCGCCACGCATGAGCTTTCCGTCAGTACCGGTCTTCTTTACCAGTCCGTCCCATGGCTGATTGAGGTAATACTGCAGCGACTCACTTACGTCATTATGGAAACGGGCCGTGGGATTGGCAGCAGCAAGCTCCTCGCACTCTGCTATCATTGAGAGGATACAGCGGTTGACAACGGTAGAACGGGCATCGATAGCCACATTCTTTGCCTTGAAAATCTCTGGGAAATTCTCGGTCATACGTTTTCCGATGCCGTGATGCTGACGTTCTCCAACGGTAGAGAGATCGCCGAGACGCTTCACTGACGTAGGCTCGAAGGCCTCGATCTTGCGGAGTGTCTCTTCACCCAGTGGTGTCAGCTTACCTTGGTCTTTTGCCTCGCGAAGGATGTCGCGCGGACCGGTATAGCTGTTTTCGCTGATGAGCCAGCGGGAACCATGGCGTCCGTAGTGGCTCATGTAATAAGGCTCATACCCCTTTGGAGCGGGGGTGAGGGCTTTGTCTGGCAAAATACGGCGGTCGTAATCAAGATACTGACTGCCAGACAGATACTTGTTGGCTTTTATTTCATCACGTGCTGTCTGGGCATATAGTCCGAGTGTGAAGACAGCGGATAAACAAAGGATAACTACTTTTTTCATATTCATTGATTGTTTGCTTTTAGTATTTGATTGATTTTCTGTTCACGATGACAGATGCGTACCTCTACACCGAACTTGTCGTGGATGTGTTCTGCCAGATGCTGGGCAGAATATACGCTGCGATGCTGACCACCGGTACATCCGAAACAGAACATAAGTGATGTGAATCCCCGCTGGATATATCGGCGTACGTGATTGTCGGCAAGTTTGTAGACACTGTCGAGGAAGGTTAGGATCTCACCGTCGTCCTCAAGGAAACGGATTACCGGATCATCAAGACCTGTGAGTTTCTTATACGGCTCATAACGGCCTGGGTTATGGGTACTACGGCAGTCGAATACATATCCTCCGCCATTGCCTGACTCATCTTCTGGAATCCCCTTGGTATATGAGAAACTGAATACCTTGACTACTAACGGTCCCTGAGCGTCGTATTTGGAGAATGTGGCAGGACCATCCTGAGGATGTGGGTTGTAAGGATTCTTGTCGGTAATCTTATAACCGTCGGCACGACTGGCAACAGTCCTTATCTGCTGATACTGTGGTAGTTCCGTAATGAGTTTCAGCACTTCCATAAGATACGGATAGTGGAATGTGGATGAGGAAGCGAGCAACTCACGAAGGTTCTGGATTGCAGGTGGAATACTTTCGAGGAAGTGTTTCTTCTGTTCGAAGTATCCGCGGAATCCGTATGCACCGAGTACCTGGAGGGTGCGGAAAAGCACGAATAGCGACAGGCGGTTGACAAAATGTCGCACCGGTGGCACCTCGGTGTAGTTCTTCAATGAATTGTAGTATTCATATACCAGTTCACGGCGGAGTTTATATGGGTATTTCGCTGATGCCTGCCAGAGGAATGAGGCCAGGTCATAGTAATACGGTCCCTTACGACCGCCCTGATAGTCGATGAAGAAAGGATTGCCATCGTGGTCGAGCATCACATTACGGGCCTGGAAGTCGCGATAAAGGAAACTATCTACATTTTGTACCGAGGGGTCTGGGTCGGTTGTCAGGTCTTTGGCAAAGAGTCGGAAATCGGCTTCGAGCTTCAGTTCATGGAAGTCGATCTCGGTAGCCTTGAGGAAGCAGTACTTGAAGTAGTTGAGGTCGAAAAGTACTGAGTCGCCATCAAACTCTGCCTGAGGATAGCAATTTGAGAAGTCCAGTTCACGGGCTCCTCTTATTTGGATGTTAGGCAGTTCACGTATAGTACGTTTCAGCAGCTCCTGTTCTTTCAGGGTATATCTGCCTCCTGCCTCACGACCACCTCGGATGGCATCGAAAAGTGATGTGGAGCCAAGGTCTGTCTGTATGTATCGCAGCTGATCATCGCTCTGGGCCAGAATCCTGGGCACAGGCAGTTTCCTGCGCGTAAAGTGCTCGGTGAGATAGATAAACGCATGATCTTCGTCACGGCTTGTGCCGATGACGCCTATCACAGACTTTCCGTCGGTATCAGTAAGACGGATATATATACGATTACTGCCAGAACCTGCAAGTTGCTGGACATTAGCTGGCTCTTGGCCACGCCATTGCTTATATAGCTCTAATAGTTTCTGCATAACGTGTGCAAAGATACATAATATTTCTGAGAATTACAAACAAACGGATAATAAAAAACTGATTGTCTCCCGACAACCAGTTCTTCAAAAAACAAACTACTTAAAAACTAATCTACTAAAACAAATCAAAAAAATATCTGTATTTATTTAAAATCAATATCATCTTGCGAAATGGATTAAATATCCTTTCCACGGTGCAAAGGTACTGAGTTCCTGATGATTATCCAAGACTTTGGTAAGAAAAAATATTGTGTGCGGTCAAAAATACTAAAAAAGAGGGACGGATTGTGACTTCCGCCCCTCTTTTTGTTATGTTAACTTAGCAAAATTATATCATTCTGCCTAACTTAATCTGTACTCAGATGATTACATCATGCCACCCATGCCTGGGGCACCACCCATTGGCATTGCTGGCTCCTTCTCAGGCTTGTCGACAATCAGACACTCTGTTGTCAGGAACATACCAGCGATAGAAGCAGCATTTTCAAGAGCTACACGAGCGACCTTTGCTGGATCGATAACACCTGCCTCACGCAGATCCTCGTAAACATCAGTACGGGCGTTGTAACCGAAGTCGCCCTTGCCCTCACGAACCTTCTGGACAACTACTGCACCCTCGCCACCAGCGTTGGTGACAATCTGGCGCAGAGGCTCCTCGATGGCACGACGGATGATGTTTACACCTGTCTGCTCGTCAGCATTGTCGCCCTTAACACCCTCAAGAGCCTCCTGAGCGCGGATGTAGGTAGTACCACCACCTGCAACAACACCTTCCTCGATGGCAGCACGGGTAGCGCAGAGAGCATCGTCAACACGATCCTTCTTCTCCTTCATCTCAACCTCTGAGTTAGCACCTACGTAGAGCACTGCTACGCCACCAGCCAACTTAGCCAGACGCTCCTGCAGTTTCTCTTTGTCGTATGAGCTTGTGGTGTTCTCAATCTCTTTCTTGATCTGAGCGATACGATCCTGGATGGCCTGCTTCTCACCAGCACCGTTTACGATGGTGGTATTGTCCTTAGAAACAGTTACCTTATCACAGGTACCCAGCATCTCGAGTGTAGCCTGCTCAAGCTTCAGACCCTTCTCCTCGCTGATAACAACGCCACCAGTAAGAGTAGCGATGTCCTCGAGCATAGCCTTACGACGATCACCGAAACCAGGAGCCTTGACAGCACAGATTTTCAGACCACCACGCAGACGGTTTACTACAAGTGTAGTCAGAGCCTCTGAGTCAACATCCTCTGCGATAACCAGCAATGGGCGTCCGCTCTCAGCAGCAGGCTGCAGGATAGGCAGGAAGTCCTTGATGTTAGAGATCTTCTTGTCGTAGATGAGAATGTATGGGTTCTCCATTACGCACTCCATCTTCTCTGAGTCGGTTATGAAGTAAGCTGACAGATAACCACGGTCAAACTGCATACCCTCAACAACACCGATGTGTGTATCGCGGCTCTTGCTCTCCTCGATGGTGATAACACCATCCTTGGAAACCTTACGCATTGCCTCAGCGAGCAGCTCACCAATCTCCTTATCGTTGTTGGCAGATACTGTAGCTACCTGCTCAATCTTGTCGTAGTTGTCGCCCACCTGTTCGGCACTTTTTGCGATGTGCTCTGTAACTGCCTTGACAGCCTTGTCGATACCACGCTTCAGGTCCATTGGGTTAGCACCGGCGGTAACGTTCTTCAGACCCTCGGCTACGATAGCCTGAGCCAGGATGGTAGCGGTTGTGGTACCGTCACCAGCATCGTCGCCAGTCTTTGATGCAACGCTCTTAACGAGCTGAGCACCTGTGTTCTCAAACTTATCCTCGAGTTCGATCTCCTTTGCAACGGTTACACCGTCCTTAGTGATCTGGGGAGCACCGAACTTCTTCTCGATAACTACGTTACGGCCCTTAGGACCAAGTGTTACCTTGACTGCGTTAGCCAACTGGTCTACGCCCTGTTTCAGCAGGTCGCGAGCCTCAATATTGAATTTAATATCCTTTGCCATAGTATTTTACCTTTTTACTTTTTTACCTTTTTACTTTTCAATTACTGCGAGTACGTCGCTCTGACGCATCATCAGATACTTAACACCCTCGAACTCGAGCTCTGTGCCAGAGTACTTACCATAGAGCACTTCATCGCCCTCTTTCAGGATCATTGCCTCGTCTTTTGTTCCCTGGCCTACGGCCTTGATTGTTCCGTGGAGGGGCTTCTCTTTTGCGGTGTCAGGAATAATAATGCCACCGATCTTCTCTTCTGCAGGTGCTGGCAATACCAACACACGGTCTGCTAATGGTTTGATGTTCATAATTACTGTTTTTATTTTAATGTTTATACCTTATTATATATATAGGAGAGCCGGAAACGACTATCTCCGCAAGTTCCTCAGCCAAAAGCGTGCCAGTATTGGCGGTTGTGACAAATTGTCAGTAAGTTAAATAATGTGCATAAATTTGCATATATCAGAAAAAGTTATTAATTTTGCAATCAGTTACGTAACCAATTAAGAAACTTTATGAAGCAGTTCTTTAAAATGACCCTTGCTACCATCTGTGGTATTGCCATCTTCATCACAGTGATGGGATTCTTTTTCGTTATATCTTTATTAGGTATGATTGCCAGTGATTCGGCATCAACGAAGGTAAAGGAAAACTCCGTGTTTGTTCTCAAACTCAATGGTTCTGTGAATGAGCGCGCAGAGGAGAGCTCTCCTATCGATGCAGTGCTTGGTTTAGGTGATATGGGTGCGATGGGGCTTGATGATCTTATCTCCGGTATCCGCAAGGCAAAGGACGAGGAGGAAGTAAAAGGTATATATCTTGAGGGTGGTGTGGCATCATTTGACTCTCCGGCCACAGCTCAGCAGCTGCGTGATGCTCTGAAGGACTTCAAGAAAAGCGGAAAATGGATTGTGGCGTATGCTGATCAGTATATGCAGGCAACCTACTATGTTGCGTCTGTGGCTGATAAGATCTATCTTAACGATGGAGGCTCGATCGACCTCAAGGGTCTTGGAGGCAAGAGTGAGTATTACAAGGGCCTTTATGATAAGCTCGGCATTAAGTACCAGGCTGCGAAGGTAGGAAAATACAAGAGCTATGTTGAGAGCAATACCCGTACTGACATGAGTGAGTACGATCGTGAACAGCGTCAGGTTATGTATGATGGTATCTGGAAATACTGGCTGAAGGAGATTGGTGAAGGACGAAAGGTGAGTCCTGAGGCCCTTAACCAGTTGGTAAACGACAGTATCATTGCTTTTGCTGATGCCAAGGACTATGTGAAGGCAAGACTGGTTGATAAGCTTATGTTCCCAGAGGAGATAAAGGCTGAGATACAGAAGCGCCTGAAGATAGAAAAGGATGACGATATCAATCAGCTGACTCTTTCAGACATGCTCAACGTGAAGTCGAAGAAGAAGGATGAGGGCGAGAAGATTGCCGTTTACTATGCTTACGGAAGTATTGTAGACAACAATACAATGGATCTTCTTTCCGGGGGTGGACATAACATCGTTGGTAAGACCACCGCTGAAGATCTGCGAAAGCTGGCAGAGGATGAGGATGTCAAAGCTGTCGTATTCCGCGTTAACTCAGGTGGTGGCAGTGCCTATGCATCCGAGCAGATCCGTCATGCAATAAAATTGGTGATGGCAAAGAAACCTGTAGTGGTATCTATGGGTGGTGCAGCTGCATCAGGTGGTTACTGGATCAGTTCACCAGCAAACTACATCTTTGCAGAACCAATGACAATAACTGGTAGTATAGGAATATTCGGACTCGTTCCGAATTTCAGCGGACTGGTTCAGGATAAGCTTGGCATAACCTTCGATGGTGTGACAACGAATAAGTATTCTGACTACGAGACCAACCTGGTGCTTGGCAAGGATAATAGTGCAGAGATGAACTTCCTGCAGACGTCAATAAACCGCGGTTATCAGAACTTCCTCAGTATTGTGTCAGAGGGTCGTGGCATTAAGCCTGCTCAGGTAGACTCTATTGGTCAGGGACGTGTTTGGCTTGCTACCGATGCTGTGAAGATCAAACTCGTGGATAAACTAGGTAGTCTGGATGATGCTGTAAAGAAGGCAGCAGAACTTGCTAAACTCAGCGAATATCACACAGAGACATATCCTGGAAAGGGTGGTTGGATGGATCAGCTGTTCCCCAATGAGAAAAAAGGTACATATCTTGACGGCAAGATTCAGGAAGAGTTGAAGACTCTGTTAGGTGAGATGTATGAGCCTTTGATGGAAATCCGTCAGACAGTAAAAGACGGCAATCGTATCCAGGCACGTATGCTCGAAGATATCAGAGTGAAGTAAAAACTTATAGTTGTGGAGGGCGACTTTATAAGGATCGATAGAAAACTGCTTCCCTTGAGCTGGCTTTACGGCTTAGGGGTCGGATTCAGGAATCTTCTCTTTGAGATGAAAGTCTTGAAGAGCCGGTCTTTTGATACCCCCGTGATATCTGTAGGCAACATTACCGTTGGAGGAACAGGAAAGACACCTCATGTGGAGTATCTCGTCAGGCTGCTAAAGAATCAGCAACATGTGGCTGTGTTGAGCAGAGGATATAAGAGAAAAAGTAAGGGGTTCTTGTTGGCTGCCAATAATACTCCGATGTCTGATATAGGCGACGAGCCGTATCAGATGAAACAAAAGTTCAAGGATATTGATGTGGCGGTAGATAATAAACGAACCCGGGGTATTCAAAATCTTATCAGTGGCGATTATACGGGAAAACCCGTTGATGTCATCTTGCTTGATGATGCCTTCCAGCACCGATATGTGAAGCCAGGATTGAATATCCTTCTTATTGATTATCACCGACTGGTGATATATGATAAGTTGCTTCCTGCCGGAAGACTTCGTGAACCTGTAAGTGGAAAGGATAGGGCAGATATCGTCATAGTTACAAAATGTCCGAAGACTCTTACACCGATGGAGTTCCGTGTGCTGACAAAGCAGATGAACCTCTATCCGTATCAGCAGCTGTATTTCACTACTCTGGAATACGATTATCTCATGCCTCTCTATCCGATAGAAACGGAAAATACTGTTTCCTCACTAGATAGCCTTAAGGGAAAGAATGTACTTCTGCTTACTGGCATAGCATCGCCATCACAGATGATTGTGGATATAGACCCCTATGCAGAGAGTATCCGTCCACTCAGTTTTAGCGATCATCATAACTTCAGGAAGAAGGATGTCCGGCTTATCAATGAGGAGTTTGTTTCTTTGCAGTCGCCTAAGGTGATCATCACTACAGAGAAAGATGCTGCAAGACTTCAGAATATTGAAGGCTTGAGTGATGAGGTAAGGAAGAGTTTGTATGTATTGCCTGTAAAGGTAAGTTTTATGTTAGAAGGAGAAAAACCGTTTAACGAAAAAATCATAGGTTATGTACACAAAAATTCAAGAAACAGCATCCTGGTTAAAGGAAAGGATGACCACAAGTCCAAAGACTGCGATTGTGCTGGGGACAGGCCTCGGACAATTAGCTTCAGAAATAACGGACAAGACTGAGTTCCCTTATGAGGAGATTCCAAATTTCCCAGTGTCAACAGTTGAAGGTCATAGCGGAAAGCTGATCTTCGGAAAACTCGGAGGTGTGGATATCCTTGCAATGCAGGGACGATTCCATTACTACGAGGGCTACTCAATGAAAGATGTAACATTCCCCGTAAGAGTAATGTACGAGTTGGGTATCAAGACTCTCTTTGTGTCGAATGCTGCTGGCGGTATGAATCCGGCATTTAAGATTGGAGATATCATGGTTATCACAGACCATATCAACTTCTTCCCGGAGCATCCACTGCGTGGAAAGAACTTCCCGACAGGTCCGCGATTCCCGGACATGCATGAGGCTTATGATCATGAGTTGGTAAATCTCGCCAGCCAGATTGCTAAGGAGAAGAATATACGTCTTGTATATGGCGTATATCTGGGCACTCAGGGACCAACCTTCGAGACTCCTGCCGAATATCGTATGTATCGTACATTAGGTGGTGATACTGTAGGTATGAGTACTGTTCCGGAAGTTATTGTTGCCAACCATTGTGGCATCCGCTGCTTTGGTGTGAGCATCGTTACTGACCTGGGTGGCTTTGACATACCTGTAGAGGTGAGCCATGAGGAAGTTCAGGAAGCTGCCAATAAGGCACAGCCTGTAATGACAGAACTCATGCGTGAAATGATAAAGAGAAGTAATTAACGACGATTGAATGGAAATATCTAATATTGGTGAATTTGGCCTGATAGACAGGCTTACAAAAGATATTGATAAGAAAAACGAATCAACGAAGTACGGCGTGGGGGATGACTGCGCCGTACTAAGTTATCCTGATAAGGAAGTGCTGGTGACGACAGATCTGTTGATGGAAGGGGTACACTTTGACCTTACTTACATCGACCTCAGACATCTGGGATACAAGTCTGCTATGGTGAATATCAGTGACGTGTTTGCCATGAATGGCACTCCGAGACAGATAACTGTATCTCTCGCCTTGAGTAAGCGTTTTACAGTGGAGGACGTTGAGGAACTCTATGAGGGAATAAAACTTGCGTGCGAGAAGTGGAATGTGGATATCGTTGGGGGAGACACGACATCCAGCTATACAGGTCTTGCTATCAGCATAACATGTATAGGTGAGGCAAAGAAAGAGGATATCGTCTATCGCAATGGTGCCAAGGATACTGACCTTATCTGTGTCAGCGGAGATCTTGGAGCTGCTTATATGGGACTCCAGCTGTTAGAGCGTGAGAAGGCCGTCTATTATGGACAGTTGGACGATCTGAATAAGGAAATAGAAGCGTCTAAACGCGATGGCACATACGAATTAAAAAGTTCAAAGTTCAAAGATCAAAGTTTAAAGCTAAAGGATTTCCAACCGGATTTCAGTGGTAAGGAATATCTTCTTCAGCGACAGTTGCAGACAGAGGCACGTGGAGATATCGTAAAGAAACTGCGTGAGGCTGGTATTAAACCTACTGCGATGATGGATATCAGCGACGGCTTGAGTTCTGAACTTATGCATATATGTAAACAGTCAGGTGTGGGTTGTAGGGTTTACGAGAAGAATATCCCTATCGACTACCAGACAGCCGTGATGGCAGAAGAAATGAATATAAATGTCACAACTTGTGCCCTCAATGGTGGGGAAGACTATGAACTGCTGTTCACTGTTCCTATCGGTGATCATGAGAAAATTGAGCAAATCGATGGAATTAAGCTTATCGGCCATATTACTGACGAAAAGTTCGGAAAAGTGCTGGTAACCCGTGATAATCAGGAGTTTGAGTTGAAAGCGCAGGGATGGAATCCTCTGAAAGACGAAAAATAAAATAAAAAAAATAAAAAATAATCGGGAAAATATTTGGTGGGTGTGCCTTAGCTCAGTTGGTAGAGCATCGGACTGAAAATCCGTGTGTCCCCGGTTCGATTCCTGGAGGTACCACTCCTCCTTTCATTAGCCCGGTCTTGCTTCTTAGCAGCCGGGTTTTCTTTTAATAGATAGATAAGATATGAAGCAGGCTATGATTTTAGCTGCGGGACTTGGAACCCGCCTGAAACCCCTGACGGACACTATGCCCAAGGCGCTGGTCCCCATAGGTGGTATGCCTCTTATCGACCGTACGATTAAAAGACTACAAACTTTCGGCTACGATCATTTTGTAGTTAATATCCATCATTTTGCTGAAGATATCCGACGTCATGTATCGATGCAGGACTATGGCCGGCTTGTACAGTTCAGTGACGAGTCAGATATGTTGCTTGAGACGGGTGGGGGACTGAAGAAGGCTGCTCATCTGTTTTCTGACGAAGCTCCGGTGCTTATTCACAACGTGGATATCCTAGATAATATTGACTATGACTGGTTTTCGTCCCAGCATCTGGAAGACGAGGATGCTGTATTGCTCGTAAGTAAGCGTAAAACAAAACGCTATCTTCTTTTTGACAATGGCATGAGACTTATGGGGTGGAAGAATATCGAGACGGGTGAAGTGAAGAGTCCTTATGAGTATGTACGTCGTACAGGTCTTTCACAGCATGGCGAGGAATTGAATATGTTTGCCTTTAGTGGTATTCACTCTTTTTCTCCAAGATTGTTCCAGCTGATGGACAGATTCCCGGATAGGTTCGGAGTCATCGACTTCTACCTCTCTGTTTGTCATCGTGCAAAGATTGTGGGACTTGTGAAGAATGATCTTGAGATGATTGATGTTGGCAAACTGGACTCCCTCGCTACTGCAGAGTCGTTTGTCGTTGATCATAATTTCTGATTAGCACATTATTAATAATATATATATGACACAGAAGATTATAATTTTAGACTTTGGTTCACAGACCACACAGCTTATTGGTCGTCGTGTGCGTGAGCTGGACACCTTCTGCGAGATTATGCCATACAACAAGTTTCCGAAAGATGACCCATCAGTAATTGGTGTGATTCTGAGTGGCTCGCCTTACTCTGTTCATGATCCAGAGGCTTTCAAGGTGGATCTGAGTCAGTTTGTTGGAAAGATGCCTGTTCTAGGTATCTGTTATGGTGCTCAGTTTATCAGCCATACTCTTGGAGGAAAGGTTGAGAAAGCTGACTCTCGTGAGTATGGACGTGCCAATCTTCAGACGGTAGATACAACAAATCCGCTGTTTAAGGGTTTTGAACAACATTCTCAGGTGTGGATGAGTCATGGAGACACCATCACTGCCATCCCTGGTGATTTCAAGGTTATCGGCTCTACTGCTGACGTAACAAATGCTGCTTTTGCTTCAACTAATCAACCAGTATGGGCAGTACAGTTCCACCCAGAAGTGTTCCATACTCTGCAGGGAACACAACTCCTGAAGAACTTTGTGGTTGATATCTGCGGATCTAAGCAGGAGTGGAGTGCGGCATCATTTGTTGACTCTACTGTTGCAGAATTGAAGGAGCAGCTGGGCTCAGATAGAGTAATACTTGGTCTGAGTGGCGGTGTTGATTCTTCGGTGGCTGCCGTCTTACTTAACAAGGCTATAGGTAATAATCTTACATGTATATTCGTTGATCACGGTATGCTCCGTAAGAATGAGTTTACTCAGGTTATGGAGGATTACAAGGTGTTGGGACTCAACGTGATAGGTGTCGATGCCAGTGAGAAATTCTTCTCTGATCTTGCTGGCGTTACCGACCCTGAACAGAAACGTAAGATCATTGGTCGTGATTTCGTTGAGGTGTTTAATGCTGAGGCTAAGAAAATTACTGATGCAAAATGGCTTGCTCAGGGAACGATTTACCCGGATCGTATCGAGAGTCTTAATATTACAGGAAAGGTAATCAAGAGTCATCATAATGTAGGAGGTCTGCCAAAGGAGATGCATCTTCAACTATGTGAGCCTCTGAAGTGGTTGTTCAAGGATGAGGTGCGTCGTGTTGGACGTCAACTTGGAATGCCTGAGCATCTGATCACCCGTCATCCTTTCCCAGGCCCAGGTCTCGCTGTGCGTATTCTTGGTGATATCACTCCTGAGAAGGTACATATCCTGCAGGATGCAGATGATATCTATGTTCGTGGATTACGTGATTACAAAGTGAAACTTTCTGGCGAAGAGGCTCGTAAAGTTCTCGCTGCTGGTGTACCGGCAGATATGAAGGATGGTATTATTGAAGTATCTCTGTACGATCAGATATGGCAGGCTGGTGCAATACTGCTCTCAACTGTTCGCAGTGTAGGTGTAATGGGCGATGAACGTACTTATGAGCATCCTGTTGCATTGAGAGCTGTGACTTCTACAGATGCTATGACAGCCGATTGGGCTCATCTGCCTTATGACTTTATGGCAAAGGTCTCTAATGAGATTATAAATAAGGTTCGTGGGGTGAATCGTGTATGTTATGATATTTCTTCTAAGCCACCTGCAACGATTGAGTGGGAATAATAAAAGCCTCGCCAACTGGCGAGGCTTATTATTTTATTGCTTCTTAAGCAGGTCGCGAATCTCTGCGAGCAGTTCCTCCTGAGTTGGACCCTTTGGTTCCTCGGGCGCAGCTGGCTCCTCCTTCTTACGGTTAAGCTTGTTGATACCCTTTAGCATCATGAAGATACAGAAGGCGATAATGATAAAGTCAATTACGTTCTGTAGAAATTGTCCGTAGGCGAATACAGAAGCACCAGCCTCCTGAGCTGCAGCCAGAGTCGCATACGTCTTGTCGTCGCTCAGGTTGATAAACAGGTTGGTAAAGTCGATACCGCCTGTAGCCAAGCTAATTACAGGCATCAGCACGTCGCCTACAAGAGAAGTTACAATCTTACCGAAAGCACCGCCAATGATAACACCGACAGCCATGTCCATTACGTTACCTTTTACGGCAAACTCTTTGAATTCCTTAATAAATCCCATAATCTTAATGTTTAATGTTTATTATAAATGTTTGTTTGAATTGTAATCTTCGTTTTGCAATCACCGGCTTGTGGCATTGAGTTACATCACTTTTCACTTTTCACTTTTCACTTTTCACTTAAATTAATACTGAATCTGAGTGCAAATATATGAAATTTTTCGTAACTTTGCATCCGTAAAACGAAAAAAGTGTCAAAAAGGCGCAAAAAATAACCGTATTGGTCGTCTCGCATTCCGTCAGATGTTCGAGGCTGAAGGTTATGAAGTAGTAGCTATCAACGACTTGACAAGCCCAAAGATGCTTGCTCACCTTCTGAAGTATGATACAGCTCAGGGTGGTTTCGCTGGCAAGTTCGGTGAGGGTAAGCACACTGTAGAGGCTGGTGAGGACTTCATCGTTGTTGATGGTAAGAAGATCACTATTTATGCTAAGCCAAACGCAGCTGAGCTTCCTTGGGGCGAGCTGAACGTTGACGTAGTTCTCGAGTGCACAGGTTTCTATACATCTAAGGAGAAGGCTTCTGCTCACATCCAGGCTGGTGCTAAGAAGGTTGTTATCTCTGCTCCTGCAGGAAACGATCTGCCTACTATCGTTTACAATGTAAACCACAAGACTCTGACTCCTGCTGACACTGTTATCTCAGCTGCTTCTTGTACAACTAACTGTCTGGCTCCTATGGCTGCCGCTCTGAATGGTTATGCTCCTATCGTTTCTGGTATCATGTCTACTATCCACGCTTACACTGGTGACCAGATGATTCTCGATGGTCCTCAGCGCAAGGGTGACCTTCGTCGTAGCCGTGCAGGTGCTCAGAACATTGTTCCTAACTCAACAGGTGCTGCTAAGGCTATCGGTCTCGTAATTCCTGAGCTGAACGGTAAGCTGATCGGTTCTGCACAGCGTGTTCCAACTCCTACAGGTTCTACAACAATCCTCGTAGCTGTTGTTAAGGGTAAGGATATCACTAAGGAGGGTATCAACGATGCGATGACGAGACTTATCAGGTACAGGTTGTTTCTTGGTACGACAATGAGAACTCTTACACTTCTCAGATGGTTCGCACCATTAAGTACCTCGCTGAGCTCAAATAATAGAATATTTAGTTCAAAAATGCAAATATTTGCCATCCGATTTTGTCGGATGGCATTTTTTTTATATCTTTGCCACCGAAACTTAATATTTAACCATTAACCATTCACGAATTATGGCATATACAGAAACAACAACAACGGGTTATGGCACCCGAGTAGGAAATTCTTTTAAGGCTATTGGCAGCGGATTTATACTGTTTGTATTGGGTACTGCTCTCCTTTGGTGGAATGAAGGCAGAGCTGTTAAGACGGAGAAGATGCTCGACGAGGCAGGAAGTGCTTATGTAGAGATGGAGAATCCCAACAAAAAAGATGCATCACTTGAAGGTGAACTTATATGTGGTACCGCTTTGGCTACTACAGAAGACTCTCTTTCCGATGCGCAGTTTGGTATTGGGGCAAAGGCTATTGCCCTCCGTCGTACTGTAGAGTATTATCAGTGGGTAGAGCATTCTCAGACTAAGAAGGAAGATAAGCTTGGCGGTAAGGAAGTGACCACCACTACTTATACCTATTCTAAGCGTTGGGTGTCAAGTCCTGTTCAGTCAAGTCAGTTCCATGATCCTGCATATCAGAACAAGAACACTGTTCTCACTACTGTTGAAGAGGCTGAGCAGTATGCTGAGAACGTAACCTTTGGTGCATATAAGTTGCCCGAAAGTCTTATTCACAGCATCTCATCACGAGAGGGTATGGAACTTGCTATCTCTGAGGAATTGCTGACACAGTTTGACAAGGCAACTCAAGCTGCCTATGAGCGTTTCTATGGCGTACAGAAAGGTACTCAGCAACCAGCCCAGCAACCTGTTCAGCAGCAGGCAATCCCTGATTCTGTAAAGGCGCTGCTTCCTGATTCTGTTAAGGCAGCCCTTGATTCGTTACAGGCAGTTAACGATTCAATCAACAGGCAGATGGAGAATGCCAACAATAAAAAGGACCTCGAATATATTCATCAGGCAGGCAATGTGCTGTATTTTGGACGTGTTCCCGGTGCTCCTGAGGTTGGTGATGTTCGTGTGACATTTGAGAAGGTCGTTCCTGCAAAGGTTACTGTAATGGCAGTTGTCGATGGCGATACCTTCAAGCCTTTCAAGGCAAAGAACGGTAAGCGTTTCGAGACCCTCGTTATGGGTAAGAAGAGCGGCGATGAGATTATTGATGCTGCAAAGGAGACTAATAATATTATTCTGTGGGTACTGCGTATCATTGGTATCATGATGGTTATCGGTGGTCTTAAAGGTATCTTCGGCTTTATCGAGACAATCCTCAAGGTTGTTCCTTTTGTTGCAGGTATCTTCGGATGGGGTGTCGGTCTCGTTTGTACCGTTATCGGTATCGCATGGTCACTCATCGTTATAGCTATAGCATGGCTGTTCTATCGTCCTCTGCTGGGCATCTCTCTTCTCGTACTTGCCGGGTTCCTTGTATGGGTCTTCGCTTTCAAAGGCAAGGATAAGTTGAAGGAACTTGCTTCTAAGGCTCAGAAGAAGCAGGCAGCTCCTGCCCCAGTTGCAGAGTAAATACGAAGTCTTATGAGGAGGATCTTATTATCTATAGTAATGTGTCTGTGCACCCTTTGTGGTGTACAGGCACAGATTACTGGCCAATTCCCTGGCGGACTGGATGATGACGGGAGAGGGCCGGATGAGACAGATGGCGCGATGGTGTATAGTGTTACTAATGAGTCGGAATTCCTGGCTGCGTTAGGAAACAACCGTACGGTCATAATTGCTGCAGGTGTGCATCTTAATCTCTCACGCGTCCTGGAAAATGAGGAGATGTTCTTGAAAGTACCGGGACGTCGCTGGGTTTCTAGCGCTACTGATATCATAAGCAAACAGCCACTGGTGGTAAGTGAGTCTGAGACTGACGGACGTCAGTTGGCTCTTCTAAATTTCACAGGCCTTATCATTAAAGGTGAGCAGAACTCAAGCATTGAGGTCGATCCTCGTTACTCTTACTGTCTTTATTTCATAAATTGTAAGAATTGTGAGGTGCATAATCTTACTATCGGCCATACAGAGGGAGGCTTTTGCTCAGGAGGAGTGATTGGCGTCAAGGGTGGACGTATGATTATGGTTAAGGATTGTGACCTTTATGGCTGTGGTACCTATGGTCTTGATCTTTGGGAGACGTCAGACTTTGGCCTTGTTAACTCAAATATTCACGACTGCACTTATGGAATCATGCAACTAAGAAGCTGCGTGGCCGTAAAGTTTAATAAGTGCGACTTCTTCAATAACCGCGAATATGACCTGATAGAAGGCTGGGGTAATGAGGGTGTAGTCTTCGATGACTGTCGTTTCTTTGCAAATTGGGGCGATGCACCTCTCTTCCATTTTGATAATACTTTCTATCTTATGGGATGTAAGGTCTATCATCCGACATCAAATCTCGGTTCTATGAATATGTGCGAGCAGATAGCCAATAATACAGTGTTTAATCCCAATCCTCTTGACCCTGATATCCAGAGTCGTGGAACCGGTCCTAAATAATATATAATAAGGTGTAGAATAGCATGGATATGAATAGCTTTAAGGAAACCATGGGCAAGGTGCTCAAAGGTTGTGGATGCCTTAGCATTGGTTCCTTCGTACTTTTGCTTATAATAGGAATCTTTGTTGATGATGAGGAGGAAAAAAATGCAGTAGAAGAGACTGCACAGAAGACAGAACAAGTAGAAAAGAAAGACTCTGTCATTGTAAATGAACCTCTTGAGGGTGATCCATACGCTGAACTGGATGACCTTATTGGTTTGAACAGCGTGAAAAAGGAAGTCCGTTCGCTTGCCAATTTTGTTAAGGTCCAGAAACAGCGTGAGGCCCAGGGTCTGAAGACAGCCAAGGTCTCTTACCACCTCGTGTTCTATGGCTCTCCAGGTACAGGAAAGACAACAGTAGCACGAATCGTGGGTAGGATTTATAAGGATCTTGGAGTTCTGAAGAAAGGGCATACCGTAGAGACCGATCGTGGTGGACTTGTTGCTAAGTATATGGGTCAGACTGCTCTTAAGACTGATACCGTTATCCAGCAGGCTCTTGACGGAGTTCTCTTTATCGATGAGGCTTACTCTCTTGTTCCGGAAAATGGTAACGGACAGGATTATGGTCAGGAGGCTATTGCTACCCTTCTTAAACGTATGGAGGATTATCGTGACCGTCTGGTGGTGATTATTGCCGGTTATAAGAATGAGATGCAGCGATTTATCGATTCTAACCCAGGATTACAGTCACGTTTCAACCGTTACATCGATTTCCCGGATTATTCAGGTGTGGAACTGACAGATATCTTCAAGATGTACATGAAGAAAAATCAGTACACCCTTGCTGATGGCGCAGAGGAATATCTTAAGGAACAGTTTGAATATGCTGTGGCTCATAAGGACCGTAACTTCGGTAATGCCCGCTTTGCCCGTAATGTCTTCGAGAAGAGCATTCAGTCGCAGGCAAACCGTCTAGAAGGGATGACAAACCTCAGTAAGAGCCAGTTGACAGAACTGACAGTCGACGATCTCAAAGGAGGCTTCTCTGCAAGGACTAATATTGGACAAGAATAATTTTTACTGAATGTAATCCGATATAATCTATGCGGAATATATTATATAAGGGTATATCCCTATTTATTGCAGTATCGTCTGTAATGCCTGTCTGGGCTCAGGACAGAAATTTCGAGAGTTGTCCGCTTGAAGTGATTAATAAAGGATGGAGTAACAAGACCATTGAAAATGTTATAAATGGTAGTCTTGGCATTATGCTGGAGCGTTTCGATCAGACATGGCCAACATGGATGGTCGGCTCCGTCAGGGAAACGATGGAGAAAGGCCTTGACAAGCAAGTGCTGGACAAAGAGACGGATCTGACAGTCACCGTAGATAGCAAAAACGGTTATGTGAGAGTGGGCGATGGCGGTACCGATGGTGAATATATGTCGGCCTGTTATTGGAAACGCTCAAATGGACATAGACTGTTGGCTGTTCTTTTGGGTAAACCTACTGACCCCTGTATAGAGGTGTTGTGCACCTACGACTACGATCCTGTCAGGAAATGTCTCACCCCGGAGCCGGACATCCTTAAGGGTTATCGTTGGGGCGACAAGGGAGCATACAATCAGATATTCTGCATTCTGCCGCGGAAGGGTAAGAATGTCATCGTTAATGACTGGAGTGGCGATGGCGGTCCTGTGCAGCATACGTTCACCTGGGACGGCATGAAACCCGTCTATGCCAAGACTACACCTCTCAAGTTAGACGAATAATAAAAATGATATGAAGAAACTAATGCTTTTTGCCATTCTCGCAATGGCAGTGATGATAGGTTGTAAGAACAAAGGTCAGACAGCTCCTGCTGACAAGAAAGACTCTCTTACAGCTGTTATCGACAGTATTATCGAGGAGAACGATACAACCCCGTTGCCGATGTTCCTCATCGGTACCGACGGGAAATATATGCAGATGCTCTACTGGACGAATATCGAGGAGCCAAAGAAGGAAAGTGATGATGATGACTGGGTTGAGTCCATGCATAAGAGTTGGGAACTTCAGGAGATGTTCCGTCGTAATGCAGCACAGTATACCAACCGTATTGTTGGTGATAAGATAGTGAAGGTGAAGTTCATTGATGAGGTCTTGAAAGATCCTGACGGCAACACTCCAAGCATAGGTGAGGTTCACGGACGTGAGGAGATACCATCCCTCTGTGCCCGTTTCGATTTCGTCAATCCAAAGGATAAGACTGCTGATGATCCGACATGGGGCGTGGTAATCTGTACTGACAGCTATCTGAAGTCCAGAAAGCAACTCTCTATCAAGTCATGTGCAAAAGATGACGGTACTCTTCCCAATCTTCCTGCAGATATCGTCAAACAGATGGAGAAGGAATATGGTATGAAGGCTGCCAGTTCTCCGCAACTCAGAATCATCGGCAACCGTTATATCCACGGCACCATACAGTTTGAGGGTCAGTACAAGAATGCTCCGAAAGACCCGAATGATGCCGAGCAAAAATATGCCCTTGCCCTCGAACTGCTAATCGATAGCGGTAAGGTTTATAAGCTGGAGCAACTGGGATATTTCGACGAAGAGTTTGGTTGCGTATGGAATGCTGATGCCGATGGCTATATCTCCAACGATATCGCTGCTGCTTTTGAAGGCCCAAAGGGTCTGGAACTCTGCTATACCCACGGTGCTCCAGAGAGCTTCTGTGTAGGTATGATGTACCTGAGAGAGGGTAAGCTCATCGAACACCAATATGAGATATTCCATTGGCTTATCGACGAGGAAACACCCATCTGGAAGAAAGATATAGCAGAGATGGATAAGATATATCATGCTGATATTATGAGTGACAAGGACGTGAAGCTCACCAAATGGGCTCATTGCTTTATAGACTACGAAAACGACTGGATATGGCTGCGTGATAAAGAGGATAAGAATGGCGCCTTCTTTATTCATAAGGATGATAAGTATCAGTTGATGGCTGTCGAGACCCCACGTCTTAAACCTTCGAGATGTGACAAGGATGGCGTCTGCTATCTAAAATTGTCTGGCTCTGCCGGTGGACCTTCAATGCAACATGAGATACACGCCTTCAAAGGTGGCAAACGAATCTGGAAGCTGAACGTCCTAGAGGTTTCTGGCCAGATTGAAGGTGCAAGTCTTGACGATAGGGATATATCAGTTGAGGAGGCCAAAGCTTATCTGGATAAGGTGCCTGAAGGTCAGCAGATCAACGTTTATTTCAATGAAATTGAGTAAGCAGAGAGAAAAAAAGCCGTCAGATTTTGTCCGACGGCTTTTTTTGTGTATCTTTGCAGACGATATGAAGAAGATGATAACGATATTGGGTCCTACGGCATCAGGGAAAACTCCTGTGGCTGCTCATCTGGCTGCCTCTATTGGCGGAGAGATAATCTCTGCTGATTCCCGACAGGTATACCGCAGGATGGATATCGGTACTGGCAAGGATCTGGCAGATTATACAGTCTCATCTCTAAAAATCCCGTATCATCTTATCGATGTCCGCGAACCAGGAACAAAATACAACCTCTTTGAATATCAGCAGGATTTCTTCGATGCCTATCAGGATATCCAAAGTAGGGGAGCAGTACCTATCCTATGTGGTGGAACAGGTCTTTATATCGAGGCAGTGCTGAAGGGATATCATCTCTCACCGGTACCTCAGAATCAGGCTCTTCGCGACAGTCTTGAAGGCAAGTCTCTCGAAGAACTTACTCAGATGCTTACAGAACTGAAATCCAGGACAGGCTCAAATATGCATAATAAGACGGATGTCGATTCTTGTCAGAGAGCCATCAGGGCAATAGAGATTGAGGCTTATAATATCGAGAATCCTACTCCACGCAGAGAGCTTCCTCCTGTCGACTCTGTAATCATCGGAATAAACATCGATCGTGAACAGCGTCGTGAGAAGATTACCCGACGGCTGAAAAACAGACTTGAGGAAGGTATGATTGACGAGGTGAAAGCCCTGCTCGACGAGGGGATACCTCCAGAAGACCTTATCTACTACGGTCTGGAGTATAAGTTTGTCACGGAGTACATTACTGGTAAGACCTCTTACGATGAGATGTATTCCCGTCTTGAGATAGCCATCCATCAGTTTGCCAAGCGACAGATGACGTGGTTCCGGGGCATGGAGCGCAGAGGCTTTAAGATTAATTGGATTGACGCAACACTCCCTATGGAGGAAAAGATAGAAAGGATAAAACAGTTATGGCAGTAGACTCTAAAAGGTGGGGCATCCTATATTGCCCGAGAACAGGATTCACCAGCCCTCGCAAGCGATGGGAGAGAATCAGTCATGCTCTCGATGTGCGTAATGTCGAGTATGACATGGTACAGAGTGAGACGTCCGACAGTGTTGAACGTCTTATAAAGATGATGATCTCCAACGGATATAAGACCATCATCATCGTTGGTGGCGACTCTGCCTTAAACGATGCAGTCAACTGTCTTATGATGGAACAGAAGTCTGTTCGTGATGAGATTGCCTTAGGTGTCATTCCTAATGGTCTGATGAACGACTTCGCCCGTTTCTGGGACTTCGATGAAGACAGAGTCGAACAGACCATCGACTGGCTTTTGCTGCATCGCGTACGTAAGATTGATCTTGGTTGCATCCGCTATACTAATGCCAAAGGCGACAAGTGTCACCGCTACTTCCTTAACTGTATCAATATCGGAATGACTGCCGATATCATGAACCTCCGTCGTCAGACTCGCCGACTTTTCGGCTCTCGCACCTTATCTTTCATATCTTCTCTCTTCGTGATGCTCTTCCACCGTATGGAGTATAAGATGAAACTGAAGATCAACAGCGATGTTATCGAGCGTAAGGTGATGACAGTCTGCATCGGTTCTGGTCCCGGATATGGACAGACTCCCAACGCTGTGCCATACAACGGCATGCTCGATGTCTCTGTGGTTTATCATCCAGAGATGGTTCAGCTGATAGAGGGTGTATGGTTGTTGGTTACAGGCCGATTCCTCAATCACCGTTCCGTGCACCCTTATCGCACTCAGGAGATACAGGTGGAATATGCCAAACATGCGATAGTCGGAATCGACGGGCGCCTGATGAAGACCCCTGTAGGACCTTACCGTATAAATGTCGAACAAGAAGTAATAAACTTCCTTATTCCCGCATAAATATTAAGCCTCAGCCCCCGCTGGGGCTTAAATATATGTTAAATATCGTCTTTTCCTTTGCTATTTGACGAAAAATAACTACTTTTGGGGATTGAAACTAAAACTTAATTTCAAAATTATAAAAACCTGTTTGAGGAACTATGAGTTATTTACGATTAGAAAAAGCCGTGATGACTAACTTGCAAGAGAGTCTCCGTCGCGAATTGCTCAGGACAAACCGTTCAGGCGCTTACAGCTCTTCTACGCTTGTAGACTGTAACACGCGCAAATACCACGGTTTGCTGGTTGTTCCTGTACCAGAGCTCGATGACGAGAACCATGTGCTCCTGTCATCGCTCGACTGTACAGTCATCCAGCATGGTGCTGAGTTCAACCTCGGACTCCACAAGTATCAGGGCAACAACTTCAGTCCCAACGGACATAAGTACATCCGTGAGTTTGATGCCAGCCTCGTACCTACAACAACGTACAGGGTTGGTGGTGTGATCCTTAAGAAAGAGGTAATCTTCCAGCATTATGAGGACCGTATCCTCATTCGTTATACTCTGGTGGAAGCTCATTCTGCTACGACATTGCGTTTCCGCCCGTTCCTGGCATTCCGCAGTGTTCGTCAGTTTACTCATGAGAACATGACTGCCAGCCGCGAGTATCATGAGATCGACGGTGGTATCAAGACCTGTATGTATGCCGGCTATCCCGACCTGTACATGCAGTTCTCAAAGAAGAATGAGTTTGTATTCCACCCAGACTGGTATCGTGGTGTGGAATATCCTAAGGAGCAGGAGCGTGGTTATGCCTCTAACGAGGATCTCTACGTACCAGGCTATTTCGAGATGCCTATCAAGAAGGGTGAGAGCATCGTCTTCGCTGGTTCTACTTCTCAGATCAAGTCTTCATCATTGAAGAAACTCTTCGATGAGGAGGTGGCTGACAGAATACCTCGCGATAACTTCTATCACTGTCTGGTAACGGCAGCCCACCAGTTCCATAACCGTCAGCCTAACGATGACCGTTATCTGCTGGCTGGTTATCCTTGGTTCAAGGCCCGTGCCCGTGATACGTTCATCGCTTTGCCAGGTCTTACCCTTGCCATCGGTGAGGTCGACTATTTCGAGATGGTGATGAAGACCTCAGAGAAGGCACTCCGTGAGTTTATGGACGATAAGCCTATCTCTGGTAAGATCTATGAGATAGAGCAGCCAGATGTTCCCCTCTGGGCCATCTGGGCTATCCAGCAGTATGCCAAGGAGGTAGGTCGTGACAAGTGCTTCGAGATGTACGGCAAACTGATTCAGGATATTGTGAAATATGTCCTCGACGGCAAGCATCCTAACCTTCGTCTCGATGACAACGGTCTTCTCTACAGTAACGGACGTAACAAGGCTGTCACATGGATGAACTCCACAGCTAATGGCAGACCTGTTGTGCCTCGTTCCGGATATATCGTTGAGTTTAATGCTCTCTGGTACAACGCCCTGAAGTTCAGTGCTTCTATGGCAGCAGATAAGGCTGACGCCAAGGGTGCAGAGGAACTCGAGACCCTTGCTGCAACAGTCAAGAAGTCGTTCGTAGATACCTTCGTCAATGAATACGGTTATCTCCTCGACTATGTTGACGGCAACATGATGGACTGGAGCGTACGTCCTAATATGATCTTCGCTGTGGCTCTCGACTACTCTCCGCTGAGTCAGGATCAGATGAAGAGCGTAGTAGATATATGTACGCGCGAGCTTCTCACTCCTAAGGGACTGCGTTCGCTCTCTCCAAAGAGTGGGGGATATAATCCTATCTACGTTGGTCCACAGACACAGCGCGACTATGCTTACCATCAGGGAACAGCCTGGCCTTGGCTCGGCGGATTCTACATGGAGGCATGTCTGAAACTCTATAAGCGTTCTCGTCTCTCATTCATCGAGCGTCAGCTTGTGGGTTATGAGGATGAGATGGACTATCATGCTATCGGAACAATCTCTGAGCTCTTCGACGGTAACCCGCCGTTCCACGGACGTGGTGCCATGTCGTTTGCCATGAACGTAGCAGAGATCCTGCGCACGCTCAAGCTCATTGATAAGTATTCATATCAAAAATAAGGAGGGACGACTATGAAAGTTTTAATGTTTGGATGGGAGTATCCTCCTCACGTATTCGGTGGACTCGCCACTGCTAACTATGGTATCTCTGAGGGTCTGAAGGCTCAGGGCGACATGGACATCACCCTCTGTCTGCCTCATCCGTTTGGTGATGAGAGTCAGCACGCTTGTCGCATCGTTGCCATGAATGCCGTGCCTATCGCTTATCGTGACGTAGACTATGACTATGTCAAGCAGCGTGTGGGTAATATCATGGATCCTGACTACTATTTCAAGCTCCGTGAGCATATCTATGCGGATTTCAACTACATGAACGTGAATGACCTCGGTGCCATGGAGTTTGCCGGAGGTTATCCTGGCAATCTGCACGAGGAGATCAACAACTACTCTATCATCGCAGGTCAGGTGGCCCGCACAGAGGAGTTTGACATCATCCACGCTCACGACTGGCTTACCTTCCCTGCTGGTATCCACGCTAAGCAGGTATCTGGCAAACCACTCTGCATCCACGTGCATGCAACAGATTTCGACCGCTCTCGTGGTAAGGTCAATCCTACTGTCTACTCTATCGAGAAGAACGGTATGGACTGGGCCGACTGTATCATGTGTGTGTCAGAGCTGACACGTCAGACGGTTATCAACCAGTATCACCAGGATCCGCGTAAGTGTTTCACTGTCCATAATGCCGTTTATCCTCTGCCGCAGGAGTATCAGGACATCCCTCGTCCCGACCATACGGGCAAGGAGAAGGTGGTTACCTTCCTCGGACGTATCACGATGCAGAAGGGTCCGGAGTATTTCGTTGAGGCTGCCACCATGGTGCTCCACCGTACTCGTAACGTCCGTTTCTGTATGGCAGGTTCCGGTGATATGATGGATGCGATGATCCACCTCGCTGCCGAGCGTGGCATCGCCGACCGTTTCCACTTCCCTGGCTTCATGCGCGGAAAACAGGTTTACGAATGCCTTAAGGCTTCTGATGTATATGTCATGCCTTCAGTATCTGAGCCGTTTGGTATCTCTCCTCTGGAGGCCATGCAGTGCGGCACGCCTTCGATCATCTCGAAGCAGTCAGGCTGTGCTGAGATCCTCACCAACTGTATCAAGGTTGACTATTGGGACATCCACGCCCTGGCCGATGCCATCTACTCTATCTGTATGAACGAGTCGCTCTTCCAGTATCTTAAGGATGAGGGCAAGCGCGAGGTAGACCAGATAACATGGGAGAAGGTGGGTGCCTGGATTCGCACACTCTATCGCCGCACCCTCGGATGGGAAGAGTAATTTAAAGGATAAATGATAAAGAATAAATGATAAAGTTATGAAAACGATTTGTTTATATTTCGAGATACATCAGATTATTCATCTGAAGAGATACCGTTTCTTTGATATCGGTACCGATCATTATTACTATGATGACTACGAGAACGAGCGTAGCATCACCGACATCGTTGAGCGCAGCTATATGCCTGCACTTAACACCCTGCACGACATGATCAATGAGAACGGCAAGTACTTCAAGGTTGCCTTCTCTCTGTCAGGTACAGGTATCGAGCAGCTTGAGTATCATGCCCCTCAGGTTATTGCCAAGCTGCAGGCTATGAACGAGACAGGTTGCGTGGAGTTCCTCGCAGAGCCTTACAGCCATGGTCTGTCATCACTCGCAAACGAGGAGACCTTCGCCCTCGACGTAAAGAAACAGGCAGCTAAGATTGAGGAGCTCTTCGGCAAGAAGCCTACAGTGGCCCGTAACTCTTCTCTCATCTACAGCGATGACATCGGTGCTCAGATAGCAGCCATGGGCTTCAAGGGTATGCTCACCGAGGGTGCAAAGCACGTGCTCGGATGGAAGAGTCCTCACTATGTATATAACTGTAACATCGCTCCCAACCTGAAGCTGTTGCTTCGCGACGTAGAGCTGTCTGACGATATCTCTCTGCGCTTCAACAACTCTGAGTGGGACGGTTATCCACTCTTCGCCGATGCCTATATCGATCGCATTGCCCGTTTCCCGGAGGAGGAGCAGATCATCAACATCTTCATGGAGCTCTCAGCACTGGGTATCGCTCAGCCTCTCAGCTCAAACATCCTCGACTTCATCCGTGCTCTCCCGGCATGTGCTAAGGAGAAGGGCATCAACTTCATGACACCTACAGAGATTTGTAAGGCTTGTAAGAGCGTAGGTCAGCTCGACGTGCCCGATACTCTCTCATGGGTTGATGAGGAGCGTGACGTCAGCTGCTGGTTGGGTAACGCCATGCAGCACGAGGCCTTCAATAAGCTCTACTCTGTAGCTGATCGTCTGCGTATCGCCAACGACCCACGTATCAACCAGGACTGGGATTACCTGCAGGCATCCAACAACTTCCGTTTCATGACCACCAAGCCGTCTAACGTAGGACTGGATCGTGGTATCTACAACGGACCGTTTGATGCGTTCACCAACTACATGAATATCCTTGGTGACTTCATCAACAGAGTAAATGCCCTCTATCCTCTCGATATCGACAATGACGAGCTCGAGGGTCTGCTCACCACCATCAAGAACCAGGGTGATGAGATTGAGGTTAAGGATAAGGAGATTACCCGTCTGAAGGCAAAGCTCGAGAAGCTCGAGGGTGCAAAGCCAAAGGCTGAGAAGAAACCAGCAGCTAAAAAGGCACCAGCAAAGAAAGCAGCTAAAAAAGCAGAATAACGTAAAGACTTGTATAAAAATTCGGGGTTCTCAGTCTGAGAGCCCCGTTTTTGTTATTTTTATACAATTTATTGCCTTTTTCCTTTGGTGTTTCGGAAATATAGTGTACCTTTGCACCCCGAAAAGATTGTAGTACAACCATTAATAAGAATGAGGACATCAATTTTTGACTTGTTGGACCGTAAGGGAAAGCTCCCAGTGAGCATGCTTACGGCCTATGATTTTCATACCGCTTCGACTATCGATGAAGCTGGTATTGACATGATTCTTGTTGGCGATTCCCTTGGAAACGTCATGTTAGGTTACGAAAACACACTGGCTGTCACCGTTGACGATATGATACATCACGGCAAGGCTGTATGTCGGGGTGCCAAAAACGCTTTCGTAGTTATCGACATGCCCTTTATGTCGTATCAGACATCCGTTGAGGATGCAGTACGTAATGCAGGGCGTATCATGAAGGAGACCAACTGTCAGGCCGTAAAGCTTGAGGGCGGTGTGGAATATGCCGACCGTATCAAGGCGATCGTTCAGGCAGGCATCCCTGTGGTTGCACATATCGGTCTGACCCCTCAGTCGGTTAACGCCATGGGTGGCTATAAGGTACAGGGCCGTTCGCTGGAACAGGCCAAGAAGCTAATCCACGATGCTCAGGCAGTGGAGGAGGCAGGTGCTTTCGCCATCACCTTGGAGTGTGTGCCTGCAGCGCTTGCAAAGATGATTACCGTACAGAGCAAGGCGCTCACGATAGGTATCGGTGCCGGCAACGGCTGCGACGGTCAGGTGCTGGTATATCAGGACATGTTAGGCTATAACGACGGCTTTATCCCTAAGTTCGTTAAGAAATACGCCGACCTGCACAGCATCATGCTCGATGCATTCAAGCAGTACAAGCAGGAGTGCGAGCAGCGCAGCTTCCCTGCAGAGAGTCAGACGTATGCTATCAAGGATGAGGTGATGGAGGAGCTGTTTGAGACAGAGTTTGAAGGAATTAGAAGAAGTTAGAAGAAGATATGAAGGTAGTAAAGACAGTAAAAGAAGTAAGAGATATCGTATCCTCCTGGAAGAGGGAAGGCCTCTCTGTAGGTCTTGTCCCCACGATGGGATTCCTCCACGAAGGGCATCAGAGCCTTATCAGTAAGTCTGCAAGCCAGAACGACCGCACGGTGGTTTCTGTGTTTGTCAATCCTATTCAGTTCGGTCCCAATGAAGACCTTGAGGCCTATCCACGTGACCTTAACCGCGACATGCAGAAGGTTGAAGAGGCTGGGGGAGACCTTATCTTCAATCCCGAGCCCGAGGAGATGTATCCTGGTCACTTTACATCATTCATCGACACAACAGAGACTACAGAACTGCTCTGCGGTGCCGTGCGTCCGGTTCATTTCCGTGGCGTATGTACCGTTGTGGGCAAACTCTTTAATATTGTTCAGCCTGACCGTGCATACTTCGGACAGAAGGATGCCCAGCAGCTGGCTACGGTGAAGCGTTTCGTGCGCGACCTGAACTTCCCATTGGAGATAGTGCCTTGTCCTATCGTTCGTGAGGCTGACGGACTTGCCAAGTCGAGCCGTAACACATATCTTAACCCCGAGGAGCGTAAGGCGGCCCTTATCCTCTCACAGAGTCTGAAGAAGGGTCAGGAGGCTATCCAGCAGGGTGAGCGCGATGCCAAGAAGGTTATCGACATCATCCGTGAGAACCTTGAGACTGAGCCACTTGCACGTATCGACTATGTAGAGGTAGTTGACTTCGAGAACATCCAGCGCACAGCCACCATCGAGGGCGAGACTCTCGTGGCTATTGCGGTGTATATCGGAAAGACACGTCTCATCGATAATTTCATTGTAAACATATAATCCCAGGGAGATGGAATTAACTCTGCTGAAGGCAAAGATACACCGTGCTACAGTGACACAGGCCGACCTCGACTATGTGGGCAGTATCACTATCGATTCTAACCTGCTTGCCGAGTCGGGCATCATGGAATATGAGATGGTGGCTATCGCCGATATCGACAATGGTAGCCGCTTCGAGACTTACGTCATCGCAGGTGAGGCCGGTTCCGGCATCATCTGTCTTAACGGTGCTGCTGCAAAGTGTGTCAACGTGGGCGACAAGGTTATCATCATGGCTTATGCCCAGATGACGCCTGAGGAGGCAAAGACCCACAAGCCCACCGTGCTCTTTGTTGACGACGGGAATAAGATTGTCCGCAAGGCCAATTACGAGAAACACGGACTGCTGGTAGAACAGTGACTATGCTTACGGGAAAGACGATAGTATTAGGAGTTACGGGAAGCATTGCCGCCTATAAGATAGCCAATCTGGCATCTATGCTGGTGAAGCTCAATGCCGACGTACATGTGATAATGACTCAGAACGCCACGAAGTTCATCACCCCGATGACCTTCGAGACTCTGACGAACAACAAGTGCATCGTAGACACCTTCGACCGCAATTTCAGCTTCGATGTCAAGCATGTCTCGCTGGCCAAGCGAGGCGACCTCTTCATGGTAGCCCCCTGTACTGCCAACGTCATCGGTAAGGTGGCTGGCGGCATCTGCGACGATATGCTCACCACTACCATCATGGCCACAAAAGCCCCAGTGCTCTTCGCCCCGGCCATGAACACCGGTATGTGGGAGAACGCTATCCTTCAGGATAATCTTCAGAAACTCCAGCGTTTCGGCTATCATATCATCCAGCCTGTCGTAGGCCGTCTGGCTTGTGGCGATACCGGTAGCGGTAAGATGCCGTCAGAGGAGACTCTCTTAGAGCATATCCTGCTGCATCTGGCCAAGGACAAAGACCTCAAAGGCAAGAGAATCCTTGTCACCGCTGGTCCTACCCAGGAAGCCATCGACCCCGTGCGCTTCATCACCAACCACTCCTCAGGTAAGATGGGTTATGCCATTGCCAAGATGGCAGTGCTCCGTGGGGCAGAGGTCACCCTCGTTTCCGGACCTGTAAGCATCCAGTCTTTCGCTGGTATCAGGAAGGTGGATGTAAGGAGTGCTCAGGATATGTTTGATGCTGTCACCCAGCGCAGCGCTGACAGCGATATTATAATAATGTGTAGTGCCGTGGCCGACTACCGTCCTGCTGAATATTCCGAACAGAAGGTGAAGAAGCAGGATGGCGCTATGACCATCCCTCTTGAGCGTACACAGGATATCCTCGGATGGCTCGGCGAGCATAAGCGTGAAGGTCAGATGCTCGTGGGATTCTCTATGGAGACGGAGAATCTGATTGCTAACTCCCGTGCCAAGCTCCTCAAGAAACATGCCGACGTAATCTGTGCCAACTCTATCTCCAGCGACAAGACAGGCTTCGCAGTAGATACAAATAAAGTTACACTTATCACCTCCGACACCACAGAGCAGCTGCCCCTTTGTTCTAAGGAAGAGACAGCCGACCGCATACTCGATTTCCTATGCATATCCTGATAGATATAGGCAACTCTACCATCGTGGTGGCCATGGCCGACCATGAGGGTAACATCGCCAGCCACTGGCGTTTCAAGACCCGTAAGGAGGAGACAGTCAGTTTCTTCCGCTACGAGCTGAAACAAGGTCTGAGGAAATACGGTGTGGAGCTGACTGATGTGGAGAGTGTAACCATATCATCCGTTGTTCCTGAGGTCGACGATGATGTGGCCCAGGCCATCAACGACCTTACCGGCATCGACCCACATTTCTTCTGTATCGATGATGCCAAGGGTCTTATCACCATCGATATCGAGTCGCCCTCTCAGCTAGGCAAAGACCGTCTTGCTGATGCTCTCGGAGCCGTCGGGTGTCATGGCGCTCCTGCCATTGTCATCGATTTCGGCACCGCCACCACCTTCGGCATCATCGATGAGAATAATATCTTCAAGGGCGGACTTATCATCCCAGGTGTGAAGACTTCGTTGAACGCCTTGAGCCAACGGGCCTCTCAGTTACCCTCCATAAGTATCAGCAAGCCTCAGAACCTCATAGGGCGCAACACCCTGGAGTGTATGCAGAGCGGAATACTCTACGGCACAGCCTCGATGATCGACGGCCTTATCGACCGTCTGAAGGCTTCACTTCCCGAATCAGTAAATATCATCGCTACTGGCGGTATGGCCAAGAACATCGTGCCCTTCTGCAGCAATAAGATTGTGCTCGATGAATATCTGTTACTGAAAGGACTTTTCCAAGCAACCCATCACCAATGAACATAGTAATCATCGGCTCAGGTAATTTGGCCACCCAACTCTCGCTGGCTCTCAACGATGCCGGCCATCATATAGTACAGGTCTTCAGCCGCACAGCAGATCATGCCAAGTGTCTGGCTGATAAGCTCGACTGCCCCCATACCTCCGATATAAACGTCATCAGCCCCGATGCCGACATATATATCATCTCTGTCAAGGATGATGCCATCGCCGAGGTGGCTCAGACTGTAAGTCAGGGTAATCCCAATGCTCTTATACTTCATACTGCCGGCAGTGTGCCTATGAGCGTTCTTGGCTCCTATGCCTCTCGTTATGGTGTGCTCTATCCCATGCAGACCTTCTCCAAGACCCGACGGGTGGATTTCCGAGAGATACCCTGTTTCATCGAGGCCTCAGACGAGAAGTCTCTTAGTGAGATTCGTCTCTTGGCAGAGAGCATCTCCGACCATGTGATAGACTGCGATTCCGTGAAACGTAAGAAGATGCACCTCGCAGCCGTGCTGGCCTGCAACCTCACCAACCACTGTTATCGCCTGGCAGAACGCGTGCTCGAGTCAGAACAGATTGATTTCCGTCTCTTCCTGCCGCTTATTGCCGAGACAGCCAGGAAGGTATCCTTCATGTCGCCAAGAGACGCCCAGACAGGTCCTATGGTGCGTTACGACGAGTCTGTCATGCAGATGCAGATGTCAATGCTCCCCGATGATCGCACCCGTGAGATCTACCGCCTCATGGCCGAAAGCATCCATGCCGACGTAATTTAATAATTTTTGAAGATATGAAACAAGAAAAAACAGCGCCCACCTCTGGATACCCCAAACTGGACGAATGGGCTACGATATGGCGAGATACGCTGCCAAAGTATTTCGGTTACCCCTTTAACGAGGTATCGCCGCTGCGCGACTTCTATGAGTGGTACTACGCTGCAGGCATCAACCTCATGAACCTGAATAATGCCGGCGACCCGTTTACCGACACACCCTGGGAGGTGTCGTCGCAGGTCTTCGAACGCGAGGTCATCGAGTATTTCGCTCCGCTCTACGATTTCGACGACGACAACCGATGGGGTCTCATCACCCATAGCGGCTCCGACGGCAACAATCACGGCATCTACTTCGGTGCCAACTACCTGAAGCACACGACGGGACAGGCCCCCATACTCTATGTGAGCGACGAGGCCCACTACTCGAACATGCGACTGGCTCACCTGCAGAACCTTGAGACACGACTGGTGAAGAGCGACACCATGGGACGCATGATTCCCGAGGAGCTGGAAAAGTCACTTGACACATCGCGCCCGGCACTCGTGGTCTACGCCTGTGGCTCTACCTTCAAAGGGGCTATCGACGACATGCCTGCGCTGAACGCCGTGCTCCGCCGTCATCCCGAACTGCCAGCCGTCTATCGTCATGTCGATGCGGCACTCTTTGGCGGCTACCTGCCGTTTACCGAGCACCGCCAGCTGGTGAGCAGCAAGAAGATGGGCTTTGAGTCAATAGCCGTCAGCGGTCATAAGTTCTTCGGCATCGACTCGCCGTGCGGACTCTTCATCTGCACGCGTGAGGTATATGACAACCAGTCAGACTTCGACGTACCATATCTTAATAAGAACATGCGCATGATCAACTGTTCGCGCGACCCCATCCAGCCGCTTAAGTTCTGGTGGGTGCTCCAGAAAGTGGGAGCCGAAGGGTGGACGCGTCAGGCCCAGCGCATCATGGAGCTGACGGTCTATCTGAAGCAGCAGCTCGACAATGTGGGCTATCCTGCATGGGTCAACGAATACAGCAACACTGTCTTCATGCGATGCCCGTCGCCTGAACTGGCCCACAAATACCAGTTGGCGCAGAACGAGGACCCACGCTTCGGCGGCAAGCTGGCCCACGTGGTGGTGATGCAGCACTTCACCGAGGAGGCTATCGATGCCTTCGTGGCTGAACTATGTGATTCAGAAATAATCAAATAAAAGAGGGTGTGCCTATTTTGACACACCCTCTTATGAAAGTGTTCTAGAGATGTATTTTACAGCTGGAACTTATATCCGATGGTAAACTGTACCAGACCGCTGTGATACTTGTTGTCGCTGTTACTATTCTTGTTGACTGTTGAAACACCTATGTTGTAACGTGCATCAAAAACGAGGTTTTCGTACTCATAAGACAGACCGATGGGGATTGAGAAGTTGACGCTCTCGTAGGCGTCCTTTATATTTAAACTCTCTGCTTTAGCACTCAGCAGGAATCCCAGCTGTACACCAGTCTTCAGAGCAAGACCCTGAAGTACATAGAAATTAGCTGTAATGGGGATGTTCAGATAGTCGAGCTTATAAGTACCTTCGAGCTTCCATCCCTGCTGTGCATAGTTAAGACCAGCGGCAATACCGAGCCACTCGTTGGTATAGTATTCTGCCTCAGCACCAGCCAGGAAGCCTATACGTGATTTCCTGTCAACGCCTACCGCTGTGGTCCATGTGCCATCGAGCGTACCAACGCCGATACCAACCTTTGGCTGAAGAGTAAATGAACCATTGTCACGCAAAGTGTTTTGGGCATTTGCAGTCAGGGCTACTACTGCCATCACTGCAATCATCATTAATTTTTTCATACCTATACTTTTTATTAGTTAGTAAAAAACATTATTTTGATTAATAATCCATTAATATATCGGTTGCAAAGATAAACATTTCCACTTAATAATCCAAATTTTTATTTGTTTTTTTTTGTTTTTATAAAAATCCGCGAATTTTAACCAGTAAGAGTGACTGATTCTCTGGGAAAATGTCTATCTTTGCAAAAGAAAATCAATAATGTCAAAATGATGAAGACCAGATTATTCACTGTTTGCTATGCCTTGCTGCTTTCAGCAGCCTGCGCACTTGCGGAAGACTATACCCGCTACTATACCGACCTGCCCGTCGATGTGAAACAAGTAACCGGACCTCAAATCCCCGACCGTAGCGTCTGCCTTACAGACTTCGGAGCTGTGGGCAACGGGCTGACACTCTGTACCGATGCCTTCGCCAGGGCCATAGCCGCTCTGGAGAGCCAGGGAGGCGGACGGCTCGTCGTGCCCGAGGGTGTATGGCTGACAGGTCCCATAGAACTGAAGAGCAATATCGACCTGCATCTGGAGCAAAACGCCCTGATTTATTTCTCACCCGACAAACGCCTCTACACAGGACATCTCGACAGTCGCGGGCGCTGCATGCCCTGCATCTCTGCCGACGGCTGCCACGACATCGCCATCACCGGCAAGGGCACCATCGACGGCAATGGAGGCGGCTGGCACTATGCCAAGCGCAGCAAGATGAGCGACGTGGAGTGGAACCTTCTGCTGCAGAAGGGCGGCTACGTTACCGACGATGGACTGCTGTGGTATGCCTGGCAGCTCACCTCGGGCTATCCTGATATTGCCGAGACGCCACAGAAACAGGAGAAGATGAGAAACGATCTTGTGAAGCTTACCAGTTGCCGTCGTGTGCTGCTGAGCGGACCGACCTTCCAGAACTCTCCGCGCTTCCACATACACCCTTTCTACTGTGAAGACCTGATCATCGACGGCATCACTGTCCGCTGCCCATGGAACGTGCAGAACGGCGACGGCATCGACCTTACCGACTGTCACCGCGTGCTCCTTGTCAACACCACCATCGACGTGGGCGACGACGGGATCTGCCTGAAGAGCGACCGTCCGGAAGCGGGGCGCATCAGTGGCAACGAGGACTTCCTCATACAATCCTGCAAAGTGTGTCATGCCCACGGCGGCTTTGTGCTGGGAAGTAATATCGCGGCGGGTATGCGGCGCATCGTATGCCGTCATTCCACCTTCACGCAGACGGATACAGGCCTGAGGTTCAAGAGCTTCATCGGACGCGGAGGCAAGACGGAACAGATGTTCATAAGCGACATCATGATGTCCGACATTGTCCACGAGGCCATAGTCTTCCACTGCGACTATGCCGATCAGGCGCCTGGCGATACCAAGAAGCTGTTTCTCGACCCCGCCTATGTAGACAGTTTCTCTGCCGAGGACAAGGTATGGACGCCCGACTTCCAGGATATCCATATCGACCGCATAGTCTGCCGAGGGGCGAATACGGGCATCAAAGCCAGCGGACTGACAGGTCTGAACTGCGTACACGACATCTATGTCAGAAACAGCCTGTTTGTCTATAACAGCACTGCGCAGGATATCCA
>CACYRS010000037.1 GCA_902776935.1 uncultured Prevotellaceae bacterium | reverse complement strand
TTTTTCGGTTCCCTCCAAATATTTCCGCGATTATTTTTGGGATTTAACACTTATTTTGAAATTTATCACAACAAAAAAGACCTACACCTTATTATATAATATAAAGCGTAGGCCTTTTACGCGATTTTACGCGTTATCGACTACTCGAAAATTTCCTCAATATCGTTAGCATCCAATGCCTCCTCGACATACGAACAAGGATCATATCCATCAGGCAAATCAAAGATGGCATCTTCATTATATCCGAGTTGTTTGTCCTGATAAACCTTCTGCATATAGAGTGCAAAAATCGGAAGAGCCATAGTGGCGCCCTGACCCATAGACATCGACTCAAAGTGAATGTCGCGGTCATCGCCTCCAACCCAACATGCAGTGACAAGAGTCGGAGTAAGTCCCATGAACCACGCATCACTGTTCCTGTTTGTGGTACCCGTCTTTCCCGCCAGATCACCCTTCAGATTATATTTGAAGCGCAAACGGCCAGCCGTACCGCCATCGACAACGGCTTTAAGCATATACAACATCTTATGAGCACTCTCCTCGCTTATCACCTCGTTCATCCGGGGAGCGAACTGTGAGATGATATTTCCCTCGCCATCCTCAATCCTTGTAACAAACATGTGAGAAGCACGAATACCGTGATTAACAAATGCCGTATAGGCACTTGCCATCTCGCCCACCGTTATCTCACATGGACCAAGGCAGAGAGACATTGAAGGATGAATCTCAGGATTGTTTATTCCATACTGATGGAGCAGGTCGACAAAGGCCTGCGGACTGAGCTTACTCATCAGATAAGCGGAGATCCAGTTGTTAGACTGCTGGAGGCCCCACTTCAGTGTTACCATCTCACCATAACGCGAACGACCGCTGTTTCGAGGAGTCCACGGTTTACCGGCAACCATATACGTCTGCTGCACATTCGGAGCGAGGTCACACGGAGAGAACCCGTTTTCCATTGCGAGAGAATAGAGGAACGGTTTGATGGTAGAACCTACCTGGCGTCGACCCTCCATAACCATATCGTAAGCGAAGTGCATAAAGTCGAGACCACCCACATACGCCTTCACATGACCATTCTGAGGACAGATGCTCATAAAGCCCGTACGCAGGAACGATTTGTAATATTTTATCGAGTCAAGTGGAGTCATCGTAGTATCCACCGAACCATGATAAGTAAAGATTGACATCGGCACTGGGGTACGGAATGATTTCTGTATCTCATCCTCGGAAGCACCGTTTTCCTTCATCACGCGATAACGCTCGCACTGACGGATATTACGCATCAGCACCTGTTGTACCTGTTGGGAGGTAAGGGAGCTGGAATAAGGGAAGTTAGCCTTTGACTTCTTACCCTCATTGAAGTTTGGCTGGAGGAACTTAACCACATGTTCATAGACAGCCTGCTCAGCATATTTCTGCATACGCGAGTCGATGGTGGTATGTACTCGAAGGCCATCGGTATATATGCTATAATAGTCGCCATTATGCTTCTTGTTTTTGTTGCACCAACCGTACAAAGGGTCTGAGACCCAGTTAATTGAGTCGACATGGTATTTCACCATATTCCACGATGCATAGAGAGCTCGTTCTGGTTTCTTTGCTGTCATATAACGACGCAGGAAATCGCGGAAATATGTTGCGAGTCCGTCTTTATGATCAGCGATATGGAAACGCAGCTGCATAGGTTCTGCACTGTATTTATCGTAATCAGCCTGACTGAGATACCCCTCCTTCACCATCTGTCCCAGGACGATGTTACGACGCTCACGGCTGCGTTCCGGGTTACGTACAGGATTAAAATAAGAAGGGTTCTTACATAAGCCAACGAGTGTTGCCGCCTCATTGACGGTAAGGTCGATAGGATCTTTGCTGAAATAAGTGTTAGATGCTGTCTTGATACCTACGGCGTTATGCAGGAAGTCAAAATAATTCAGATACATTGTAAGTATCTCATCCTTGGTGTAGTTACGTTCCAGCTTGACTGCTATCACCCACTCTATCGGTTTCTGTAAGAGTCGCTCCATAGTGGTACTTGCATGCTCGGAGTAGAGCTGTTTTGCCAACTGCTGAGTAATGGTAGAACCACCACCGGCACTCTTCTGTCCCATCAGTCCTCGTTTGATGACGGCACGGCCCAAAGCATAGAAATCGATACCCGAATGTTCATAGAAACGGGCATCCTCAGTAGCCACAAGAGCATGAACGAGATGAGGTGACAGTTTGGTGTAATCAACCATCACACGATTCTCGCGGTTATAGTTCCACGTACCGATAAGTTTTCCATCAGAAGAGTAGATCTGAGTAGCAAAACGGTTGATAGGATTCTGCAGATCCTCGATAGGTGGCATATATCCGATCCATCCCTCACTGATGGCATAAAATGCGACACCTGCACCAAGCACGAATAATATTATCAAAGTCCATAACAGACGGACAAAAAACTTCCTCATACGCTAAAAAAAGATTTTCTTGGTGCAAAATTACGAAATAATTCAAAAATATCGCACGGAAATCAGAAATATTGTGTAATTTTGCCGAGATTAATGCAAATAAACGGATGGAAAAGCATAATTTTGTGACAATTGCCGACCTCACGAAGGAGAAAATCCTCTATATGATTGAGATGGCAGAAGAGTTTGAGAAGCACCCTAACAGGGAGCTGTTGAAAGGAAAAGTCGTTGCCACACTTTTCTTCGAGCCCTCTACTCGTACCCGACTATCGTTTGAAACCGCCGCCAACCGTCTTGGCGCGAGAGTTATTGGTTTTGCCGACCCGAAGATTACCAGCGGCACCAAGGGAGAGACCCTTAAGGACACCATCCTGATGGTATCCAACTATGCCGACGTGATTGTGATGCGTCATTATATCGAGGGAGCAGCCGTCTACGCCTCAGAGGTAGCACCTGTCCCCATCGTGAATGCCGGTGACGGAGCCCATCAGCACCCCTCACAGTGCATGCTCGACCTCTACTCTATCTACAAGACTCAGGGTACGCTCGAGAACCTTAATATATATATGGTTGGCGATTTGAAATACGGTCGTACGGTACACTCGCTGCTGATGGCGATGCGTCACTTCAATCCCACTTTCCATTTCGTTGCGCCAAAAGAACTGTCGATGCCCAACGAGTATAAGCTCTACTGTAAGGATCACGGCATAAAATATCAGGAGCACACAGCATTCAATGAGAAGATCATCGCTGATGCCGATATCCTTTATATGACCCGTGTACAGAAGGAGCGTTTCTCCGACCTCATGGAATATGAAAGAGTGAAGAATGTGTATGTGCTCAACAACGATATGCTGCGCAGTGCAAAGCCAAACATGAAGATTCTACACCCGCTGCCACGCGTCAACGAGATAGCATACGAGGTGGACGACAACCCACATGCATATTATATCCAGCAGGCGGGCAACGGACTCTTTGCCCGTGAGGCAATCTTCTGCGATGTTCTGGGAATATCATTAGACGAAGTTAAAAACGACAAAACGATAATACGATGAATAAGAAAGAACGTCTGGTTGCCGCCATTGAGCAAGGCACTGTGATAGACCATATTCCAACCGCCAAGACATATCAGGTGGCAAGTCTGTTAGGACTCTTCGACCTTGACACACCTGTTACCATCGGATTCAACTACCCATCACAGAAGGTAGGCAAGAAAGGTATCATAAAGGTGTCGGACAAGTTTTTTACCGACGATGAGATATCCCGTCTCTCCGTTGTAGCCCCGAACGTGATACTTAGTATCATCCGCGACTACGAGGTTGTTGAGAAGAAGACCGTACTGACACCCGATGAGATCAAGGGTCTCGTGAAGTGCAACAATCCGAAGTGTATCACGAACAATGAGCCGATGGCCACCCATTTCCACGTGGCCGACGGCATTCTTACCTGCCACTACTGCGAGAAGGAGCAGGATATAAATAAGGTAGAACTATTATAAACCCAATAAACAAAGACAATGAACAGAGACAACACTATCTTTGAGTTGATTGAGAAAGAGCATCAGCGCCAGCTGAAAGGCATTGAGCTGATTGCAAGTGAGAATTTCGTTAGCGACCAGGTGATGGAAGCCATGGGCTCGTACCTGACCAACAAGTATGCCGAGGGATATCCCGGCCACCGTTACTATGGCGGTTGTCAGGTGGTTGACGAGGTAGAGCAGCTCGCCATCGACAGAGTATGCAAGCTTTTCGGAGCAGAGTATGCCAACGTACAGCCCCACTCTGGTGCCCAGGCTAATGCAGCAGTGCTGTTGGCAGTGCTGAAGCCAGGCGACACCTTCATGGGTATGAACCTCGATCATGGCGGTCACCTCTCTCATGGTTCGCTCGTGAACACCAGCGGTATCCTTTACAAGCCCGTAGGCTACAATCTGAACAAGGAGACCGGACGTGTGGATTACGACGAGATGGAGCGTCTGGCCCTTGAGAACAAGCCAAAGCTGATTATCGGTGGTGGTAGTGCTTACAGCCGTGAGTGGGATTACAAGCGCATGCGTGAGATTGCCGATAAGGTTGGCGCTCTGCTGATGATCGATATGGCTCACCCAGCAGGTCTTATCGCAGCAGGTCTGCTTGAGAATCCTGTTAAGTATGCCCACATCGTGACTTCTACAACCCACAAGACCCTACGTGGTCCTCGTGGCGGTATCATCCTGATGGGTAAGGACTTCGACAATCCTTGGGGTTACACTACTCCAAAGGGTGTAGTCAAGAAGATGAGCCAGTTGCTCAATTCAGCCGTATTCCCCGGACAGCAGGGCGGTCCTCTGGAGCACGTCATCGCAGCTAAGGCCGTTGCCTTCGGTGAGGCTCTGCAGCCAGAGTTCAAGGAGTGGGCAAAGCAGGTTCAGAAGAACGCCAGTGTTCTCGCCGAGGAACTCATCAAGCGTGGATTCACCATCGTTAGCGGTGGTACCGACAACCACTCTATGTTGGTAGACCTGCGTTCTAAGTATCCTGATCTTACAGGTAAGGTGGCAGAGAACGCACTCGTTGCTGCTGACATCACCGTAAACAAGAACATGGTTCCATTCGACAGCCGTTCTGCCTTCCAGACCTCAGGTATACGTCTGGGTACTCCAGCCATCACCACTCGTGGTGCCAAGGAAGACCTGATGATTCAGATTGCAGCCTGGATTGAGGAAGTCCTGAACGATCCTGAGAACGAGCAGGTAATCGCAAGCGTTCGTGCAAAGGTGAACGAGAAGATGAAGGAATATCCACTCTTCGCTTACTAAAAATAAGAACTCCCGCCAGTTGGCGGGAGTTTTTTTATTTCAGTTCTGAATTAAAATGATTTATTGCCTGTCGGAACAGATGGTTCCGGGTGTTACCTCCATAAATACCATGATTACGGTTAGTGTATACCAGCTGTCGGAAGTCCTTATCAGCCTGTACCAGTGCCTCAACATATTCTGCTGAGTTCTGATAGTGCACATTATCATCAGCCAAGCCATGACAGATGAGCAGTGCTCCGCTGAGGTTAGCTGCACGATAGATTGGGTTCACCTCGTCGTAGCCCTTAGGATTCTCCTGAGGAGTACGCATATATCGCTCAGTGTAGATGGTATCGTAGTATCGCCAGTTGGTGGGAGGTGCGATAGCCACACCAGCCTTGAAGACAGGACGACCCTCAGACATCGACATCAGAGTGTTCCATCCGCCATAGCTCCAGCCCCAGATACCGATACGCGACTTGTCAACATAAGCTTGTTGTCCGAGCCATATAGCAGTCTCCACCTGATCACGTGACTCCAGTTCGCCAAGACGCAAATAGGTACATTTCTCAAATTCAGCCCCACGTCCGCCAGTGCCCCGGTTATCCACACAGACACAGATATAACCCTGCTGACAGAGATACTGTTCGAGAATAGCACCGTTGCCACTAATTCCGATAGCCCATCTGTTGAGAACCTGCTGATTGCCAGGACCACCATACTGGTACATGATAACGGGATATTTCTTTGCAGGCGAGAAATCAGCGGGCTTAACCATCCAGCCATTAAGAGTCACACCCTCAGAGGTGGTGAAGGTAAAGAGTTCCTTCTTTCCGAGATCATACTGCGAGAGTTTCTGTTTCAGGTCCTTGTTGTCGATCATCGTAAGCAGCACCTTACCGTTGTTCTGGCAGAGAGTATACTGCGAAGGATTATCGATGTCGCTCCATATATTTATGAAGTATTTGAAATTCTTGCTGAAGATGGCATCATTGACACCAGCCTTCTGTGAGAGAGTCTCTATCTTTCCGTTCTGACGTGCCACCATCACCTGCTGGTCGGTAGCGCCCTTGGGATTAGCAGCGAAATAGGCATCGCCCGTAGCATCATCGAGGCCATATACATCCTTAACCACATATTTCTCAGTAACAATCTGACGCATCAGCTGGCCATTGTGATTATACAGATACAAGTGATTATATCCGTCGCGCTCACTTGGCAGGAGGATATGCTTATCGGTGATCTGCACATTCTCGAATGTCTCCTCCTTAACATACTTATCAATCTTATCCTCGATGATAAGCTTTGCAACGGTAGAGAGAGGATTGGCCATATATATCTTCAGGTCGTCCTGATGGCGGTTGAGGGTAAAGATGGCTATCTTCTCCGGATCAGAGGTAGCCTTGATACGAGGGATATATCCGTCTGCATCGAGAGGCAGGTCGATGGTACGAGTCTGATGACTCTTGATATCGTATGAGAGCACCTTTACCTTTGAGTTCTGTTTTCCCGGAACCGGATACTTATATGTGTAGTCGCCGGGATAGTCGCGATAGTACTCATATTCCGGAGCCAAGCCCTTGAACAACTGCATAGAGTACTGAGGCACAGTCGACTCGTCATAGCGAATCCATACTATCTGTTTCGAATCGGCAGAGAACACCATCGAGCAATTGGTAGAGAACTCCTCCTCATACACCCAGTCTGGGATACCGTTGATCACCTCATTAAATTTTCCGTCCTTCGTAACCTGACTCTCAGCATTATCGTAGAGCAGTTTCACGAGGTGGATATTATTGTCGCGCACGAAAGCTATCTGATTACCATCGGGCGAGAATACCGGAGTCTGCTGAGGTCCGCCCTCTGAGAGCGGTTCAAGTTTGTTGTTCTGAATCATGAAGATATAGTACTCAGCAGTAAACGAACGGCGATAGATAGGCCTTGTCTTCGTCTGTATCAGCAGTCTTTTTCCGTCGGGACTGATGATATATCCCTGGACATGATTAATCTGAGCCCCACGAGCAGTGGAGGCATCGAAAAGCACACCCACCTGTTTGCCCGTCTTAAAGGAATAAGTAACGATACGTTTTCCGTCGTCGCTGATCTGGGCATACGTCTCCCCATCAGCCAACGGACATACCTCAGTCATCGACTCTGCCAAGAACTCACCACGTGTGATATCCCTCAGGTTCAGTTTATCCCCAGCCTTTATGCTTACAGCAAACGACAGCAGGGCTAATGCAATCAAAGATAGTTTTGTATTCATATTATTGTAATTTTTATATTTTTATGCCATTGATGGTGCAAAGATAACGAAAAAATCCCTAACTTTGCACACTGATGGAATTAAATAAAGTGAATACGCCTTATTATAATGACTACGGCACCTGGATTCGTAGTCAGTTCCCATTCCGTGTGCAGAAAATCTCCATCGATGCGGGCTTCACCTGTCCGAACCGCGACGGACGGATCTCCACCGGAGGATGTATCTACTGCGACAACAGGACCTTCAACCCCGAGTACTGTCAGCGCAGAGACAGCGTAAGCCTACAGTTGGAGGCTGGTAAACAGTTCTTCGGACGGAAATACCCAGACATGAGATATCTCGCATATTTCCAGGCATATACGAACACATACGGCACGATTGAGAAGCTACGCCAGCTATACGAAGAAGCCCTTAAGGTAGAAGATGTAGTGGGAATAGTCATCGGTACCCGTCCCGACTGTGTCAGCGATGAACTGCTCGACTATCTTGAAGAACTAAGCCACCGCACATTCCTCATGGTGGAATACGGCGTAGAGTCAGCCAATGACGAGACGCTGAGACTTATAAACCGAGGACACACCTTTGGCGATTCCATCAATGCCATCACAAAGACCCACGAACGAGGCATCCTTACCGGAGCACATATCATATTAGGTCTTCCAGGCGAAGACGCGCAAGAGAGTCTGCGTCAGGCACCGATAATCTCCGCCTTGCCTATCGATGTACTGAAGATCCACCAGATGCAGATTGTCAAGGGAACACAGTTGGCTGAGATGTATGAAGCAAAGCCATTTCACGTATATACCGTAGAAGAGTATATATCCCTCATAGCCAACTACATACAGAGATTAAGGAAAAACCTGGTATTAGAAAGGTTTGTGTCTCAGTCGCCTAAGGAGATGATCATTGCCCCACACTGGGGACTGAAGAACTACGAGTTTACCAATCTGCTCAACAACTATCTTCGCAGAGAAGGAATCCATCAAGGACAATCAGAGGAAGTCAGAATACTTTGATGTGCTGAGCAACTGCTCGATATTCATATTCTTATTGCGTGACATGAAACGCTCGACCTTCTGAACATACATGTTTTCAAACAAGTCGTATCCAATTGCCTGATTCACAACCCACTGAATACGTCCCATGTGAACATCACGCTCAGCCTGACTTATCGGTTCTATGGGCAAAGGATAAATGCTGAAGAGATAGAATCCCACACAATCAGGAACGATATACTGTCGCTGCATCATCCTTCGCTGATCTGAAGAGTATCCATATTCAGGTCTGAGATACAGCTCATAATCCGTGCCGAGATATTTATCGAGACAGATACCTATCATGCCGTTACCTACGATGATGCTCTGTGCCAAGGAACCTATCTGTGCATAAACCTGAGGAATCTCAATGTTTGATATTTCCTTCTTAAGAAACTGGAAGGCCTTATTAAGTTCATCATTAACATCTTCCATATTTGCATACTGCTGCTCCGCCTCGCTGATAATCATCTGAAGAGTGGAGTCCTGATAGAAATGAAGGAACTTGGTATTTATCTGCGGATCGTTAACCTTTCCGATACGAAGCACGTCTTCTATAAGCGTTCTCGTCTGCATCGGATAATCGGTTTTCATCTGCTGAAGGGCGGAGAAGTCACATGTGGTAAGATACTGGCTCTGGATACGGTCATAGCGTTCTACGGCCACCTCAGTCTCATCGAGACTCAGTTGCCATTCACAGCCGATGCATCCAAGCATCATAACCACCAGTATGAAGTATATCTTACGCACCTATAGTGAAGTCTATTTATTGCTATAGTTTAAAATTTCTGCAAATTTACTAAAAATTCTTTTAAAATCCAAATTTTAACCTAATTATTTTAAAAATCAGGGGCAAATCTGCACATTTTTGTTTATTTGTGTAAAAATCCGTGCTGATATTTAAGCTTTTTATGTAACTTTGTACCAAACAAACAAAAGGATATCAAAATGAAGAAACTACTATCACTTGTTATGTTTGCGCTCGCACCTGCACTATATGCGCAACAGACAATTAACATCACGGTTATCAACCCATCTAAAGCAGATAGGAGCGACGAACCTGTCGTCATCAGTCTCGCCAGTTATGGTGACATCAGGTCGGCAGAAGTGATCTGCGATGGCAAGGAGATACCATGTCAGTTGGACGACCTCGACCAGGACGAGACGTTCGACGAGCTCTGTTTTCTTTCCGACCTCAAAGGCAAGGAGAAAAAGGAATACACCGTAAGACTGTTCAACGACGGTGAGCCACGTAAGTACACCGCCAGGGTGTTTGCAGAGATGCTGGTTCGCAATGACAAGGTAAAGGAGAAGAACAAACACAACAACTTCCTCGAGTCGATCACAGCCCGAGGCGACTGCGCCTACTCATACAACATCCAGCACCATCACGGAGTGGATTTCGAGAGTGAACTCAATGGCATCCGCATCTATTTCGACAAGCGTCAGACCCTCGATCTCTACGGAAAATTCAAGAAAGGCCTGGAACTGGAAGCCACACAGTTCTATACCTCAAAAGAACAGAAGGCACAGGGATATGGCGATGATGTGCTATGGGTGGGCAACACCTTCGGACTGGGTGCCTTCAGAGGATGGAACGGTAAGGAACCAACGATGATCGACCCGGTAAGAAGCCGTACACAGCGAATCATCTCCTACGGTCCGTTGAGAACTATCGTTGAGGTATTCGACAGAGGCTGGAAGGCAGCAGCCGACAAACCTGCAGTGAACATGACCCTCCGCTATACCCAGTATGCAGGTCATCGCGATACCGACGTGGATGTCATCTTCAACAAGCCTGTCGCAGACTACCTGTTCTCTACAGGAGTCATCAACGTCAAGAACTCCGTAGAGTTTTCCGACAAGAAAGGTCTCCGAGCCTGTTGGGGAACCGACTGGCCCTCAGGCGACACCATCAACTTCAAGCGTGAGACAGTAGGTCTGGGCATCTGCATCCCAACGAAATACGTTAAGAGCGAGGAGCCTGCAAACAAAGACAACTACGCCTTTGTGGTAGGCACCGACAATAAGCGTCTGCAATATAAGGTCATCTATTGCTCAGCCAACGAGACATTTGGATATCACTCATCCGAAGAGTGGTTTGACTTCTTACGCAAATGGAAGAAGGACATTGCGGAAAAGCCAGTAATATTAAGAATCAAAGACTAAATTAATGCAGAGAAGGTCTTACGGCCTTTCGCATAATACTGCCAGAGCAAGGATATCATCTTCTGCTCTGGTATTTGTTTTATGGCACGGTTCTTCTGAATCTTCACTCGGTCATCGGCAAAATCCTTTTTCCATCTCTTGAAGGCCCTACGGGCACGGTAAACGGCCTTGAAGTCACCGAGGTTACGTTTCAGAATAAGCATCTCCCACGCTGCCAGATAGTCGAGCCACCAGCGCCAGCGCATGACATACTTCAGTTCCTCGTCAGGAAGACATTTGTAAAGCATGGTCAGGTTGTTCCTGAAGTTAAGGAATGTCTTCATCGGATTACCCTTAGGTAGAGTACCGCCACCCACATGATAGACATAAGACTCAGGCAGACAGACGATTCTCCTTCCCATTATTCTCAGACGCCAGCAGAGGTCTATCTCTTCATTATGCGCAAAGAACCTTCCGTCGAGTCCTCCTGCATCCCAATAGTCCTTGGCACGTATCATCAGTGCAGCACCAGTGGCCCAGAGAATATCTGTAGCATAGTCATACTGACCATTATCCTTTTCCACAGTCTCGAAGATACGTCCCCTACAGAAAGGGTATCCGAATCTGTCGAGATATCCCCCACTCGCCCCTGCATATTCAAACATGTCCTTGTCGAAGATACTCAGCAGTTTTGGCTGGCAGGCTGCAACATCATCATGGCTATCGAGGTATTCAATCATCGGAGTAAGCCAGTGGTGGGTAACCTCTATATCCGAGTTAAGCAGAAGATAATAATCTGCCTCTATCTGCTTGAGGGCTTTGTTGTATCCTTCAGCAAACCCCCAGTTTTTTTCAAGTATGACGAGCTTCACCTCAGGGAAATGCGTACGAAGCAGTTCCAGGGAGTTATCCGTAGATGCATTATCAGCCACATATACCGTTGCTTCATCACGGGAATACTGCAATACAGAAGGGAGATACTGTATTAGCATCTTCTCACCGTTCCAGTTTAATATCACGATAGCCAGCTTTTCCATACGCGCGAACATTATTTATATATAATAGCCTTCAGTGCCTGCTTGTCATGAGTGAGTTCACCGAGCCTTACCCCAACAATCTTGTTATCCAGTGAAGGGTCTGCATTCAGTGCAGGCAGTTCCACACGGATATAGTTACGTGTGAATCCATGCATCGCCTTTCCCCGTGGAGCTTTCTCAAAGAGCACCTCAGCCTCGCTGCCGATATACCTGCGATAGAAAGCCTCCGTCTTCCTGTCCGACAAGTCGAGCAGATGTTTCGAACGCGATTTCTTCTCTCTCTCCTCCACCACATAAGGAATGCTAAGTGCCGAAGTGCCGGGACGCTCTGAATAAGGGAACACATGAAGCTGGGTAATATCCAGACGATCGAGAAACGCGCATGTCTCCTCAAAGCACTCCGGAGTCTCACCACGACAGCCCACCATCACATCCACTCCGATAAACGCATCGGGCATCACCTCTTTTATCTTATATATCTTATCAGCAAACAGCTGAGCATCATAATGGCGGTGCATCAGTTTGAGCACCGTATCACTTCCGCTCTGTAGAGGGATATGGAAATGAGGCATGAAGGCACGGCTATGGGCACAGTATTCGATAAGCTCGTCGGAGAGCAAGTCGGGTTCGAGACTGCTGATGCGATATCTGCTTATACCCTCCACCCCGTCAAGAGCCTTGATAAGGTCTATGAACTTCTCGCCCGTAGTCTTTCCGAAGTCACCGATGTTCACACCAGTGAGCACAATCTCCTTTCCACCCTCAGCAGCAGCCTCCTCGGCCTGAGCCACCAGCGATGCGATGGTAGGGTTACGGCTGAATCCGCGAGCGTAAGGGATAGTGCAGTAAGTACAGAAATAGTCGCAGCCATCCTGCACCTTCAGGAAATAACGGGTACGGTTACCTCTCGAACAACTCGGAGCAAAGCTCTTGATATCTTTCGTCTTCTGTCTGAATGCCAAAGTATTCTCCCTACCGTCATTCGTCCAGGCATCAGAGAGAAACTGAATCAGGTTTGCCTTCTCATTAGATCCCAGCACCAGACTCACACCATCTATCTTTGCCACCTCATCAGCCTCAAGCTGTGCATAGCATCCCGTCACGACAACAAACGACCCGGGATTCTCTCTCACGAGTCTACGGATAGCCTGACGGCACTTCTGATCAGCTACCTCGGTGACCGAACAGGTATTGATAAGGCAGATGTCCGCCTTTTCCCCCTTCTGAGCAGTCGTCACTCCAAGATTCTGGAGCATCTTGCCAAAGGTAGAAGTCTCAGAGAAGTTCAACTTGCATCCGAGGGTGAAATAAGTTGCTTTTTTGCCTTGAAAGGCCGATGAATCTATCATAACTATACGAGCTGTAATGTTAGCGAGCACAAAGGTACTGCTTTTTTTCCAAAAAACGCCAATTTTTTGCATTTATTCGCGTTTGTGCAAATTTGCACGATTTTTTAACATTTCGTAATTCGCTGAATATCAACATCTTGCAAAAAAGTTACAAAAAAGACCGAAAAAAAAACCAAATGATTGTTTTACAGATTTAAAAGCATTAGAAAAATGAAGAAATTAGTATTTATGTTCGTAGCTGTTGCAGCTATCTCTTTCGCTTCTTGTGGTAATCAGGCTCAGCAGGCTCCTGCTACTGATACAGACTCTATCGAGGAGGTTGTAGATACAACAGCTGTTGATACAGCTGCTGCTGATACAGCTGCTGCAGACACAGTAGCTTAATAGTTAGTGTAACAACGAACTAATTGAGAGAAAAGAAGACCGCGGGACGAGAGTCCAGCGGTCTTTTCTTTTATTGATTTATAATGATGTCTTGAATTGTTTGTTCAGGTATTCTATGTCGTACATCTGTTCGTTGGTCAGCTCGATATCGACGGGTGTGCCGCTGTCGATGCTCTCGCGGTTCTTATAGGTGGCGTGGCTGCGGCTGCTTGAAATCTGGTATATCATACCGTCGGGGGTCACATACTGCGCTATTGAGCAGGCTCCCCCACCCGTACGGCGGCCCCACATCTTGTATCCGTAGTCCTTCATCTTGGCGGCAAAGACGCTGCCGTTGGAGAACGTTATTTCGCTGGTCATCACCACGATGTTCAGGTCGCCCACCCAGTCGGTCTCGTTGTCGCGGTCGTCGAACACGCCATCGAAGTTGCGGTCAACGACGAAGGTCTTCGTCAGATACTGGCCGGTGAGCATGTTCTGATCCCAGCTAGGTGAATAGCGGCGCTGACCCTCTGGCGCAGTGCGGTCGCCCAGCAGTGACACGAGGGTGCCTACGGGGTCGTCCTCGCCGCCGGAGTTCAGCGACACGTCGAGCACCAGGTTCTTGACTCCGCTGCGGTGGGCCTGCTGCAAGGCCTCGACGGTCTGCACCACGATGTCAGGATGATCCTTGTCGCTGACCATAGCCAGCCAATAAGTGGAGGTGCACCCGTTGGTATAGTAGTTTTGCCAACCCGTGTAGTTCTCCTCCATAAACGATTTCAGCACGACGACCGCCGTCTTGCCGTCCTTACTGGTCACGTAGCGGTCGCTGCCATAGCGGGTATTGCGCAGTGAAGTCATTGTAGAACGGCATTCAGAGCGCTCCGACGAGGCTTTATCGGCTGCCGTCATCATCTGAGTGATGACGGCGGGGAGTGTCTCGCTGGCGGCATTGTAACGCGTCGCGAACGCCTCCCTGACACTTTCTGGCGCAAAGCGCATAACGCGTACCGCCGTGTGTCCTCCGTCAGCTATCAGACAGTTCAGGGCGGCGGTGCCCAGCGCGAACTCAGCCTGGTTCTTCGACTTCAGCAGCTGCTTCGTCTCCTTACCGCCGCTCACGACGTCGAGGGTAGCGTCGAGCCCGTTGATACGCAGCCCCTGCTTCTCCAACTGGCTGCGTCCCGGGTAGCCGAAGAAATTATCGATGACAAAGCACAACTCACCATAGCGGAAGCGCGCCAGGTCGTCGCCCACCTCGGTCAACTGATAGGCCGGTGCGGAGAAGTCGTCATCCTGGTCGCTCAAATCCTTGGTATCGTCGGTGTTCACCAGAATGCGGCTACCATTATAGCCGGCCATGTGCATACAGGCATCAGTAAACATATCGTTGATGGTGGCAAAGGGGAAGTAGGTCTCCTTACCGTCGTCGCGCAGGTCGATGCCGTATTTCCGGAAGTTCAGCGTCACCCGGGGAGCCGCTGCAGGCTCGTACTGATGGCTGTCGTACTTGATGAAGCGGCTCTTGCTAGTCTCGAAGCTAGGTTGGTCCGGAGCCGTAAGACTCATCAGACTGACGAAATCGTTGTAGGATGTAGACTCCAGCACGTCGTTCACCACATCGACCGTTGCCGCTCCGTCGGCCGTCGTCAGCAGATAGCTGGTGCCATGGTTCGTCACCGTCATGGTGGCACCGGGCAGCATCATGCGGTAGTAGGCCGTCGCCGCTATGTACGCCACGTTGGGCATGTCGTCATAGAACCGCAGCCTCACAGTTCCAGCTGCCTTGCCGTCGCGTGCCACGCCGACTGCCCGCTCCGTGTAGCCCTTACCCGGGTCCATCGGCACTGCCTCTCCGCTGTTGTTGTCTTCGTTGACTATGTCGGTACAGGCTGCGAGCAACAACAGCACTGGTGTCAATAATGCGAAAAGTCTTTTCATTGTCTTTGGATGTATTTATATGCCGCAAAGGTACAGCCTTTTACTCAAATATCCAAACTTTTTAGTATATTTTACGGGTGTTTGCGACTGTAACGGAATAAGGCGCCAAAGCCAAAAAAAATTAATTAGCAATTTAACAACTAAAATAAAGAAAATGTGTTAATATTGTTAAATTTAACAGAATTAATTAACAAAATCACGGTTACTCTTTAATAATTTGTCTACCTTTGCCGGCAGAAAGCAAAAGAGATAATGAAGAAAAGTACAATATGGATTATAGCGACCATTATGGGACTGGCATTCGTCGGTCTGCTGCTGCTTCAACTCTCGTACATCGAACAGATGGCGAAGATGAAGAAAGAGCAGTTCGACGAGTCTGTGTACCGTAGCCTGTATCAGGCATCGCATAATCTGGAGATGAACGAAACCCAGCGCTATCTTGAAAAAGACGTTAAGGAGACAGAGCGCAAGGCATACAAACAGGACTCTGTCATGATAGACGATCTTGACGGTACGATAAAACACTCACACCAGTTTGCTGTGGCTGCCGACGACGGGACCGTCTTCTCATCCTTCGAGCTGAAGACCTTCGCCATCAAACCGGCAAACGTACCTAAGGCCATGATACTACGTTCGGATAAGAACTCTTTGTTAGAGGCGTCGAAGTCTCTGCAGGAGATAGTACGTAACAGATATGTATATCAGAAGGCACTGCTCGATGAGGTAGTGTACAATATCCTATATACCGCTTCCGACAAACCCCTGAAAGAACGCGTGAACTTCAAGCTGCTCGACAGGGATATACACGCGGAATTATTAAATAATGGTATTAATATACCTTATCACTTTACCGTTGAGACTACCGACGGACGTGAGGTTTACCGTTGCCCTGACTATATAGAAGAAGGTAAGGAGAATACCTATACCCAGGTGCTCTTCCGCAACGACCCCTCTCCGAAGATGGGTATCGTAAAGATTCACTTCCCCGACATGAACTCTTATATCTTCTCAAGTGTGAGGTTTATGATCCCGTCGATGATCTTCACCATCGTGCTGCTTATCACGTTTGTGTTTACCATCGTGGTGATATTCAGACAGAAACGTTACTCTGAGATAAAGAATGACTTCATAAACAACATGACCCATGAGTTGAAGACACCTATCTCAAGTATCTCTCTGGCGGCTCAGATGCTTAACGACGACTCTGTATCAAAGAGTCCGCAGATGATGAAGCATCTCGGAGGTGTCATCAACGACGAGTCGAAGCGTCTGAGATTCCTTGTGGAGAAGGTGCTCCAGATGTCGATGTTCGACAGAAAGACAGCATCATTCAAGAAGAAGGAACTCGATCTGAACGAACTGCTCGAGAACATCGCCTCTACTTTCTCACTGCGCGTGGAGCATACCGGAGGAAAGATATACACCGAGATAGAGGCAGTAGACTCTGCTATCTTCGTAGACGAGGTGCACTTCCAGAATGCTATCACAAACCTGATGGACAATGCTGTGAAGTATCGTAAGCCCGACCAGCCCCTCGACCTCTATATAAAGACATGGAACGAGAAGGAGCAGCTATGCTTCAGTATCCGCGATACGGGTCTTGGCATAAAGAGAGAGAATGTAAAGAAGATCTTTGATAAGTTCTATCGCGTTCACACCGGTAATGTACATGATGTGAAGGGCTTCGGACTGGGTCTGGCATACGTAAAGAAGATAATCAATCTACATGAAGGCGAGATAAAGTGCGAGAGTGAGCTCGGCAAGGGAACGACCTTCACCGTCACCCTGCCTATATTAAAGGAAACAAAGGATTAAAGAAAATATAGTATTAACATTTTAAATATGAAATCGATTATGGACGACAAACTGAAAATCTTGCTTTGCGAGGACGATGAGAACCTCGGAATGCTGCTTCGTGAGTATCTGCAGGCTAAGGGCTATGCAACAGAGTTATGTGCTGACGGTGAGGCTGGTTACAAGGCTTTCCTGAAGACAAAGTTTGATATCTGCGTGCTCGACGTGATGATGCCTAAGAAAGACGGCTTCACACTGGCTCAGGAGATTCGTTCTTCAAATCTAGACGTGCCCATCATCTTCCTTACTGCCAAGACACTGAAGGAGGATATCCTCGAAGGATTCAAGATCGGTGCCGATGACTATATCACCAAACCTTTCTCTATGGAAGAGCTCGTGTTCCGCATTGAGGCTATCATGCGTCGTACCAAGGGAAAGAAGAGCAAGGAGTCGACTCTCTATCATATCGGAAAGTTTACCTTCGACACCCAGAAACAGCTGCTCTGCATCGGTGACGATCAGCGAAAGCTGACAACAAAAGAGAATGAGCTTCTGGCACTGCTCTGCAGCCATGCCAACGAGATCCTGCAGAGAGACTTCGCCCTGAAGACCATCTGGATTGACGACAACTATTTCAATGCCCGTTCGATGGATGTGTATATCACCAAGCTGCGTAAGCACCTGAAGGACGACCCACAGATAGAGATTATCAATATCCATGGTAAGGGTTACAAACTCATCACCCCTGAAGAGGCAGAATGAACAGTATCAGACAACTGATAGGTGTGGCGCTGGTAATTATCGGCGCCCTCTTTCTTGTTGTGGCATATCTAGTAGGGTGGACATCGAGTAATATCGTGTTGCTCATCCCCCTCATTATCATCATAATAGGAGTCATCATGCACGTAAAACTCGCAAAATCAGGCGAAAAGTATTAAAAACCGTTAAAGAACTCATAAAGTTCAAAGCTCAAAGTTCAAAGTTCAAAGAAAATTAGTACCTTTGCACCCGCATTTTGCAAAATAACATTTATAAACATTTTAAATTCATTATGAATCAATACGAAACCGTTTTCATTTTGACTCCCGTTTTGTCTGATGATCAGATGAAGGAAACGGCCGCTAAATTCAAGAAGGTTCTCACCGATAAAGGTGCTGAGATCCTCGAAGAGGCCTGGGGATTGAAGAAGATGGCTTATGCTATTCAGAAGAAGTCTACAGGTTTCTACTGCCTGATAGAGTTCAAGGCTGAGCCAGAAGTGATTAAGACATTGGAGACTGCCTATCGTCGTGACGAGAAGGTTATCCGTTTCCAGACAGTTAAACTCGACAAGTATGCTGCAGAGTACGCTGAGAAGCGTCGCAACAAGCTTGGCGCAAAAACAGAGGAGGCTTAAATTATGGCACAGGAAACTGAAATTCGCTATTTGAATGCTCCTTCTATCGATACAAAGAAGAAGAAGTACTGCCGCTTCAAGAAGAGTGGTATCAAGTATATCGACTACAAGGATCCCGAGTTCCTAAAGAAGTTCCTCAACGAGCAGGGTAAGATTCTTCCCCGTCGTATCACCGGAACATCTCTGAAGTATCAGCGTCGTGTGGCTCAGGCCGTTAAGCGTGCCCGCCAGATTGCACTGCTGCCTTACGTAACCGATTTGATGAAATAATTAAGGAGGACGCAAGATTATGGAAATTATTCTGAAAGAAGATATTATCGGTCTGGGTTTCAAGAACGATATCGTAAATGTAAAGTCTGGTTATGGCCGTAACTACCTCATCCCTCAGGGTAAGGGTGTTATCGCTTCACCAATGGCTAAGAAGATTCTTGCTGAGAACATGAAGCAGCAGGCTCACAAGATTGCAGCTCAGAAGGCTGCAGCTGAGGAGAAGGCCGCTGTTCTTAATGGTGTAGCTCTCGAGATTGCTGCTAAGGTTAGCGCTACAGGTCAGCTCTATGGTTCTGTAGGTGCTGCTCAGGTTGCTGAGGAGCTCGCTAAGCTCGGTAAGGAGGTTGATCGTAAGATCATCACCATGAAGGATGCAAAGAAGATTGGTGACTACGTAGCTACTGTTCACTTCCACAAGGAGGTAATGGTTGAGATTCCTGTAAAGGTTGTTGCCGAGAATGCTGCTGAGCTGAAGGCTGCTGCTGAGGCAGAGGAGGCTATCCGCGCTGCTGCTGATGCAAAGGCTGCTGCCGCTGAGGCTGCTGCTGAGGCTGCTGCTGAAGCTGCTGACGAGGCAGAGGTTCTCGAGGCTCTCGACGCTGCTCCTGCAGAGGAAACTCCAGCAGAGGCTTAATCTCGACTTTTTAAATCAAACAATTAATAATAATAACTGCTGTAAGGCATCATTATTTATTATAACAACAGATTTCCCGAGGGTTCCACCCTCGGGATTCTTTTTTATTCAAATAAAAAGCAAATAAAAAGGCCTCGCATTGTGATGCGAGACCTTACGATTGATAATCCAAATAATTCCTATTCTGATATCACTGAGAATGTCAGTTTCTCATAACCCTCAAAGTCATCGAACTGAATCTGGAAATCGCTATACAGATAGTAATTGCCACCAGTGTTGTGAGTATCCTTAATAGAGTTACTCTTTGCAAGAGCATTGAGGATCTGATTATATACAACCTTATCGTTGTTGTCATCAGGAATCTGGATAGCCATTGATGTCACTACCCCACCCTCAATCTTGTAGGTGTAATCACCAGCTGCATACAACTGAAAATTCTCTGTTTCCAGAATCGTCTCCAACTCACCTACCTTAGCCTTGAGTTCATCAAAGGTGAGGTTTACGTGATTAATAGGCTCACGATTCTCATCGAGTTTGATATAAGTAGTGTCGACGTCATTTGGACCAGCGACATTCTCCGTTGCATTTAGCGTAATTGTGCAAAAGAAGAGCATAGCTCCCATAAGCACCATCTTCTTCTTCATTTTCATCTCTCTCAAAATTTTTTGTTACCTCAAAAACAGATTTGTTATCAAATCATCATCTTTTCGGTTGCAAAGGTAGTAATTTATAACATACCTACCAACGGTTTACTACTTAAAATTTATAAAAATACAGAAATTATTGTTCTTTTTGACAAAAATCAACCTTAGAAAGTATCAATTTGCAAACTTACTTCACCGGTTTGATAACGAAAGTGAAGTCATAATCCTGATAAGGCACAAGATATTCTGCCCGTGGCCATGCTCCCCATGAGTTAACACAACCGAGTCCCATCTGACGTTGTTGGATATGAACCTGTGTCAGCGGACGCTCGATGAGGTCGCCAGAATGATGACCCACCTTCTTATCCTTCACAGCACCATCGTCGAGGTCAGACATCAGATAGTTGAGGGCACTTGCCTCCATAGGAGCATTAGAATAGAACTCCAGACCCTTGCCCTCCTTGTCGATAACACGGAACCAACGGATATCAGTATGATTACCCGACTCCTGAGGACGTACATATTTGAAGTACTCATCAGTCACCTTATTATTATATACTCCGATAAACTCACTTGAGTTTCTGTCGCAATAATTCTCTATCGGGCCACGTCCATAGTATTTCACCTCATCAAACTTCTTTGGCATCTGAAGCTGCATGCCATAGCGGAACATCTGGCTCAGCTTTGCCTCCTTATCAGTCTTCAGCTGCTGACGGACGATTATCTCGCCATCCTCACTAAGAGTATAGGTCATCTTCAGCTCTGCCTTAACGTCAGGCATCTCGAACTTAGCCTCAACCTGGTTATCGTCGATCTCGATATCCTTAAGTTTCATCTGTGGATTCTTCCATACTCCGAACTTCTGTTGCAGCCAAGCACCATAGTCGTTGTCTGTTGGTGCACGCCAGAACTCAGGAGTGACAGACTCGCGATCAACGAGCATCGGTTCGCCATCAACATCGATATAGTCTATCCAACCTGACCATTTGCCTACAGTAAGAGTTGTACCAGCAGCATCAAACTTAACATAGCTCTCTGTCTCTTCCTTCTGAACCTTAGCCTCCTCGGCCTTTATCTCCGGGAACTGGTAAGGATTGAGTATGAACTGCTGGCGGGCAACCACCTGTCCTTTATCAATCAAAGGCTGAGCCTCACGGGTCTTGAACAGGAATATCACGAAGATCTCCTGATCGCCATGATGTCCGAGCACTTTCTCTGCCACCTGTTTCAGTGCCTCAATGGTAATTACCTTACGCTGCTGGGGAGCGATACCGTTGACATCAACCTTTCCTCCATGTCCGAAAGTCATTCCCTCAGGACGGTCACCATTGTTGTGATGATGTTTGCCCGAAGCACCACCAACAAACCACTCGAGCTCGAGATCATCGAGAGTCTTGAAGAAGTTCTCGTTGTAGATTTCTACCTTACCTTCCTTGAATCCCTTATCCGATACCCATACGTTCTGATAGTAATAACGTACCTCGTAGGCATGAGGATTCAGACGACGGTCAGGAGCGATGATACCATTACAGTTGAAGTTATAGTCAGATGCAGGATAACGTCCGTAGTCGCCTCCGAAAGTGAAGATCTCCTTACCTGTGACCTTACTCTTATCACGCATACCCTGATCTACGAAGTCCCAGATATATCCACCCTGATATACAGGATATTTGCGGATAAGCTCCCAGTACTCCTTGAAACCACCCATGGAGTTACCCATAGCGTGGGCATACTCACACTGGATAAGTGGCTTGACACCGCTCTTACCTTCTACCTGCTTGCCCTTATAGTTTGTAGCATTGCCTTTAGAATAGTTTTCACTGTCCTTGTAATCCATATACATCGGACAGAAGATATCGGTTTTTCCATCCAGTTCTGCACGCTCATATTGACAAGGACGGCTATTGTCGTAAGCCTTCACCCAGTCGTAAGCCTTCTCGAAGTTCGGACCATAGCCAGCCTCGTTACCAAGACTCCACACGATGATTGACGGGTGGTTCTTATAGGTAATCATATTACCCTCCTGACGCTCGATATGTGCCTTCTCGAAGTCAGCGCGCTTGGCAAGAGTCTTCTCCTTGTAGCCCATACCATGACTCTCGAGATTGCTCTCTGCTGTGAGGTAGAGACCATACTCGTCGCAGAGGTCATACCAGCGAGGATCGTCAGGATAGTGACATGTACGAACAGCATTGATATTAAGATACTTCATAATCTTGATATCCTGAATCATACGGTCTACGGAAACGATATATCCGCCATCAGGATCCAGTTCATGGCGGTCAGCCCCCTTTATAAGTATCGGCTGGCCATTGACGAGTAACTGTCCTCCCTTGATAGTGATATTACGGAAACCGATCTTCTTACGGATAGCCTGTAGCACCTTGTTGTCTTTCTTCAGCTGGATCTCTAATATATATAAATAAGGTGTCTCTGCTGTCCACGCCTTAGCATTATCGACAGTTGCCTGCAATCCTTCTGCCACCAACTTACCCTCGGCATCATATAACTTTGACTCCAGCTGAGCCTTACCTCCTACGATTTTCGGATCAACACCAAGAATACCCTTACCATCCTGATAATCCTGAGTGATGAAGAAATCCTGTATACGAACCTTCGGTGTAGAATAGAGATATACCTCACGGGCGATACCTGTGAAACGCCAGAAATCCTGATCCTCAATGTACGAACCGTCACACCAGCGCATGATCTGCATGGCGATAAGGTTCTTGCCTGGCTTCAGGTATTTTGTGATATTAAACTCTGCAGCGACCTTTGAGTCCTCAGAGTAACCCACATACTTACCATTTACCCATACAGACAGGTTGCTTGTAGCAGAACCAACATGGAAGAACACCTCCTGACCTTTCCAGTTTGCCGGCAGCTCAAAGGTCTTACGATAAGAGCCTGTATAATTGTTTGTCTCACCGATGTATGGTGGGTTGTTCTTAAATGTGGTACACCACGCATAACCCATATTCTTATAGATCTTGTCGCCATAGCCATTAAGTTCGAATAATCCTGGCACTGGGAAATCCACCCACTTAGAGTCATCGTACTTCAATCCGTAGAATCCAGCAGGAGCATCCTGATGATTCTTCACGAAATTGAATTTCCACATTCCCTCCATCGAGAGATAACGATCTGATTTTGACTTGTCGCCCTGACGAGCCATCTCCTCACTCTCGAAAGCAAAGAAATGAGCATGACGAGCCTCACGGTTCACTTGATTCACATTCGGGTCCTGCCATACGGGCAACTTCTGAGCATATACAGAAGAAAGCGCCAAGCAGACCATTGACATACATAATTGCTTGATCATACTAACGTTTTAGATTACTTTTTAATAATTTTCCGCAAAGATAGCAATATTTCCTGAATTCTGCAAATTATTCTATAAAAAATCATTATCTTTGTAGCCAAGATGAAGAAAGAAGAACGATACGAGAAAATACTCGAGCATTTCCGCAAAGAGATGCCTAATGTGAATACGGAGTTGGAGTTCGGAAGTGTTTTCCAGCTTCTGGTGGCAGTGATTCTCAGTGCCCAGTGTACAGACAAGCGTATCAATCAGGTTACTCCTGAACTGTTCCGTCACTACCCTGATGCTAAGACGATGGCTAATGTTGAGCCAGAGGATGTGTTTGAGTACATCCGTAGTGTGAGTTATCCCAATGCAAAGGCAGAGCACCTGGTGAAGATGGCAAGAGCTCTTGTAGAGAAACATGATGGCGATGTGCCTTCGGATATGAATATGTTGTTGGACCTGCCTGGTGTTGGCAGAAAGACAGCCAATGTTATCCAAAGTGTGGCTTTCGGAAAGTCTACATTAGCTGTGGACACCCATGTTTATCGTGTTGCCCATCGTTTAGGACTTGTTGGCAAGCGTGACAATACCCCATACAAGGTTGAGGTAGCTCTTACAAGACATATCCCGGAGGAGGATATCCCCAATGCCCACCACTGGCTGTTGCTTCACGGGAGATATGTATGCACATCAAGGAAGCCACACTGTGAGAAGTGTGACATAGAGCATCTCTGTGCAAAGAATATAGAGGGGTCTAAACTGGGATAATTACTTCTTTTCAGAATTATCCTTTTGCGGGCGATGACCTTTGGGACGTCCCATTCCCCAATTACGGAACATACGACGGTTGAAACGGTCCTCTGCCAGAATAGCCTTATATGCCTTTGAGGCAGGCAGTACTCCCAAGAACTTGTTGTGATATGTCTGCTGGATATTCTTCAGTTCCAGTTCCATCTGGTCACGCTTCTGAATAGCCTTCTTATAAGCATTCTCATCAGCAGGCTTTGAGTTGCCCTCGGCTCTCAGCTGCTTGAATATGACACGCTGTTTCTCCTGCATCTCTCGCAACAGGGGGAAGAAGGCAGCAGCCTCATTCTTGTTAAGGTCAGCCTCCTTTGTGATAAATTCCTCCACGTCTGCCTGATACTTCTCCGGAGAGAATTTCTGCTGGGCAGAAGATGTATATATACAAAGGTTAAGAGCGAAGAGTACGATCATCACTCTCATCACGAAGCATCGGCTATAGCTATTCTTTATCATCATTTTCAATATCAATATTCACCTGTAAGACATGCATAGATGTCTTGATTGTCTATCATCACATAATCAGCAGCCTCATCGAAAGAGTCGTCGGAGTAAACAGCCACCTGCTCTGTAGTATTGTCAACATGCTCAGCAGTAAAGTACTGATAGGCCGTTACGCTTATGAACAACGCACATACACTGGCAGCGGCATAGAGAACAGGACGGAGCCATACCGTCTTCGCCTTCTTCTCTGTCATAGGCACATCCTGAGGCTTATTGCCTTCAGCATCTATCCTCGACATAACCTGACTTGCAAGTGTATCAAAATAGCCTTCCGGAACCCTGAAAGGATTCTCTTTGCCTACTTTCTCTATGAGATATTGTTCTTCGTTCATACTTTATTGACGTATAAAAAAATAAAAGGTTTAATCACGTGATTTAAAAAATTCCGTTATCTTCTTAACAGCAATATGATATGATGCTTTCAGGCTACCCTCAGAGGTGCCGAGCAGCTTACTCATATCACTATATCGCATCTCATCGTAATAACGCAGGGTAAAGACAGTGCGCTGTACATCAGGCAGCGTAGCTATCGCCTCCTGAAGCTGGGCTTCGGTAGTATCACCATCGAAATACTCATCCGCCATCAGAGTGTTAGACACAGAGAATTCTGTATCATCTGTACTTACCGTTGTGAGGTTCTTCTGCTTGCGAACGAAATCGATACTCTCATTGATTGCGATACGTGATAGCCAGGTAAGTATCTTAGAGTCGCCATGAAAAGATGCCAGCCCGTTCCATGCTTTAATAAACGCATTCTGAAGCACATCGTTGGCATCTTCATGAGTAAGTACTATACGACGCACCTGCCAGTATAGCTGTTCACTATACTTCCGCACCATCAACTCAAACCCTTCCCTCTGGGTTTCAGCCCTTAACAGTAGTTCCTGCAGATGCTTATCGTCGTTATTAGCCATTATTTCATTATTGACTTCATCTCATCGACAATAACCTTATCATATCCATAGATATCAGGATAAGAGTCGATTATCCCCGTTTCCGGATTCGGATAGGCTGTATAATATATAATGTATACAGGCACACGAGGATTGACATCGTGATATGTTGAGAGTCTGAAAGGACGGGGATCGTCAGCATGTTCCCTTATATATATCAGTCCTCGCTCTGTCTCTGGCTTGATATCTATAGAGATACGGAGCTTATCCTTTGCCCACTCGTCGATGTCCGAAAGGAGGAAACAAGCCAGTTCAAAGGGTTTCTGTACTCTCACACATCCATGCGACAAGGTACGGCGCTCACGACTGAAGGCTCCCCGATTATTCGTGTCGTGCAGGTATACAGAGAAATTATTAGGGAACCTGAAGACGATACGTCCCAGGGAGTTGCCAGCCCCACCCTTCTGACCAACACGCAAACGACCGGATTTCAGTTCATCCGAAGAAACCATCACAGGATTAAGCGTATCACCGGAACTGCGCTCGATGACATAATAATGGTTTCGTGCAAAGTAGGCTGAATCGCCAGCATGTCGGGCAACATCGGTCTTTATGATATTACCGGGGATTATCCATTCCGGATTAACCTGGATATAGTTTATGGTACTGCTAAGGAGAGGAGTCTTTGTCGTTGTTGCACCACAGCATATCTTCATGTTCAGCACAGAGTCAGCACCCACCGCCCATAGCTGTTGTGCAGCTATATTTACCAGTATCATACGCTTGTTCTCCTCTGGATGATTTATCTTCCAGCGACAACGTTCCATATTTACAGCTATCTTCTGTCGGAAGGCTTTATCCGAAGTTGTTGACAGCTTTGTCTGAAGGATACGATAGATATGATTCTTAGGTGTTGACTCTACCAGATATCCGAGTCTGTCGGATGATGATATCCTATTCCTTGCCTCCTTCTCGTCCGGGGCCTCAATATCATAGTCAAAGAGACGCGCATATCCGCTGCCGTCAGCCTTCATATTAAGACGGTTCAACAACTTGTCGGGACGTACGAAACCATATCTCTGACCAGTGGCATAGCTCACATAGGCCTCTGTGAGATTATCGTCAAGGCGTCTGAGCACCTCGTTGATGTTTACTCCCAGAGAGTCGAATGCCAGTTTATGGATAATGTCAAGATCCTCTTCTATCTGTGGAATAAAGAAGGCTGTTGGGTCCAAGCCGTTACGAGGCAGTTCACGTCTCAGGAATGACAGCAAGGAGTCTGCATCCTGAGAGACACCCATACGGTCAAACCATTGACCTTTCAGATCAACGTCGAGCGAATCAACATAATTACCGAATGCAGATTGTTCTGCTTCTGAGAGTTCCCGGGTTCCCTCAAAGCAGGAAACCATGAGCAGACAGGCAGTCGTCAGTAATAATACTGTTAACGAACAGATACCTTGCGAACCACTTTGCCCACCTTTACGATGTAACACCCTTTTGGAATGTTTAGTTCAATTTTCTGCGCAGGACTCTCGATAGCCACTGTCATCACCTTCTTTCCCGTCAGGGAGATAACCTCCAACGTCTGTCCTTCACCTCCTGTAATATTCAGTGCACCATCACTATATGATATTGTTGGCTCATCATCAAGAGCCATCTCCATAACGCCTGCCATATATTCAGGTGAGGCACTGACATCCATTGGAGCCAGCCAGGTGAACAGTATAGAAAGTGATATAATGAGTAGTCTTTTTATCATACGCAACGGTTTATAATTTCTGCAAAATTAACTATTATGTCTGAAAAAACCAAACTTTTATGAAAAAAAGTGCACTTCAGACATCAAAAACGTCCATTTCGGAGGTCAGGAAGCTGTTTTCAAACACCTCTTTCGCCTCATTCAAGAGTACATTCTCATCTTCATACCGTGAGCTGTAATGTCCCAGTAGCAGTTTCCCCACCCCTGCATCGCGGGCCACCATTGCGGCCTGACGAGCCGTGGAATGATGATATTTCTCTGCCTGAAGGATATAATCCTCACCATAGGTGCTCTCGTGATACAAGGTGTTTACTCCTTTTATCATCTCATGCAGAGTTGGGATATACTTTGTATCAGAGCAATAGGCATAGCTCCTGGCTGTATCAGCAGATTTCACCAGACGAGAATTAGGGATTACCTCCCCGTCATCTGTTGTCCAGTCAGCACCGTTCTTGATGTTGTTGATCTGACTTGTAGGAATCTTATAGAAGTCGATCATCTCCCTACGGATATGAGGAAGCCCCTGTTTCTCCCGTATCAGATATCCACAGGTAGGCATCCTGTGTTGCAGAGGGATACTCTCGACGATGATGCTTCTGTCTTCATACACGACAGTTTTATGTGTGGTATCTACAGGATGGAATTCTATCCCGTATCCCAGGTCGTGAGTAAAGAATTCTATCTGACTCTGTAGCATCTGTTCCAGCTCTTCCGGAGCGTGGATATGTAATGTGGCAGTGCGCCCGAGAAGTCCGAAAGTGGATATCATGCCTATCAGTCCGAAACAGTGATCACCATGCAGATGAGTGATAAACACATGACTCAGCTTGGTAAACCTCACATGACATCGTCGCAACTGCATCTGGGTACCCTCTGCACAGTCGAGCATAAGCACCTTGTCGCGTACCTCCACAACCTGTGAGGATGCATAATGACGAAGGGTGGGAAGAGCACTTCCACACCCTAAGATATGTACCTTAAACGGTTCCACACTCAATACGTGTTAGTTGTCTATACGGAACTCGTCGCTGCTGTCCTCGAGCTTCAGTCCGTGAAGATCCATCTCTGGCTGCTCTTTCCAACGGCTGTACTCCAAGGTCTCCACATCCTGTTTCTCCACTCCCACGGTTCTATATACCAGAGAGTCAGCGCCTAACTTGATGATCTCGTAGAGAGTGACCTCTTCCATATCGCCACCACCTTCACGCTGGGAAAGGATCTCCAGCTTACCATTGAAAATCTTCCATGTCTTGTATATGATGCTGCTCTGATCGATGCTCTCAGCAATACCACCTTCCTTGATACGGATGCCTACTTCAGAACTGCCATCGATGGGATTAGGCATTACCCAGTCGCCTAAGAGAGTATTCTGGTTGATAACGATAACAGCCTCTGTCTTCTGGATATTTGGAAGGACAGCCATACGGTCGCCTGCCTGCAGACCACCAAAGACCTGGTTGTTTTCCTGAGCCTTTGTGAGGTCGAGTGAGAGGGTATCACCATTATCAGTCAACAGTTGAAGAGTGTTCATTGCTGTTCCATTACCACAGATACCATAAACAGTCTGATCTCGTGGAATGTAAACCTGTGTAGAGTCATCATCATCTTCAGCAACTTGTTGCTGCTGGTTTCCACCACCGCAACTGCTAAACGCCATCGCGAAAGCAATCATTCCAAAAAATGCTAATTTCTTCATGTCTTTATTATTTCAATTGTTCAACACTTTCTTTGCTTCATTCCATAGTTTATCCATTTCTTCTAACGTCATATCCTTCAATGGTTTACCAACCTTGATACTGTGCGCCTCAATATAATTAAAACGATCGATAAACTTGCGGTTAGTCATCTCCAGGGCATTGTCCGGATTAAGCTTATACAGTCTGGCTGCATTGATAACAGAGAACAGGAAGTCGCCAAGTTCCTTCGTCGAGTTTTCCTTGTCTTCCTTACGCAGTTCCGTCTCCAGTTCATCGAGCTCCTCGCGAACCTTCGTCCACACATCCTGCTTGTCCTCCCAGTCGAAACCCACATTACGCGCCTTATCCTGAATACGGTATGCCTTTATCATACTCGGCAATGCATCAGGAACACCTGAGAGCACAGACTTATTACCGTCCTTCTCCTTGAGCTTTATCTGTTCCCAGTTCTCCAGAACCTGAGAAACAGTAGAAACCTTTGCCTCACCTGAGCCAGTGGACTGCTGAGCCTCCTCCGGCACATACGGCAATGGCTTAGGATTCTCCGCATCTATCTGCGAAGGATGATACACATGAGGATGACGGGTGATCATCTTACGGGTAAGGGCATCGCATACATCTGCCACATCAAACTGCTCTTTCTCCTCGGCAATCTTTGCATAGAAACAGATATGCAGCAACACATCCCCAAGCTCCTTGCAGATATCGTGGACATCATTCTTGATGATGGCATCGCAGAGCTCATAAGTCTCTTCGATAGTATTTGGACGCAGACTCTCATTCGTCTGTTTCTTATCCCACGGACAATTAGCTCTCAACGCATCCAACACGTCAAGAAAGCGCCCGAAAGCCTGCATTTTTTCTTCTTTTGTGTGCATAAACCTTAAATTATGGGGCAAAGATAATACTTTTTGCTGTAATTTTAGTAATTTTGCAGCGATTTTTGAAAATATTATAATATAAGATATGGAATTAGCAAGTAAATACGACCCAAAAGAGGTCGAATCGAAATGGTATCAGTACTGGCTTGACAACAAGCTCTTCGCCAGTAAACCCGATGGACGTGAACCCTACACAATTGTAATTCCGCCCCCCAATGTAACAGGTGTGCTCCACATGGGTCACATGCTGAACAACACCATTCAGGATATCCTCATCCGTCGTGCCCGTATGGAAGGTAAGAACGCCCTGTGGGTACCTGGCACAGACCACGCCTCTATCGCTACTGAGGCAAAGGTGGTAAAGAAACTCGCTGCTGAGGGAATTAAGAAACATGACCTTACCCGTGAGCAGTTTCTCGAGCATGCATGGGACTGGACCCACGAGCATGGCGGCATCATCCTTAAGCAGCTTCGTCGTCTTGGTGCCAGCTGCGACTGGGACCGCACTGCCTTCACTATGGACGAGACTCGTAGCAAGAGCGTCATCAAGGTATTCGTAGACCTATATAACAAGGGCCTCATCTATCGTGGACTCCGCATGGTAAACTGGGATCCGAAAGCCCTCACAGCCCTCTCTACAGAGGAAGTAATCTACAGAGAGGAGCAGAGCCATCTCTTCCACCTGAAGTATTATGTTGACGGACTTACACAGCTCGACAACGAAGAGGCACTCAAGGCTGAGGGTAATATCATCCACAAAGATGAGAAGGGCTATTACGCAGTAGTCGCTACCACCCGTCCTGAGACCATCATGGGTGATACAGCAATGTGTATCAATCCCAAGGACCCGAAGAACCAGTGGCTGAAGGGCCGCAAGGTCATCGTTCCTCTGGTGAATCGTGTCATCCCAGTTATCGAGGACCGTTATGTAGACATCGAGTTCGGTACCGGCTGTCTGAAGGTCACACCAGCCCACGATACCAACGACTATATGCTTGGCAAGACCCACAACCTTGAGACCATCGACATCTTCAATCCTGACGGAACCATCTCTGAGCAGAGTCCTCTCTATGTAGGAATGGACCGTATGGACTGTCGTAAGCAGATCAGCAAAGACCTCAAGGAGGCTGGTCTGATGGAGAAAATCGAGGACTATATTAATAAGGTAGGCTATTCTGAGCGTAACCCAGACACTCCTATCGAGCCACGTCTCTCACTGCAGTGGTTCCTCAAGATGCAGCACTTTGCAGACATCGCTCTGCCACCCGTAATGACTGGCGAGATGAATTTCTATCCAGAGAAATACAAGAACACCTATAAAAACTGGCTTGAGAATATCCAGGACTGGTGTATCTCACGTCAGCTCTGGTGGGGTCATCGTATTCCTGCATACTACTACAACGAGAATGACTTCGTAGTGGCCGAGACTCGTGAGGAGGCTCTGAAACTGGCTCAGCAGAAAGACCCGAAGATCACAGATGCCGACCTTCGTCAGGAGGAGGATGCACTCGACACATGGTTCTCTTCTTGGCTCTGGCCTATCTCGCTCTTCGACGGTATCAACAACCCCGGCAACGAGGAGCTCAACTACTACTACCCCACCTCAGACCTCGTAACAGGTCCGGATATCATCTTCTTCTGGGTAGCACGTATGATTATGGCTGGTGAGGAGTATATGGGTAAGTATCCGTTTAAGAACGTTTACTTCACAGGTATCGTTCGCGATAAGCTGGGACGTAAGATGTCTAAGTCGCTCGGAAATTCTCCTGATCCTATCGAACTGATAGACAAGTTCGGCGCCGATGGTGTCCGTATGGGTATGATGCTCTCTGCTCCTGCAGGAAATGATATCCTCTTCGACGAGGCCCTCTGCGAACAGGGACGTAACTTCAACAATAAGATATGGAACGCCTTCCGTCTGGTTAAGGGCTGGAAGGTAAAGGATATCGAACAGCCAGAGGCTGGTAAGATTGCTACCGCATGGTTTGACGCAAAGTTGAAGCAGACAAATGCCGAGGTAGATGATCTCTTCAAGAAATACCGTATCTCTGAGGCTCTGATGGCTGTATACAAGCTCTTCTGGGATGAGTTCTCATCATGGTATCTCGAGATGGTCAAGCCAGCCTATATCAATGGTGAGCCCCAGCCTATCGATAAGGTGACTTTCGACAAGACCCTCGAGTTCTTCGAGAACCTGCTGAAGATGCTCCACCCATTCATGCCATTCATCACCGAGGAGCTCTGGCAGCACCTCTATGATCGTAAGGACGGAGAGAGTATCATGAGCGATAAGCTTGAGTTGCCAGCTCCAACAGATGCAGACAACAAGATTGCCAACGACATCGAACTCGTTAAGCAGATTGTATCTGGTGTTCGTATGGTCCGTAACCAGAAGAACATCGCTCCAAAGGAACAGGTAGAACTGCAGGTCATCAACAATAACAACTACGAGGATTATTACTCAGTTATCACTAAGATGGCCAACCTGAGCTTTATCAATATCGTTGTCGAGAAAGATGCTACCGCTTCTGCCTTTATGGTAGGCACCGACGAGTTTGCAGTTCCCGTAGGCGACATGATCGATGTGGAGGCAGAGATAGCCAAGATGGAGGCTCAGCTGCAGCACCTGGAGGGATTCCTCGCAGGTGTTAAGAAGAAGCTCTCCAACGAGCGGTTCGTTGCCAACGCCCCTGAGCAGGTTGTTGCTCTCGAGCGTAAGAAGCAGAGTGATTCTGAAGAGAAGATTGCTTCGCTTAAGGAAAGCATCGCAGCACTGAAAAACAAATAAATAAAGAAGCCTCGCGAACTGCGAGGCTTTTTTATTTTTATATCTTATCTTATTCTGTCCATCGACCTTACAAGTCTCTCGTCAGCGAGAATAGCCTTACGTGCCATGATATACAGTATTGCCGCTATAGCAGGCAGCACTACTGGCCATTCCGGAGTGAAGCTTACAGTACCCAGCGACTTGTCGCCAGCCACCTGTCCTACTACGAAATAACAGATATACCATCCTATACACAGCAAGGCATTGAGCAGACAGAACATCGCCTGAGTCTTTCTGTTATGATACAGGAATATGGAATAGCATCCTATCGCTGTCGTAGGCAGCAGTACCGCCATCAGTGGCCATGTGTCGAGATGATGCTTGCCCAGGGGATCTGTAAACCACAGGTTATACACCTTAGATACACCTATCTTTGCCACCTCAAACGTACCTATCTGCATAGAAAGACACATGACGGTCAGTATTATGGCCGCCATGATGAAAAGTGTTTGTTTACGCTGAATCATACCTCTTAATCCTGATTCAGGTTGTCACGCATCGGATCACGCCAGTATACCTTGTCCTCAACAAACTCCTGTGTAGCCAGAAGAGTTGGCTTCGGGAGCTTCTCATAGTAACGTGAGATTTCAATCTGCTCACGATTCTCGAACACCTCCTCCAGAGAGTCATTGTATGATGCAAACTCTGCGAGTTTCTTTGAAAGGTCGTCCTTGATCTGAACACTTATCTGATTTGCACGCTTTGAGATGATGGCAACACTCTCGTAGATATTACCTGTATCTTTGCAGAGATCCATGATGTTGCGGGTAACGGTATTTACCGGTGCTTTTGACTTCTTGTAATCCATATCTTCTTTATTTAATCCTTTATTACTTTCTTACACTTTGTGATATACTTCTCGGCAGTACGTACATTCTTTGAGTCAGGATACTCATTGATAAATCCGTAGCACTCATCCTCAGCATCACGATAACGGTCCAGACGCTTCTCGTCTGTGGAGTTCTCCGCCAACTCGAACTTACTCTTCATGATGAGCAGAGCAAAGTCCTCACGGTGCCTGGAATAGGGATACTGCTTCAAGGCATTCTGAGCAGTAATGATACACGATGTGTAGTTACTCTCATCGTTCTTGTTGATATTGCCGAAATATCCGCCAAGATTAAAGTAAAGCTTTGCTGAGAGGAGCTCCTTTGTCACGAGTTTGTCCTGAAGTTCGTAAAGACGACTCTGCGCCTTTGCACGGAGCTTTGAGTCAGGGAAGAGATCCAGGAACTGCTGATAAGCATTGATGGCTCCTATCGTAGGTGTCTGATCCAGACGAGGCTCCGGGGCACTCTCATAGAGCGACTGTCCTACATAGAATCCTGCCGACTCAGCATAGATGCCACGTGGATAGCTGCTCAGATATTTCTTGAATGTGACAGAAGATGCCTCAAAGTCGCCATTGCAGTACTGGGCCATTGCAAGCATGTAGAGACTCTCCTGAGCATCGTCAGTACCTTTCTTCAGGGTAATGAGCTCCTCCAGGAGTGTTGCTGCCTGCTGGAACTTACCGTTGGCAAAAGCCTCCTTTGCATATTCGTATTTATAGTCGTTGTCTGTCGACTTATATACCTTATTGAATTCTCCTGCACAGCTGGTCATCAGCAGCATCGCGCACGAACATATTATGATACATTTCTTCATATCGGGGTGCAAAGTTACTGCTTTTTTGCTAAAAAACAAAGTTTTTTTGAACAATTTTATCATTTCTCATTTATCATTTATCATTTTTTCGTATCTTTGCACTTTGTTATGAGTGATTTTATACTTACTTCGCCATATAAGCCTACAGGCGACCAGCCTGAAGCTATCAAGGAACTCACCGAAGGAATCTTCCGGGGTGACCAGTCGCAGGTGCTCCTGGGTGTTACGGGGTCTGGAAAGACTTTCACGATGGCAAATGTGATAGCCAACGTCAATCGCCCCACCCTCATCCTCAGCCATAACAAGACACTTGCAGCACAGCTTTACGAAGAGATGAAGGGATTCTTCCCTCAGAATGCCGTTGAGTATTACGTCAGTTATTATGACTACTACCAACCAGAGGCATATCTTCCCACCACAGATACATACATCGAGAAAGACCTCTCCATCAACGACGAGATAGATCGTCTGCGTCTCTCTGCGGTATCCAATCTCTTGTCAGGAAGAAAGGATGTCGTGGTGGTATCGTCGGTATCCTGCATCTATGGTATGGGCAGTCCTGTAGCACTTCAGGAGAATGTAATCAATTTACGTGTGGGACAAAAGCTCGACCGCAACGCTCTGTTAAGAAATTTGGTGTCATCATTATATGTAAGAAACGATATCGACCTCCAACGAGGCTGTTTCCGTGTCAAGGGTGATACCGTCGATATCGCGATGGCTTATAGCGAAGTGGTGCTCCGTGTAACCTTCTGGGACGACGAGATAGACTCGCTGGAAGAAGTCGACGCAATAACCTTCGACCGCCTTGCCCGATTTGAGGAGTATAAGCTCTACCCCGCCAATCTCTTTATGACCTCACAGGAACAGACCAATATCGCAATACGTGAGATACAGGACGACCTCGTCAAGCAGATAGCCTTCTTCGAGGAGGCAGGCGACCCCATCAAGGCCCAGAGGATAAAGGAACGTGTGGAGTACGACATGGAGATGATTAAGGAGCTGGGCCATTGTTCCGGTATCGAGAACTACAGCCGCTATTTCGATGGACGTAAGGCAGGCGAACGTCCTTACTGTCTTCTCGATTTCTTCCCCGACGACTACCTCCTTATCGTCGATGAGAGCCATGTGTCGATACCTCAGATAGGTGCGATGTATGGTGGTGACCGCTCAAGGAAATCCAACCTCGTGGAATACGGATTCCGTCTTCCTGCAGCCTTCGACAACCGTCCTCTCACCTTCGAGGAGTTTCATGAGATGATCAATCAGGTGATCTATGTCTCTGCCACCCCTGCCGACTACGAACTCGCTGAGGCAGAGGGAGTTGTAGTGGAACAGGTGATACGTCCCACAGGCCTTCTCGACCCCGAGATAGAGGTCCGAAAGAGTGAGAACCAGATCGACGACCTTATGGATGAGATCCTCACCCGTAGTCACCGGGGTGAACGAGTGCTTGTCACCACCCTCACCAAACGAATGGCAGAGGAACTCTCGGAATATCTTCTTAGTCATGGTGTAAAGACAGCCTATATCCACAGCGATGTGGCAACCCTCGACAGAGTGAAGATCCTCGCTGACCTTCGTAAGGGAGTCTACGATGTCCTTGTGGGAGTAAACCTCCTTCGTGAGGGCCTCGACCTTCCCGAGGTCTCTCTTGTAGCCATCCTCGATGCCGACAAAGAGGGATTCCTGCGCAGCCACAGAAGTCTTACCCAGACAGCAGGTCGTGCTGCGAGAAACGTTAATGGCAAGGTCATCATGTATGCCGACACCATCACATCGTCCATGCAGCTCACCATCGATGAGACCCTTCGTCGTCGCATGAAACAGATGCATTACAACGAAGAGCACCACATCACTCCGAAACAGATTGTAAAGAATATTAGCATCAGTGCCCTTAAGAAGGAAGACCGTGCTGACACCAAGGAGCTCATGCGTAATGTCAGTGTTGCCGCTGATGGCGAAGGCGCAGGCACATCAATGGCTGCCGACCCGATCATCGAGCACATGACCCGTCCGCAGATGGAGAAACTCATTGCCGAGACTACCCGTAAGATGAAGGAAGCCGCCAAACAGCTCGACTTCCTGCAGGCAGCACAGTATCGCGACGAGATTATCCGTCTTCAGGGTCTGCTTGAGTTGAAATAAGGACAATCCCCCTATCCCATCAGCATCACGAGCAAAGGTATGGTTATCATCGAGGCCAAGGTGGTAATAAACGTCACCTCGGTAATCATCGTTGTGTCCTTATTATATTTCAGACAGAGTATGGTGCCGTAGGTGGCTACTGGCATAGCGATTACGAGGGTATTGATGTTTACCACAAAGGTCGGGAATCCCAGAAGCCCCATCAGGAAATGCACCCCCACGGGCAGTATCGCCAGTCGTAGTATTGTTGTAACATACACAGGTCCGTTGCCGAGCATCTTACGCAGAGAGAGATTAGACATCGAACTGCCTATTATCAGCAGAGCTGCTGGAACAGTGACGTTTCCCAGCATCGTCAGCGGCTGACTGATGGCAGCGGGTATGTTGTCTATCCTCAGAGCCACGATAACCATCGTGAGGTATGCTGCGAGCATGGGTGTCGAGTAGAGCACCTTCTTCTGAAACCGCTCTTTGTTCGTGTTGGAGCCTGTCATAAGTATCGTTCCTATGGTGAATACAGCGAAGGTGTTCACCACGTTAAGCACGGCAGCATAGAACACAGCCTGGTGCCCGAATATCGATGCCACCACAGGATAGCCCATGAACCCCACGTTTCCAAACATCAGCGCAAACCCGATAGGCCCCTGGTCTTCTTTGTTCCTTGTAATGTATTTTGGCAGGAGAAACGCTGCACCGGCCAAGAGAATATACGTCACGGTACTTATAAGCAACAGAGGGATGATATACCTGCTGTCGGGCAACTCTCCTGTCATCGCAGAAGAGAGGATAAGTGCCGGACAGGTGATGTTTATCACCAGTCTCGACAACTGTCTGTCGAAATCCCCGCCTAAGTAACCAAATTTGCCTGCGACGTATCCTACCATCACGAGAGCAAAGAGAGTAAGCATTACAACAATCATAACTGTCTATGACATTTTTTCAGAGAAAAATTCCCCCGCCGATATGGCAGGGGAATTATTTATAGAGTTTAAATTAATCTATTATTGACTTACTCGTAAGCACCGGGATTGAACCACTTTACAGGAACCTGTGTACGCTCGTTCATCCAATAAGTGCCAGCTGGCACTGCAACAATCTTAGGAGCGGTACCCAGCTCTGGGAATGGGATAGTATACATTTTCTCTGTAGCTGCAGAAGAATCTTCGAACTTAACTACCACAGAAATGTTGTTCGATGTTGCATTAAAGCCTGTAGCATCAAACGTGCCCATAACATAGTTGGGGTTGTATGGTGCATAGGTGTTAGTGATACCTGATGCAACACTGCTCTTAGTCCACTTTACATTGTTACCAATCTTAATATCGAAGTCATAGATACCACCTGCAGCGCGAACTATACCAATATTAGGCAGAGCCGCTGTTGATGTTCTACTTGGATGTACGTTGTCACCGTCATAGGAATAGGTAATCTCCTGTCTATCATACGAGATATCAAATACTACGTCGTTGAAGTCGAAGTCGTTAGCATCACCAAGGTCTTCCATAATGTAACGCTTTGTCTTCTCCACAACAACCTTCTCAACACGCTGTGTAGGAGGTACTGGCTTACCGTAAACCATGAAAATCAGGTCCTCATAGTCTTTGTCGCTATTTGTAGCACTATTGTCCTCACAGCCGATGATTGTAGCTGTATAACTCTCTGGTACATCTGTGGGCACAAATGGACAGTTTACATCAAGCATCATTGAAGTTAAAGATGAGGTAACCTCTGGCTGAAGATTCACGTCTAAAGGGTTTTTCTCATACTTCTGGAAAGTAGAATAGTCTTTCCATACTTTCAGGTAGAAAGACATAGCTGAACCTTCAGGCAGTTTGTCGTATGTGTAGCTTGGAGCCTTCACCTCGAATGGACCATTCTCTTTTTTCATACCATCAGTACCTGTACCTACTTTCGCGAAGGCATCAGTAGAACCAGACTTTCTGAATTCGAGACCTTCACCCTTTGACCAGATAAGCATGTCGCCTGCTTTACCACCATTAGCCATATCGTCTACATGCATCCACAACTCCCAGTAGTAGCTTGCGCAGCCCTGGAAGAGAGGCACGATAGTAAAGTCGTTTTTACCAACTCCCATAACGAATGGTCTTCCTTTTCCAGAATTATCTTTTCCCTTTGGAAGATTCTTAAACACCCATGCACTGATTTCTGGCTGGATAGTCATCACTTTTTCCACACGGTGGAAATCGGCATCTGCAACAGATGCAACGGCACGGGTACTGCTACCTGAAGAAGAGGCAGAATAAGTAGGTGTACTTGTAGAGAAATCCCAATTCTCATTTAGGCTAATCGGACCATACCTCTTAATGAAGTTAGAGGTGTAGAGAGCATCCTGCTGCTGAATGGCAGCCTCAGCGGCAGCCTCAGCATCATAACTGAGATCCTTTGAGCACGACATGAAAGCTAAGCCCATCACGGACATACTTCCCATCACGAAAAGCTTTTTTGTAATCATAATTTTAATGGTTCTTTTTTAATTACTAACTACTGTTTATGTTTGATGGGTGCAAAATTACTAATTGTTTAGCCATATTACATAATTTTTTTAGTTAAAAAACATTAAAGCCAAGCAAAACCTCTCCAAAAACAAGAAATTTATAAGCATTTAACCACAAAGACAGGGTTTACTTGATATCTAAGAGTGTTTTTCTACGATTTCCCTTCGGACGAACCGCAAAATGCACCCATGCCCTCGAACCCCGCACCTCGATAATCAACTCATCGAAATCTTCTCTGGATTCATCAGCTATGTCGAGGAGAATAACGGCATAGCGAAGTGCCTGTTCCTTACCATAGCACTTTATATCCGCCGCACATCCTACGAGATGATTACTCGTAGAGCTTCCCCCTACCCTTTTATTCACCTCCCAAGATCTATACCCCGAGTTAATAATTATCGGCTCTTCCTTAAGCGTATACCTCTTATTATACTCACTCCTCAGCATCTCCAGCCACCCGCAAAGGCGCTTAAGATTCTCTATCGCCACACGACTTGGAATATTCCCATCCTTAGTCTTATAACTCGTCTTAGTCATCTCACCGAGCGTAAAGTGCTCGGTGAGTTTCTCTTTCTTATTTATACTTACTGTACACAATTGACGAACTCATTATGAGTTGTCATCTCTAAATGAATAGAGGATAATCTCTCATATCTTCACAATATCTGCAGGCAAAAAGCGCACAGAGCACAGAGCACAGTTTTTTAGGGGCTGAAGATTGCGTTAGAAGGAGTATTGTTATATATATTATTATATTATATATATAATATATATATTATATATATAATAAATTTGATTGTGACGGAAAACTATTGCTCATAAGAAAACTGTGCTCTGTGCGCTGTGCGCCCTAAATCACGAAAAATTGCCTGTTGAAAAAACGACCATTTTTCAAAACGTGCTTTTTTTGTGCTTATTTTGGATTATTTTTTGGAATGTACGTGAAAAATTAGTACCTTTGCATTGTCAATGAAAAAAGATGAAATTTGCGGCCTAACTAGGCGACAAAAATTTCCTAGCGCGCGGGACATTGTTTCCTAGGGAGAGCCAAAAACAGAGTCAAATCAGCGACAAGTAAAAATAATCAACAACAATCTATTAATCTTTTAATTTTTAAAATTATGGCACTTAAAGTAAAAGCAGTTGAGAAGAACATTAAGTTCGAGAAAAACAGTGAAGGCGTTTGGCGCTACGTGATGCAACCCGACCTGTACATCGCACTCTCGCAGGCGAAGGTAATCCGCGAG
>CACYRS010000036.1 GCA_902776935.1 uncultured Prevotellaceae bacterium | reverse complement strand
TAATACGCGCGAAGACAACTCTCTTTTCCGTTAGACAATCACTCGCACATTACTTGATCCTAACTACCCCTAGCTACTTCCCACCTATCACATAGCTACGCCATATTACCCATTTTCTTAGTTAATTTCTGATAAAAAGGTTGTAATTGACAGAAAAGTTCGTACCTTTGCACCTTATTAATAAAGAGATATAAAAATAGTATGTCTACGATACTACATATTGAAACAAGTACGGAGGTATGTTCCGTAGCCGTTTCCGAAGACTCTCACGTGATCTTCCAACAAGACGACCACAGCGGTCTGGGCCATGCGGAGAAGCTGGGGACGATGGTTGACGAGGCACTCTCGTTTACCGACAACCATGCTATCCCGTTTGATGCCGTAGCCGTTAGTTGCGGTCCCGGCTCCTACACCGGTCTCCGCATCGGTATTTCGATGGCCAAGGGTATCTGCTACGGCAGAAACCTCAAGCTGATAGCCGTGCCGACGTTGGAACTGCTCTGCGTACCAGTATTGCTCCGCGAGATACCCGAAGAAGACGCTCTGCTCTGTCCAATGCTCGATGCTCGAAGGATGGAAGTATACGCCGGCATCTTCGATAGGGCACTAAAGCCCGTCAGGGAGATTGGGGCAGACGTGGTCACAGCAGAGACCTATAAGAGCTACCTTGACGAGCGTCCCATCTATTTCTTCGGCAATGGAGCCAAGAAATGCATGGATACCATCAATCACCACAATGCCCATCTGATAGAAGGCATTGAGCCCCTTGCCAAATGGATGCAGCCACTGGCAGAACGCAGGATGCTCAACGAGCAGTTTGAAGACGTGGCCTACTTCGTGCCATTTTATCTAAAGGACTTTGTTGCCAAAATGCCAAAGAAGCTATTAAATCTATAAATTACAAATAAGTAAATCGTAAATAATTACATGGATATAAAAGGATTGGATTACAACACTCAGCGTTCGAAACTTATCATGTCAGAGTACGGACGTGAGATACAGAAGATGGTGGAATATGCCTGCGAACTCCCCACAAAAGAGGAGCGCCTTAAGTGTGCTAAGACCATTATTCGCCAGATGGAGAACAGGAATCCCCAGTTGCGCAACACTGCTGATTATGAGCAGACCCTCTGGGACCATCTCTATCTGATGAGCCATCGCGAGCTCGACATCGACTGGCCCTACGACGTATCGGAGGCAGACAATATTCTTGCTAAGCCCCAGCCGATGAAGTTGCCAAACGAGAATATCAGACTACGCCACTATGGCCATCTGGTAGAAGCTCTGTTCGAGCAATTGAAGACAATGCCAGAAGGTGAAGAGCGCGATGCCCTTGTGAAGAAGACAGCCAATCAGATGAAACGAGACCTCGTGATGTGGGGCCACGGCTCTGCCGATGACGAGAGGATTGCCAGCGATCTGGCACGTTTCACTGACGGGAAGATCCAGCTCGACCTCAACACATTCGTGTTCGAAAGAGTGAACCTCAACGACGACAAGCAGATTGGTAAGAAAAAGAAATAACCCAAGCCTATGGCATCATTTATCATAGAAGGTGGCACTCCGCTAAGTGGTGAGATTACCCCTCAGGGTGCAAAAAACGAGGCTCTGCAGGTAATCTGTGCTACTCTGCTCACCAATGAGGAAGTGACGATACATAATATCCCCGACATCCGCGATGTAAACAATCTCATCCAGTTGCTGAAGGATATCGGTGTGAAAGTTAAGAGAGAAAAGGTGAGAGGTGAGAGAAAAGGGAATACCTATTCCTTCCAGGCAGATGAACTCTGCCTCAAATATCTGGAGAGCGATGAGTTTGTGCATAAGTGTGCACAGCTCCGCGGTAGTGTTATGATGATCGGTCCACTGCTTGCCAGGATGGGCAAAGCAGTTATCACCAAACCCGGCGGTGACAAGATAGGCCGTCGCCGTCTTGACACGCACTTCCTCGGTTTCGAGAAACTCGGAGCGAAATTCAATCATATCGAAGGCCGTGATGTATATGAGATTGCAGCAAAGAAGCTTAAGGGAACATACATGCTTCTCGACGAGGCATCAGTGACAGGAACGGCAAATATCATCATGGCAGCCGTCTTCGCTAAAGGTACCACCACGATATACAATGCAGCCTGCGAGCCATACTTACAGCAGCTATGTCACCTTCTGAACAGCATGGGAGCCAAGATCGGTGGTATCGCTTCCAATCTTCTTACCATCGAGGGTGTAGACCACCTACATGGTGCAGAACACAAGATTCTGCCCGACATGATTGAGGTTGGTTCATTTATCGGTATGGCAGCGATGTGTGGCGATGGAATACGTATCAAGGATGTCAGTGTCAAGGATCTTGGAATCATACCAGATGCCTTCCGTCGTATTGGTGTGAAGATGAAAATCGAAGGCGACGACATTTTCATTCCAAAACAGCGGCACTATGAGGTACAGTCGTTCATAGACGGTACAATAATGACTCTCGCCGATGCTCCTTGGCCAGGACTGACACCCGACCTGCTCTCTGTGCTCATCGTTGTTGCTACCCAGGCACGCGGTTCGGTGCTATTCCATCAGAAGATGTTTGAGAGCCGCCTGTTCTTCGTCGACAAGCTCATCGACATGGGAGCCCAGATTATTCTTTGCGACCCTCACCGTGCAGTGGTAGTGGGTCACGACAGGAAGATCACACTCCGCGGAGGACGAATGTCGAGTCCTGATATCCGCGCAGGTATCGCCCTGCTTATTGCCGCCATGAGTGCAAAAGGCACAAGCCGCATAGACAATATCGAACAGATAGACCGCGGATATGAGAATATCGAAGCCCGCCTTAACGCCCTCGGCGCCAAAATTACAAGAAATGATTAGAGAAGAAGAGGTATATAAGATCGGCAAGCTGGGAAAGACCCACGGTGTGAAAGGAGAGATAAGTTTTCTCTTTGACGATGATGTGTTCGACCGTGTTGAAGCAGACTATCTTGTACTGATGGTTGACGGTATCCTTGTGCCATTCTTCATTGAGGAATACCGTTTCAAGAGCGACTCTAATGCCATAGTGAAGTTCGAGGATATCGACACTCAGGAGAGAGCCAGCGGACTGACCGGATGCGACGTATATTTCCCACGTGACCTGGCCGATGGTGACGAAGACACCATGAGTTGGGCAGAGATCGTTGGTTTCGAGATTATCGATGCCAACACAGGTAAGATCGCGGGGCGCATCGCCTCTGTCGACGACACTACGATAAACATCCTCTTCGAACTGGAAGACGGCCGTCTCATACCAGCCTCCGAGGAACTTATCACAGATGTAGACAAAGATAATAAGACCATTACCATAGACATCCCTGAAGGGTTGTTGGAATTGTAGAATTGTGAAATCGTCAAATAGTAAAATGAAAAAGCAAATAGCCATTCTCGGTTCTACGGGATCGATAGGGACACAGGCACTTGAGGTCATCGAGGAGCACTCTGACCTTTATGAAGTATACTGCCTGACAGCAAACAACAAGATAAAACTCCTGGCAGAACAGGCACATAAGTTTAAGCCTGCAGCCATTGTCATTGCCAATGAGGCACGATATGACGAACTGAAGTCACTTATGAGCGACCTGCCCGATGTGAAGGTGTATGCCGGAGCTCAGGCACTCAACGAGATAGTAGAGGCAGGACCTATCAATATGGTCCTGACAGCTATGGTGGGCTTCGCTGGTCTTAACCCAACGATACATGCAATCAAGGCAGGCAAGACCATCTGTCTTGCCAACAAGGAGACACTCGTAGTGGCAGGCGAGCTTATCCTCCAACTCGCCCAGCAGTATCACACGCCTATCCTACCCGTTGACAGCGAGCACTCTGCTATCTTCCAGAGTCTGGTTGGCGAGGATCAGAACCCTATAGAGAAGATTCTACTGACAGCCTCCGGCGGTCCATTCCGTCTGAAGACGATGGAAGAGATTGCCCATGTGACTAAGGCCGATGCCCTGAAGCATCCCACATGGGATATGGGTGCAAAGATTACTATCGACTCTGCCTCTATGATGAACAAAGGCTTTGAGGTTATTGAGGCAAAGTGGCTCTTCGGAGTAGATGCGAAACAGATACAGGTATTGGTTCATCCACAGAGCATCGTACACAGTGCTGTGCAATTCCAGGATGGCAGCGTAAAGGCCCAGCTCGGAGTACCCGACATGCGTCTGCCGATACAGTATGCCTTCTCTTTTCCACAGCGTCTGCACCTCAGCGGTGAGCGTCTCGACCTCTTTGCTGCACAACATCTTGACTTCTTCGAGCCCGACCTGGAGAAGTTCCGTTGTCTGGCTCTCGCCTTCGAAGCTATCGACAAGGGCGGCAACATGCCTTGTATCGTTAATGCTGCCAACGAGATTGTCAACCGTGGTTTCCTTGAGGACAAGTGCGGTTTCTTGCAGATGGGCGACATCATCGCCGAGACAATGCAGCGCGCCACTTTCGACAAAAATCCTTCATACGACACATATATCGCGACAGATGCAGAGGCACGTCGCATAGCAACAGAACTGATGAAAAGGTAAAAAAGTAAAAAGGTAAAAAGATTATGGAAGTATTTCTGATAAGACTGTTACAATTCATGCTGGCCATAGGCCTGCTTGTGCTGCTCCACGAGGGCGGCCACTTCTTCTTCGCCAAACTCTTTGGCGTACGTGTTGATAAGTTCTACCTCTTTTTCGACCCCAATATATGGAAATGGGACGGTAGCCTGTTTAAGTTCAAGCCCAAGAACAGCGACACTCAATATGGTGTAGGCTGGTTGCCTCTTGGCGGCTATTGCAAGATAGCAGGTATGATTGATGAGAGCTTTGATACCGAACAGATGAAACAACCCGAGCAACCCTGGGAGTTTCGTGCTAAACCCGCTTGGCAGCGACTGCTGGTCATGATTGGTGGTGTATTGGTAAACTTCCTCCTTGCCCTGTTTATCTACTCTATGATACTCTTCTACTGGGGCGACACATATATCCCTGTAAAGAATATGACTCTCGGTATGAAGTTCAATACCGAAGCCAAGGCTCTCGGCTTCAAGGATGGAGATATCCTGATAGGTACGGAGAATGGTGAGTTTAAGGATTTCAGCGCCGACCTCTACCGCGACTTGTCTGAGGCTAAGCGGGTGGATCTCATCCGCGATGGTAAAAAGATGTCACTGAACTTGCCTGGCGACATCAACCTTCTGGGAATGCTTAAGACAGAACCAGCTTTCGTTCGTCCGCTCGTGCCTGCAGAGATTGACAGTGTGATGGAAGGAACACCTGCTGCAGAGATAGGACTCCAGAAAGGTGATAGGATTGTGGCCTTCAATGGTAAAGCCATAGACTCTTACAACGAGTTTAGTGCTCAGATAGGTATCCTTGAGGACATGATGACAGCCGCCAAGACCCAGGCAGACAGTTTGAAGGTACGAACAGCAACGATTGTTGTCGAACGGAGTGCAGAGTTTAGAACTGATAGTGTAGAGTTTGCTTCCGCCATTGCCAAACTTGACACTTTAAGTTTCACGTTAACCTCCGATCTTAAGGTTGGCTTTGCAGTAAAGGCCCTTGCAGAAATCTACGAGCCATATACACGTGAGTATGGTTTCTTTGAGAGCATCCCTGCTGGTATCAAGTACGGTTGGAACGTGCTTGCTGGATATGTAGGGGACATGAAATATGTATTCACTGCCGACGGAGCAAAGTCACTCGGAGGATTCGGAGCTATCGGAAGCCTCTTCCCACCAGTATGGGACTGGTATCTCTTCTGGAAGATGACCGCCTTCCTGAGTATCATCCTCGCCTTCATGAACATCCTTCCTATCCCTGCCCTCGATGGTGGACACGTGCTGTTCCTGCTTTACGAGATGGTTACACGTCGCAAACCTTCAGAGACATTCATGATTCGTGCAGAATATGTAGGTTTTGGAATACTAATACTGCTGATGGTAGTTGCCAACCTCAACGATATCCTCCGCTGGCTCGGCTACATGTAATATATAGTATGTAATACAAGGAAAACGCTTCCAGCCACATATTCTTATGGTTGGAAGCGTTTTACTTTGACAATGCCTACATGCCTACATAAAATCGCCTGAAACTCCTTTAAACAAAGTTTGATTACAAAAATTTTGCATACATAAAGCTATCTCCAACAAATACAGAAAGTTATAGCATTTTTATGTAGGCATGTAGGCACCTTTTGTATTTTTGCGCAGAAAAAGAACCAAAAAGTAGCATGAGGCGATGATGACATAGACCATCACAACCTGTAAGACAGTTGGGGTTAATCCATCAATGCTGGCACCTGGGAGTACAGCCATCTTTGTCAGAACGCTATTCAGCAGACCTACTACATATAATAATAGGTACGCGAGGGAGGGAACGATGAACACCAAAAGTGAGAGATAGAGGATAAGCGTGGTGGCAGGGATGACGACGAAGTTCGTTAGAAGGAAATAGGTGGAAAAACGTCCGAAGTAATAGGCAATCAATGGAGCGACGCCTATCTGTGCAGCACAGGATACAGCCACCATTGCCCACACCCACCTGACAATCCGATGCGACATCAGAAACTCCTGCGAGAACACACCCTCGAACAATGGATAGAGAATCAGAATGGCAAAGACAGCCATAAAAGACATCTGAAAACCTACATCGAAGAGCGACAGCGGATTGACAATCAACAGAACTATAGCAGAGAATGCCAGCGTGTTGACAGACATCTTATCGCGATGCCCCAACGACATCAAGGCATAAATGCTCAGCATCATGGCAGAGCGCACCACACTTGTAGAGAGCCCAACAAGAAAGACGAAAGCCCAGATGCTCAGGATAATCAACAACTGTGAGGCCGTCTGCCAACGACGTCCTCGAACCAATAGCGACAACAGGGTGTAGATAATGCCGAGGTGGAGTCCGCTGAGAGCCAATACATGCGAGGCTCCAGTGATGGAATATACATCTTTTAGTTCTTTGTTCAATGCCGACTTGTCGCCCAGAGCCATAGCTGCCACAACAGCATAGGCATCGTCTGATTGATAATTCCTTATTCTGTAGAGGATACTGCTACGTAGTTTCAGGAAGAATAGTTTTGAGCGCTCCAACCTTGAGATGCCGGAAAGTGAAACTTGAGCCTTCTGCCATTTCCAACTCGATACAAATGTATTTCCAGAGAAACCGTGAATCTCCAAATATCTACGATAGTTGAAGTTGCCGCTGTGCCAATCACTATTGGGGTTGATTTTAGACTGCACCTTCAGCCCATCACCGATCCTCAAAGCTTTGCTCCTGTCGTCCTTATAAAGATAGCATTTCAGCTTCTGTCCATTGCCTGTGATAAGGATATCCACTGCCATTGTCTTTGGTTTCTCAACCGGTTCACTCATCACCACAGCCTCATAGGCTACCTCTTCTTCCGGCCATGCTATTTTACTTTTCTCCTTTTGCCAACTTATCAGCAACCACCCAAGAAAAAAGAAACACATTACAATTGCCACAGACTGAAGGACCTCAAATCTCCACAACAATACAGACACCACTACCATCCCGATAAATATCGGCAATAGCGGTATCTCTGCCATGAGATAATCCCCAATAATTATACCCACCATCATAGAGACAGCAGGCATAAGCAATGGACACTTCTCAAGCAGATTGTTTCTCACAATGTATGCAGTTTAATCCTTAACCACCATTTTGCGCCATTTCAGATATCCCATCACAGCAATGACCACATATAGTCCGTAGAGTGAAGCCTTGAATGGGATATCCTTATAGAAATAGAGTACACATGTGACAACATCGACAGCAATCCATATAAACCACTGTTCGAGGTATTTATGAGCCAAAGCCCAGATGCCCACGATGCTCAGTGCCGTAGTAAAGCTGTCTGCCAACGGAACATTAGAATTAGTGAATGTTACCAGAAGCCAGTAGATCACTCCCCAAACGGCTGCGATAATAACCAACCATGGCAGGATAAGTCTTCTGGGGAAGAATGTTATAGGCAGTGGCTCTTTTTTTGCCGAGCCCCTTATCCATTTCCAGTATCCGTAGACTGTCATCGAAAGATAATAGAACTCCATGCCGCAGTCGGCATAGAGTCCCTTATCATAGTATAGCACTATTCCCAGTGCCTGCATCACGAATCCTACAGCCCACATCCAGGCACTAGCCTTATACTCCAGGAGAATATATGCCAGTCCAAGTATGGTTGTCGTTATATCGAGCCAATGTTCCGCCACAAATGTAATCATAACTGTCAACTATCAACTGTCAGCTATCAACTGTCAAAATCTCAGTGTCACGTTTCCAGACATTGTGAATCCGGCCATCGGGATGAATCCTATCTGGTAGTATCTGTTGTTATTATCATGACCGCCACTGGCATAGATAGCCGAATACACCCATCCATTGGCGGCATAACGCTTATTAAAGATGTTATTGAAATTCAGTCCGAAGATAGCCTCCTTTAGCACCTTCTTAGGTTTCAGAGTGTAGCTTAATGACGCATTTGATGTAGAATAGCTGGGAAGTGAACGATCCTTACACTCTGTATTATCAAGATATTGACGAGAAACGAAGTTTGTGTGCCATACAGCCTGCCATCCCTTATGGTGCAAGGTTATAAATCCATTAAGTATTGCAGAAGGAGAGAATGCCAGAGTAGAGTTGTCATAGTGGATGGTTGTAGAACCATTGTCCCAATCTTCCACTACCTCGTCGAAATCCTTGATCTTATTAGCGCTCAGGGCAGCATTTCCTTCGACAGTAAGCCAAGGAGTCGCATTAACACCTGCCTGCAGCTCTACACCACAACGATAAGAGTCCTTGATGTTGGTTGTGAGCTTCTCACCAATATCACTCACCTCACCAGTCTGTACAAACTGGTCTGTATACTTCATATAATATCCGTTTACGCCAACATGCCACGTATTGCCGGTATAGTTATATCCCAGTTCGAAATCGAGCAGTTGCTCAGCCTTCGGTGCAGGATAAGAACCGTTATCTGTATAGTTATTACGTTCTGGTTCACGATGGCTTATTGCTGCCGAGCCATAAACACGGTGCCCGCCAAGACTCCATGAGAAACCAGCCTTAGGATTCAGGAAATGGAAGTGCTTGTCAATATCGAGTCGCTGATTGTAATAACCGCTCTCGTCATCATAGAACTTATCGTTGATACCATCCGTCTCATACTGTACATAACGATACTGGAGGTCGGCAAAGACATCCCACTGTTCGTTGATATGATAAGCAGCCTTTACAAAGGCATTTGCATCGAACTTAGTAGCATCAGAATCATAATACTTATGATCACCGCTTGCCAGATACGCCTTACGTACGAAGTCGTTAGCTGCGTATGTCACAAAACCAAAGTGGTTCCCAGAGAACTCCTGTTCAGAGACACCTACAATGACATCCCATCGCTCATCTTTGTAATTTGCATTCAATATCGCACCGTAACTATGCTGCGTCAGTCCCTTCTTGCGAACGAAGTCGGTTCTTTTGATATTTTTACCATCAGCATCTGTTGCAACGAGTCCGAACTTGGAGAGTTTATTGTTTGGACGGAACTCCTCATAGTATCCGTATCCATATGTATAGTGGAGGGAAGCTGTAGCTGTCCATCGGCCGCTAAGCTCAAAAGCAGCAGAGAGGATATTATGATTCTGCCAGAAGTTATCTGTAGTCTTGTCCCAATAAGAGCCGTCGCTCATCTTGAATCTCTCTGAAGAATAGGTGCCATCATCACCGATAATCAGTTCTTCATAGAGGGAGTTAAACTTTCCAAGGCCCACATTCCACATGTCTTCATAGGTCTTGATGCCTGTCTTGCTGCCATAGGTACCGTCCATGATACTCAGGTCGTTGGTACCAGCTGTCACACCATTCCAAGCCTGACCAGTACGTTCGAAGTTGCCGATATTCTTATAGCTTATCTTAAACTTTTCACCAAGCCAAGTCAGCCCGCCATAGTAGCTTCCGCTGCGACCTGACGTTCCATGCAGGAATCCATCGGTATTCGTCTGGTGGTAAGCTCCGTCGATGATAAGGTGGTTCCAGAGCAGACCTGTAGAGAACTGTCCTCCGACATTAAAGGTATTAAATGAGCCATAAGATCCTGATAATTCTGCGGTTGGAGTCTGTGAAGGTGTAGCTGACGACAATGCCACAGTACCGCCGAAAGCTCCATCACCATTTGTTGAGGTACCAACACCACGCTGTATCTGTACAGAGCCGAGCAACGAACCGTATGAGTTCATGTTTGCCCAGAACACACACTGGTCCTCAGGCGAGTTAAGGGGAACACCATCGAGTGTCACATTAATACGTGAGTCACCGGCACCACGAATACGCATATAAGTAGTTCCCGTACCCAATCCATTCTCACTCCACGCAATCACGCCTGGTGTCTGTGAGAACAGGAAAGGCAGTTCCTTACCAGTCTTTGAGAACTCGTTAAGCTTGTCTTTTTTGATGTTGGCGATAGCGTATGGGGCATTCTTCTGAGCCCTTACACCACGAACCACCACCTCCTGCAACTGTTCCACTTGTGTTGAGTCATACAGTGCAGCCTTGTTTTGTGCATTTACACTTGCTGCGCACACCAGCGCAGTCATCCCGAAAATCAATCTTTTCATCTTTTTTTCTTTTTTAATAAATAATGAAAAGGGGAATCATAATGAATACTATCCATCCCTACGTCGGCATTACCCGTATCAGGTATGAGGGTATCATCTCAGCCCGCACCAGCGAGCACCCCTTGATAAAATCGGCTGCAAAGGTACACAAAAATCCCCGAACCGCCAAACGATTCGGGGATTTTTAATCTATCAACAGATATTATCTGATACCCATACGGGCTTCAACAACGTTAACAACATAGTCACCGAGCTTTTCGCACTCGTTGATAAGATCCATATAGATGGTACCAACAGCGTAGGTATACTCATGGTTGTTGACATCGTTGATGTTCTGTGACTTCAACTGGTTGCGGAAGTTGTTTATCTCATGCTCGATGTTAAACGTGCGGTTCACATCGTAACCCTCACGACGACCACGCATCAGCTTATTCATCTCAGCAAGTGACTGCATGGTGAGCTCCATCATCTGATAGATATGTTCATACTGTTTCTCGTTGAAATGATCTTCCTTTCCGTTGTATTTACGCGAGATGGTACGAGCCATATTGAAGCAGGCATCACCGATACTCTCCAACTCTGATATCTCACGCAACATGGCACGGATCTTACCCTTTGTATCGTCAGATAGATGTGCATTACTTACAGAGTCGAGGTAGTTGGCGATTTCGAGTTCCATATTGTCAGAGATACCCTCATATTTCTCGATACGCGAGTAGAGCTTATTGAACTCAGCCTCCTTATTATCTTTCTTATTATTCGAGCTCGAAGAGAGTGTGAGCAGTTCACGAACCATGTCAAACATACGCTGCATACGCTCAGAGAACGATTGTATCTCCTTCTGTGCCTCAAGCACTGAAAGCTCAGGAGTCTTCATGAAGCCAGCAGTAATGAAGTGCAGACGGAAGTCCTCTTCCTCGTCGACTCTCTTTGGTTTGATAACCCAGCATACAAGACGCTCAATCTGGGGAACGAACCAGATAAGGATGAATGTGTTCACAACATTAAAGCACGTATGGAACGCTGCAAGCACAAAACTCAGTTTTGCAGCATTTGCCATGAATGCCTGCACACCAGCCGCTTCCTTTGTCATTGTAACATCATAACCCACCAGACCACATACTGCATCAACGAACAGACGGAAAATGAACAGGATCCAGAACACTCCGAAGAAGTTGAAGAACATGTGTGACAGGGCAGCACGACGAGCCTGCGTGTTGGCAGACAAGGCTGCGAGGTTTGAGGTAACGGTTGTTCCGATGTTCTCACCCATCACCAGTGCGATACCCTGATATATTGGCAGCGCTCCACTGGAACAGAGAATCATCGTGATGGCCATCACCGCTGCCGACGACTGTACGCAGAACGTCATTATGCCTCCCAAGAGCAGGAAAATCAGCGTAGTCCAGAACGATGTAGGATCGAAGGATGCAAAGAAGTTAAGCAATGTCTGATTCTCACCGAGATTCATCTCTGTACCCGTAACACGCAACGTACCCAATCCAAGGAGCAGGAACGATAATCCGAAGAGGAAATCACCAATATAACGGTACTTCTTCAGATATATGAGTATTATACCCAAGAAGAATGCCGGATAAACGGCGCTGGTGATATCAAACGACATACCAGCCGACATAATCCATGCCGTAAGGGTGGTACCTATGTTGGCACCCATGATGACGGAAATGGCCTGAGCCAGAGTGAGCAGTCCGGCATTAACGAATGACACTGTCATAACTGTGGTAGCTGTTGACGACTGTACAGATGCAGTAACCAGCATACCTGTAAGCATTCCCGTAAACCTGTTGGTGGTCATCGCGCCAAGCACGTGTCGCAACTGCGGACCAGCCATCTTCTGAAGAGCCTCACTCATTGACTTCATACCAAACATGAGAAGTGCAAGTGAGCCCAAAAGCTTAAAGATAATCCAAATTGACATAAAATAAAGCTTTACATTCGAAATTTCGGGTACAAAGATAATAAAAAAGCCTCAAATTACACAGAATATCACAGATTTTTTTTATCTTTGCACCATAATTCCTAAAACAAGTATAATTTATGGAACAGAAAATTAAGATACACATACGCAACAACGGCAAGACCGTAGAAGTGCCATTAGGCAGCAATCTTGAAGAGGTGTATAGCTTGTCAGGGCTACAGATGGAGCATGGTCCCATCTCCGCTCACGTAAACAATAAGGTGGAAGGCATGCACTATCGGGCCTACAAACAGAAGGAGGTGGAGTTTCTCGACATCACATCATCCAGCGGTTCCAGAGCATATACAAGGAGTCTGTTCTTCGTGCTTTGCAAAGCAGCCCATGACATCTTCACTCCATGCAAGGTGGCCATCGACATCCCTGTAAGCAACGGTTACTATGTAAACCTGAACATCGGACGTCCCGTGACCCTCGAGGATGCAGGAGCCATCCGTCGACGCATGCAGGAGATCATCGATGCGGCCCTGCCCATCCACCGCCATGAGACAACTACTGAGGAGGCCATCCAGCTATTCGATGGCCTGCATAACCGCTCGAAAGTGAAACTGCTAAAGTCCACAGGAAGATTGTTTACCACATATTACGACATCGATGGCTATATAGACTACTACTATGGCTCCCTGCTCACCAATACCTCCCAGATATATCTCTTCGGAGTGGAGAAGTATTACGACGGTCTGTTGCTTCGTCTGCCATCCCGCGAACATCCCAACGAGCTAGGTGAGATGACACACCAGGACAAGATGTTCGGTATATTCAAGGAGCACCACCAGTGGCAGGACATCCTAGGGCTGCGTACAATAGGCGACCTCAACGAAGTCATCAGTAAGGGATACTCCTCGATGCTCATCCAAATAAGCGAGGCCCTCCAAGAGAAAAAGATTGCCAAGATTGCCGATGAGATTGCCCAGAGGAAGGGCATCAAGCTCGTGCTCATCGCAGGACCTTCTTCCAGCGGTAAGACGACAACTTGCAAACGTCTTAGTGTACAACTCGCCGTCAATGGCATCATGCCAGTGGGTATCTCGCTTGACGACTACTTCCTGGATCGTGACAAAACGCCTCTCGACGATAAGGGCGACTACGACTTCGAGAACTTGCACGCCCTGAACCTGCCCCTGCTGAACGAGCAGCTGACAGCACTCTTCCGAGGTGATGAGATCGAACTGCCACGCTACGACTTCCCCACAGGCACTAGCCAGAAGAGCGGCAAGAAACTCCGCCTTCATGATAACGAGATCCTCGTGGTAGAAGGCATCCACGCCCTAAACCCAGAACTTACAGCAGAGATTCCTAGCGAACAGATCTTCCGCGTGTATGCCTCAGCATTGACAACAATCCTGCTGGACAACCACAACTACATCCCCACAACAGATAACCGTCTTTTGCGACGTATCATTCGTGACAATAAGTATCGTGGCGTCAATGCCCGTGAGACCATACGCCGTTGGCCATCTGTCAGAGCAGGAGAAAACAAGTGGATATTCCCCTTCCAGGAGAATGCCGACGCCATGTTCAACTCTGCCATGCTCTTTGAGTTGGCCGTGATAAAGAGTCAGGCAGAGCCTCTGTTAGAACAGGTACCTGAGAACTGTCCAGAGTATGCCGAAGCATATCGTCTACTGAAGTTCTTTAGGTATATCAAACCCATCCCCGAGACTCAGATACCGCCGACATCACTTCTGCGCGAGTTCTTAGGAGGAAGTTCTTTTGAATATTAATAGAAGAAAAACGTATAATATACAGAATTAGTATACAAAACTCAATAAATATGCATATTTGTTATTATAAAAGAAGCAAATATGCATTTTTTTGGGTTTTCTTTTGGATATCTGAGTAAAATTGAATAATTTTGCAGCCAATTTATAGAAAGTTAGTAATAAACCAAATAATTATGGCAGAAAAATTGGAAGTGAAGGAGTTGGATCAGGTTGTTGTCCGCTTCTCGGGTGACTCTGGCGACGGTATGCAGCTCGCTGGAAACATCTTCTCTACGGTTAGTGCCACCGTTGGTAACGGCATCTCTACATTCCCGGACTATCCTGCAGATATCCGTGCCCCGCAAGGTTCGCTGACGGGTGTTTCTGGTTTCCAGGTTCACATTGGAGCAGGAAAGGTCTACACCCCTGGTGACAAGTGCGACGTACTGGTAGCTATGAACGCGGCTGCGCTGAAGACCCAGTATCGCTATGCGAAGGCTGGTGCTACAATCATCATCGATACCGACTCTTTCGGTCCTAAGGACCTGGAGAAAGCTCAGTTTAAGACAGAGGATTATCTTGGAGAGATGGGTATCGACCCGGATCGTGTTATCCAGTGCCCGCTTACCACTATGGTTAAGGATTGTCTCGCAGACTCAGGCATGGATATGAAGGCAATGATGAAGTGCCGTAACATGTTTGCCCTGGGACTCGTATGCTGGCTTTTTGACCGCGACCTGAACCTCGTTGCAAACTTCCTGAAGGAAAAGTTCGCCAAGAAGCCTGCAATAGCAGAGGCAAACATCAAGGTTATCCAGGCAGGATATGACTACGGACACAATACTCACTCATCTACAGTAAATGTTTATCGCGTTGAGTCGAAGGAGAAAGAGCCAGGGCGTTATATGGACATCACCGGTAATAAGGCTACAGCCTACGGCTTCATTGCTGCTGCAGAGAAAGCCGGACTGAAGCTGTATCTCGGTTCTTATCCTATCACTCCTGCTACCGACGTGTTGCATGAGCTCTCTAAGCACAAGTCGTGCGGTGTCATCACAGTGCAGTGCGAGGATGAAATTAGCGGTTGTGCTTCAGCACTCGGTGCTTCATTCGCCGGTGCCCTGGGTGTAACATCAACTTCCGGTCCTGGCATCTGCCTTAAGTCTGAGGCCATGAACCTTGCAGTAATCATGGAGTTGCCACTCGTTGTACTCGACGTACAGCGTGGCGGTCCTGCTACCGGCCTTCCAACAAAGTCAGAGCAGACAGACCTGCTGCAGGCACTCTTCGGACGTAATGGTGAGAGCCCGATGCCAGTGATGGCAGCAACAAGTCCTACAGACTGTTTCGATGCTGCTTATCAGGCTTGTAAGATCGCACTCGAGCACATGACTCCAGTGGTACTTCTTACCGATGCCTTTGTAGCCAACGGCTCTGGAGCATTCAAACTGCCAGAGATTGCGAAGCTTGATCCAATCAACCCTCCATATGTACCAGAGGAACTGAAGGGCAAGTGGACACCATATATGCGTGCTGAGAACGGCACACGTTATTGGGCTGTTCCTGGTCGTGAGGGCTTTACACATATTCTCGGAGGACTGGAGAAAGACAACCAGACTGGTGCCATCTCAACCAATCCTGAGAACCATGACCTTATGACCCGTCTGCGTCAGCAGAAGATTGCAAACATCCAGGTTCCCGACCTCGAGGTTGAGGGTGACGTACAGGATGCAGACCTTCTTATCGTAGGTTTCGGCTCAACATACGGCCATCTGCGTGCAGCTATGGACGAGCTTCATCAGAAGGGGTATAAGGTAGCTCAGACTCACTTTAAGTATCTTAACCCACTGCCAAAGAACACCGCCGAGGTACTCACAAAGTACAAGAAGGTTGTTGTTGCCGAGCAGAACATGGGTCAGCTGGCAGGTTACCTGCGTATGAAGGTCGACAACTTCGTTCCTGCACAGTTCAATCAGGTAAAGGGTCAGCCATTCGTGGTAGAAGAGTTAGTCAACGCATTCGAGGACATTATAAAGAATTAATATTATGAGTTATACAGCACAAGATTTTAAGAAAGGCCAGCCCCGTTGGTGCCCTGGTTGTGGCGACCATTTCTTCCTGGCTTCACTCCATAAGGCTATGGCCGAGATTGGCGTAGCTCCAGAGAATATCGCAGTAATAAGTGGTATCGGATGTTCGAGCCGTCTGCCTCACTATATGGCGACATACGGCATGAACACTATCCACGGACGTGCAGCAGCTATCGCTACCGGTACCAAGGTAGCAAATCCTAAGCTTGCAGTATGGCAGGTATCAGGCGATGGTGACGGTCTGGCTATAGGTGGTAACCATTTCATCCATGCAAACCGCCGTAATATCGACCTTAACATGATTCTTCTGAACAACCGTATCTATGGTCTGACAAAGGGTCAGTACTCTCCCACCTCACCACGCGGATTTGTATCCAAGTCATCACCTTACGGCACTGTAGAGGACCCATTCCGTCCTGCAGAACTCTGTTTTGGTGCCCGCGGACATTTCTTTGCACGCTGTGTAGCTACCGATGCGAAGGGTACTGTTGAGGTGCTGAAGGCCGCTTACGAGCATAAGGGTGCAAGTGTTACAGAGGTTCTTCAGAACTGTGTGATTTTCAACGATCACTGCCACGATATAGTTTATAACAATGAAGGTCGTAAGAAGAACGCCATCTACGTTAAGCATGGTGAGAAGCTTGTCTTCGGTGAGAATAATGAGTTCGGACTTGTACAGCAGGGCTTTGGTCTGAAGGTAGTTGAGATCGGTAAGGACGGCTATACAATTGACGATATACTCGTTCACGATGCTCACTGTGAGGACAACACTCTTCAGCTGAAGCTGGCAATGATGACTCCAGAGGATGGTTTCCCCATCGCTCTCGGTGTTATCCGCGATGTTGATGCTCCTACCTACAACGATGCTGTCTATGCACAGCTTGAGGAGGTGTCAGGCATGAAAAAGTATCATAACTTCACAGAACTTCTTGAGACCAACGACATCTGGACGGTAAAATAAGTACAGATTGACTCATAACTATAATCCCCTGGTTCCATGAACCAGGGGATTATTTATTCTTTGTAAGCATCCAGCTTCTTCAGATAATATTCCTTAAAATCCTTCCAGTGATAGTATGGGGCACAATCAGTCTTTATTGGCAGACTGGCCTCAACCTCATTGAGCAGCACTTTAAACAGCACATCCTGATCTTTTATATCCCTTCGGTAAAACACAAACTGTATATTCGAGCCCATAGGGAACACGCTCGAGCACCACCAGCCATTTTCCTCCAGTTCATCGAAATTATCGGTCTCATAATCAAAGCCATTAACACCAAGCAGACATACCAGTGGTAACAGACAAGTCTCATGTCCATATCTTAACTGTGCTCCAGGATTCACTAAGTTAAAGCAACTATCCGCATCAGCGATTATCTGGCGTAAAAGATATCGCTGGGAATAAGGCTGTTTTCCACCATTAACCTTATACGCTCCGCACTGGATATACCAAAGGGCATTGTCTATCTGCCACATCCGATACAGTTCCTCAGTAAGGAAAAGATCCTGCAGATAGGTTTCCTTATATCGGTCTGTGTTCTGTTGGAACAATCCCATCTTCATAAGGTAATAGTTGAAGTAGTCTTCGTCGACAATCTCTTTCACGAGATCAGGATTCTTGAATATCTGCTCCATAAGACGGCTGTTGCCCAACAGGCCTGCAGTATATTTATCGTAGGCTTTCTGAGCTTCACGGGTCATATATTTACGAAGTTTCGGGTCCTGATGATTCATATACCACATGGTACGTTTCGAAGCATCCATCGAAATATCCAGATCCGGATTAATCTGAAGCATCTCAATCATTGCAGCCCCCATCGACTCAAGGCATCTAGGTACCACGGTACTGATGGCTTTCACTCGCGCGCCTTTACAGAAGATCTCTGGGAAACGCTCAATCATCCTACGTGATATATCACGATGTTGTTTTTTTCCATAGTTCGTCAACTCTCCCCAACGTCTTTCTGTGTCGGCCATCACCAGACGCATCTCTTCAAGCACACGACGACCAGTAAATGTCAGTTCATCCACACTGTCGGCATGATTCATCATCGTATACGGGATGTCATATCCACTACGACTACTGATGTATCTTGAGCCGTGGCGTCCATAGTGGGAAAGATAGAACGGTTTCTTACCCTCAGGAGCAGGAGTCAGTTCGGTTACGATGGAGTCAGGATAAGTATTATAGTTACACGAGGCATATTGAGGTTTCTCCCTAATGAGATCCATCACCGTCTGGGACAGAGAAGTTACAAGAGACAAGTGATAAACCAAAAACACCACCAGCCCTCTCAGCAGAAATAAGTTTCTATTATTATCCATCACCTCTTCTTATTTTTATTTGTTTCGTTGAATCTCTCGTTCTCGTAACGGTACAGTTTACGCAGATAATAGCGTTTAACATCATCCCAGCGATAGTAAGGTGCGTAGTCTGTTTTCACTGGAAGCCGAGCCTCCCTGCCATTAAGCAATACTTTTACGAGAACATCCGAATCGTTCCTATCCTTACGATAGTGAACCATCACAATACTTCCTCCCAACGGGGCAATCTTATAATCCGCCCATCCGAAGTATTCGAGAGAATCCAGGTTATCTGTCTCAAGTCCATAGTCATTCAGTTCCATCAGACAGGCAAGCGACAATACAACTCTTTCATTAGTATATCGTATATGTGCTATCGGGTTATAGCGTTTGAGCATACTGTCGCCCATGTGTATCATGTTTCTCAGGACACCTCGCTGGAGGTAAGGCTGCCGGCCACCATTAAGCTTAAATGCACCGTAATTGATATAATTCCACGCATTATTCTTTCTCCAATGTCTATGTATCTCCTCTGGTGTAAAAATATCATAGAGCGTAATTCCCATCAGGTCCGTATGCTGGATGCTTCCTGCAAGCCTGAAGAGATGCTGGCTTAATCTATAAGGATCAATATTTATCGCTACATAATTCTGATCGTTAAAGAGCGCTTTCATCAGACGTATCTCATTTGTGTTCAGAGCAGCAAATCTGTCATAACGTTTCATTGTCAGAGAGTCTGTACGATCGTCTGTCAGATCTTTGTCTTGTGGATTCATAAACGCCTGTTCTCCATGAGAAGCCCTGGTTCTCACCATCAGCGGACTGTACATCCTCGACAACTGGGCAGACGCCTCTATCATAGTTAATATGCTACGGTTCTGCACCACACTTCGTGCACTGTAATATCCCTTTGCCGTAAAAGCATCAGGGAACCGTTCTGCCAACAGCTTCATTGTCGCACGACTTTGGGCAGCACCTTTTTTCGTCAACTCACCTGTGCGGTTATGGGCATCATCATGCACCACAATTAAACGCCTCAGTACATCCTTACCCAATTTTGTAAGTTTACCCAGACTGTCAGCCTTCATGAAAATCTCAAGAGGAACTTCATAAAAATCCTCTTTGTCGAGATAATATGACGAGGGACATGCATAGTGATTGATATAAAACGGTTTCTTGCCTTCAGGTGCCGGTGTATCGATTTCTGCCTTTAGTACAGGTAAAGAATAGTATGTCCCGGCAGAACGGCTAGCATCGTTTTTCAGTTCTTTAGCTACACTCTGGGCCCTTACTGCCAGTACTGCAAATACCATTGCAGAAAATATTAATATTTTCTTCCTCTTCATCAATAAAATATTATTTTTGCAAAGATACATATTTTCTGGCATATTTGCAAGCAATCACACAAAAAAAAATCCCCCGACATCACATCAGGGGATTACCAATAAAAACCAATAACTAAAAATCTAAAACTTATGCAATATCAATCTGTCTCGAAACCTTAACCTTTTCTTCTATGATTTTGGGGAGTTCAACGGTAAGGACTCCATTCTCTACCCGTGCAGAGATATCCTCCCTTTTAACATCGTCAGGCAGAATCAGAGTCTGTTCGAACTTAGAGTAGCTGAACTCACGGCGCAGGAAGCGTGTATTCTTATCCTCTTCCTTCTTCTCCTGTTTGTTCTCCATCTTCACAACGAGATTTCCCTCATCATTGATATGAACATTAAAATCCTCCTTCCTCATACCCGGAGCAGCAAGTTCTACCATATAGGCCTTGTCACTTTCTTTCACATTGATAGCAGGAGCAGTACAACTGGTCTTTGGCAGGAAATCTGCATCAAATAAATCGTTAAATACTGATGGCATCCAATTGTTTGATCTCAATACTGGCATCATAATCTTTACCTCCTAATTATAATTTAAAATGTTAATACTATTCATTATAAACAAAGCTCATTATCGGGCGATGTTCACATATCATTAGGCAATAAAAATGCCAAAGGGGATATACCTACCATTATGTCATGTTTTACTGCCAAAATGTCAGTTGGACAAAATTATTTGCCAAGTCCACTTATCAATCTTTGTTCCCCAAGAGACCTTTGCTGATTTTTTGTGTATTTATACACTCATTATTCGAATTTAAATTTGAAAATGAATTTGCAGATTGAGATTAAAGTTGTAATTTTGCAGGCGATTTTTTAAAGATTAATTAATTCTAACAGAAGTATGTTTCATATTTACGAAGGCTTCCATCTTGTAGACACATATCACAAAATGCGTCATCAGAGGAAGTATCATCCAGAAGACGGCACAAAGCGTGTCTTGAAGATAGCCTTGGTGGCTATCATAACACTATTGCTCTGGAACATACCAACAGAGTGGTATGGTATCCAGAACCTTACAATTATCCAACAACGTATTATCGCTATTTTCGCCTTTGCCACACTTATGTGGGTTCTCGAAATAGTAAGTTCATGGGCCACATCAGTAGGCATCATCGTCCTGATGCTACTATTCTGCTCCGACAGCGGTATAGCACCGATGGTTAACGAGGAAGAGGTAGGCAAGCTGCTTTCTTACAAGGGAGTGATGGCAACATTTGCCGACCCTGTCATCATGTTGTTCATCGGAGGTTTCGTGCTTGCCATTGCAGCCACGAAGACAGGTCTTGACGCCCAATTGGCAAAGGTGCTGCTTATGCCTTTCGGCAAACGAAGCGAGATGGTGTTGTTAGGCTTCCTGCTCATTACTGGTCTGTTCTCTATGTTTGTATCCAACACGGCTACAGCAGCCATGATGCTGACATTCCTCACACCAGTATTCCACCAGTTGCCTCCAGAGGGCAAGGGACGTATCGCCCTTGCGATGTCCATCCCCGTAGCAGCCAACCTCGGAGGCATGGGAACACCTATCGGAACACCTCCTAACACTATTGCCCTGAAGTACCTTAATGATCCAGAAGGTCTGAACCTCGGACTTGGCTTCGGACAATGGATGATGTTCATGTTCCCACTCGTTATCTTGCTGCTGTTTATCAGCTGGAGAATCCTTCTGAAGATGTTCCCATTCACCCAGAAGACCATCGAACTGAAGATCGATGGTGGTATGAAGAAGGGATTCCACGCTAATGTGGTAATCATTACATTCTTCATTACAGTAGCCCTCTGGTTGCTCGACAGCGTTACAGGCATCAACTCTTATACAGTGGCAATGATACCGTTTATGGTATTTGCCCTGACAGGTGTTATCAACAAGCGCGACCTTGAGCAGATCAACTGGAGCGTTATCTGGATGGTAGCCGGAGGTTTTGCGCTCGGCTATGGCCTTAACTCCTCCGGTTTGGCAGCGAACGCTGTTAAGAGCATTCCTTTCGGAGAGTTCTCACCTATGCTGATACTGATTATGGGAGGAGCGATCTGCTACCTGTTGTCAAACTTCATCTCTAACTCTGCTACAGCAGCCCTGCTGATGCCTATTCTGGCAATCGTATGCGGTGCTATGGGCGACAAGCTGGCTCCTATCGGAGGAACGCCAACAGTACTTATCGGAGTAGCCATCGCAGCCTCATCAGCTATGATCCTGCCTATCTCTACACCACCGAATGCACTTGCTTTCGCCACTGGTTATGTAAAGCAGAATGAGATGGCGAAGATGGGTGTCATCATGGGTATAATATCAATGGTATTAGGTTTCGGTCTGGTATACTTGATGGGAACCCTTCACCTCATATAATTTTAAAGCCCTCCGCTCGGAGGGCTTTTTTAGTTATTTATCTGATATCTTCCTGAAGCTTTGCAGTTTTTCGCCGTAGCATAGGTCACCACAATCACCAAAACCGGGCACTATGTACTTCTGCTCATTCATACCCTGGTCGATAGCAGCACACCAAATAGTAGAGCCTTCCGGCAATGCTTCCTTTACCACCTCAATACCTTCAGGAGCCGCAATCACACAACACAGATGTATTTTCCTGGGCTTGCCCGTCTGAAGCAGTGAGTCAATAGCCGCCGCCAGACTTCCGCCAGTGGCAAGCATAGGATCAACGATTATCAACGTCTTGTTCTTAACACTCTGAGTGGCAATATATTCCGTATGCACGCCCACCTCGGTATGTTCACGGTTTATATACATTCTGAATGCAGATACAAAACCGTTGTCCGCCTTGTCAAACACGTTAAGGAATCCCTCATGGAAAGGCAGTCCGGCACGAAGCACAGTAGCTACTACAATATCGTCCTTCGGGAGAGGGATATCGATAGTGCCAAGAGGCGTAGTGACAGTCTTTGGCTTATACTCAAGGGTCTTTGAGAGTTCATAGGCCATCATCTCTCCGATGCGCTTGATGTTATGCCGGAACAGGAGCCGGTTCTTCTGATAGTTCTTGTCACGCAACTCCGACATATACTGATTGATAATCGAGTTGTTCTTACTGAAATCAATAACTTCCATAATACTCTCGTTTGTTCTAAGTTTGGTGCAAAGGTACAAATATGCGTGCAATAAACCAAATTTTTTATGAGATATTTGTTATGTCGGTATGACAAAAGCAGCAACAAGATTCTAAAAAATGGTTTAATTAAACTTAAAAGGATTGTGTGCGCGCAAATAAATTCTCTGTTCATATCCCGCATTTCATTATTTCTTTGTAATTTTGCAGCGCAATTTGAAATAACAAGGATAATATTCACAACTTAAAATAGATTAGTAATATGGCAAAGTTAGATTTAACTCAGTATGGCATCACCGGTTCAACCGTGATTGCTCACAATCCATCGTATGAGTACCTCTTCGCAGAGGAGACAAAGGCAGGTCTCGAGGGTTTCGACAAGGGCGTAAACACCGAGCTCAACGCTGTTAACGTAATGACTGGTATTTACACTGGTCGTTCACCTAAGGATAAGTACATCGTGAAGGATGCACAGAGCCAGGACAAGGTATGGTGGACTTCTGAGGAGTACAAGAACGACAACCACCCCATGAGCGAGGAGGTTTGGGCAAAGGTTAAGGAGATTGCCATCAAGGAACTCTGCAACAAGAACCTGTATGTGATGGACGCTTTCTGCGGTGCCAACGAGGCTACCCGTCTGCGCGTTCGTTTCATCGTTGAGGTGGCTTGGCAGGCTCACTTCGTAAAGAACATGTTCATCCAGCCTACCGCTGAGGAGCTGGAGAGCTTCGAGCCCAACTTCGTGATCTATAACGCCTCTAAGGCAAAGGTTGAGAACTACAAGGAGCTGGGTCTGAACTCAGAGACTTGCGTAGCCTTCAACACTACTTCTCGTGAGCAGTGCATCATCAACACTTGGTACGGTGGTGAGATGAAGAAGGGTATGTTCTCTATGATGAACTACTATCTGCCCCTGCAGGGTATCGCTTCTATGCACTGCTCTGCTAACACCGATATGGAGGGTAAGAACACCGCTATCTTCTTCGGTCTG
>CACYRS010000035.1 GCA_902776935.1 uncultured Prevotellaceae bacterium | reverse complement strand
CGGGGTCCCACCTCTTCCCATTCCGAACAGAGAAGTTAAGCCCGCCTGCGCCGATGGTACTGCAATGCAATGCGGGAGAGTAGGAGGCCGCCCCTTTTTTCAAACGAAAGCCCTGGATCAGAAATGACCCGGGGTTTTTTCTATTTAAATTATTTTGCGAATTCAGAAATAGTTCGTATCTTTGTACCCAATAATAATATGTTTATACCTATAAAGTTATAATGATAATAATGGTGCAGAAACAGAAGGAGTGATATTTTCAATAAACTTGCACCTGATTTGACAGCGCTATGCAGAAATTAATGCATATTCTCGTTTATCTGAAGCGAATAGCCTATTGTCGTGGATTCGGTATCCAGTCGCCTACAGACTACTGGTTTGTTCGTTATGTCATCAATGAACATTGGTCGTATTATCAATATCAGTCATTGGGGGAGAACGATGACTGGCTTACCCGTAAGTTGGGGAGGCTGTATTTCCGCATAGCTAACTGGATTCAGCCACAGATTATCGAAGCCAATAGCTATCAGGAATACTTCCATGCAGGATGTCAGCATGCAAGATTCGGGGAATCATCAGAACTGCTGTTTATTGACCTGGATGGCGATTGTCGGCAGAGTCCTTCCTATATATATAATAAGGTAAATGATCAGTCGGTGCTTATAGTCGGCGGCATCAGAAAGGACAGAGCATTCTGGAATGAACTGCGAAACGATGAACGTGCCAGGGTGACTTTTGATCTATATTATTGTGGTATCGTGCTATTTGATAAAAAAAGACATAAGCAAAACTATATTATAAACTTCTAACTGGAAAAGATTATGAAGATTACAAAGGTGTATACTCGTACTGGCGATAAAGGAATGACAAGTCTTGTGGGAGGCGTTAGAATCAAGAAGAGTGATATCCGCTTGGAGGCTTACGGCACTGTAGACGAGCTGAGTGCTAACCTTGGGATGTTGGTATCAATGATGAAGGAAGGTGATGAGCGCAGCCTTTTGATCCGTGTACAGAACAATCTTTTTAATGTCTGTACACATCTGGCCACCGACCAGAGTCGGACACCTCTCTATCCATCAGCTCATCTGGCTGAGGGTGAGATAGAACTCCTTGAAGAGCGCATCGACAAACTGATGAAAGATTTGCCAGAGCGACAGGGGTTCATCCTTCCTGGTGGGGTGACAGCAGCCTGTCAAGCACATATCTGTAGAACGGTATGCCGAAGGGCAGAACGACGTATCGCTGCGCTCTCCGAAATAGCGCAGATAGGGCCTGAAATGCAGATGTATGTTAACAGATTGAGCGATTATCTCTTCGTTTTGGCAAAAATAATAAATTTTAACGAAGGAAAAAGTGAAATAATTTGGGAAAACGCTTGTAAATAGGAAATAAATGTGTACTTTTGCGGGCGATTTTAGAAAACGTAATTATAAACTGATAAAAATTTAACAACTATGTATTGGACACTTGAACTAGCTTCAAAGCTCGAAGATGCACCATGGCCCGCAACAAAGGATGAGTTGATTGACTATGCCATCCGTTCAGGAGCGCCACTTGAGGTGCTTGAAAACCTACAAGAAATAGAGGACGAAGGCGATGTCTATGAGAGTATCGAAGAGATATGGCCCGATTACCCTTCAAAAGAAGATTTTTTATTCAACGAGGATGAGTATTAAGACGTGACCTTGTTTTAATGTGCTAAGAATCAGCGAGATATGCAAAAGCAAAATGCTTATCTCGCTGATTTTCTTTAATTGGAGAGAAGTCTTATGCGTTAAATTTCTCTACTCATTGTATAAGAAGAGTGGGTTTTTGTTTGGTTTTTCATCCATTATTTTGTATCTTTGCATCCAACATAATCAATTATTTATGATATATCTGTTACGTTATGCACTTTTGACTCTCTCCCTCCTGCCGCTTTTGGCGCAGGCTGTGATTCCTGATATCAGATTCCGCAGACTTGACACCCGTGATGGATTGTCGAATTCTCAGGTTAATTGTATCCTACGCGACTCAAGGGGGTTCGTGTGGTTGCCTACACCTTTCGGACTGTGTCGTTATGACGGATACCGGTTCCGTAACTTCTATTCTTACGAACGTGATACTACGACAATACGTTCCAACCGCGTTACAGCGATAATGGAAGCCTATGACGGTAGATTATGGCTGGACCATGGTTTTAACTATGCTGTATATGATCCTATTACCGAGACGGTAGAGCGATGGCCTACGAAGTCATTGGCAGAATATGGTATTACGGGCGGTGCAGAGCACCTGTATATCGACCCGGAAACGAAGCGTTTCTATGTCAAGTCGTGGGATAATGGATATTTTATCTACGACCCTACAACAAAGAAGCTGATAAATATGGCTTTCGGTTATAAGGATGGTGAGTTTCCAAAAGATTTCGGTATCATGTGCTATTCTCGCAACAAGGAAGGAATATTACTTGTGTCGAATCTCGGTGAGCTGATGTGTCTAGACGACAAGAATGGCAGGGTGCTGTGGAAAGAGGATTATGTGAGACGCAGTCTGAACGATACCTATAACGACTACTGGCTTTATTACGACAAGGATGGCATCACATGGGTTATTACGCATTCAACTGGTACGTATATCTATGTGCCCCAAGACAAGCGATGGTACACATCGCTGACGGAGCTTATGCGTGCCAAGGGCTTTGAGAATGTACCAGAAAATATCATCGTATGGGAGGTCCGCTATGACAGGAAGGGATATCTGTGGGTGGCCACTGACCATCTTGGAGTGCTGTTGTTGGATTTCAGAAATAAGGAATGGCGACAGTTTACAAATTCAAAGGGTGACGAGACCTCGTTGCCTGACATCACCGCCAAGCATCTCTATGAAGACCAGCTGGGACGAATGTGGGTGGCTACATATAAGAATGGAGTGGCGATGAGTGCTGATGCGATGTCGAATTTCTCAAGTATTGAACTAGGTGATATCAATGCTATTACTGAGGATAATGACGGTCACTACTGGCTGGGACTCAACTCTGGTGGCATCCTAAAGGTCGACCCTGTGACAATGGAGATAGAGAACCGCTACGACAAACATTCGATAGGGGCTCTAAATGATGTCATTGTGGCCAGCTATTCAGCCAAAGACGGTACACTGTGGTTCGGAACATGGGAAGGTGGACTTATCCGCTACCGCGATGGACAGTGGAAGAACTATACTGCAGCGATGCCAGGCAGTGCTTTCCAGACAAATAATGTTTGGGGCATCACAGAAGACTACTGGGGAAATATCTGGGCAGGTGTCCTGGGAGGCGGTGTGGTACGTATCGATAAACGTACTGACAAACAACGCTCCTGGACCACGAAGAACTCTACCATCAAGACAGACTGGACGAACAGTATCTCAAGAGCTGCCAACGGTTGGATATTATTGGGTAATTCAGAATACTGTTCGCTTGTTAACCCGGCAACCATGAAGGTGATAAACATGCCGTTGCCGCACGACCCCCAATCATATACCATTTCACCATCTACCACTTAGGCGCTGATGGATGCCAGAGGACTCATCTGGCAGGGCTCCGCATCGGGTGTCAACGTGTTTGACCGGAAGACAGGACAGAGCACGTTGCTCGATATGAAGTCTGGATTCTATGGTAACAGCGTGGTTGCATTGACGGAAGACACGCGAGGTACTATATGGGTAGTAACAGACCATGGAGTATCAAACATCATTCCCAAGCAGGAAGACGGTGTATGGACATTTGCCGTTCGTAGCTATAACGACCGCGACGGACTTCAGCCTGGACCTTTCAACCAGCGTGCAATCTATTTCTCTAAGAGTGGTATGCTGCTCGTTGGCGGACAGGATGGTCTCGATATCATCAATACCAAAAAGCTGGCCGATAACAACAAAGAGGAGAAACCTGTTTTCAGCGGACTTATTATATACAATAGTCTTATCGAGGCAGGTCACGAGTATGAAGGTAATGTTGTGTTGGAGAAGGCTTTGTTTGACTGCGAAAAGCTTACCTTAAAAGGCAACGAGAACCATTTTTACATTCAGATGTCCTCTAATGACGGTGGCGTGAAGAATGGCACGCGATTCATATATCGTCTTGAAGGATATAACGATACGTGGGTGAAGACAGATCCTGTCAATCCGAATATCAGTTATATGGGACTTCCTTCCGGCACATACACACTTTGTGTCAGAATGTTCAAGGACGACGGAACAATGGGTGAACATGAAAGCCGCCTTGTTATAATCATAGGAACTCCATGGTATCTCTCTTGGTGGGCGTGGATTATTTACCTGTTGCTTGCGGCAGGAATCTTATATAAAATTGGCCACAGATCATTTTATAACAAATAAATCGCAATAAAAAAGAGCCTTCTGCGTTATTAGTAACGTGAAAAGGTTCTTTTTTTTTGTGGCTATTATCCATTATGTTGTTGTCGTCAGGGCACAACAAGATGTTGCCTTTGCCCATTATTGGGCAATGGAGCCGTCGTTTAACCCTGCTTCTGTAGGCAAGGAGATGAAGTTGAATGCTGCTGCCGCATACGCCATGCAACTGGCAGGCTTTGAGAATAATCCAAAGACAATGTATGCCGCTGCCGACATGCCATTCTATGTACTCGGCTCGTATCATGGAGCGGGAGTACAGCTGATGAACGACGATATAGGACTCTTTTCCCATAAGCGTCTCGGATTGCAGTATGCCTTGAAGAAGACTGTCTTTGGAGGAACACTGAGTGCTGGGGTACAGTTTACATTACTCAGTGAGTCGTTCAAGGGTTCAAAGGTGGATGTCACCGATACTGATGACCCCGTTTTTAGCAAGGCAGACATCACGGGCACTGGTATTGACTTCGGGGCAGGACTGTATTACCAACATCGTCAGTGGTATGTGGGAGTATCGGCCCTTCATGTCAATTCACCACGTGTGGAAATGGGCGAAAAGAACGAATTAAGCATTTCAGCAACGTATTATTTGACTGGTGGATACAATATTCAGTTAAGAAATCCGTTTTTATCAATACATACCTCCGCTTTAGGACGTACAGATGGATTGACCTGGAGAGCAGATATCACGGGCCGTCTGAAGTACACCCACGAGAAGAGGGTGATGTATGCAGGATTGTCGTGCAGTCCCACCAACTCCGTCACAGTGATGATAGGTGGCAACTTTCACGGCATCCATCTTGGATATAGCTACGAGGTTTATACCTCAGCTCTCAGTATCGGCAATGGCAGCCACGAACTGTTTGTGGGTTATCATATTGACCTGAGCCTCGCTAAGAAAGGTCGCAACCTGCATAAGAGCGTAAGAATACTGTAAAGGTAAAATGGTAAAAATGTAGATATGAAAAGAATCGTAAATATGGTGAAGCAAAAAGGTAGCATGGCAAAAGGGTTATTTCCTTTTTACCTTTTTACCTTTTTACTTTTATTGACCAGTTGTTTCGGCAGCAAACTGGCCAGTTATAATGGTGGGGAGGTGACAGGTACCAGTGGTAAGGCTTTCACAGAGCCCACTCCTTACGGTATGACCTTCGTGAAACGTGGTCATCTGAAGATGGGTATAGAGAAACAGGATACCCTCTGGGGCAAGCAGACTCCAGTGAGGGATATTTCCGTTGATGGATTCTGGATGGATGAGACTGAGGTAACAAACTCGAAATATCGTCAGTTTGTTAACTACGTGAGGGATTCTATCCTCCGTGAGCGTCTGGCTGAGATTGACGAGACTTATCGTGTGGTGAAGACAGACAAGGACGGTGAGGAGATCGGCTCACAGATTAACTGGAAGAAGCCTCTGCCCAGACGTCCGAGTGAGGATGAGCAGGAGATAATAGACGGACTATATGTGACAAATCCCGTTACTGGTGACAAGATGCTCGATTACACCCAGATGAACTACCGCTACGAGATATATGACTACACATCGGCGGCTCTCCGCAAGTACCGTATCAATCCCACGGAGCGCAACCTGAATACAGATATTACTGTAGACCCCAATGAGGAGGTTTGGATATCTAAAGACACTGCCTACGTGGATGACGAAGGAAGGATTATCCGAGAGACTATCAACCGTCAGTTGACAGGCCCATGGGACTTCCTTAATACCTACATAGTAAATATATATCCTGATACCACCTGTTGGGTAAATGACTTTCCCAATGCCGACAACGAGACATATATGCGCTATTACTTCTCTAATCCCGCATATAATGACTATCCGGTGGTTGGAGTAACATGGGAACAGGCAAATGCCTTCTGCGCCTGGCGTACAGAGTACCTGTTGAAAGGTTTGGGACCTGCAGCGAGATATGTGCAGCGTTATCGTCTGCCGACAGAGGCAGAATGGGAGTATGCCGCACGAGGCAAGGATCAGAACGAGTTCCCATGGGATAATGAGGATGTGGCAAGCGGGAAAGGCTGTTTCTTCGCGAATTTCAAGCCTGACAACGGTAACTATACCAAAGATGGGAACCTGATTACCAGCAGGGTTGGGATATATGCAGCAAACAGCAATGGCCTCTTTGATATGGCAGGTAATGTGGCAGAGTGGACATCAACCATCTATACAGAGGCAGGAGTAGAGGCGATGAACGATATCAACCCACAGCTGAAATATAATGCTGCGATAGAAGACCCATATCGCCTGAAGAAGAAGAGTGTGCGAGGTGGTTCGTGGAAAGATCCAGAATCTTATATCCGTTCTGCATGGCGTAGTTCGGAGTATCAGAACCAGCCACGTTCGTATATCGGATTCCGTTGTGTTCGTAGCATGGCGAATACAACAAGTGAGAAAGTGAAACTTGACAAAAAACGCAGATAGATATGACCAGATACAGTAAATACAATATTATATACCGTCTGCAGAAGTGGATGGACAGTGTGCCTGGACAGACATTCCTGAACTATGCATATAGCTGGGGTGCATCAATCGTTATCCTTGGTACTCTATTCAAACTTACCCATATGGACGGAGCGGATTTCTTCCTGTTCTTGGGTATGGGAACAGAGGTTGTGGTGTTTTTTCTTTCAGCCTTCGACCGTCCTTTTGACAAGACTACCGACGGAATGGAACTGGATACTCATGTGAGGACCGGAAAGGATGCTGTGGAGCCAGTGCGTGTTTCCGGAGTCTCTGAAGGTAATGGAGGTGGTGGCAATGCTACTGTCATTGGCGGCAATGGAGGCACAATCATTATCGGAGGCGGTGCCGGCGGTGGTAGCAATGCTGGTACGGCTAGTCAGACGAAGGTTGATAGCGAGGCTATTGCTGCTGTATCGTCGTCTGTTAATACTATGGCTGGTGGTGCACCTGTAACCACAGTTTTTCCGCCAGTTAATCCAGAACTTGAGGAGGCAACGACCAACTATGTCGATGAGCTTAAGCGTCTTACTGAGATGCTCTCGAAGGTCTCGGCACAGAGTGAGCGTCTTGCCCATGACTCAGAGGAGATGGAGAACCTTAATCGTACACTCACAGGTATATGTAAGGTATATGAGATGCAGTTGAAGAGTGCAAGTTCTCAGATTGGCACTATCGATGATATTAATGAACAGACAAAGAGGATGGCGGGTCAGATAGCTGAACTTAACAGTATCTATGCCCGTATGATAGAGGCAATGTCTGCTAGGGTTGCACCGGTAGGGCAGTGAATAGTGGAATAGTATAATTGTCAAATAGTCAAATTAAATCGTGGCAATAAAGAAAAGACCCGTCTCTCCCCGCCAGAAGATGATCAACCTGATGTATGTCGTCTTGATGGCTATGTTGGCGCTGAATGTCTCTAACGAGGTACTCAACGGTTTCTCTATCGTGGAGGAAAGTTTGAACCGTACTACTAGCAACTCCTCTATGGAGAACCTCGCTATCTACGAAACCTTCGAGCAGCAGATGAATACCAATCCCCAGAAGACCAAGGCTTGGTATGAAAAGGCTCAGCAGGTTCGTCAGATGAGCGACTCGTTGTATAACCTGGCAGCAAGTCTGAAAGAGGCCATCGTTGTTGAGGCTGACGGAGAAGATGGTGACGTAACGGATATCCGGAACAAGGAGGATCAGGAACCAGCAAACTATGTGATGCTCTCTCCAACACATGGTCAGGGACAGAAACTCTACGATGCCATCAACTCCTTCCGTGAGCAGATGCTGATGATGGTTACCGATGAGAAACAGAAACAGATTATCGCCAGCAATCTTACCACAGAGGTACCCAAGCGCGCAATGGGTAAGAATTGGCAGGAATATATGTTTGAGTCGATGCCGGCAGCAGCTGCTGTGACATTGCTCTCAAAACTGCAGAGCGATGTGCGTTATGCTGAGGGAGAGGTGCTGCATACCCTGGTCCAGAATATCGATGTCAAGGATATCCGTGTTAATGCCCTCGAGGCCTTTGTGATACCTAATTCTCAGACCATCGTTAGAGGAGATAAGTTTTCTGCACATATCGTGATGGCTGCTGTGGATACTACTCAAGTGCCGGACATCTACATAGGTGGTCAAAAAGTGGCGCTAAATGATAATCTTTATGAACGTATCTGTGGTTCTACAGGTGATTTTACCCTAGCAGGATACATGGAGACATTCAATGGCAATGGTGATAAGATTCGTCGCGACTTCTCACAGAAGTATACTGTCGTTGATCCTAGCGCCACTGTTAGTGCCGACCTTATGAATGTGCTCTACGCAGGATATAACAACCCTATTAGCATCAGTGTGCCAGGGGTGCCTCTAAATAAAGTGTCAGCCTCGATGACCAATGGAACGTTGCAGACGGTAGGGCCAGGACGTTATATTGCCCGTCCGTCGAAGGTCGGACAGGATGTGGTATTTACCGTTTCATCCACAAATACCGGACGTGCCCAGCAGATGGGACAGTTTAAGTTCCGTGTGCGTAAGTTGCCAGATCCTACTCCGTATATCACGATGAACGACGAGCATGGCAATCCTACACGATATAAGGGAGGTGGTTTGGCAAAGGGCCAGTTGGTTGGTGCCAATGCCATTGGAGCAGCTATCGACGATGGAATACTCGACATCGCTTTCAGGGTTCAGAGCTTTGAGACCGTGTTCTTCGACAATATGGGAAATGCTGTGCCAATGGCCTCAGAAGGCGCATCGTTCTCAGCCCGTCAGAAGGATACATTCAGAAAACTTACGCGAAACCGCAGATTCTATATCTCAAGGGTGACGGTAGTAGGACCGGATGGACTCACAAGAACGCTGCAGAACCCGATGGAGGTGATAGTGAAATGATATATATAAAAAAAATTATTAAATATATTGAGGGATGATGAGAAGGAAAAGAGTGATGATGGTGATAAGTTTATCATTTATCATTTATCATTTATCATTTACTGACGTTTCTGCGCAGCCTAAGGCACGTCGTGTTCAGCAACAGGCAGAGCAGCAGAAGAAAAAGAATCCTTCGTCGGCAATGACGAAACGTGCACAGATATCGTTCCCTACGGCTCTTGATGTGCCGGAGGATGTGGTGTGGCGTCGTGATATCTATCGTGAGATAAATCTCGAACAGGATGCCAATGCCGGACTTTACTATCCTGTAGAGCCTAAGGGTAAGCAGGTGAACCTGTTTACCTATATCTTCAAGTTAGCCCAGAACGGATATGTCCCCATCTATGAATATCCCACCGACGGCAGCGATGTCTTTGAAGAAGCATCAAAGACCACGATGAAGACCATCCTCGACAACTATCATATCTTCTATGAGGAACAGGAAGGGAAACTGAAGGTAGACAACAGCGATATCCCTTCTGCTGAGGTGAAGAAATACTATCTTAAGGAGAGTGCCTATTACGATCAGGCTAACTCTTCATTCCATATAAAGGTACTCGCCTTATGTCCTATCATGTTGCGTGACGATGATTTCGGAGGCGAGGCCACGCAATATCCGCTCTTCTGGGTGAAATACAGTGACCTGGAACCTTTCCTTAACCGCCAGACGGTTATGACATCGAGTCTTAACAATGCCGCTACGATGTCGATGGATGACTTTTTTACCCTGAACATGTATCGCGGGAAGATCTATAAGACCACCAATATGCTTGGTAAGACTCTTGCACAGTATTGTCCTGATGAGGCTTCGCTCACTGCTGAGCAGAAACGTATTGAGGCAGAGCTTGAGGCTTTCCGTAAGAATATTTTCGGCGATCCCGCCAAGCGCGATTCCCTCGACAGTATTGCTAATGCCAATCCCCAGAATGCTAAGGCTGCAGCAAAGGCCAAGTCAAAACAGGCACGACGTAACGGTGTACGTCGTGCCAAGGTAAGTGGTGTTAAGACTAAAGGTTCATCAGCGTCGGGTGGGGGAGCTGCCCGCATATCTGTCCGCCGCCAGAGGCATTAGCGTTCGATAGTCTGCAGCACTTTATCTCCAGGTTTTAAGAGCAAACCGGTGCATCTGGTTGCATCTGCCTTATATGTCTTCATTTCAATCTTGTTCCAGTCTATCTGGTCAGTGCGCTGAGCCAGAGGTGCATGGGGAATAAGTGAACCATCGCGTACGAGGATGATAGCGGGTATCTTGCCTGCCTCAATGGTCTGATAGCCACCCTCATAAACCTTTCCGCTCTGATAGTCGATCCATTTGCCCTTTGGCAGGTATACATCACGGCTATTCCCGGATTCCATCATGGGAGCCACGAGAATCTGTGAACCAAACATATACTCGTCCTCCACGAGCCAGGCACCTTTATCCTGTGGGAACTCCACCAGTAGAGCACGAACCATCGGCAGCCCTCGCTCCGTGCAGTCTTTTGCCTGAGCATATACATAAGGCATCAGCTTATACTTCATCTCAGCACAAGCTCGGAAAGCATCTGTAAAACTCTCAGAGATAAGCCAGGGCTCCGTAGGGGGAGCACCATGTGCTCTTGTATGACTTGACAGGAATCCGAAAGGCAGCCAACGACGATAGATATCCTCTGGTGATGCCGTTACGAAACCTCCCATGTCATGACTCCAGAAAGAGAATCCGCTGAGGCCGAAGGATAGGCCTCCGCGCAAATCGCCTAAGAGTCCCGTGTTTGTGGTGGCAGCATCACCTCCCCAGTGAAGGGCATAACGTTGAGACCCTGCCCAGGCACTACGAGCCCATATAATTCCTTCACCAGGATGATTACGCTCAACAACCTCCCAAAGGGCTTTATTATAGCGCAGAGGATACAGGTTGTGTTCATAGAGTCCGCCTTTACCACTATGATAGAATCCGTTATAAGGAGCGGCCTCGCCGAAGTCGCACTTGATGGTGCTTACACCTTGTTTCATCAGTCTTTCAATCTTACTCTGATACCAGTTGACAGTCTCTGGGTTAGAGAAATCGAGGATGGCATCCTCCACAGGCATGCCACCAGTAGCATTAACCACATGTAGATTTTTCTCAATAATCTCCGGGAAGAAACGGTTCTTTGGGGTGAAGTAAGGCAACTGCCACAGACAGGTGTGGAAACCATCCTTTGAGAGTTGCTTGAGCATCTTCACAGGGTCCTTGAAACGATCCTTCGCAAACTCATAGTCACATTGCCAGTCTACACCAAACCATCCTGTGTCGAAGTGGATGACATCTGAAGGAATCTTATTAGCACGTAGCTGACGAGCAATCTCCAGCCCCTCCTCCTGAGAGAAATATGTTATGCGGCTCATCCATGTTCCGAAGCTCCAGAGTGGAAGCATTGGAGACTTTCCTGTGATATCGGTATATTCATTGAGGATATCCTTCGGTTCTCCGAAGAATACGAAGAAGTCCATCTGCTCATCAGCCATAAACAGACGGTCTGCACCTATATAGCTTGCTCCGAAGTCACAGGTCACAGGAGCGGAGGTATGCATGAAGATGCCATAGCCACGATTAGAGAAGAAAAACGGCACAGGCTTATACTGACCATCGCTCTCAGGTCCCTGAGGGTCGGTGACGGAGAGATGTACCTTCTGTCCCACCTTATTCAAAGAAGTGAACGACTCGCCACATCCATAGATGCGTTCACCAGGAGCTATTGCAAAGACGGGATTAATGCTGCGGGAGTTGTCAGAGCCACGTTTGATAAACGAGAACGGCAACAGTTTTACCTGGGTTGAGTCATTATCTATGTTATGACGCGTCTGAGTAAGAATCTTACCTTTGGAATCTTTGATAGCAATCCTCCACGGGTATTTCTGTATCTCAATAGAGCCATATTCAGAACTGTATTTGATGGCATTGGAGATCTGAGTGCACTTCCAGGATGAACTCTTTGTACGTTTCTTAAAATTATCACAGAACATCACATCGTCTGCATCCTTATCCTTCGGGACGATAGGCGTTGTAAGCATCTTGATTCGTGCTGTCCTCGGAGTTATAAACTCTATGCTCAGTTTAAGGTTCGGATCATTATCATAGGCAGCATCAGGGAAATCCAGCATCTGGGTGCGTACTGGCCAATAACCATTCAGATTAAATGCCTGACGAGGCGACATCCTGTATCTTTTCCATTGCACCAGACCTTCGCCTTTTGCGACATCGAAACTAACTAGCGAATCAGCAAGGAAATAGGTGTTAGACAGGTCGTAGAAGTCCGTAGACATATCTTTCTGCATACACTGCAGATACTGTACCCCTGCATTAGTCTGAATCTGTGCAGAAACAGAACTGTATGATAAAGGACAAATGATAAATGATAATAGTACAAAACTCTTTTTCATATGACTTAACTCCTTAATTTCTTAACTTCAAAACTATTCGATCTCTATCCATGCCGGATTCAGGGTTGGCGACTTTGCCGTGATTGATCCTGGGCCTGTAGCTACTACGATACATTTGCCGAAGAAAGCCTTACGCTTAGGTGATGTAAAACGTTCCATTGATGTCTGGCAACCGTTATCCGTACCCAGGATAGCCCCTTCTCCCTCATAGATAAAATCGATAGAATCGTCAGCCCAAGGACAGAGGTTACCATCCTTATCTACTACCTCGGCAGTGATAAAGGTTGTATTCTTACCTTTGTAATCTACTGAGAGCCGGATATGGTCAGGTGCGCCGGCTGTCTTTATGCTCTTCTCGCCAACAACCTTTCCATTCTTGCGAGCCACCACCTTCGCTTCGCCCGGATCGAAGGTAACACGCCACATCACGTGATACTGATGACTATCAGCTTTCTTACGTACACCTTCACTCTTCCCGTTGATGAAGAGTTCTACCTCGTCGGCATTATTATAATAACACCACATGTCGATATAGTCGCCAGGAATCCAGTTCCAATGGGGGAAGAGATGCAGCACAGGCTCCGAGGTCCACTCACTCTGATACATATAATAGCTGTCCTTAGGGAAGCCCGCAAGGTCGATGATACCGAAATATGAACTGCGAGCCGGGAATCCGTATGGTGTAGGCTCACCAATATAGTCGAAACCTGTCCATATATACTGACCTCCCACGTATGGCGTATGCTTTACCACATCCCATGTTTCCTCATGAGTAGAGCCCCACGATGCCGACATGTTATCGTAGGCCGAACACATATATGTAGGGTCGGTATAAGGCATCCACCACTCTTTTGGAGCTCGGTAGATGCTGTCAGACGGCATCATATAGAATCCGCGTGTCTGTAGGGCGGATACACTCTCAGAGAAGATAAATGGCTTGTCAGGGAACTCCTTAGGCACACCAGGAACCCACTGGTGATGATAATTAAAGCCTATGATATCTATAGCGCCACTCTTAAAGAGATGGTTATTAGGCGATGGCTCGTTGCAGCCTGCGGTAATGGGGCGGGAGGTATCATAACGCTTCACTATCTCTGCCAGATGCTGGGTGAGTAGCGACTGTACAGAGAGTTCACCATCCTTGGCAAGTGTAGATGCATCGTGACCAGCATTAAGAATCAGGTTCGCCTGTTCGAGAGTGAGTGTGTCTGCCTCTGCGGAAGACCACTGCTCGAGTACTTCGTTGCCTATAGACCACATGAGGATAGATGGGTGATTACGGTCTCTCAGGATAAGGTCGGCAAGATCGCGCTCATGCCACTCGTCGAAGAATCGGGCATAGTCATTCTGTGTCTTACGGCGTCGCCACATGTCAAAACTCTCATCCATAACGATAAGTCCCATGGTGTCGCACATATTCAGAAGCTCTGGGGCAGGAGGGTTATGTGAACTGCGGATTGAGTTCACACCCATAGCCTTCAGTTTGGTAAGTTTACGATGCAGAGCATCCTCGTTGAGGGCTGCTCCGAGACATCCGAAGTCATGATGCTCACAGACACCATTGAGCTTGAAGTTCTTGCCATTGAGCCAGAAGCCTGTCTTCGCATCAAACTTAAAGTCGCGAAATCCTGTGGTTGTCTCGTAGGTATCCACTACCTTGCCGCCAACCATCACTTCCGTGAGCAGCTTATATACATTTGGATACTCACAGCTCCAGAGCATAGGCTTGCTGATAGAGATGGAAGACTTCGCGCCCTTGGTTTTTCCTATCACCTTACCATTGGGTGCAATAAGTGTATTTGTAACAACGGGGTCAGGATACTTTGTGACATTGTCAAGCGCCACCTCGATGTTAAGCTTTCCTTTACCCTTAACAACCCTGGCATCGGCAAATATCCCCCAGTGCTTTACGTGAACGGGATTTGTCTTCGTGAGCCATACATGGCGATAGATGCCACATCCGGAATACCAACGCGAGTTAGGCTGATCAGAGTTGTCTACCTTCACTGCTATGATGTTTCTTCCCTCTTTAAGACATTCTGTGATGTCATATTCGAAGCTTGAATAGCCATAAGGACGGAATCCTACCTTCTGACCATTCACATATACCGTAGAGTTCATATATACCCCATCAAACTCCAGGTAATATCTGTCTTCCTTCATACTTCTCACCTCGAACATCTTTCTGTACCATCCTATTCCTCCAGGTAGTGCTCCGCCACCGGCTCCACTGGGATTGCCTACATAGAAGTTGCCCTCTCTTGCCCAGTCATGAGGCACGTTGAGGGTTCTCCAGCCTGAGTCATCATAGTCGACCTTAGCCATCTCCGGCTTATCTGCCAGGATAAACTTCCACCCTTTATCGAAGTTCAGTCTCTCACGTGCCTGCACAGCCATACCTATGATGACAGCAGCTAAAAGAATTGTCAGTCGTTTCTTCATATTCATCATGATGTTTTAGTAGTTTTTTAAAAGTGAGGGTGCACCAGAATCGTGCACCCTCTATGGTTAAGGTCGGTTTATTCAGCTTAAAGCTGAACTTTCACGGCTTTGCCGTTATAAGTAACCAACTTTCCTTGTGGATTATCCAGATCAAGTGGTTTTGGAGCGTCTTTTGTGATCAGCACCACATTGAAGCGACGATTCTTCAACATACCTGGGAAATTTCCCTTTCTTGCTGAGAAGCTAACGGTATGGTCTTCGTCGTCATACTCGATATCAATAGTGGCATACTTACCCTTCTCGTAGTTGTAATTGGTGCCTTCATCCTCATAGAGCTGGAACTTACCGTCTTGTCCTGCATAGACATAGAGATTGATGAGCTCTGCGGGTTTCTCATCACTCCACTGCATCTCTGGTCCGAACGGGATGATGGCACCCTCGCGAACGAATACAGGAATCTGCTCATAAGGAGCCTCTACAATGAGGTTCTGACCTCCTTCGATGTATTCGTTGGTATAGAGGTTATACCAGCCGCAATCCACAGGGAAGTAAACCGAGCGGTTGCGAGCCTTATAATAGCCTACAGGACAAGCCATCAGTGCAGGACCGAACATCCACTGGTTGCCGATATTCTCAACTTCCTTATCACCATTGAAGTCCATCACCAATGGGCGCATCAGGGTGTAATCCTTGAAGTGTGCCCAGCCGGCCATCGAATAGAGGTAAGGCATCAGGCGATAGCGAAGCTTATCATAATAAACGAATGACTTGTAAGCAGGATGCTCATCTGGAGCGATGTTCCATATCTCACGCAATGGCCACTGACCATGAGAGCGGAAGAGAGGAATAAAGGTTCCAAACTGGTTCCAGCGTGTCTGCAACTCACGCCACTCCTTCAGGTCTTCGTTTTCAACACCGCTCTTGTCGAACAACTGCTGTGCTGCTACATAGCGGTTCTCAACACAGAATCCACCCTGGTCCATTCCCCAGAAAGGAACACCTGAGATAGAATAGTTCAAGCCAGCAGTCATCTGGGCACGCATATCCTCCCAACGGGTACCGATATCACCACTCCATGTTGCAGTAGAGAAGCGCTGCTCACCAGAAAATCCACTACGTGTCAGGAGGAACACGCGAGGCTCATTCTTCTTACCCTTCCATACCGAGCGCTGACCATTATATATAGCATCTGCATTTACAGTAGAATACGCATTGAAATACTCTGTTGATGTGCCTAAGGCTGTTGGGCCAGAAAGTGCCTTGCGATACCACATGGGAGTACAGTCGCGCACATTTGGCTCAGAAGCATCCATCCACCATGCATCAACACCTGCGATACCATTGTGATTATACTTGGTATAGAGATTCTCGTCCATCTGGCGCCAGAACATCTTGCGTGCTCCGGCATCGTAGGCATCGTAGAAACCGTTCTTATAACCAGGACCTACCCAGTCGTGGATATCGTCAGTAGGACTCTGAACATACATCCATCCCTTGGCATCGAGCTCCTTGTAGTTATCAGTGTTGCAATAGAACTTAGGCCAAACAGATATCATAAAGCGACCATGCATCTTGTGCACATTGTCCAACATCTGCTGTGGGTTAGCATAGCGAGACTCTTCAAACTTATGACTTCCCCACTGATCCTCTGGCCAGTAGTTCCAGTCCTGAACGATATTATCTATAGGTATCTGACGCTTACGGAATTCTGCCAATGTTCCCTCGATCTCATCCTGGGTCTTATAACGCTCACGACTCTGCCAGAAGCCTAGCACCCACTTAGGATAGAGTGAAGCCTTTCCTGTAAGTGTGCGATAGCCTGAAACCACCTCATCAAGATTCTCGCCAGCAATGAAGTAGTAGTCCATATCCTTAGCCATCTCACTCCATACACTCAGCTTACCACGTTCCTCGGCACTACGTGGCTCAGATACACGCAATCCACAGTAAGCCTCACCACCATCAGGACGCCACTCTATGCGCAACTGCACACGCTTACCCTTCTGCAACTCGGTAGAGAACTTATAGGTATTTGGGTTCCAGGCTGTGCGCCAACGCTCAGGAACAACCTCCTTGCCGTCGATATAGACCTTGACATAACCTGAATAATAAAGCACAAACTGGTAGAGCTGCATGTGCTTCTTGCCCTTCTTGCCCTGTGCCTTGCAACAGCACTCTGGCTCGATAAAGCCCTCGTATGTAACATTGGCACCCATCAGGTTGATGCCATTGGGGAAATTCTTGATACCGCCATTATCAGTCTTAAGTGCTATCTCAGATTTCGCGGGTGTACCATATTCATAATAGATAGAATCCTCATCGCGAACAAGCTTCTTGCCCTGTGCGTCGATATAAGTTCCAGTCAGATGACCCTCCTTACCGTTTCTGTCATAAAGTTTAAAGGCACGATTCAGCTGGAGATAGTCATTAGGATTACCAAAGCGGCAATAGCTATACGAATCCCAAAGGATACCGTAGTTCTTATTAGAGAGCACAAACGGGATACTTACCTTTGTATTATACTGGAACAAATCCTCATTCTTTCCCTTCATATTAAACTCCTCGCTCTGGTGCTGCCCCAGACCATAGAAAGCCTCGTCCTCAGGACTGTCGAACTTCATCTGCCATGAGAGGCCATGCTTATGTTCTTCAGGCACGGTATATCCGTTTCTTATACCCAGCTCACGCTCAGGAACAGTAAAGTCCCAGAACTTCTTACCGTCCTTGGCTTCCTTCAGAAGCTGATTGCCATCTTCGTCGAAGAAGGTTATCTCGCCAGTAGTCTTAGCTACCACAGCCTTAACGTTCTTGGCCTTAACAACCACATTGGCACTATCCTCATTGATGGTATACGAACCCTTAGCAGGGGCTGTCTGAGGAACAATCATCAGAGATGCCGGCTTCTGGGGCAGAGCCTCCTTGGAAGTAGCACGCACACGGATAATGTTTCCGTTCATCACTTCGAGACGGATCACCTTTGCCTGACCACCGTCAGGAATAATTGTCACACTGTTTCCTTCTGTCTTAACATCTGCAGCTATAGCCATTCCTGCCATCATCAGTGCAGACCCAATCAATAGTAGTCTTTTCATTATTCGCTTTGATTATTATATTTTTTATTTTTCTATTTTTTATTTAATCAGTCCTCCATTATTACCGCATCCTCTACCGGAACATCCATTCCAGATGGAATCTCGATGACAAACACCGTGCCTCCTCCTTGATTCTCTTCAGCTCGGATAGTTCCGTTATGACCAAGCACAATGTCAAACACCTTATGCAGGTTGAGGTTGTCATCATCACCAATGATCTCGTCGAAGAGGGTAGCCATCGCCTCACTTGGGATTCCTATGCCACTGTCGGCAACACGAAGCTCGGCACTGTCGCCCTTCTTCTCAAGGAATACCTTAATCTTACTCTTTGATGGAGAGAAATTGGCAGCGTTGTTAAGAAGTATGCTGAGCATCTCACCCAGGCTTTTGCGGTCGCCCATGACATTTAAGTCATCTACAAACGGGAAGAACAGCACATTGATTTCCTTGTCCTCAGGAGCCTTGAAAGCATCGCAGACCATACGGAAGAGAGGCACGAGGTCCACTTTCTGTCTTTCCATGGCCTCCTCTTCTTCCACGGGTTCAACAATTCCGTTCTCATCTGGCACATACACCTTCCCCTCTTTCTCCTTAAACAGTCTCATCTCCTCCTGCATCTGCTTGCGCATCTCGCTCATCCACTGTTTCTTCTCTGTATCACGTCTGAGTCGTTCCATCTCCATCCTCTCATGCTGCTTTTTGAGGAACCTCTTACGCCAGAAGAAGGCTACAGCAGCAATCATGATCATATAGAGGAGCACCATCCAGCGAGTGCGATACAATGGCGGACGGATAGTTATCTCAAGCTGGCTCTCTTCAGAACCGAATGTACCATCTTCTTTCAGTATCCTCACGCAGAGGGTGTATGAACCGGCACGAAGTGAGTTGAAGGTAATATTAGGGTTGAGCTCAGAGGTCTTCACCCAGTTCTCATTGAATCCCTCAAGCTTATAGGCAAATCGCTTGTTGTTTTTGACACTTACCTCACTGGTGGCAAGCTGGATGGTGAACTGGTCATTAAACTTCAACGACAGTTCGCGACACACATCAAGAGCCTCATCCAGTATCACACGTCCGTCAAATTCCTGCCCCACAGCAATATCCTTATCGAATATCTGCAGTCCGCTGAATACCACATGCTCTTCATTGCGTTCATCCATAAGTTTTGCCGGATCTATGATATCCAGACCACCCTGACCGCCAACGAGCACCTTTCCATCCCGGGTGAGGAATGTTGAGCGCTGGTTGTATACTGCCTTCTGGAGTCCGTCACGGCTGTTATAGCTGCGGATATTAAACTGCCATGTGCCGTCCTCTTGTTTGATGGGTACGATATTCGATACTCCATGATCGGTAACAGCCCATATATTATGCTTCTTATCCTCAATTATCGAGTTGATGGTAGATCCATACAGGCCATTGGTCATATCGAGCATGGTGATGAACTTTGTCTTGGGGTCATAGACGGTAAGTCCAGACGTTGATCCCTGCCAGATGATACCACGACTATCCTCGATGACATAATTGGTGGTATTAGTGTTTACTGTTATATCCGGAGAATCGGGGATAATCTGATTGATAAGCTTCTTGCTCACAGGATTAACAAGAGAGTAGTAATTACTTGTGCCAGTTATCAGCCAGCCTTTCTTTGTCCATCCCACAGAAGTGAGGTAGTCGCCTGGAATCTGACTGTTCTGAGTGTTCCAGGTATGATACTTCTGAGTCTTTGGATCGAGCATCTGAAGCCCTCCTCCGAGGGTACTGAACCACATGCGGCCCCACCTGTCCTCAGTAAGTGCCCACACGCTGTTGTTGGCAAGCCCCTGACCGTTTTCCGAAGCCTGGTAGTTTATCACTGTGGCTTGCGAAGGGCCAGAGGGGATACAATGCGTAAGACCGCCGTTATATGATCCAAACCACAATGAGCCATCCTTCGAAGGCCATGAGCCAACAACGATGTTACTGGTGAGGCTACTGTTATCCTTGGTGTAATGATTGATTATCTCGCCCGTCTTGGGGTTATACACCTTGATACCGTCGTCGTTTGTGCCCACCCAGTAGTAGCCATACTTATCCTCACTGATAGTGGTGATATCACCCAGTTCCACCGTCATCAGACTCGAAAGACCTGGCACATACTGACATACACCGTTCTTATATGTGCCTATCCATATACTGCCATCGTCGGTCTTCAGGAGATTACGAAGGGTATTGTCGCTGATGGTCGTCTCGTCATATTTGTTATTAAGAAACTGTTTCCACTGTTTCCCCTTAAGGTCAACCACAACAAGACCGTCATGGTCGCAGGCAAGCCATAGCCAGTTGTTCTTGTCGATGATAATGTTCCATACCATCAGAGGCCCTGGCACACCCTCGATGCCGTGAGCAGCGAAGTACTCTTCCAAGGAGTTATACCATTTCTTCTCTTTCTTAATATAGATATAGATATTGTTAAGAACAGAGCACCAGTAGTTTTCTTCGCTGTCGATGACAATGCGGTACTCCTGATTCTCAGGACTGCCATGATCGCGCATCCAGTTTTCCACCCAGTCCACTTCACCCTTCTTCCCATTAAGGGCTACCATGTGTCCTTTGTTTGTTACCGCAATGAGCCACTCCCCGAGTTCGGCAACATTAGAGATACCCCATTCAGGGTGGAACTCATTCAGCCCGTATCCCTGATTAATCTTTGTGATATCGTAACCCTTCTTCTCTTTCGGGTGCAGACAGTATATTCCGTCATCAAATCCCTTCACCCAGATATTCTTCCTGGAGTCGATATGAAGCCACTCTACACCCACTTCTACACCCATCTCTGCCAATACCCTCGAAGCATTGCGTTCAAAGGATTCGTCCTCAGGATTGTAGATACAGAAGTTCATGCCCTGACGCAACCACAGATGGCCGTATTTATCCTCATAGATACGGTCTGTGTAGTTGTCGCGCATGGTGGTTGTGTCGCGCTTGTTGGAGTAAAAGGTCCTGACACGATAACCGTCATAACGGTTCAGTCCGTAAGGAGTGCCTATCCAGACATAGCCGCGTGAGTCTTTGAAGATATTGTTGATCTGTGATGACGAAAGTCCGTTCTGCGTATCAAGCCTGCGGAACTTCATTTCAGGAATTAACGATGGCTGCGCCATTACTGATGCAGTAGCAATGGTCATCAGGAGTAGTGATATCAGTTTTCTCATCTCTCGTTTCTTATTATCGGACCTATTCAAGTTACAAAATTAGGCATTTTTTATGATACAGACAAATATTTGGTAAAAAAAGTATTCAATATGAGCAAAATATTTGGTAATTTCGAAGAAAAACCTTACTTTTGCACAAAAATTTTTTCGAATCTTTATTATGCAACAATCAGAACAAGGTAGCAAATCTTACCTAATCAGTATCGTTATGGTCGCCGTATTGGGCGGTCTGCTGTTCGGTTACGACACAGCTGTTATCTCTGGAGCCGAGAAGGGTCTCCAGGCGTTTTTCATGGAAGCAAAGGATTTTGCCTATACCGACGGTTGGCATGGCTTCACCTCTGCCTCTGCCCTTATTGGTTGTATCATCGGTTCAGCTCTCTCTGGATTCCTTGCCACCAACCTTGGCCGTAAGAAGTCACTTATCATCGCAGGTCTGCTCTTCTTCATCTCAGCCCTCGGCTCGATGGACCCAGAGTTCCTGTTCTTCAACTATGGCGAGCCTACTTACTCTCTGCTTATCATGTTTAATATCTACCGTGTCATCGGTGGTATCGGTGTGGGTCTGGCATCAGCCATCTGCCCGATGTATATCGGTGAGGTGGCTCCATCAAATATCCGAGGCATGCTCGTAAGCTGGAACCAGTTTGCCATTATCTTCGGTCAGCTGGTGGTTTATTTCGTTAACTTCTTTATCCTTGGCGATCATATCCAGCCCGTAGTAGAGGATATGGGTAAGGGACTTGCCGCTCTTGATCCAAGAGCAGTATGGACGGTGGAAACTGGCTGGCGCTATATGTTTGGTAGTGAGGCTGTACCCGCAGGTCTCTTCGCTCTGCTTATCTGTTTCGTTCCTGAGACTCCACGTTATCTTGTAAGCATCGGTCAGGACAGCAAGGCTCTTGGCATCCTCTCAAAGATCAACGGCAGCAGCAAGGCAGCACAGATCCTTCAGGACATCAAGGATACCATGGTGGTAAAGACCGAGAAACTGATGACCTATGGTGCGATGTGTATCTTCGTAGGTATCATGCTCTCTGTGTTCCAGCAGGCAGTAGGTATCAATGCCGTGCTCTACTATGCTCCACGTATCTTCGGTGATATGGGCATGGACGACCCGATGATGCTGACTGTATTCATGGGTATCATCAATATCTCCTTCACCCTCGTGGCTGTGTTTACTGTCGAGAAGTGGGGACGCAAGCCTCTGCTCATCTCCGGTTCTTTAGGCATGGCATTAGGAGCCTTCGGTGTGGCTGTAACATTCGGTCATGCAGGCATGGAGCTTATCACAGCAGCCTCTCTGCTCATCTATTCAGCGTCGTTCATGTTCTCTTGGGGTCCTATCTGCTGGGTGCTCATCGCAGAGATTTTCCCCAACACCATCCGTGGTGCTGCAGTAGCCATAGCAGTAGCCTTCCAGTGGATATCCAACTTCATCGTGTCAAGCTCGTTTGTACCAATGTTCAACATGCAGCTTACAGAGGGCGATGGTTTCGGCCACTGGTTCACCTACGGCCTCTATGGCATCATCTGTGTCATCGCAGCCCTCTTTGTTTGGAAGCTTGTTCCTGAGACCAAGGGCAAGACTCTCGAGGATATGACCCAGCTCTGGCGCAACAGACAGAAGTAATACAGAAATAAAAATCGGTCAAAAAACATTCAGGCAGAGCTCTCTTAGGAGTATCTGCCTGATTTTGTTTGTGCTTTAATCGAACCCGATGTGACATAGGTTTTCGAGAATAGCGATAATAACAGGCAACTTTTCTTGCTCTTTTCTTTGTTGTTTCGAAATTAATAGCTATCTTTGCACGCAAAGCATGCGAGATACGGCTATACCGTCCTTGCCAACAGATAAAATGAGACTTATGGTACAGAATGTAGGATTAAATCAGGCACAGATGGATTTTCTTCGTTTGCTGTCTCACTTCAAAACCGAAGAACAGGTGAAGTAGTTGAGCGATCTTGTCTGCCAGTACTACGCCCGCAAGGTAGATGAAGAAATGGATCGCCTTTGGGACGAAGGGACATGGAACCAAGAGAAGATTGAAGAAACTTTGAAGGAGCATCTGAGAACGCCATATAATGTCTGATAAGAGGAGTTTACTCCAAGTTTCGTTTGATAGAATCTGATCATGATGACGATAAATTTGTTGACTGTGCTTTCGCTGCTAATGCCACCTACATTGTCTCTGACGACAAGCACTTTGATGTATTGAAGGAGATTTCATTTACTCAGCTACTTGTTCTGAAATTGAAAAGATACATTATTGTTTTTTTTACATTCATATTGCATTACTAATAAAGATAGTGAAAAACGCCAGAAAGAAGATTGGGAAAAATATGAAATAGACAAAAAGGACCCAGAATGAAGTTATGCAACTTTTAACAACACAGTAGAACACAAACTTATAATATGGGATGGAAAAGAAGAACATTCTATAGATATATAGTCAGAGAATATTTTAAACCTTGATAATCAATAATTTACACCTTAAACGGTAGAAAAGTGGATGTGGGGGATTTTAAAAGCATTAGAAACATGATGATTTAACGTATTTAACGTTTTGAAACGGTACACGAACTCAATTGTGAAGTGAAATAGACGTTAGATAGGATGCTGATAATTAAGAATGAATAGTAAAGACCTGAAAACGATACATAAATATACACATTATTATATATGTATAAGAATCTTATCCTATTATGGTTGCAAGCGAGTTCGTAGAGCTAAAGACGTCTAAGCTGATCCACAAGAGATGGAAACAGGACTTTTGATAGCTTTAGGAAACATATTCTTTTTATCTGCCATTTGGTTAATGCTCTTTATTTCTTCTTTTATTGCCGATTTTTGATTTTTTTTGGTATTTTTACGATGAAGAGCAGAAATGGTGATAAATCGAACAGCAAAAATTGGATATTAATGTTTAATTTTGCATTCAAAAACAGACAAAAAAGAACATCATAGAAATGTTGGCATCATGGATATACAGGATTTAAAGCCCCGCAGGGGGGACGACACTTATAGGATAGGTGATAGCGATGAGTTGGTCGTGATGGAGAATATTGGCACCGTGCCATCGGGTGTTGTTTGTTTGCAAAATCACGGCGTTCTCTTCTTTATAACTGAAGGCAGGGCACAGCTCGAATACGACGGCCATGTTGTGCAGTTACAAAAGAACGACCTGTTTCTCTATATGGTCCACAGCACGGCCGCCAACTTTATGGCGTCGTCGGATTTTAATTGTCGACAGATTTGGTTTGGACGCGCTGATCTTTTTAATATCGACATTTACAAGCAAATCAGTGTAGCAGACATGTCGAATCTGAAATTATATCCTGTAGTCCATCTTAACGGTGACGATATCAAACTATGTGATACCTATTTTCAGTTACTGCGCGACAGAATGAAGTTCTCCACATCTGTACTCACCCCCGATATCGTACGAATGCTCTTTGGCACCATAGTGCTGGAAATACTGTCCATCATGCGGCGTAATTCGGAGCAGGTGGCTGAGGAGGTTCAGCACGAAGACATCAATTCCAGCCTTCATAAGAAACGGATTGTCGACGGTTTCATGAGGTTAGTGGAAGAGAGCGACGGCCGCATCCGCAGAGTGGAGCTCTATACATTGAAAGCCATTGAGCGCCGCCTGCGTTTCACCGACATGACGATGCAGGAGATAGCCAACGACCTGAATTTCCCCAATCCCTCGTTCTTTGGCAAATATTGCAAAGAACACTTGGGTATGACACCATTGGAATATCGGATGAAATATCATAAAGGGACATGAAAAAGATTGTATTAATGATTGTTGCTGTGCTAATGACTGGTACAGCCAATGCACAGTTGGACAGCACAGCTGTTAAAAGGAAGAAAGTAGGCGTCGTACTCAGTGGCGGCGGTGCAAAAGGTATGGCGCATATCGGTGTACTGAAGGTGCTGGAGAAGGCGGGCATCCCCGTTGATATCGTTACCGGCACATCCATAGGCAGTATCGTCGGCGGACTCTATGCCATCGGCTATAATGCCCATTCGCTTGACTCGATGGTAAGGACTCAGGACTGGACCTACGTCATTACCGATAAGGAAGACCTGCGCAACCAAAGTTATCTCGACCGTAAGAAAATGAACACCTATTTGTTTTCCACGGGTCTTACCTTTGGCAAGAACAACCAAACTGGTGGTGGTCTCATCAAGGGTAAGAACCTTGCCGAGCTGTTCCAGAAGCTTTTTGTGGGCTACACCGACTCGCTCGACTTTAACAAGGACCTGAAGATTCCTTTCGCCTGTGTGGCTACAAACATCATGGACAACAGCGAGGTGGTGTTCCATAGTGGCCGTCTGCCACAGGCCATACGCGCCTCAATGTCCATCCCTGCCGCCTTCTCACCTGTGAGAATCGGCGACATGGTACTGGTCGATGGCGGTTTGAAGAACAACTATCCCGTTGATGTGGCCCGCGAGATGGGCGCCGAGGTCATCATCGGTGTCACACTGAACGGCAAGCCGAAGACGGCTGAAGACGTTACGGGCACCATGAAAATCGTCGGTCAGATCATTGACGTGAACTGTGTCAACAAATATGCAGAAAACAAGGCCCTCAGCGACCTGTGGATGAACGTGAACCCTCACGGTTATTCTACCGCCAGCTTTACATCAGAGGCCATTGACTCACTGATACGCTATGGTGAAGAAGAGGCCATGAGCCACTGGGACGAAATCATCGCCCTGAAGGAGCGCATCGGCATCGACGACTCATTCCGTCCTACCATTCATTATCCTGTGCGTCCGAATGCCATGACTGAGCGCCAGCATGTCACCAGTTTTACATTCGAAAACATGACCCCACGGGCAGAGCAATTCCTAAAGCAGAAATTCCATCTGAGCAAGGTTGACAGCATCGATGCAAAACTGGAGCAGTCGCTCACCACAAGTATGCGTATGGACCTGTTCTACCTGACAGCCGTATGTCAGCTGGTACCTGATGACAACGGTGTGCGTGTCGTCCTCTCGGCAGGCGACCGCAAGTCTTTACAACTCCATGCCGGCGTGCGTTTCGATTCAGAAGAATACGCTGCTGTGCTGTTAGGACTCGGTATACCACTGAAGACAGCCATCCCCGTCGAAACCGATATCACGCTCCGCCTGGGTAAGCGCCTGATGGCCCGTGGTGAGATCACCGTTCACCCCCGCTTCTTTACACGCCCGACATTCAGCTATACGTTCCACAGAAACGACGTTGATGTCTATACCTATGGCGACCTTGACTACAACATCCGCTACAACCAGTCACAGGCAGAAATCCTGCCCATCAATTTCGACCTGCGCCATTTCAACCTGCAGATGGGACTGCGCTGGGACTTCTTCCACTACCGCAACAAGCTCGGCTCGGAAATGGCTAAACAGGTTACACTCAAAAACGAACATTTCTTCAGTTATCGTGCCCGCATGGCCTTTAACAGTGAGGACAACTGGAACTTCCCCACACGTGGTGCTCGCTTTAACGCTGAATACGCTTATCTTACCAACGACTTCGCCCAGCTCAATATCCGCGATATTGACGGCAACAAACAAGGTAAGACCGCAGGTATGAGTTCTGTCAGTGCCGACTGGCGTATGTCGTTTACTATCGGCAATCGTTTTACCCTCCAACCCATGTTCTATGGCCGCCTGCTCTTTGGCTCAGTCGTTCCCGCCGTCTTCGGCAACACTATCGGCGGGGAGTGGTTCGGTCACTACGTAGAGCAGCAAATGCCATTCGCCGGCATCGGCAATATGGAGTACGTAGAACGCCAGCTCGTGTCGGCCCAGCTCCAAGCGCAGCAGCGAATAGGCAAAAGCAGTTACGTGCTGCTACGTGTGGCTGGCGGCCAACAGTCAGGAAAGGTGAAGGAACTCTTTGACTATCGCACCATGATTGGTGTTCAGGGCGCCTTCTATTATAACACGATAGTTGGACCTGTCGGTGCCACCTTAGGTTATAGCAACCACACCAAGAAAGCTTATTTCTTCATCAACCTCGGATATGAATTTTAAGATTATGAATAACTGGTTTAATAACATCCGGATCTATCATCTGCTGATCGACAGATTCAACGGAGGGTGGCAGGTGCCGCCAAAGAGTGAGAACGTTTTTTGCGGGGGAAACCTGCAGGGAGTAATTGAGAAACTTGACTATATCAAGGAGCTTGGCTTCAACGCCATCATGCTCTCGCCCATCTTTAAGTCGGCCAACTATCACGGGTATCACAGCCTGAATTTCGAAGAGGTAGACCCGCACTTTGGCACTTGGGACGATTATCAGCAGTTGCTCGACGAAGCCCACGACAAGGGGTTGAAGATAATTTGCGACTTCGTGCCCAACCATTGCTGGTACGAGGCACCCATTTTCGAGCAATCACTGCTGAAGAATGGAGGCAAACACCGCGACTGGTTCTTCTATCCCAAGGAGGACAGTGATGAATTCGTATCGTTTTTAGGCTTCGGCGACTTGCCCAAGTTCAATCTGACAAACCCTGAAGTGGTCAGTTTCATGATTGATAAGGCTGAGCGGCTCGCCCGCATGGGTGTAGATGCTTTCCGTATTGACCATGCTTTGGGCCAGCCGCATGGTTTCCTGAAAAGTTTGCGCGAACAATTACAGGAGATTCGCAATGACATTGTCGTGTTCGGCGAGGTATGGGCGTTTGGTATCGGCCCGCAGTTAGCCAGCCAACTGTATTTCAAGACGGATGCAAGATTGCAGGAGTTCCTGGCACAAGACACGAAACCCTTTAGCCAGGACGACCTGCAGGCCGACTATGTAGGCACATTAGACGGCGTGCTCGACTTTGCCTATCGTGACATTCTTTTAGAGGAGATCCATGCCGGCCGGGGCCTCAGGGGCAACGTGACCCTCCGCAGTAAGATTCAGGACCACTTCGCCAAGTATCCTGCCGATTTTAAGCTGGTCTTGTTCCTAGATAACCACGACACCGATCGCTTTATGTTCGACTGTCACGACAATGCTTACCTGCTGCAAGAGGCCATCGACCTGACGATGGAACAGTCCCGTCCGTTCTCCTTCCTCTATGGCACGGAGCAGCTGATGACCAACAATCCCACCATCTTCAATGCAGAACCATACGCCGACCTCCGTGTCCGCAACTGCATGGACTGGAATTTACACACCACGCCTGTTCAAACCCCCATCCCCCTCACTTAGAAGACTCAAAGCCGATAGTATGAATACAGAAGTATATCAATTAGGTAAAGAACTTGACTCTTTCAATTATCAGCAAGTACAGGATGATATTCTGGCCATTCTGGAGAAAGGCAGCAATGCGGTGATCGATATGACCGCATGTAACTACATTTCCAGTACGGGCTTGCGCGTGTTGCTCTATTCCAAGAAGGTGGCAGCCGCCAAAGGGCTGAAGGTCTGTCTGAAAGGAATCAGCAGTGAGGTGAAAGACGTCATGGATGTCACGGGCTTTAGCAATTTCTTCGATTATGCATAGAGTCGATCTGTTTCCAACCCATGAGTACCAGGGACTGAAACTGCGTCCAGGCCGGCCTTATCCGTTTGGCGCAACGGTCGTTGGCAATATGGTGAACTTCTCGGTTTATTCTCGTTATGCCACCGACTGCACGCTGGTGCTCTTCCACAATCGTGAGGAAAAGCCCTTCGTGGAAATTCCTTTCTTCAAGGAGTTCCGTCTGGGCAATGTGTTCTCGATGATCATCTTCGACCTGGATTATGAGAACATTGAATACGGCTTCCGCATGGATGGCCCTTTCCTGCCGGAAGAAGGCCACCGCTTCGATAAGTCCAGGATTCTGCTCGACCCTTACGCCAAATTGATTGTCGGGCGTGATGTGTGGGGACAGCAACCCAATTGGGACAGTCTCTACCAGTATCGGGCCCGGGTGGTGTTCTCCGACTTCGACTGGGAGGATGACCTGCCGTTGGAAACGCCTGTCAACGACCTCATCGTCTATGAGATGCACGTGCGTAACTTCACGTGCGGAGCGGCCTCTGGCGTGAAGCACCGGGGCACGTTTGCCGGCATCATCGAGAAGATTCCCTATCTGAAGGAGCTGGGCGTCAACTGCGTGGAACTGATGCCCATCCATGAGTTCGACGAGTTTGAAAACCACCGCGTCTCCCCAGTCGATGGGCGTCCGCTCTACAACCTGTGGGGCTACAGCAACGTAGGATTCTTTGCCCCCAAGGCCGCCTATGCTTCGACAGGCAGGTTCGCCATGCAGGTGGATGAACTGAAGAACATGGTGAAACAGTTGCACAAGAACGGCATTGAAGTGATGCTCGACGTAGTGTTCAACCACACCGCTGAAGGCAACGAGCAAGGCCCATATATCTCCTATCGCGGCATCGACAACAAGACATATTACATGTTGACACCTGAGGGCTATTACTATAATTTCAGCGGCTGCGGTAATACCCTGAACTGCAACAACCCCAATGTGCGTGACATGATTGTGGAGAGTCTGCGCTACTGGGTGACCGACTACCATATCGACGGCTTCCGCTTCGACCTTGCTGCCATCCTCGGACGCGACCAGAACGGCCATCCCATGTCCAATCCACCCCTGCTCGAATCGCTGGCGCATGACCCCATTCTCGGCAAGACGAAGCTCATTGCCGAGGCTTGGGATGCAGGCGGACTCTATCAGGTGGGCTCGTTCCCGTCGTGGGGTCGCTGGGCTGAGTGGAACGGAAAGTTCCGCGACAGCATGCGCCGCTTTCTGAAGAGCGACGAAGGGGTGCTGGCCGACGTGAAGGAACGCATCATCGGCTCGCCCGACCTCTACGCTTCGCAAGGAAGGGGCATCAAGGCCAGCGTGAACTTCATCACAGCGCACGATGGCTTCACGATGATGGACCTCGTGTCGTATAACAGCAAGCACAATGAAGCTAACGGCGAGGACAACCGCGACGGCGAGAACCATAACAACAGCTGGAACTGCGGCTGTGAAGGTGAAACGGATGATCCTGAAATCAACAGTCTGCGTCACCGACAAGTAAAGAACGCCATCACGATGCTCATGATGAGCCAGGGTATCCCCATGGTGTTGTCGGGCGACGAGATGGGCAACTCCCAGCAGGGCAACAACAACGCCTATTGCCAGGATAATGAGATTGCCTGGCTCGACTGGAACAATTTAGAGAAGAACGCCGACATCTTCCGCTACTTCAAGCATATCATCAAATTCCGCCGTCAGCATAAAGTGCTTCGCTACGAGGATCACCTCCGCCACCAGGACTATCAGGGCCTTGGCTATCCAGACTTCTCGTGGCATGGGGTGAAAGCCTGGCAGCCCGAAAGCGGCTACAACAATCTCACAGTAGCATTCATGCTGAACGGACAATATGCTAAGACCGATGGTGTGCCCGACGACTTCATCTATGTGGCTATGAACATGCACTGGGAGATGCACGGCTTCGAACTGCCTCAGCTGCCTGATGGTATAGCCTGGCACGTGTTTGCCAATACCGGTATGCCGTCGCCTGACGACATCTTTGATTCTGGAAAGGAACCGCTCACCGAGAACCAGCACGAGGTTCTGGTGGGTCCACGTTCTATCATCATCCTTGTTGGGAAAGGTATAAAAGGGAAAAAGGTTAAAAAGTAAAGAGGTTTGAGTAAACTGCATTTCCAATCCATCAAAGGACAGGCCCGCGAGATACTTACGGCCATCCTGAAGTCGCCCGAGGTCGCTTCCTGCAATCTAAAAGAGACCCTGGCGCTGAGGTTGGCTTGCGAAGAAATCGTCATGAATGTGACAACGTATGCCTATCCGGAAGGTGCCGATGGCTTTTTGGATGTAGATATCCAAAAGACCGACCGCATCACGATCCGTTTCGAGGATGGTGGTGTGCCTTTCAATCCTTTGGAGCAGAAAATAACTAATACAAAGTTGTCGTGGAAAAAGCGTCGCATAGGCGGACTTGGCATTTTCCTCCTCCGTCGTAAGATGGATGATGTTCGCTATGTCTATGAGAATCATAAGAATGTATTGACTATCGAAAAAGTAATATGAACTGTAATAAGAAAAATGAATGTGGTTAACGTTATTTAGCACTTGATGCTAATACTTACCCTCTTATGGGGGCTTCTCGCCCCCAAACCCCTCGGTGTTTTTCAGGTATTCGATATTCTAACCTGATACACTTTTGGAGAATGCAGGAGTTACTT
>CACYRS010000034.1 GCA_902776935.1 uncultured Prevotellaceae bacterium | reverse complement strand
ACGGCATTTACGCTCGGCGCTCTGACGGGTCTTGTAATTAATAGGCGTCGCCTTTCCATTGTGACGTAATGCCACAGCTTCGGCGACCGCCTGCGTCGAAGGGCCATAGGCCAGGGCCCAACTCAAGGCCTCATCCAGTTGCTTCTGGAAAATAGTTTCTGACTCTTGTTGCTCGTTAACAGGGTTGTCTTCGCGGTTACAGGAGGCGAAGAATAGATTGCTGGTGAGAATGACTACCAGCAGCCATGATTGTTTTAGCATTTTCATATTCATATTTTTTTTGTTAATTCATTGCAAATATACAAGGAGTTGGTCATATTTCCCCTCGTTTTCCATCAATATTATATTTCTTTAACATAATCAGGACATTCTTGCCCTGATTGCCCCTTGCAAAGTTATTAAAAAAGTTGCTAGTCGTTGGGACAGGCGTCTGAGTTATATCCAAGGCCTGTCCCAGTGGCCAGTTATTTTGTAAGCTCAAAGCCTACACGAGCTCCATTGGCACTCTTGGCAAGTTTGCTGACTGCCTGAACGGCAGCGGTATTGCTGACCTTTCCTTCTTTCTGGAGGATGTTGGTCATCTGAGTGGAGTCAAGTCTATTGCTCTGTTCCTGAGTAATTCACCTTTAGGGCGAAGGATTTCTGGAGTTCCTGCTTCACATCGGCAATGACTCCCATGGGTGTGCGTTTGTCGGCTTTAAGGCTTACGGTAAGACGGTCCTGATTCTCCGGAGAGAGTCCTTCACGTACCTTATTAATATATGGAGAGATGCCAGCGAGGGTTGTCAGCTGATTGTCTATCTGTACCTGTCCGTCGGCAGAGATATACAGGTTTATCACCGCACTCTTCTGCTGCATCTTCTGCACCTCAGTGCCTGAGGGCACCTGATAACGTATCTTCAGTTCATCATCGCGCATGTGGGTTACAAGCATAAAGAAGAACAGCACGGTGAAGATAAGATCGGGCATGGATGCGAGGTTAAGGCCGGGGATGCCATGTGAGGTCCTGCGGAACTTTGGCTGCATGCTGATCATTGGGCACCTCCTTTCTCCGACTTAGGCAGAGCCTCGCTGATGCGCTGGGGATAGAAGTGATCGATATCCTCCCGCTCATCTGCAGAGCAGCGTGAATAGGGCTTCCCACAGAGTTTGCGAGCACGTGCATCGCGCAACGACATATATGCCCTTACCACAGCGTTCTGAAGATGGAAATACGCCTCATAGCTCGTTTCCCGGCTGACTTCGATGCTCAGCACATGCTGCATGCGGTCGTTATCGATGCGACGCATGAGTTCTTCGGTAAGCTGAGTGTCGGAGAGCAGTGTCCCGTCGAGCGAGAGACTGTCTCTGGCGTCGAGACGGATGACAGACACGTGATCCTGTTTGATATCCAGTGGCTGCTGCTTCTCGTCGGGCGGTGGCGGCAGCTGTCGCATGAGTCCCTTGTCCGTGTCCATCGATGATGTCACGAGGAAGAATATCAGCAGCATGAACGAGATATCAGCCGTAGATGATGTGTTCAGCTCCGGAACCGGCTCACTATGACGCCTGCGAAACATCCTATGATAAGTATTATTGAGGTGTAGATAAACATATCGGTGGTCTTCAGCCAGAAGGTGCTGGTGAAGAGCTGTCCGTTGGTGAGCAGTGGCCTTGACGAGCCTAAGAGCCAGGTGACGGCCAGACAGACGACGAAACAGAAGGCAGTTGTCCAGGCGATACGAGCCTGAGGCACACCGTTTACCACCTCATCGTCTTTGGTGCGCATACGTAATGTCTTTACCACAGAGGCGATGGTGACAGCTATCGCGGCAATCACAGCGAAATACATCAGCCAAAGCATCAGGTCGGCAAAGAATGGGGATACGAGCGACATACTATATTCTGTTTACTTGCGATTCTTGTAGGTAGCGATGATGTCGAGCAGGTCGATGGCTGCCTCTTCCATATCGCCAGTGAGTTTCTCTATCTTTGATAGGATATAACTGTAGAAGAGCTGCAGTATCAGGGCCACCACGATACCGAAGATAGTAGTGATAAGGGCAACCTTCATTCCCTGGGCCACGATGGTAGGACCGATATCACCGGCAATCTGTATCTGGTCGAAAGCCATCACCATACCTATCACCGTACCAAGGAATCCCAGCGAGGGAGCCATGGCGATGAAGAGTTTTATCCACGAACAGCCTTTCTCGAGGTTGGCTGCCTGCAGACCTCCGAAGTTGGTGATGCTGCGTTCGATGGCATCCATGGGCTGCTTGATATGTAGCAGACCGTGATAGCACACACTGGCAACTGGTCCACGGGTAGAGCGACAGATATTCTTCGCACCCTCCACATCATCGGCCTCAAGACACTTACGGATATCCTCCGTGAGACGTTTTGCCTTGATCTCCGACATCATAAGATAGAGGATGCGCTCAATACAGAAGGCAAGACCCAGGACGAGAGCCAGGGCCACGAGTGACATAAAGCCCACGTTACCGTCGATAAACTTCGTCTTCAGCTGTTTGTGGAATCCTCCCTCGGCTTCGGCCTCATCGGCTGCTGAGAGAGCCTCATCGCTGACAGAGGTTGCCAGCGTGCTGTCCTGAGCCGTAGAGTCGTTGACGACAATGGTCACAGAGTCTTTCACGTCCTCCGTAGTCTTGGGATTCTGCGCCATGAGGGGCTGTCCTAAGAAGAGGATACCCATCGTCAGTAGAACTATCAATCGATTCTTCATACTTCTCCAAATAAAAAAAGACTGCTCATCGCAGTCTGTAAATAAAATACGCGGAAAGAACAGGATTCGAACCTGCGAACCGCTTTTGACGGTTACACGCTTTCCAGGCGTGCCTCTTCAACCACTCGAGCACCTTTCCTTAGCGATTGCGGATGCAAAGGTAGTAATTATTAATGGAAAATGTATAAATGATAAATGATAAACGTGGGAAGTTTACGTATATTTAACAAAAGAAGACCCTCTTGGCTGTGTCGGTAGTGGTACGAGCCACCTCTTCCTCTGGCAGATTATAAGCCTCGGCAAGTTTCTGTAACACCTGCCTGACGAAGGCCGGTTCGTTACGTTTGCCACGATGGGGAACAGGAGCCATATAGGGGGCATCGGTCTCGAGTACTATCCTGTCGATAGGCACCACAGAGGGCAGTACCTCAGGCAGATGACTCTTCTTGAATGTCAGCACACCACCGATGCCAAGCACAAAGTTATCAAACAGGAGGAGCTCACGGGCCTCGATCTCATTGCCTGTGAAACAATGGAACACCCCTCCCGGGAGGTCATCCTTATACCTCTTTAATATATTGACTAGCTCATTCTGTGCCTTACGACAATGGATCATCAGCGGCAGACGGGTGTCGATGCTCCAGCGCACCTGTTCCTCGAAGGCGAGAAGCTGTTCCTGCTCGAACTCACGGCTCCAGTAGAAGTCGAGACCTACCTCTCCGATGGCGAGGAGATAATCGTCAATGAGTTTTCTTATATCCTCCAGTTGCTGGGGCCAGTCGGAACGTACCTCCTCGGGATGCAGGCCAAGCATGGGATAGCAGAAAGAGGGGTATTGGCTACAGGTGTCAAGGACAGAGTGGCATGACTTGAGGTCGATGGCAGGTATGAAGACGGCTTCTGCACCGGCCTCACGGGCACGTTCAACTACCTGCTGGCGGTCTTCGGCAAATTCCTCACCATCCAGATGACAATGGGTATCGATGAAACTTATCATAACTTAAACACAACAGGGATGCACACTTTTGTACGACAGGGTTTGGCATCCATCACCCCGGGAGTCCACTTAGGCATCATACGGAGCACACGCAATGCCTCACGATCGAGTTCGGGAGACACCTTCTCTACCAGTATGAGGTCGGAGATAGAACCATCCTTATTCACGATAAACTGGGCCACCACCCTACCCTGAATCTTACGTTGCTGTGCCGACGAGGGGTATTTCAGATTTTTGGTAAGCCACTTCATAAACTCCACTGCACCGCCAGGAAACTGAGGCAGGTCCTCTACGACACGGAAATCCACAGGGGCATCGTACATATCCACCGCCTCGGGCTGTTCCTCATTTACTTCCTCCTTCGGTTCCTCCTTAACAACGATGGGCTCCAGCACCTCTGGGGCTATCTCCACATCCTCCTCAACAAGATTCAGTTCCTGCGATGGCGGGAGTTTCTCCTGCGGTTCCTTAGGTATCATCATCGGCACCTCGTCGTCTTCGCGATGCAGAGGCGAGAGTTCCATCTCCACCTCCAGTTCATCGTCGGCAGTATCGAAGAATGCCCACCCCGAGGAGTCGGTATTCCATTCGAGTGCCACCAGACAGAGCGAGAGCACAAGAATCAGTCCGATGAGATATCTTGTCGTAGGATTCATACTAAAACAGATTTTTCTCCGTTATATATTTAATCGCGATGCAAAGGTACGAAGAAATAAGGAATAAAGAATTAAGAATTAAGAATAATTTTGTAACTTTGCAGCAAATTTTAAGAAAGAAGTGAGGCAGAGAGGCAAAAAACATATCACAGACTCAAGATGGTGGCAATATTTATTGTCAGCAATCATCGCTCTTCACTCCTCACTCATAACCCTCTCAGCCCAGGAGAGTCAGACAGCCTATAACTTCCTCCGTCTGCCCGTCAGTGCCCATGCCTCTGCCTTGGGAGGGGAGAATATCTCACTCGCCGACGATGATGCCACAGTGATATTCCACAACCCCGCAATGATAAACTTCGTCAGCGACAAGACCATCAACCTCAACTATATGACCTATATGGAAGGCGCCAAGACGGCAAGTGCCTCGTTTGTTAAGGCTGCCGGTGAGCGTGCCTCCTGGGGAGTGATGGCACAGTATATGGACTACGGCAAGATGCGCCAGACCACGATCGCAAACGTCCAGACAGGAGAATTCGGGGCAAAGGACATCTGTATCGGAGGAACATTCGCCTACGGTATGACGGAACTTATCTCCGGAGGTATCACGGCAAAGGTGATATCGTCCAGCATCGCCGACTATCACTCTATGGCAGTGGGAGTAGACCTCGGACTGAACTACACCGACAACTCCGGTGACCTGAGCGTCTCACTTGCCGCAAAGAATCTCGGAGGACAGGTGAAGGCCTACGACGATGAGTTTGAGAAGATACCCTTCGACCTTCAGGCAGGTGTCACAAAACGTCTTGCCAACTCCCCCCTTCGGTTCTCCCTCACCATGTCGAGACTCCACGACTGGAACCAGCCCTTCATGCGGCATATCGCCGTGGGAGCCGACATCCTTTTGTCGGAGACTATCTATATCGCAGCAGGATATAACTTCCGCAGGGCCCACGAGATGAAGATCTCCGACACCGACGGCAGCAGCAACCACGGTGCCGGACTGTCACTGGGAGCAGGACTGTCGCTGCAACGGTTCAAACTACACGTGGCTTACGGCAAGTACCACGTATCAGCATCGAGTTTAATATTCAACGTATCATACGCATTATGAAAAAGATTACTATAGCTATCGACGGCCACTCTTCTTGCGGTAAGAGTACTATGGCCAAGGACCTTGCCCGTGAGGTGGGTTACATCTATGTAGACACGGGAGCGATGTATCGCAGTGTGACACTCTATGCCCTGCGCAAGGGGCTCTTCGAGGACGACGGTACTGTGAAAGCCAGCCAGCTCGAGGCAGAGATGCCAAATATCCATATCTCCTTCGAACTGAACAAGGAGACAGGACGTCCTGACACATATCTCAACGGTGAGTGTGTGGAGAAGGAGATAAGAAGTCTGGAGGTGAGCAGCCATGTCAGTCCCATCGCTACCATCGGGTTCGTCCGTAAGGCTCTTGTTGCCCAGCAGCAACAGATGGGTAAGGACAAAGGAGTGGTGATGGACGGAAGAGACATCGGTACGGTGGTGTTCCCCGATGCCGAGTTGAAGGTGTTTGTCACTGCCTCGGCAAAGGTGAGAGCCCAGCGCCGCTACGACGAGCTGCAGGCTAAAGGTATGCCTGCCGACTTTGATGATATCCTGAAGAATGTGGAGGAGCGCGACTATATCGACTCACACCGCGAGGAGTCGCCCCTGCGCCAGGCAGAGGATGCGCTGCTGCTCGACAACTCGGATATGACTATCCCAGAACAGAAACAGTGGCTCCTGGACCGTTTCCACGAGCGCACAGCATAAGAGGCTATAACATCTCCTGAATGGCATCACGGCACTGTTCCATGAGCCATTTGGGAGTTGATGTGGCACCACAGATACCTACCGAATCCTTACCTTCAAGCCATTCCGGCTGTATCTCATCAGGATCCTCGATAAGATGACTATTGGGGTTGATACGCTTACACTCATTGAAAAGCACCTTTCCATTACTGCTCTTCCTGCCACACACGAAGAGAATCAGGTCATGATGTGCTGCAAACTGAGATATGCTGGGCATACGGTTGGCTACAGAACGGCAGATAGTATCGAAGCTCTTGAATACAGCATCGGGAGAGATATGCTCCTGGATATACTCTATGATACGGCGATACTCATCGAGCGACTTCGTGGTCTGCGAATACAGATAGATGTCACGTGAGAAGTCAAGGCGTTTCACCTCGTCGAAACTCTCGATGACTATGGCAGTGGAATGTGTCTGGCCGACGAGTCCCAATACCTCGGCATGCCCCTTCTTGCCGAAAATGACAATCTGAAGAGAAGGGAGTGAGGAATACTGGGTCTTTATACGTTGCTGGAGCTTCAGAACCACAGGACACGTGGCATCGATGATCTCTATATTGTTCTTTCTTGCCAGTTCGTATGTCTCAGGGGGCTCACCATGGGCACGAAGGAGCACCTTCACATCATGCAGTTCCCGCATGTCATCATGGTTGATGGTGATGAGTCCGAGTTTCCTCAGACGCTCACACTCCATACCATTGTGTACGATATCGCCTAAGCAATAGAGGGTGACACCTTTCGACAGTTCCTCTTCGGCCTTCTTGATTGCTGTAGTCACTCCCGAACAGAACCCACTGCCGTTATCTATCTCTATCTTCATTTCCTAAGCATTTCAAAATACATGTCCAACAGGTCCTGAGCAGCCACGAAGGATGTCTTCTGTCCTGCGAGGACAGTCTGTTCTGCTGGTTGCAGCTGTGCCTTTATCTGCGGGTTATTATAGAAGTTCAGGCGCAGGTGCTCGTTGATACTCTCATACATCCAGTATTTTGACTGCTCGTTACGGCGATAGTCGAAATAGCCGTTTGCCTTCACAAAGTCGAAATATTCATAGATCATATCCCATATCTCCTTCACTCCCGTGCCGTAGAATCCGCTGTAGCAGAGCACCTTCGGAGCCCACCCGCTGTCTGGCATGGGGAAGAAATGGAGGGCGTTACGGAAGTTGGTAGCTGCCATGTGACAGCGGTCCACATTATCTCCGTCGCACTTGTTGATCACGATACCGTCGCTTATCTCCATAATGCCTCGTTTTATTCCCTGCAGCTCATCACCGGTGCCTGCCACCTGGATGAGAAGGAAGAAATCCACCATAGAGTGACAGGCCGTCTCGCTCTGTCCCACTCCCACAGTCTCCACGAAGATCTTATCGAAGCCGGCAGCCTCACAGAGGATGATTGTCTCACGGGTCTTACGAGCCACACCGCCCAGAGAGCCCGCCGATGGGGAAGGACGGATAAAGGAGTCTGGATGGAGTGCAAGTTTCTCCATACGTGTCTTATCGCCAAGGATACTGCCTTTGGTACGTTCTGAGGAGGGGTCGATGGCTAGTACTGCCAGTTTGCCGCCTTTCTCCTTCAGCACATGTATTCCGAACTCATCGATACTCGTTGACTTACCTGCCCCGGGAACACCACTGATGCCTATACGTACCGATTTGCCGCTATAGGGCAGACACTTGTTGATCACCTCCTGGGCCTTCACCTGATGGTCGGGATTGACACTCTCGATAAGCGTCACAGCCTGGGAGAGAACGGTAACATCTCCTTTTACTATTCCCTCTACCATCTCTGCCGCAGAGAGTTCCCTGCGACGATTACGACGTAGATACGGATTGACTATCGGTGGCTGTTTCACACCGCTGTTTACCTGCAAACCTGCATATTCGGCATTATTCTCGGGATGTTCCATATAACATTATTTCTTTATGACAATCACCACTTTGGGATGGTCGGGGTCGTTGGTAATCATAAGGATACGCGGACTTCTGCGAAGCTTTGCCATGTCAGCGGCAATGCCTGTAATCTTCAGAGTGGCAATCTCATTAGGCTCGAGAGTCTGTTGGGAGAGAGTTACCTTCAGTCCGGTGGTAAAAAGTTGCATAGAGGTGATCTTCAGAGTGGTCTTACCGGTGTTCTGAAGAATAAGTTCGGAGGTCTTTTTCTTCTTTCCCTCGAAATTGGTGAAGTCTACTTCAGTGGATGACATCTGAAGATGCGGGGCTATCTGCTTACTCAACTGATCATAGTCCTGCAGATGTGGCAGGAGGATAGCTGAGATAGGTATCTCATTATCCTGACTGACCTTCTCGCCCAACTGCTGTGCCAGATAGACAGAGGTCTGAGTAAGTCCGAAGTCTCGTATCTTGTCGGAATTGAGAGTTATGGTGACGGTACCGCTCTTGCCAGGTGCCAGGTCAGCAGGCTTCACAGTAGCTGAGAGATAGGATGGCAGATGCATTACAGTGGGGTGCATCATTTGTTCTCCGTTGTTGAGGATATGTATCTCCTGCTGTGGGGCATCGCCCTTGTTTACGTCATCAAACTCCAGCTCGTTTTTATCCAAGAGGAGATTTCCCATCGACAATGGATAGGTGCCGGAATAGTCTACAAGCTCGGGTAATACCACACCCTTCATGGTGAGATATACCGGATTCTTACTTCCATCACTGGTTACTGCAGCCATCTTCTGGAAGTGACCCAGCATCTTGGCATCGTAGGTCATCTTGATAGTGAACTTAGCACCTCCGTCCACCACCTTGGGAAACTCTACTGCAGTACATCCGCAGTCGGGGTGAACATCCTCGATATGCAGTTTCTTCCTACTCTTGTTCCTCAACTCGAAAGTGGCAGTGATAGGCTGCAGGTATCCTGTACGTCCTGCATTGACGGTAGGACTAGCTATCGTCAGACGCTGGGCACTTAAGCTAAGAGGCAGAAAGGTAAAAAGGTAAAAAGGAAAAAGCCATTTCACCTTAGCCGCCACCTTGTCAAACATTCTAATCATATCTGTTTCTTACTTTTTATTATTCACCTTTAACGTCATCGAAGAAGTGGTGGCACGGAACTCCGGAGCATAGGCACAGCCAACGGTGCAGGTGCCTGTCTCGTATGTGCCCTCACGGTCGATGTAGTATTCTGTCTCTACGACATGTTCACCTTTACGGAACATATCGAAGTAATAGTTCGTAGTGTAGTCACGTGGAGTGCAGTAAGCCCCATTGCGATATCCGCTGAGCTGTACTACGGGTTCCAGACATGCCGCACGACGGTCTATCACCTGTACGAAGTCGTAATCGCGGTCAGCGACGATGGTGATACGTATCTTTATGCGGTCGCCCACCTTCAGTTCCGTCTTACCGTCGGGAGTGATTATCTCACGTTTTACCTTCAGGCCTGTTCCCTGGTCTGCGATATTCTTCGTTGCCTGTGTGAACTGGGCATAGACAGCACCCCAGGAGACACCATCAGAGGTCTTGCCGACAGAGAGCTGCTTCGCCTTTGCATCAGGAAGCACCGTCTTCACATATCCTAGCGCAGCAGTGGCATTAGGAGTGGCGAGAGGCTGGGCGTCAACCTTTATCGCTGCATTCTCCTTGTCAAGCGACAACGGACTGATATGTTGCTCACCCTGTTGCCAGAGGAAGGCATAAACGGCATTCACGCTGTTGATAGGAGTATCCCAAGCCTGGGTACGCTTTGACTGCAGGAGCCAGCGCTGCATCTCGGTAATACACTTGGTATCCTCAGGGGTGATACGTTGTATCGCCTCGATAGCTATCGTCTGGGTAGGAATCTTATAGTCGAACCAAGAGTAACCGGCACGTCTGGTGTCGTAGTAACGTCCCATCTCCTCGCGATATACGGTGTATTCCTTCAGACTCTTGACATAGTCCTTGCAGAGTCCCGGATCTGTCTTGGAGAGGATGACAGCTGTCATCGCCTTCTCATAAATGCTCTGGTTACGGATCTCTTTCTTGAGCAGAGGCATGAGGTAGTCGTTGGCTGACTGGACATCTGATGGCAGTTCCCTACCGTCGAGACTGCAGAGATAGAGCCACTGCAGGGTCTTAAGACTTGGGAACGAGTGCCATTTCTCCTTCTTCATCTCCTTGACGATGTCCTTCACCTCCTCACCCATGAAACGGAAGGCTTTCGACAACATCCGCCCGGTTTCTGCATTTGTACCTGTGAGGGCATTCAGACGTACCAGCATCTCACTGATGGTTACTGTCATATAGAACGATCCCGGCATACCCGGCCACCATGACCAGGAACCGTCGGAACGCTGCAGCTTCTCGAGTTTTGTAATAGCTGATGTAAGACGGTTGGCCATGTTGTTCTCATCGAAGAAGTCAATGAGTCGTTCCTTCTGTTCTGTCTCTCTGTCGGCATCAAGCACCCAAGGTGTCTCGTTGAGAACGATATCCTTCAGTTCCTGATTCTTCTCGAGGGCACTCATAAGTGATGTCTCGTTGCCTGACTCCTTCTTCCACAGTTCGAAGGCTGTCCTTGCCTTCGGCTGGAGGTCGACGAGATATTTTCCGATGCTGTTGGCATAATATGAGGCAGCCTGTGACACTGCATTCTCATCGATGGGTTTTCCTACCGTTGGCAGAGCTTGAATCATCAGCCACGCAGGATTATTGGTATATTCGAATGTGAGCTTTGTATCTCTGGCATCAGCAGGCACCATACTGGTGAGGCTGATATCCTTCGTTCCCGGCTCTATCTGTGTGAATGGCAGGGTTACGGTGACACGCTCTGAAGAAGGCAGGATTGGGAGGTAATGCTGTTCTCCATCGCTGAAGCCATTGCCAGAAGCAATCACCTGACAGATCAGGACGTTGTATTTGCTGATGCCAGCCATCTTCTCCGAGAGGTCGAAGACAGATGAGCCTGTAGCCTTCTCACCAAGCGAGAATGGCTGAGAGAGATTACATACCACCTTATCTGTCTCCGGGTCGATAAGACGAAGCGAGGCAGTACCCGTTATCGTCTTTTCGGTAAGGTTGAAGATACGTGCAGTGATAGAAGCCTTGTCGCCCTCACGGATAAATCGGGGCATGTTGGGCTGTACCATCACATCCTTCTGGGCTATTGCCTCACTCTCGAGCATGCCGTAACAGATATCCTTGGTATGTGCCATACCCATGAAACGCCACGTGGTAAGACTCTCGGGGAGGGTGAACTTCAGGGCTATATTACCCAAGCTATCGGTAGTAAGCTGGGGATAGAAGAATGCTGTCTCGTTGAGATTCTCACGCACTTGAACCTGTGGTGTTTCCTCCTGAACCTGTACATCTTCCTCCACACTCTCCTTCTTCTTACTTATGCCATAGCCAACAACCCTCACTTCTTCATCGGCTGCTTCATTTACTGCAGCATCAGCCAACATAGGTCTTGCACCTGTGGCACGTGACTCATAAACTTCGGCTACCTTATACTTAAGGTTTCTACCCATCCTCTGACTGTTATGGAAAGCATACCAGGTAGGATACACACTGTCATCAAACTTACTCGGCAAGAGATCTTTCTCTTCAAGACGATCCCAATTAAGGCTCAGGAAAAGTGACACGTCATTACGGACCTGGTAGTTCCAGTATACTGATGGCAATGGCAGATGTACGAAAGGAGTAAATCTCCAAGAATGTTTCTGCAACTGATCGAGGCTCTTGTCAAACATCGTAGCCATGAGGATAGCATCCACAGGCTTGCCGTCCTTCGTCACAGTAAGTGTCCACTCCTCCTGTTGTCCCGGTGTGAGACGATCACGGAAGGTGGTCCACTGAAGGTCGAGTTTCTTGTCTGGCAGAGGTCTCAGGATCTCAGCGATATGGGTATAGCACTTGCCGTTCTTCACCCAGGCGAAACTCATCACGACACCATTGCCGTAGGATTCCTTGTATGTTATCCTACGGTTAAGGAGTTCGTTTGTCCTGTCTACTGCACCTGTCTCGATGATATTATCACCGGAGTAGACGCTGTACACGATATGCACATCACTGTCAGAAGAGCCAACCTGAACGGTTACGGGTTTGCCGTTGTTGGGGAACTGGGTATCAGACTGCCAGAACCAGTCGTCAGTCTCTGTGGCAGGACGTTTGTCATCTATCGAGAACACCACAAACTCTCGTTTTATGGTATTATCCTCGTATGCTGCCTCAAGAGTATGCTCTCCACTCTTCAGCTTCAGGGCAGACAGATCGCATTTCACTGTTGTCTTTATCTTCTGCCAGTTGCCATCGTCAATACGATACCTTACATCCGCATCGATATCCTTACCAGCGGCATTACGCAGATGGAACGTCATCGTAGGCTTACTGTCGATAAGCACCTGATCATCAAGATCCACACTAAGGGCTGTCTTACGGTTGCCGAGAGGCACCGACAGAGTACCACGATGTGTCTCACCACCGGTATCTGTGACATCAGCGGTAACGATGAAGTTATAGAACAGCGGACTATTGCTCTCTGGCATCGTCAGCGGCATCCTGACAACGAATGTACCATCATCATCAGTGACAGCCTCACCTGTGAACACCTCTGTATCATCATGTCCTGTCCCGATGAATCCTCCGTCATAATAACGCCAGTAAGACCACCACCAGAAAGCCATTCGACGTACTACCGTATACTCCACACTGGCACCCTGGACAGGTACACCGGAATATGTACGGGCAGTAGCACGGATCTCCAGTGTGTCACCTGCCTTATAGTCTTCTTTTACCTCCGGAAACTCCACCTCGAAGGTAGGACGTTTGTATTCCTCGACACGGAAAGTATATGAGTTGCCGTTGACCTGAATGGTGTGAACACCCGTCAGTCCTGACGACGGCAGGGTGAAATCCACACTACACATACCATAGTCGTCGGTAGTAGCAGAGAGTCTCTTCACCTCTTTCCAGTTGGCATCACGCAGTGTGAACGACACTTGCTTACCCTTTACTACAGAGTGTTTATATCCATCGATGACATTATACAACAGGGCTGCAGCGTGAACAGTCTGTCCCGGACGGTAGATGGCCCTGTCGGTATAGATATTCGTACACTGTTCCTCTTTATCTGCCGCATAATATCGGTAACGGTTGGCTGCGTTCATCTCAGGACATGCCTTATCCTCGTCTGTATACGCAAAGACCTCCTGTCGCCCTGTTGCATCAGGGGTATAGTTCAGTTCTCCCTTACTGTTTACCTTATACTCATGGATGACATAATCCCTGTAGCTCTTATACTGACGTATCCTGAGATGTGCCCCAGGAATAGGCTGACCTGTGGTGGCACTTACCACCACATAACGGGTCTTATTGCCGGGCTGACTCTCTGAGAGAGTGTAGATATCGGTAACGAAATACAGGCGTCGCTCTACCTCAGTAGACGGACTGGTGGTAAACTCCAACATATACACACCTACCGGCAGTCCCTCGAGATTCAGGGAGTCTTCAAAGATATCATACGACTGTCGGCCAGTAAATTTCTTCGTCACCGTTATCGGATCGGAAGAGAGCAACGGCTTGAGTTTCCTGTAGTCTTCCTTATAATTCGGATTGAGACTGATATCGCCATTGGCCTTCACACGGTATACACTCATGGTGACAGAAGAGATATTCCGTATCTCACTGAGTTCGATCTTCATCGGCTGCATCGGGAGGTTCACGCGTGTCTCGTAATCCACCTTCATCTTTGAACTGGTAAGACTCTTCAGTGAATTACGCAGGGTGTTCATCCCTTTCCATCTACCCCATCTGTTAATGGCATCCTCGAGATAGCCTACCTTCTCACCAACAGTCATTTTCTCCGAGTTGAACCGTGTTGATGAATGGTATCGGGCTATCGCCAATGCTCCTGCCTCCTGCAGGTCCTGATACTGAGAGATCAGTTCGGAGAGCTTATAATAATCATACTTAAAAGCCTCGGCACCAGTAAGACAGGCAGCCTTACGATTGCCCACCTTCTTATAATAGTTATACATTGGCTCGAAGTCTCTCAACTCATAACCCACCACACTGAGGAGGTCGTCATTGAAATATCCGCTGTCATCACCTGAGATAACGAATGGGTCGTAGGCATCCTCCTTGATATTTGCGAGTACCCGACAGATATGCTCATCGAGAACAGGTTTCCTTGTCTCTATCTTGATATTCGAGTTGACACTGCACACTTTCCATAACACCGTCTGATAGACAATCTTCAGCGCCTCATCCTTAGCAGCCTCACCACGCTGGCGGATACGCTCTACGGCAGGAGTAAGTGAATCCGTAGAGATAGCCATCATCACCTGAGAGCCTTTGAGTTCGGCCTTCAGGAGTTGTCCGTAGGCTTTCTCCTTCTCTGCCTTCTTCACAATCTTCTGGATGATGTCATACTGGGTCTGGGGCAGATCTTTTTTTTCCGCCTCCTGCGCCTTCTTCCATAGGGCTGAATATGATTGACCAAATAATAAAAACGGCATAGCTGCTAACAACATTAATAAGGTGATGAATCTCTGCTTCATATTACTGTCGGTTTTGATTCGATTCTGCAAAGGTAACAAAATATTTTCGAATATCATTTGGAATTTAAAAAATATTATATTATCTTTGCAACCAATATGATAAACCGAGAACTACTAAACCCGCAGAGCATCGTCGTTATTGGCGGCTCTAACAACGTACATAAGCCTGGTGGCTCCGTTGTACGTAATCTTATCAGTGGAGGTTATTCAGGCAACCTCCGCATAGTAAATCCAAAGGAAGACGAGGTTCAGGGCATCAAGGCGTTCCATGATGCTAAGGAACTGCCTCCCACAGAGTTAGCAATCCTCGTAGTGGCAGCGAAGTTCTGTCCCGACTATGTGGAATTCCTGGCAAAGGAGAAACAGACACGTGCCTTTATCATCATCTCAGCAGGCTTCGGCGAGGAGACGAAGGCAGGGGCAGAACTCGAACAGAGAATTCTCGACACATGTGAGAAATACGGTGCAGCACTGATCGGTCCTAACTGTATCGGTCTGCTTACCCGTAATCATCACAGTGTGTTCACCCTGCCTATCCCTAATCTCGACCCAAGCGGTGCTGACTTTGTCAGCGGCTCTGGTGCTACGGCAGTGTTTATTCTCGAGAGTGCGGTGATAAAAGGACTGCAGTTTAATAGTGTGTGGAGCATAGGCAACGGAAAACAGATAGGTATCGAGGATGTGCTTCAGTATATGGATGATCACTTTGACCCCGAGACCGACTCAAAGGTGAAACTACTCTATATAGAGAATATCTCCAACCCTGACAAACTGCTCTACCATGCAGGTAACCTTATCCGTAAGGGTTGTAGGATAGCAGCCATCAAGTCGGGTGCCTCAGAGAGTGGAAGCCGTGCTGCATCAAGTCACACTGGTGCCATCGCATCAAGCGACTCTGCAGTAGAGGCTCTGTTCCGTAAGGCAGGAATAGTAAGATGTTTCTCACGTGAGGAACTGACGACAGTAGGATGTATCTTCACCCTTCCTGCCCTGAAAGGAAAGAATTTCGCTATCGTGACACATGCTGGAGGTCCAGGTGTGATGCTTACCGACGCTCTCTCCAAGGGTGGCCTCAACGTGCCCAAGATAGAAGGTGAGCTGGCTGATGAACTGAAGACAAAACTGTTCCCAGGCTCTGCCGTTGCCAATCCCATCGACTTCCTTGCTACAGGAACTCCTGAACAGCTCGGCACAGTGATAGACTACTGCGAGAACAAGTTTGAAAATATCGATGCCATCGCAGTGATATACGGTACTCCGGGACTCACCCAGCTCTACGAGGCCTACGATGTGCTCGACAGGAAGATCAAAGAGTGTAAGAAACCTATCTTCCCCGTGCTTCCAAGCCTCCATACTGCCGGTCCTGAGGTAGCGGAATTCCTGAAGAAAGGGCATGTCAACTTCAGCGACGAGGTGACACTGGCCACAGCCCTTAGCCAGATCATGAAGACCCCACCGCCATCATCTACCGAGGTACAGCTCTATGGTGTTGACATCCAGAGATTACATAAGGCTATTAATGACGTGAAAGAGAATGGCTACGTACAACCCGACATCGTACGGGAGCTATTGTCGAGTGCAGGAATACCGTTGGTTCCCGAGATGGTGTCTACGTCAAAAGAAGAACTCACAGCCTTTGCCGAACGTGTCGGATTCCCCGTTGTAGCCAAGGTTGTAGGACCGATACATAAGAGTGATGTCGGCGGAGTGGCACTTAACATCCGTACTCCGGAACACCTGGCACTTGAGTTCGACCGTATGATGAAGATAAAGGACGCCACAGGTGTGATGGTACAAAAGATGCTGAAGGGTACAGAACTGTTTATCGGAGCGAAGTACGAGGAACGTTTCGGTCATGTGGTGCTCTGCGGCCTGGGCGGTATCTTCGTCGAGGTACTAAAGGACGTGTCGTCAGGTCTGGCACCATTGAGCTACGACGAGGCCTATTCGATGATCCACTCCCTGAAAGGCTATAAGATTATAAAAGGTACACGAGGCCAGAAAGGCATCAACGAACAGAAGTTCGCTGAGATAATCGTAAAACTCTCCACCATACTCCGTCTTGCCACAGAGATAAAGGAGATGGATATCAATCCGCTCCTTGCCGACGAGAACGATGTGGTGGCTGTAGATGCCCGTATCAGGATAGAGAAATAAAATTGTCTCTGCATTGAGCAAAATAGTATCATATATTTAAGGAGTGATTCTTTGGTGATATGAATTATTCTTCGTACTTTTGCAGCACGATTTTAAAACAATTGAATTACATAGACATTTATGGAACAGCAGAAACGCTATGGTCACTTTGATGACCAACATCGCGAGTATGTTATTACTGACCCGCAGACACCCTGGCCCTGGATCAACTACCTGGGCAATGAGGACTTCTTCTCCCTGATCTCTAACACCGCTGGCGGCTACAGCTTCTATAAGGATGCCAAGTTCCGCCGTATCACCCGTTATCGCTACAATAATGTACCGATGGACAACGGCGGCAGGTACTTCTATATCAAGGATGGTGATACCGTCTGGAACCCGGGATGGAAGCCATGTAAGACTCCACTAGACTTCTACGAGTGCCGTCATGGTATGAGCTATACCCGTATCACTGGTAAGAAGAATGGCGTAGAGGCAAGTGTGCTCTTCTTCGTTCCCCTGAAGAAATGGGCAGAGGTACAGAAACTCACATTAAAGAACGAGTCGTCTGAGGTAAAGAAGCTGAAGCTCTTCTCTTTCGAGGAGTGGTGTCTTTGGAATGCTGCCACAGATATGGAGAATTTCCAGCGCAACTTCTCAACAGGTGAGGTTGAAATTGAAGGCAGCACTATCTATCATAAGACAGAGTATCGTGAGCGCCGTAACCACTATGCTTTCTATCATGTCAACACACCTATCCAGGGTTTCGACACTGATCGCGAGACATTCGTAGGTCTTTATAATGAGTTTGCCGATCCTCAGGCAGTGATGGAGGGTAAGCCACGTAACAGTCATGCTCACGGATGGAGTCCTATCGCTTCTCACTATATCGAGATAACCCTTAACCCAGGCGAGAGCAAGGACTTCGTGTTCCTGCTGGGATATATCGAGAATGCACAGGATGAGAAATGGGAGAGCCTGCAGGTCATCAACAAGAAGAAGGCTCATGCTCTTATCGCTGAGCTCGACACTACAGAGAAAGTGGATAAGGCCTTTGCAGAACTCTGCGAATACTGGGATGCTCTCCTTAATATATATAAGGTGAAGACCGGCAACGACAAGCTGGACCGTATGGTAAACATCTGGAACCAGTATCAGTGTATGGTTACCTTCAACTTCTCTCGCAGTGCAAGTTTCTTCGAGAGCGGTGTAGGACGAGGCATGGGATTCCGCGACTCCAACCAGGACCTCGTAGGTTTCGTACACCAGATTCCTCCCCGTGCACGTCAGCGTATTATCGATATCGCCTCTACACAGTTCCCCGACGGAGGATGCTACCACCAGTATCAGCCTCTCACCAAACGAGGCAACAACGATATCGGTGGCGGATTCAACGATGACCCATGCTGGCTCATCTTCGGTACTGTGGCCTATATCAAGGAGACAGGCGACTTCTCTATCCTCGATGAGATGGTACCATTCGACAACGAGCCAGGCTCAGAGGTAACCCTCTTCGAACACCTAAAGATCTCTATGAATCATGTCATCAACAATCTCGGTCCTCACATGCTGCCACTCATCGGACGTGCTGACTGGAACGACTGTCTTAACCTCAACTGCTTCTCTTGGGATCCGAACGAGAGTTTCCAGACCACAGAGAACGTATCTGAGGGCACCAAGGCAGAGTCGCTGATGATTGCCGGACTCTTCGTGGTAACGGGCAAGGACTACGTTGACCTCTGTAAGAAGATTGGTAAGACAGAAGAGGCTGAGCGCATGCAGAAGGCTGTAGATGCTATGATCGCTGCCGTGAAGAAAGACGGATGGGACGGTGAATGGTATCTCCGTGCATACGACTTCTATGGACATAAGATCGGTTCTAATGAGAATGAAGAGGCAAAGATCTTCATCGAGTCTCAGGGCTGGTGTACGATGGCCGAGATCGGTGCCGAGGACGGTATGGTAGCCAAGAGCCTCGACTCTTGTAAGAAGTATCTCGAGTGCGAGCACGGAATGGTTCTCAACAATCCCGCCTTCTCAAAGTATATCTACGAGTATGGCGAGATATCTTCTTATCCCGAGGGCTACAAGGAGAATGCCGGTATTTTCTGCCACAACAATCCTTGGGTTATCATCGGTGAGTGTCTGGCTGGTCGCGGCAACGATGCCTGGAGCCACTACGCAAAAATACTGCCTTCATACGTCGAGGAGAAATACCAGACGCTGCATAAGGTGGAACCATACGTCAACTGCCAGATGGTAGCAGGCAAGGATGCCTTCAAGCCTGGCGAGGGTAAGAACTCATGGCTCACAGGCACAGCCGCTTGGATGTGGTATACCGTCAGCGAGTTTATCCTCGGCATCAAACCCGACTACGATGGTATTCGCATCGACCCATGTCTCCCTGAGACAGCTTCTGACTATACCGTACAGCGCAAGTTCCGCGATGCAGACTACGAGATTACCATCCATCCTAACGGCTCACAGACAGGAGTGAAATCCATCACCCTCGACGGCAAGGCTGTCGATGGTACTGTTATCCCCTATTCTGCCGGCAAGCATATCGTAGAGGTGACGATGTAAGAATCCAAAAACTATGATAATCCGCCAAAACGTCAGTAACTTCTGCCGTTTTGGCGGTTTCTTTTTCATCGGCATAGTATTTGAGCCTCCGTTTTCAGAATCAAAAAATTAGGAGGACAATATTATGACATTAGAAAAGTTTACAATCAAAGCACAGGAAGCCATTCAACAGGCAGTGAATACCGCCCAGATGAATGGTCAGCAGGTCATCGAACCTGTACATATTCTGAAAGGAGTGATGGAGAAGGCCAAGGATGTGACCAACTTCATCTTCCAGAAACTCGGTGTCAACGCCCAGCAGATAGAACTTCTGATAGATCAGGAGATAAAGCATCTGCCGAAGGTACAGGGCGGACAGCCATATCTCTCTAACGATAGCAATAATGTACTCGTACGTGCACAGGAGACAGCACAGAAACAGGGCGATGAGTTCGTATCAGTAGAGCCTATATTGCTCGCTCTACTCAGCGTCAACTCCACAGCAGCGCGTATCATGAAGGATGCAGGCTGCACGGAGAAGGAGATGCAGAAGGCCATTCAGGAACTGCGTCAGGGTCAGAAGGTACAGAGTCAGAGTGCCGACGACAACTACCAGAGTCTTGAGAAATACGCCAAGAACCTCGTCGACCTCGCCCGTCAGGGAAAACTCGACCCAGTGATAGGACGTGACGATGAGATACGTCGTCTGCTTCAGATCCTCTCACGTCGTACTAAGAACAACCCGATTCTGATAGGTGAGCCAGGTACCGGTAAGACCGCTATCGTGGAAGGTCTCGCAGGACGTATCGTACGTGGTGATGTGCCAGAGAACCTGAAGGACAAACAGCTCTACTCACTCGATATGGGTGCCCTCGTTGCCGGTGCGAAATACAAGGGTGAGTTTGAGGAGCGTCTGAAGAGCGTCATCAACGAGGTGACAAAGGCCGAGGGACGAATCATACTCTTCATCGACGAGATCCACACACTCGTAGGAGCCGGCGGTGGTGAGGGAGCGATGGATGCTGCCAATATCCTTAAGCCAGCCCTCGCCCGTGGCGAACTGCGTGCCATCGGAGCCACAACCCTCAATGAGTATCAGAAATACTTCGAGAAAGACAAGGCCCTTGAGCGCCGTTTCCAGACTGTGATGGTTGATGAGCCTGATGAACTGTCGGCCATCTCTATCCTTCGAGGTCTGAAGGAGCGTTACGAGAACCATCACAAGGTACGTATCCAGGACGATGCCTGTATCGCAGCCGTGCAACTCTCTGAGCGTTATATCTCAGAGCGATTCCTGCCCGACAAGGCCATCGACCTGATGGATGAGGCAGCCGCAAAGCTCCGTATGGAGCGCGACTCCGTCCCCGAGGAACTCGATGAGATATCTCGTCGTCTGGCCCAGCTCGAAATCGAGCGCGAGGCCATCAAGCGCGAGGGCGACGAACCAAAGATTGCTCAGTTGGATAAGGAGATTGCTGAACTCAAGGAGCAGGAGACCCAGTTCCGTGCAAAGTGGGAGGGTGAGCGCCAGCTGGTAAACAAGATCCAGCAAGACAAGCAGGAGATAGAGAACCTGAAATACGAAGCAGAGCGCGCAGAGCGCGAGGGCGACTATGGTAAGGTGGCAGAAATACGCTACTCTAAGCTCAAGGCTCTCGAAGACGACATCAAGGCCATCCAGGCTCAGTTGGCAAATGCACAGGACGGTAACTCACTGGTTCGCGAGGAGGTTACTGCCGACGACATCGCAGAGGTGGTAAGCCGTTGGACAGGCATCCCCGTCACCCGTATGATGCAGAGTGAACGTGAGAAGCTGCTCCACTTGGAGGAAGAGCTGCATAAGCGTGTCATCGGCCAGGAGGAGGCTATCACTGCCGTATCCGATGCAGTGCGCCGCTCACGTGCTGGACTGCAGGATCCAAAGCGACCTATCGCCAGTTTCATATTCCTCGGCACCACTGGTGTCGGTAAGACAGAGCTCGCAAAGACTCTTGCAGAATACCTCTTCAACGATGAGACGATGATGACTCGTATCGACATGAGCGAGTATCAGGAGAAATACAGCGTGAGCCGTCTGATAGGTGCGCCTCCAGGATACGTAGGCTACGATGAGGGTGGTCAGCTCACAGAAGCAGTGCGCAGGAAGCCCTATTCCGTAGTGCTCTTCGATGAGATAGAGAAGGCTCATCCTGATGTGTTCAACATCCTGCTTCAGGTATTGGACGACGGACGTCTGACAGACAACAAGGGACGTACAGCCAACTTCAAGAACACCATCATCATCATGACCTCCAACGCCACTCGCGAACAGCTGCGCGCAACGATGCGTCCTGAGTTCCTGAACCGTATCGATGAGATTATCACCTTTACTCCACTCACCAAGGATCAGATTGCCGACGTCGTCCGTCTGCAGATGAAGAAGGTTACCGATATGCTGGCACCACAGGGCATCACGCTCGAATGTACGCCTCAGGCTATTGCATACCTTGCAGAGGAAGGCTATGACCCAGACTTCGGAGCACGTCCTGTAAAACGAGCCATCCAGCAGTTCGTGCTCAACGACCTCTCTAAGAAGCTCCTTGCCGACGAGGTAAACCGCGACAAGCCCATCATCATCGATGAGTTCGGCAACGGCTTAGTCTTCCGCAATTAATTACTTTTGCACCCGGTATGAAGATTCGTCGATTTATATTTCTGTTTATAGCCCTATGGATGGCCTCTACGTTTATGATAGCCCGTCCAAAGATAGGATTGGTTTTAGGCGGAGGTGGAGCCAAGGGCGCTGCTGAAGTCGGTGTCCTTAAAGTGCTTGAGGAGGCAGGTATAAAACCTGACTATATCGTAGGAACATCCATAGGATCCATTGTGGGAGGGCTGTATGCAGCAGGATATACAGCCACAGAATTGGAAACGATGTTTAAGACTCAGGAATGGCTAACGCTTCTTACAGACAGGGATGCCGCCTTGGGCAATGAGCCATATACAACAAAGAATGGCATTACATATATTTTCGGTTTCCCTATCATTGATAGCAAAAACAGCAAAGGCGTTGGAATGATAAAAGGAGAGCGCATAGAACATGTGCTCGACTCGATGCTGGCAGCCAAAGGTGTGAAAAAGATTGAGAAGTTGAAGATTCCGTTTTGTTGTGTAGCGGCAGATATCCATAGTGCAGAAGAAGTTGTGTTGTTGAAAGGTTCCGTTGCCTCAGCAATGAGAGCCTCGATGGCTATTCCCGGCATCTTCAAGCCTGTGAAGAAAGGCGATTGGCTGCTTGTGGATGGTGGTATGCTAAACAATCTGCCTGTAGATGTGTGTAAGTCGATGGGGGCAGACATCATTATCGCTGTCGATTTGCAGCAGAATGAACAGAAGCCGAAAGAGAAGAAAGACTATTCGTTATTGACAGGCATTGGAAATCTGTTTGGCTTAGGAGGAATCATTGAGTGGATAACTACCAGACCAGATATTGATAAGTATATGGATAATAAATCAAAGGTAGATATCTACATCCACCCAGACATACAAGGCATGGATGCTGCCAGTTTTGGCAATAAGAATAGTGCCAAGATGATTAAAGCTGGCGAGGATGCTGCACGAAGGCAATGGGAGAAGCTGTTGACGATAAAATAGTCTTTGGATGTAGCCCGAAGCCACCTTCTTCGAGGGAAAAAAGGTGTTCGCTAAGCCATAACGTAGCAGACCATTTTTGTTTTTTTCCCGTTTTCTTTGGTTGTTTGAAGAATTTTTGCTACTTTTGCAGTCAGATAATGCTACGAGCTAAAAGAAACATTTTTTATGAATAAAAATAATAGAACCATGACTACATTGAAGCAATGGATGCTTGCCGCCATCCTCATCATCTGCGGCGCGAGTGTATTTACAGGTTGTACTGACAGCAATGGTGACAATCCTGTAGGCGAGAAAAACCTTTCCGAGAAGATTATCGGTAAGTGGATAGTGGCTGATCTTAACGGGGACCCGGCACCGACTAACCAGAAGACGGTACTTACTTTCGTGTCTCCCACGAAGGTTATAGGCGTTATGGCCGACTGCTACGGCACGGCATGGAATGAAGACCTGTCGGCTGATGTCAGTATTGAGGGGGACAAGGTGACATTTACGACAAAGGATGCTGAGGAGAGGGACCATTTGGTTTGCATGACGGTCAATTCCATCGATGACAAAAACATATGCATGGTCTATGACTGGCGTATCTTTGTCAACGGAGAGATGGTTTTCCAGGATGTTACCCAAGACCGTTGGGAGCGTATCGCCGAAGACTATGAAACAGACGTCCTTGGCACATGGGAAGGAAAAAGGTTGAACGACGAGTCGGAATTCGACGACGGCAAGGAGCACCGATGGGAGTTCCACGATGACGGCACCTACACTTTCTACGATAAGGTGGATGGCGAATGGAAAGCCACTGATGACGTCATGAACGACTATATCCTTGACGGCATCTTGCTGTGTACCCGCTGGAAGGCCAATGGTGAAGGGGCAGAGGAAAACCGTGAGTGGTGGGAGATTGAGTCCGTCAATAACGGGGCCATGAAGTGGAAGGCCCTGCGTTTGCGGGATGACGGAACAACCTATACCGCCAATTATGAGTTGGTAAGGGTGAAGTAAGAGGTCTTTGATCTTTTGTAGTCATGGGGATGTAATCTTCCGCAATTAACATGAAAGGGAACCGTTTCGGTTCCCTTTTGTTTCACCTCACTAACCCTGGATATGAGCATCGAATTCACACTCTGACGAAGCAGATCCCATGCCGTGTTTACATCATTCTTAGCAACACGACCTATTCTCTGGCCATGCGAACAGGCGATAATAGCGTTCTTATGGATATTGTTACATGGATCAGGTCCCATCACTACGATAGGCCGCTCACGATCCAGCCATTCGAGCAGCTCGTGAGTGCGCTTGTGCATCTCCGGCGTGTCTTTCTGACCAGCCACGAGGTCGCCATTGGCACCATAGTGCACACCTGATATCATGATGGTATATTTGACCATGATTAATTAAAGGGTTTTAGTTTTTTTACCAATGTGCAAAGTTATAAAATTCCCTGCTCAATCAACCATGTTTTACTGATTATTTTGGCCCCGAATATGTTAAAATATGCAATCCTCAGAGTTACAGGCAGATACCTCACAGCGTGCCTATCCCCATGTTACACAAAAAGAACCGACCCTTTTGTGTATACTACCGCTCAGACCCAGGTACCTGTCCCACCGACTAAACACCATCAGCACAGAGCACTCTGTATGAGGGAGGCTTCACACTGAGCGACACAACCACCGTGAAGGCTATCGCCATCAAGAACGGTGAATCAAGCGAGGTAAGCACCAGGCTGTTTAGCAAGGGTACAGGCGGCGAGCCCGGTGGCAACGGTGACATGGACTAATCTGTTTAAGGAAGGAGGTAAGCTATGACTAAGAAGGAAACCCTGAAGTGGATCGTACAGATCATCGCATCGATTGCATCAGCAATCCTCACAGCCCTCGGAGCAACAAGCTGCATGGGCTTCTAAACCAAGGAAGGCAGCCGATGTGGCTGCCTTCTTTAATATCAAATAAAACATCACAGAGTGCCTGTCCCCATGTGAGGCTACGCTGTTTCGCTATTACACTGCTTCTTTATGTATTGTATGGCCATCATCGTCAGGTCATCGCTCTGCTCAGCATCGCCCACAAACTGGTGAACGGCCTCTGTCATCAGACTGATAAGTTGCTGAGGCTCCTGCTGTTGCAGTAGTCGCAGGGACAGGTACTTGGGTATGACGGCTGCTATACCCCAGGTGCCTGTCCCCACGGCTAGAGCATCGGCTCCCAATTAGTATTTGAGTATAGGTTTTTCGCATTCATATTGCAAAGGTAGCGATTATTTTTCATACCGCCAAAAATATACCGAAAAAAATTCCCCACGGGCTTTCAACAGCTGGTGAGGATAGAAGTTGTTTTTGTAGAACAGAGTACTCATAAAGAGCCTCACTATAAACAGATTCTCTCTTATCTTCACAGACTAGAAAGAACAAATCCTTAATTGCCTGCAAAGGTACAACCTTTTATTCAAATCTCCAAATTTTGAAAAATAATTTTGAAGGCGCTTTATACTCAGGTGCCTGTCCCACCGACTACCGCTACTCCAATTCTATGCGTTATTCAGTTCTATTTCATAAAGGTGTATATCCCATATTCCTTTTGAGATTCATCATCTTTGTAAAAGTTATCATAGTAACCTACTTCCAAAGATTTTGCAGTAACGGACTTGATGGCAAATTTGTCATTACCCTTTTTGTACTCATTATAGCCAACACTTGTAAGTGTATATTCCTTTTCTTGACCAGAAGACTTTTGTGTTAGAATATAATTGCTACCGCTCTTTTTTATAGTCCACACTCTATCATTAGCATAGTCACCGTAAGACTTAGTGCTTGTAACATTTGAAAGGTCTGGCTGTCCGTTCTTCCATCTGTACCACTTCTCTGATTTCAAGTACCAAGTTCCCTCAATGGACGATGATGCGTAAGAACCACCGCTATTATCATCATCACTTTTACTACATGAGGATATACTAAGCGTTGTAAACAACACTACCAGTGAAATCAATGTTAGATAGATTCGTTTCATTACTTTATATTTTAGTCATATTGATAAATCGATGCCGCAAAGATAGGGATTATTTTTGTTATCTCCAAACAATTATCCACAAAAATTTGTTGTGCCCGATAACACAGGAAAAGACAATCTTTTCAGGAAGGGTGTCAACGATATCAGGAAAAAGGCACACCTGTGCGTTACAGTGTTACAGTGTTACAGTTGAAAATATGAGACCTGTATGTGCAAAAAAATTCCCTTATATAATATATATATAAATATATATATAATATAAGATACTATTTTATGCAGAGAACAAAGGA
>CACYRS010000033.1 GCA_902776935.1 uncultured Prevotellaceae bacterium | reverse complement strand
CCTATTTTTCGTGTAATTACTAAATGCTAATATAAAACCACCAAAACTGGACAATTGGACATTGGACATTGGACATTAAGGTGGTTTTTTATTTTCAAATCAAATATCAGTATTATATATAATATATATATTATATATAATACTGTATAATATTATATAATAATTATAATCTTCCATCATTTTTATGTCCATTCACATAAAAATATGGCTTAATGTCCAATTGTCCAATGTCCAATTGTCCAGTTCTGTAGTAGAAATCAATTAGAATCTGCACTTCAGACCTGCAAGGATGATACCCTGTTCGCCTACACCTGCCTCAACAAACGCACGGACATTCTGGCTGCCTGCCTCCAGGCCGAGTACTGACACCTGATAGCCAAGGTAAAGCTTGCTGCTACTGTCTGACTTGCCTGTCTGATCGTTTTTCTCATTTAAATTCATGTACATGAGACCAACTCCAAGCTTTGAGTAAAGACCAAAGCTCTTCTTGTTGATATACATATACTTAACGGCTGGCATGGCTGTAATGTATTTGCGGGTACGTTCGCCTACCTTTTTGTCGTTTGCCTCAACGTCGTTGCTATACTGTGCGTAAGTCAATATACCACCAATGGCTACTTTAGGATTGTCAAGATGACGGAAGTACTCAATACCAAGTGTACCAAACTGCTTGTCGTTAGTCCATTTGCGTCCAATTATGCCATCGATGATACCCGCACCTATACCGTGACCTATACCATCGCCAATTAGGGATACACCTAAGCCATAGCTGATGCCTATCTCATTTTGGGGATCATCAGTCTGGGCCATAGAGTTAACTACCGACATCATTGTAATCGCTAATAATAATGCAATCTTCTTCATATTTTTTTTGATTTTGGAACTATTATTTAACTTTTCGGCTGCGAAATTACATCATATTATCGACAATCACAAAGAAAACAAGAAAAATCTTTTCTCTATATTTTGAAGTTAACAAAAAAATACCTAAATTTGTACCCGCAAAACCATTTTTCTAATTTAAACCTTAAGATTATGGATAAGACTCCAACTCCCCATATCGGGGCTAAGTATGGCGAAATCGCCGAAACTGTGATTATGGCGGGTGACCCGCTGAGAGTGAAGCTCATGGCCGAGAAGTTCCTCGACGATGCTGTATGTTTCAACCAGGTGCGTGGTATGCTGGGCTTTACAGGTACCTATAAGGGAAAGAGAGTAAGCGTGATGGGACACGGCATGGGTATGGCCTCTATCGGCATCTACACTTATGAGCTCTACAATTTCTATGGCGTGAAGACAATCATCCGTGTGGGATCGGCTGGTTCTATCAACAACGACCTGCACATCGGCGACCTGGCAATAGCTATGGGTGCTTGCACCAACAGCAACTATGCTGCAAGTTATGAGATGCCTGGCACATTTGCTCCTATAGGCGACTTCGACCTGATACGTAAGGCGGTGGAGTCGTGCGAGAAGTTCGGATATAATTATAAGGTGGGTAATGTGCTGTCGTCGGATGTGTTCTATGGTGAGAATCCCCATACCGACAAGTGGATCAACATGGGAGTGCTTGCTGTGGAGATGGAGATAGCAGCCCTCTATATGAACGCTGCCCGCTCTGGCAACCGTGCACTTGGTATTTGCACTATCTCTGACCATATCCTTACAGGCGAGGCCACAACGGCAGAGGAGAGACAGAACAACTTTACACACATGATGGACGTTGCGTTCTCACTTATCTAAATTTTTGTTCTTATGTTATTCTGTCTGAAAAAGAAACCTGTTATTCTTTTACTTTGTCTTCTGAATACCCTGTCTCTGATTGCCGACGATTATGAGACGATGAAGACAGAGAAGATACAGAACCCCATGCTCTGGGCTGATGTGCCCGATCCTGATATCATTCGCGTAGGCGATACCTTCTACCTTGTGTCGACCACGATGCACCTGATGCCGGGAGCACCAATCATGAAGTCGAAAGACCTTAAGAACTGGGAAACTATCGGATATATCTTCGACAAGCTTACAGACTCTCCGAAGTACGACCTCCAACAGGGAACGGTGTATGGCAGAGGTCAGTGGGCCACTTCGCTGAAATATCATAATGGTAAGTTCTATGCCCTTCTGGCTCCCAACGAGGCAGGACCGATGGGCGACACCTATATCTTCTCAGCAGAGAAGGCAGAGGGCCCTTGGAAGATAGTTTCGCGTATGAGACATTTCCATGACTGTTCGCTGTTCTTCGACGATGACTCGCGCGTGTATGTAGTATATGGTACGGGTGAGATGATGGAGCTGAAGCCAGACCTCTCGGATGTCATCGAGGGTACCCACAAGCAGATCTTTCAGCGTGAGGAAGACGAGAAGGGCCTGCTCGAAGGGTCGAGGCTGATAAAGCACAACGGGAAATACTATCTCTTGATGATATCACATGTCTACGCCCCGGGCAAGCATCGTCGTGAGGTGTGCTACAGGGCTGACAATATCCAGGGACCATGGGAGAAACAGGTGATACTGGAGAGTGAGTTCGGAGGTTTCTCTTATGAGGCTCAGGGAACGATAGTAGATACTCAGGACGGTGACTGGTATGGCATCATCTTCCAGGACAGAGGTGGAGTAGGTCGTGTGCTTACTGTGATGCCCTGCCGATGGATCAACGGATGGCCTATGCTCGGCGACGAGAACGGCAAGGTGCCTGAGCAGGTTCGTGCTCTTAAGAGCGGAGAGCCGGAGGCACATATCGTGAAGGCCGATGATTTCTCTTCTCCTAAGCTCGGACTGCATTGGCAGTGGAACCATAATCCTATTGATAATGCCTGGAGTCTTACGGAGCGTCAGGGATGTCTGCGACTGAAGACAAATCGTGTGGTACCTAATATCTATCTTGCCCCCAACACGCTGACACAGCGAATGGAGGGACCTGAGTGTAGCGGAGCCATCGAGATGGATCTCTCGAAGATGAAGGATGGTGACTGTGCGGGTCTGGCGGCATTCAACAGCGACACAGGTGCGTTGACCATCAAGAAGAAGGGCAAGAAGCTCGTTCTGGAGATGAGTGAGCAGAGTGTGAAGCTGAAAGGTCAGGATAAGGTCGTTGAGAATTTTACGGAGAATGTCGTTGAGAGTGTGCCCCTCAGACAGCAGAAGATATGGCTACGTGTGGATGGTGACTTCCGTCCTACGGGAGGCAGATTCGGAGGTGCGGATACGGCAACATTCTTTTACAGTCTCGATGGTGAGAACTGGACGAAGATAGGTACTGACTACAAGATGCGTTTCGACTGGCAGCGATTCTTCATGGGGTCGAAGTTTGCCATTTTCTGCTATGCAACAAAGAAAAAAGGCGGTTTCGTGGATATCGAAGATTTTCGTTATTGTATTAAGTAACATGGTATGTTACATATGATAAAGTATAGGTAACATAGTGAAATGCTTTTTTAATATAAAGTACGTATCTTTGCAGCCATGAAAAGGTACGTGCTTTTATTTTTTTCTTTTATGAGTCTCTGTGCTTGGGCACAGACAAAAGAATTGCCATCCCTTCATGTTGAGGGAAGGTGGCTCGTTGACAAACACGGCAATCAAGTTGTGTTGCATGGCGTGATGGACACGCCAAGCAATTATTTTAATGGTGGCAGATGGGAAGGTTCAAAGGCATTAGGCTGGTGGGATCATTATAACGATACAGGAGCTAAGAACTGTCTAGCATATTTCGAGAAAATCTTTCAGGGCATGGAGCAGTCAAAATGTACTGTGTTCCGTCTCCACATGGACCCTGCGTGGACAAATGATGATAATGTCACTGCCACAGGATTCTCGAAGACTACGAAGGATGGTAAGGAGATAACTATAGACCCGAACGGACAAGAAGTGGGAGGTGAGGCCAATATAGCGCATTTCAGCAAAGCACGTTATGAGAAATGGCTGCCTACAGTATATTTGAAACTGGCAGAGATGGCGATGAATCACGGAATGTACGTAGTGGTTCGTCCTCCTGGCGTATGTCCTGGAGCACTGAAAGTTGGTGACTATTATAATCAGTATCTATTATATATATGGGATATTTTTTCTCAGCAGGAGTTCGTGAAAAATCATGCCGGACAGATCAGCATAGAGCTCGCCAATGAGCCTGTAAGTCTGAAGAATGCCAATAATCAGGATGACTCGAAGGCTCTTCATGATTTCTTCCAGCCTATCGTTGACAAGATCCGCAGCAACGGCTTTACAGGTGTCATCTGGGCTCCGGGAACTACATGGCAGCAGAACTATCGCAGCTATGCAGAACATCCTATCGAAGGCGAGAACATCGGTTATGCCGTTCACGACTATTGTGGCTGGTATGGATGCAGCGATGACAACCCTGATCCTGCAAACAAGATTAGGAACTTCCATGAGTCAGTACCTGTAGTAGACTTTGCTCCTGTAATCATCACAGAGGTGGACTGGAGTCCTGAGAATCCCAATGCTCAGGGTCATTACAACGAAAGCGGTACTTGGGTAAAGCCAAACTACGGAACATGGGCCACTGGTTCAACATCCAAGTGGGGAAAGGCTTTTAAGGCTAATCTCGACTATTTTGGCAATATCTCCATGACTCTGTCCAGTACATCCTGTCTGTTTGATATCGATGCTCTGTTGAAAACGGGCTATCCCATGCCGGCATTTAATGGTTTAGAAGAGGCATGTGGAAAAGCATGTATGGACTGGTATGCAGAATATTATACTGTTAATGTCCCACATCCAGACAATGAGGAAGAGACGGGTGATGCATATACTGTAGAGGCGTTGACAACGGCAGAGGAGGCGTATGACCTGATGATTGGCGATCTGCAGAGATTGTCATTGAATGCTTTGTTTAAGGACGGACATAAAAAGGATGTAGCTGGTTTGGTAACATATACTGTTGGAAATCCGTCAGTAGCAAAAGTCCAGAATGGCTATATCTGTGCGCTTGCAAGTGGTGAGACAACGATAACGGCAACTTATTCTGATAAAGGGAATGAGTGGAAGAAGACTATATCTATCAAGGTGACAGGTCTCAGCCTGAGCGATTTCACTGCCCTGAGCAGCATAGATGAGATTACAGCACAGCCATTCGCCATTGTCCGTAAAGATAACCAGAATATATTCTACGGCTCTGATGCACAGAATCTTGGATTCAGTGATGTCTTAGGAGTAATAAATAATAAGGCAATCAATGGTTATATGTTTAAGGCTATACCAATTTCAGGACGCAATGGTTGCTATCTTCTGAAACTGATTCTGCTCAACGGCAATGATTATATTATGTGGAATAATGAGCCTGGCTATCTTAACTCCCAACCAATTGCAGGAGGATGGTGTAGCTTTATCCTTGGTTTGAACAACCAGTATGGGCAGGATGTCAAGGATGGCGCAGTTTGGGAAATAAAATATGAAGCTAACAAGGGCTTCACGCTGAGGAATATGGCTACTGGTAAGTATCTAAACGATGCTGCTCCTGCAAAATACGATACACCTGCATATATGGATTTCCTAAAAGCTGGTGCTTCTACAGACATCAGCAATATCAGGACAAAGGTTGCCGATGATGCCGTATATAATCTGCATGGTGTGAAGGTAGGAACAGCAGACAAGATGGATGCTCTGCCACGAGGTATTTATATCATCGGAGGCACAAAGGTGGTGAAGTCATTCTAAATTTTTCAACTAACTTATAAATATGAGACATTCAACAATTAAAACCGCGCTCTTAGCAGTATTGTTACTCGCACAGCCATTTACTCTGGCAGCACAGAAGAAGAGCGCCATGAAAAAGGCTAAGACTGAGAAGGCGTCTCAGACAGCTGATCCAAACTTCTACATCTTCCTCTGTTTCGGACAGTCGAACATGGAAGGTGCTGCACGTCCTGAGGCACAGGATTTAAAGAGCCCAGGTCCACGATTCCTGTGGATGCCAGCAGTTGACTATCCTGCTACAGACAAACTGCCAGCCCGTAAGATGGGTGAGTGGTGCGAGGCTATTCCTCCTCTCTGTCGTCCTAATACCGGACTGACTCCTGCCGACTGGTTCGGACGTACTCTCGTGGCTTCACTACCAGAGAACATCAAGATAGGTGTTATCCACGTAGCTATCGGCGGTATTGACATCAGAGGATTCCTCCCCGACAGTATTCCTTCTTATGTTAAGAGGGCTCCTAACTGGATGAAGGGCATGCTCGAGGCTTATAATAACAACCCTTACGAGCGATTGCTAACACTTGCTAAGAAGGCTCAGAAAGATGGTGTCATCAAGGGTATCCTGATGCATCAGGGTGAGACAAACACTGGTGATCCGAAGTGGGCAGGTATGGTGCAGCAGGTGTATGATCATCTCTGTGGCGACCTGCAGCTGAAGCCAGAGGATGTGAATCTCTATGCAGGTAACATTGTTCAGGCTGGTGGTAAGGGTGTCTGCTTTGGTTGTAAGAAACAGATCGACGAACTCCCGCAGACTCTGCATACAGCACAGGTAATCTCTTCTGATGACTGTAGCAATGGTCCTGATCGTCTGCATTTCGACGCGGCAGGCTATCGTGAGCTTGGTTGCCGTTATGGTGAGGCTGTAGCGCGATTCCTCGGCTACGAGCCTAAGCGTCCTTATATCGAGATGCCTAAGAAGATTGAGGTTCCTGAGGATGCCTTTATCGCAGAGACAACCGTTCCCGGCAATGAGTTCCCGAAGGTGGACAAGGATGGACGTGCATATTTCCATATCCAGGCTCCTGAGGCCCGTAAGGTGGTGCTCGACATCTGCAGCAAGAAATATGATATGCAGTCTGACGGAAAGGGGGGCTGGATGGCTGTTACCGATCCTCTCGTACGTGGGTTCCATTATTATTTCATGAATATCGGAGGCGTGAACTTCATAGATCCTGCTACAGAGACATTCTTCGGTTGTAATCGTGAGGCTGGTGGTATCGAGATTCCTGAAGGTCCTGAGGGCGACTACTATCGTCCGCAGCAGGGAGTTCCCACAGGTGATGTGCGTAGCTTCTATTACTACGCAGAGTCAACCAAGGAGTGGCGTCACGCTATGGTTTACACTCCTGCAGAGTATGACCTGAAGAAAAATGCCAAGAAACGCTATCCTGTGCTCTATCTGCAGCACGGTATGGGTGAGGACGAGACTGGCTGGAGCAAGCAAGGCCACATGCAGCATATCATGGACAATGCCATCGCAAGTGGTAAGGCTGTGCCAATGATTGTTGTTATGGAGAGTGGAGATATCAAGGCTCCTTTCAGAGGCGGCGACAACCGTCAGGGCATGAGTACCTACGGCAACTCGTTCTACAAGGTGATGATCAATGATTTAATACCAACCATAGACCAGAAGTTCCGCACCCTGACAGATCGTGACCATCGTGCGATGGCAGGTCTGTCTTGGGGCGGACACCAGACATTCGACATCGTGCTCAACAACATGGATAAGTTCTCGTATATCGGAACATTCAGCGGAGCAATCTTCGGACTTGACGTGAAAACAGCCTATGATGGTATCTTCACCAATGCAGCCGACTTCAATAAGAAGATCCATTACTTCTTTATGATGAGCGGTACGGAGGGAATGGATAAGATGTTCGGCACTAAGAAACTCGTTGACGACCTTAACGCACTAGGTATCAACGCCCACTACTATGAGTCGACTGGCACAGACCATGAGTGGCTCACATGGCGCAGAGGACTGAATGAATTTATACCTAACTTATTTAAATAAAATCAAATTATGAAGAAGATATTATTAGGACTGATGTTGCTCGCTGGTAGCACATCGATGTTTGCCCAGTGGGGACGCCCAGTAGACTATTCTGCAGGACCAGGATTGAAGGACGCCTATAAGGACTACTTCACTGTTGGTGTGGCTGTGAACCAGATGAATGTGTCTGATGCCGATCAGATAGCTATCATCAAGAAACAGTTCAACAGCGTAACAGCCGAGAACGACTGGAAACCAGGTGAGATTCATCCAAAGGAGGGCGTTTGGAACTTTGAGAAAGCAGATAAGATTGCAAATTTCTGTCGCGAGAACGGTATCAAGATGCGCGGTCACTGTCTTTGCTGGCACTCACAGTTTGCTGACTGGATGTTTACCGATAAGAAAGGCAAGCCTGTAAAGAAGGAAGTGTTCTACCAGCGTCTGCGTGAGCATATCCACACGGTAGTAAACCGCTATAAGGATGTGGTTTATGCTTGGGATGTGGTAAACGAGGCAATGGCAGATGATGGTCGTCCTTTCGAATTTGTTGATGGCAAGATGGTTCCTGCCAGCCCCTATCGCCAGAGCCGTCATTTCAAGCTCTGCGGTGATGAGTTTATCGCAAAGGCATTCGAGTTTGCGCGTGAGGCTGATCCTACAGGTGTTCTTATCTACAACGATTACAGCTGTGTAGATGAGGGCAAGCGCGAGCGTATCTATAATATGGTGAAGAAGATGAAGGATGCAGGTGTGCCCATCGACGGTATCGGTATGCAGGGACACTATAACATCTATTTTCCTGATGAGGCACAGCTTGAGAAGGCTATAAGCCGTTTCAGCGAGATTGTCAATACCATCCATATCACAGAGCTCGATCTCCGTACAAATACAGAGAGCGGTGGTCAACTTAGATTCTCTCGTGGTGAGGCAAAGCCACAGGCGCCATATATCCAGACACTGCAGGAGGACCAGTATGCACGTCTCTTCAAGGTCTTCCGTAAGTATAAGGATGTAATCAAGAATGTTACTTTCTGGAATCTAAGCGATAAGGACTCTTGGCTTGGTACAAACAACCACCCACTGCCTTTCGATGAGAACTTTAAGGCAAAGCGCTCTTTGCAGATTATCCGCGACTTCAACACAAAGCTCGACAACTATGTTCCAAAGGAGGATTTCGTTCCCAACCCAATGAATCAGCCTGGACAGGAATATCCTATGGTGAACTCTGAGGGATATGCCCGTTTCCGCGTTGTTGCTCCTGATGCGAAGTCTGTTATCGTAAGTCTCGGACTTGGTGGTCGTGGAGGTACCGTACTGCGCAAGGACAAAGACGGCGTATGGACTGGTACTACAGATGGTCCGATGGATCCTGGTTTCCACTACTATCACCTTACTATCGATGGTGGCGTGTTTAATGATCCTGGCACTCACAACTACTTCGGTTCATGCCGTTGGGAAAGTGGTATTGAGATCCCTGCTCCTGATCAGGACTTCTATGCAGAGCGTACTGATATTCCTCATGGAAACATGCAGAAGGTACTTTTCTACTCTCCAAGTCTGGGTAAGATGCAGGAGGCTACTGTATATCTGCCCTATGGCTATGGTAAGGTGGTTAAGGGCAAGCAGGAGCGCTATCCTGTTCTGTATCTGCAGCACGGATGGGGCGAGAACGAGACCAGCTGGCCTGTTCAGGGTAAGGCAGGTCTTATCATGGACAACCTCGTTGCTGACGGTAAGATCAAGCCATTCATCATCGTTATGGCTTACGGCCTGACAAATGATTTCAAGTTTGGCACTATCGGTAAGTTTACTGCAGAGGAGTTTGAGAAAGTGCTCATCGATGAGCTCATTCCTTATATCGACAAGAACTTCCTCACCAAGACTGATAAGTGGAATCGCGCTATGGCAGGTCTGTCTATGGGTGGTATGACAACGAAGCTCATCACCCTCCGTCGTCCTGAGGTGTTCGGATACTGGGGACTGCTCAGTGGTGGTACCTACATGCCTGAGGAGATCAAGGATCCTAAGTGCGTGAAGTATATCTTCGAGGGTTGTGGTGACAAGGAGAATCCCGATGGTATCAATAAGAGCGTAGAGGCTCTGAAGGCAGCTGGTTTCAACGCCGAAGGTCTTGTTTCTGAGGGTACTGCCCATGAGTTCCTTACATGGCGTCGCTGTCTGAAGGTTATGGCTCAGAAGCTTTTCAAATAATAAGTCATGAAGTCAGTAATGATAACAATACTGTGTGCTTTTGCCTTAGTGGCAGGCGCACAGTCTTTGTCTAAGAGAGTGCCGCTGGTTTATTCCGTAGAGAATACTGGTGCAAAGTTCGAGGCTCCAGAGATGCCTGCCTTCAATGATCTGAAAGAATGCAGGGAACTGCCGGATCCTCTTGAGTGGAGCAACGGCAAGGGTAAGGTAAAGACATTCGCTGAGTGGTCGCACCGTCGTAATGAGATAGCTCATGAGATTCAGCATTACGGCATTGGCACGAAGCCTGCTGTTCCAGATGGTGGAGTGATGGCCCGTATGGTGGGAGACACTCTCTTCGTATATGTAACGGTGAACGGTCGTACGCTGAAGCTGAAGTCTACTATCACCTATCCGAAGACGGGCAAGGCTCCTTATCCTCTGATGATAGGTACCAGTATGCTGGCTCTGCCAAGACAACTCTTTGCGGATCGTCCCATTGCTATCATGAACTTCCATGAGAAACAGGTAAACGACTACGGCCAATGGGGACCTCATCACGACAGGGGAGAACATTGTTTCGACCGTCTCTATCCTGAGTTGAAGGATAATGGTGCCTATAGTGAGTGGGCATGGGGTCTCAGTCGTATCCTCGATGGTCTGCAACAGCTGGGACCTGAGGTTACAAAGATTGACATGAGTCATATAGGTGTGTCAGGCTGTAGCTATGCAGGAAAGATGGCCCTATATTGTGGTGCCTTCGATGAACGCGTGGCTCTTACCATAGCTCAGGAGCCAGGTGGTGGAGGTGCTGCGGCATGGCGTGCCTCTCGTGAATCTACTAAGGCAGGTAAGAACCTGGAAGATATAGATAAAACAGACTACCACTGGTTCCTCGAGAGCCAGAAGGAAACGTTTCGTGGCGACAGCGTGTATCGTCTGCCTTATGACCAGCATGAGCTCTGTGCTATGGTATGTCCCAGAGCTTTGCTGCTGTTGGGTAATCCTGACTATGAGTGGCTTGCCGATGGCTCTATGCTCGTATCGGCAAAGGCAGTGAAAAAGGTATGGGAGAAGTTCGGTATCGCAGATCGCTTCGGTTATTCAATACAGGGAGGCCATGGGCATTGTCAGTTGCCTGAGAGCCAGTTCCCTGAGGTGCAGGCTTTCATAGATAAGTTCCTGCTAGGAAAGAATACAGATACAAAGAATATAAAAAAATCGGATTTAAACTAACATTAAAAAAGAAATGAAACGACTACTATTATTTATCGCCTGCGTGACAGCACTTTCTGTCAACGCCCAACAGCACAAGTTATGGTACAATAAGCCTGCATCTCACTGGCTCGAGGCACTGCCTATAGGAAACTCGCATCTTGGTGCGATGATATATGGCGGTACTGATACCGAGGAGATACAGCTTAATGAAGAGACTTTCTGGAGCGGATCTCCTCATGACAACAACAGCACTGAGGCAAAGGATTTCCTTCAGGCTGTACGTGATTCTATCTTTGCGGGAAAGGAGGAGGCTGCCCATGCTATCATCGACAAGAATTTCTTCAAGGGTCCTCACGGAATGAAGTATCTGCCGTTGGGCAGCGTAAAACTGAAACTGGGACATATTGATGTGAGCAACTACAGGAGAGAACTCTCTCTGGGCAATGCACTCAACACCACCTCTTATATTTGTAAAGGTGTGAAATACGAGCGAACAGTCTTTGCATCACAGGCAGATAATGTCATCATCGTTCGTATCAAGGCAAGTAAGAAAGGTGCTCTTGCATTCGATGTTAATTTCGATTCGCAGTTGACATCTCAGGTGTTTAATGTGCTAGAGCGTGAGAACAGGCCTGTAAATGAATTGGCGGCTGTTGTCGAAGGAGAAGACCATGAAGGAATCAAGGCCGGACTGAAAGCCGAATGCCGCATTAAGGTAGAGTCGGATGGTAAACTCCATCGTGGCGTTCATTCGCTGGGTATCTCTAAAGCCACTACGGCTACCCTTTATATTACAGCTGCCACAAACTTTGTGAACTATAATGATATTAGCGGCAATCCTGTTAAGAGAAATAATGTGACGTTAGATGCCTTGCAGGGGGAAACCTATAAGCAGCTCCTAAATAATCATCTCAAGAAGTACCAGGAGCAGTATAATCGCGTTAGCCTAGTATTTCCTAGGGACACTAGGGACTCTAGGATATCCTATGATGCTCTCCCCACAGATCAGCGCCTCGCAAGTTTCGATGGCTTAGATCTCGATATGGTATCGCTGATGATGCAGTATGGAAGATATCTTCTTATCTCTTCATCTCAGCCTGGAGGACAGCCGGCAAACCTTCAGGGAGTGTGGAACGACAAGAAGAATGCCCCTTGGGATTCGAAATACACCATCAACATCAATGCCGAGATGAACTACTGGCCTGCACTCGTTGGCAATCTTGCAGAGACTCAGCAACCATTCTTCTCTATGGTTCGTGACCTCAGTGTTACTGGTGCAAAGACGGCTCAGGAGATGTATGGCTGTAAGGGTTGGGTTGCACATCACAACACAGACCTCTGGCGTATTGCAGGACCTGTGGACGGCGCTACCTGGGGAATGTTCCCCACAGGAGGAGCTTGGCTCACGACTCATATCTGGCAACACTATCTCTATACTGGCGACAAGCAGTTCCTTGAGGAATACTATCCTATCATGAAGGGTGCAGCCGACTTCCTGCTCGATTATATGCAGGAATATCCTGCTGATGGATATATCAAACAGGCAGCAGGATGGCTGGTAACAGTACCTACCGTTTCTCCTGAACATGGACCTATGGGCAAGCGTACAACTGTCACCGCTGGTTCTACGATGGATAATCAGATCGTCTTCGATGTCCTCTCAGCCACAACCTCTGCTGCCTGCGTCCTCGGCCTTCCTCCCGATTCTTCAATTCTTCAATCCTTCAATTCTTCAATTCTAAAGCTCCCTCCAATGCAGATAGGCCGCTATGGTCAACTTCAAGAGTGGATGCAGGATGGAGATGATCCAAAGGATGAGCACCGCCATATCTCTCATCTCTATGGTCTATACCCCTCAAATCAGATATCTCCATATTCTCATCCTGAGCTTTTTACTGCAGCAGCCAACACGCTGAATCAGCGAGGTGATATGGCTACGGGATGGAGTCTGGGATGGAAGACAAACTTCTGGGCACGTATGCTCGATGGTAATCATGCCTTCCAGATCATCAAGAATATGCTTAAGATACTGCCTGATGACAGCAAGGCACGTGAGTATCCCGAGGGACGTACTTATCCTAACCTTTTCGATGCACATCCGCCTTTCCAGATTGATGGTAACTTTGGGGTGTCTGCTGGTATCTGCGAGATGCTTCTTCAGAGTCATGACGGAGCAGTTCACCTCCTCCCAGCTCTTCCAGATGCATGGAAAAATGGTGAGGTGAAGGGATTGAGAGCTCGTGGAGGTTTTATAGTAGATATGAAATGGGATAACGGAAAATTGTCGAATGCGAACATAAAATCCACAATTGGAGGTACGTTACGAATCCGTTCGTATGTTCCGCTGAAGGGTGAAGGTTTGAAACCTGCAAGTGGTCCATGTCCTAACGATTTGTTTGCTCCTGCATCGATTAAGGAACCGCTAAAATCTTCGAAACTTGCTAATTTTGAACTACTTCCGATACAGAAAGTTTATGAATATGATATTGAAACTGTTTCAGGAAACTATTATATTTGTAACTTCTCGGAATAATGAAACATACGACAAAGTAAATGTAACGTAAGATAAATAGGTTTTTAAAAAAACACCTTATCTTTGCACCAGAAATCGAAAGTTAATAGAATTGTTTTAGTTATATTAGTATTAGTAGTTAGTAGTTTTTTCCACTTCGGGGCAACCGAAAAGCGTTTCGATTGTCCCGTTGTTGTTTTTAAAAAAGAGTGTATTAAAAACCAAAATACAGATGAAACATTACTTATTATCAACTTTAATAGTGTCTGGTGCCGTCCTTGCAGCGACGGCCCAGACACCTTCATACAAGAACCCGTCATTAACAGCCAAGGAACGTGCAATAGACCTCTGTAGTCGTCTTACTCTCGAAGAGAAGGCTCAGTTGATGCTTGATGAGAGTCCTGCAATACCTCGTCTTGGTATAAAGAAGTTCTTCTGGTGGAGCGAGGCTCTTCATGGAGCGGCAAATATGGGGAATGTGACAAATTTCCCTGAGCCTGTGGCAATGGCTTCTTCTTTTAATCCCGTGTTATTATATAAGGTGTTCGATGTGGCAAGTACTGAGTTCCGTGCCCAGTATAATCATCGTCTCTACGACCTTGGCGGTGAGGATATGAAGATGCGCAGTCTCTCAGTCTGGACTCCAAACGTGAACATCTTCCGCGATCCGCGATGGGGTAGAGGACAAGAGACTTATGGCGAGGATCCTTATCTGACATCAGTTATGGGCGATGCTGTCGTCCGCGGTCTTCAGGGTCCCGAGGATTCCAAATACCGTAAGCTATGGGCTTGTGCCAAGCACTATGCCGTGCACAGCGGTCCTGAGTACACCCGTCACAGCGCAAATCTTACCAATGTGCCTGTGCGTGACTTCTGGGAGACATATATGCCAGCCTTCAAATACCTTGTTACAAAGAGTAATGTCCGTGAGGTGATGTGTGCATATCAGCGCCTTGACGATGATCCATGCTGTGGCTCTAATCGTCTTCTGCAACAGATACTCCGCGATGAGTGGGGATTCAAATACCTTGTGGTAAGCGACTGCGGAGCAGTGAGCGATTTCTATACTTCACATAAGAGCTCATCTTCTCCTATCACAGCGTCTGCAAAGGCTACCATCGCAGGAACCGATGTAGAGTGCGGTTACGGATATGCATATCGTAGTATCCCAGAGGCAGTACGTCGTGGACTTATCTCTGAGGAGGAGGTCGACAAACATGTCATCCGCCTGCTCGAAGGACGTTTCGATCTCGGAGAGATGGATGACCCGTCACTTGTTGAGTGGTCAAAGATTCCCTATTCCGCTATGTCTACTAAAGCATCTGCGCAAATAGCTCTCGAGATGGCTCGTCAGTCACTGGTGCTCTTGCAGAACAATAACGATATTCTGCCTTTGAAACGTAATGCGGAGAAGATTGCCGTTATCGGACCTAATGCCAACAACGAGCCAATGATGTGGGGAAACTATAATGGTACTCCCAATAATACTGTTACTATCCTCAGTGGTATTCGTGCAAAACAGAAGAATATAGTATATATCCCAGGTTGTGACCTCACAAATGATAAAGTGATGGAGTGTCACATCGCCTCCGACTGTGTTGCTCCTGGTGGCAAGAAAGGTATCAAGGGTACTTTTTGGACAAACACAAAGATGGAGGGTAAACCATTCACCACAGAGTATTACACCAAGCCGGTGAATGTCACCACCTCAGGCATGCATGTCTTCGCGGCAAACCTCCCCATCGAGGATTTCTCTGCCAAGTACGAGACAACATTCACAGCCAAAGAGGCTGGTGAGTATGTTGTAAACGTAGAGAGTACAGGTCATTTCGATCTTTATATCGATGGTGAGAAGAAATTCATGCATCATATCTGGCGCGCAACACCTACACGTACCGTTCTTAATGCTCAGAAGGGACAGCAGTTCCAGATAGAGGTGCGTTTCCAGACTGTAAAGACCTGGGGCGCATCAATGAAGATCGACGTGGCTCGTGAACTGCCTATTGACTATCAAGAGACTATCGCAAAGCTTAAAGGTATCAACAAGGTTATCTTCTGTGGTGGAATCTCTCCTGCCCTCGAAGGTGAGGAGATGCCTGTAAACATTGAAGGTTTCAAGGGTGGCGACCGCACAAACATCGAACTGCCGAAGGTTCAGCGTGAGTTCCTGAAGGCTCTGAAGGATGCCGGCAAGCAGGTAATCTTCGTCAACTGCTCTGGCTCTGCTATCGCTCTGTTGCCCGAGACGGAGACCTGCGATGCCATTCTTCAGGCATGGTATGCAGGCCAGGAGGGCGGTACTGCCATCGCCGATGTGCTCTTTGGCGACTACAACCCCTCGGGAAAGCTCCCTGTAACATTCTATAAGACCACATCACAGCTTCCTGACTATGAGGACTACTCTATGAAGGGTCGCACCTACCGTTATTTCACTGATGCGCTCTATCCCTTTGGCTTCGGCCTTTCATATACCGGCTTCGAGATAGGAGAGGCTGTTGCATCGGGCACTCCAGGAGCGGCTGGATACGCACTCTCTATCCCAGTGAAGAACGTTGGTAAGCGCAACGGTACGGAGATTGTACAGCTCTATATCCGTAACCTTGCTGATGCCGAGGGACCTCTGAAGTCGTTGCGCGGTTTTGCTCGTGTCGATGTCAGGGCCGGACAGACGGCAAAGGCTGATATTACTCTCTCGCCTGAGAGTTTCGAGTTCTGGGATGCCGAGACAAACACCATGAGGGTAAAACCGGGGAAATATGAGATACTCTACGGCACGAGTTCTCTCGACCAGGATTTGAAGAAATTTACAATAGACCTGAAATAAGAAAAATCCCCCAAGCTCTGGGGGATTTTTTATTTTATTTCTTTTTTGTAGCAGCGGTGTCTGCGGTGATTCCTTGACTCTAAGTACTGCCACTGTGAGAGCACACCTATATTCGACTCCATTTGCGGACCCGTCTCTGCCCAGGTGAAGCCATAGCGTTGGAAATGACGTATCAGGTCATCGAAAATAAGTGCGTTGGCTCCCTTGGAACGGTAGTCGGGCAGTACTCCTATCAACAGAAGGTCGACAGTGTCGGTCTTGTGCCATTTCAGTGTCTTCAGCAGATGCCACCATCCGAAAGGCAGCATCCGGCCGTCGCGGGTCTTCCGAAGCGCTCTTGAGAACGAAGGGAACGTGATACCGAACCCTACCATGTTTTCACCGTCCATAATGGCTGTAACAAGGTTAAGGTCGGCAATCTTTATATAGTCGTTTACGAGTTTGTCTATCTGTTTCTGCGACAACTCTGAGAATCCATAGAGATCTTTATATGTCGCGTTAAGAAGGTGAAATACCTGTCGTCCGAAGCCCTCGTCTACAAGTTCCTTGCGTGTGAACTTATGTACCCTCAGACCATAGCGCTTCTTCACCATCTCTGTTAGTTTACAGAACTTGTCAGGCACCACTTCGGGTACCCTTACCTTCATCTCAAGATAGTCGTTGTCTTTTGCGAAGCCATCTATGTGCTCCATGTGCTGGGGGTAATAGGGATAGTTGTAGTTGATATACATTGTGGCCAGCTCCTCGAAACCTTCCACGAGCATACCCTCGCGATCGGTGTCTATGAATCCCATAGGCCCCACAATCTCAGTCATACCTTTCTCGTGTCCCCAGCCTTCTACAGCTTTCAATAATGCTGTAGACACTTCGATGTCATCGATGAAGTCAAACCATCCGAAACGTACCTGTCGGCGGTCCCATCTCTCATTGGCGCGGTTGTTGATGATGCCAGCCACACGCCCCACTACCTTACCGTCTTTAAAAGCAAGGAAATACTTGGCATCGCAACATTCAAACGAGGGATTCTTGTCTCGGCTTAATGTGGCTACTTCATCAAAATATAGAAAGGGTACAGCAAATTGGCTGCCGCGATATAAGTCGTAGTAGAACTGAAGAAATTGCTTCAGGTCATTGTCTGATTTAACTTCTCTGATCTCAATCATCGGTGCAAAATTACAAAAAAAGATGATAATCCTTATCTTTTCTAATGAAAAAAACACCTAACTACCTTAAAAATTTGGCTATATCGTTTTATTTGCTTACTTTTGCAGCGCGAAAACAAATACAGATGCGTATGCAGACAAACAGTCATTTATCTCGTTTGATACACGACCAGGCAAAGAAGTATGGTGACCGCGAGGTGCTCATCTACAAGGATTTTGGGGGCAAGGAGTGGAAATCAATGTCGTGGAACCAGTTCTCTGATAAGGTAAAACAGGTGTCGAATGCGATGCTCAATCTTGGCATTAAGGTACAGGAGAACGTTGGAGTTTTTTCCCAGAACTCCGTCCAGTATCTTATGTGCGATTTCGGAGCGTGGGGTATTCGTGCCGTAACGATACCTTTCTATGCTACCAGCAGCGAACAGCAGATACAGTTCATGGTGAGCGATGCGAAGGTTAGATTCCTATTCGTGGGAGAACAGGACCAGTATGACAAGGCTCGTCGTGTAGTGTCTATGTGTCAGACACTCGAGCGTATCATTGTCTTCGATAAGAACGTACGTATCTCTTCGCACGATCCCAATGCGATGTATTTCGATGACTTCCTGAAGCTTGGCGAGAATTTTCCACGCCAGACGGAGGTGGAGGCTTTGCAGTCACAGGCATCAATGGATGATATCGCAAATATCCTTTATACTTCAGGTACCACAGGCGACTCCAAGGGCGTTATCCTCACTTGCGGACAGTATAATGCCGCAATGATTGCCAATGATAAGTGTGTGCCAGTGGGTGAGAATGATCGTGTTCTAAACTTCCTGCCCTTCACTCATATCTTTGAGAAAGGGTGGAAGATTCTGTGTCTCACGGAGGGAGCACGACTTATCGTAAACACCTATCCTCAGGAGGTGCAGCAGTCAATGAAGGAGACTCATCCTACATGTATGTCGTCTGTTCCGCGTTTCTGGGAAAAGGTTTATATGGGAGTCCTCGAACAGATAGAGAAGGCAAATGCCGCCAAGCGTGCTCTTTTCATGCATGCGTTGAAGGTGGGTAAGAAGCATAATATCGATTATGTCTCTAAAGGGAAACGTCCTCCTTTGGCTCTGCATCTTGAGTATGAGATGATTAACAAGACCGTCTTCTCTCTTGTGCGCAAGGAACTGGGTCTTGAGAATGCTCATTTCTTCCCAACGGCAGGCGCTACTGTAAATCCTAAGGTTGAGGAGTTTGTGCATTCCATAGGAATAAACATGATTGTCGGCTATGGTCTCACGGAGAGCTTGGCCACTGTCAGCTGTAACCATATGGGCGAGCCTTATACCGTTGGTGGTGTGGGTATCCCCATCGAGGGCATAGAGATAAAGATCAGCGATGAGGGCGAGGTGCTCCTAAAGGGTCCAACCATCACCCGAGGCTATTATAATCGGGCTGACCTTACTAAGGAAGCATTCACAGAGGATGGATTCTTTAAGACAGGCGACTCTGGATATCTCAAGGGTGGTGAGCTCTTCCTGAAGGAGCGTATCAAGGATCTCTATAAGACTTCCAACGGAAAGTATATCGCGCCTCAGATGATTGAGTCGAAGCTTCTTGTGGATAAGTATATAGACCAGATATGTATCATCGCAGACCAGCGTAAGTTCGTGTCGGCACTTATCATCCCTGTATACTCTCTCCTTGAGGAATATGCCCGTGAGCATCATATCGAGTTTAAGAATACCGAGGAACTCTGTGCTAACCAGCAAATCAACGATATGATGAAAGAGCGTATCGACACCCTTCAGCAGCAGCTTGCCCACTACGAGCAGATAAAGCGTTTCACACTGTTGCCTCACCATTTCTCTATGGAACGTGGTGAACTCACCAACACACTTAAGATCAAGCGTCGTGTGCTGAATGTGAACTATGCTAAGGAAATTGAAAAGATGTACGAGGAATAAATGATAACAAACGACCAATTAAAGGATGTTTTGGAGAGAGCAGATGCATTGCATCGCTATCTCGAGATAGATAAGAAAAAGATGGAGTATGAGGAGGAAGACCTCCGTACTCAGGCTCCTGACTTCTGGGAAGATCGTCAGCGTGCCGAAGAACAGATGAAGAAAGTAAAGGGCATCAAAAAATGGCTTGACGACTATAAGGAGGTCCGTACCCTTGCTGATGAGTTGCAGTTAGCCTTCGATTTCTTCAAGGATGAGATGGTGACAGAGGAAGAGGTCGATGAGACCTATCAGAAAGCCGTCAAAGCTATTGAAGACCTTGAGCTGAAGAATATGCTCCGTCAGAAGGAAGACCCAATGGAAGCCGTTCTGAAGATCAACAGCGGTGCTGGTGGTACAGAGGCGCAAGACTGGGCTTCTATGCTTATGCGTATGTATATGCGCTGGGCTGAGGCTCATGGATATAAGGTGACAATCTCCAACCTCCTCGATGGTGATGAGGCTGGCATTAAGAGTGTCACGATGCAGATTGAGGGCGGCGAGTTTGCTTACGGCTACCTGAAGTCTGAGAATGGTGTACATCGTCTGGTGCGCGTGTCTCCTTTCAATGCTCAGGGTAAGCGTATGACATCGTTCGCCTCTGTGTTCGTCTCTCCGCTTGTCGATGATACCATTGAGGTGTATGTAGACCCGGCGAAACTCTCTTGGGACACCTTCCGTAGTTCAGGTGCAGGAGGACAGAATGTAAACAAGGTGGAGTCGGGTGTACGTCTTCGTTATTGGTATACAGACCCGGATACAGGCGAGGAAGAGGAAATCCTCATTGAAAATACCGAGACTCGTGACCAGCCTAAGAACAAGGAGCGTGCAATGACCCTTCTGAAATCACAGCTTTATGATCGTGCCATGAAGAAACGTCTTGAAGCTCAGGCAAAGATCGAGGCTGGCAAGAAGAAGATAGAGTGGGGAAGTCAGATACGTTCTTATGTCTTCGACGATCGTCGTGTGAAAGATCATCGCACCAACTATCAGACCACAGATGTCGATGCCGTTATGAACGGAAAGATCGATGACTTCATAAAGGCATATCTAATGGAGTTCCCTGTCAATGATGAAGAATAAGTAATATCAACAAAATAAAAGACTAAAAATTATGGCACAGATTGCAAGAGCATCAAAAAGCACCCAGAAGAAGGTTGCTTATGAGAAAAAGGTAGAAGACAAAGGAAAGAAAGTGGTTAACTGGATCTTCGGTGTACTGGTCCTGTTAGCCATCGCATTCGTTGCTTATTCAGTGTTTATCGTTAGCTGATGGCTCACGGTTCTGAATTAGAGATAGAACGCAAATTCCTGGTTGTCGGCGATAGCTATAAGCAAGAGGCTTACGATAGCAGCCGCATCCGTCAAGGTTATATCTGCAGTAGTCGCGGACGTACTGTAAGGGTACGTATCCGTGACTCCCGCGGATATCTGACTATCAAGGGGCCTTCAGCGAATGGAGGTCTTGCCAGATATGAGTTTGAGAAGGAGATAACACTCTCAGAGGCAGAGAATCTAATGAAACTCTGCGAGCCTGGTATGATCGACAAGACCCGTTATCTTGTTAAGAGCGGAAAGCACACATTCGAGGTGGATGAGTTTTATGGTGAGAATGAGGGACTCGTGATGGCTGAGGTAGAACTTGCCTACGAAGACGAACCCTACGAAAAACCATCATTCATTGGCAAGGAGGTAACAGGTGATCGCCGATACTATAACTCACAACTCAAGGAGCACCCTTATACTACTTGGGAGAAATAGGTTATTTCTTCATTATTGCGGTAATCGCAAATCCGATTATCCCTATAAGTGTACATCCTGTGGTATTTGCTGCAAAATCCAGCCAGTCGCCATTACGGTGACCAAAGGTACAGTATGCCTGTAACAGCTCCAGTACTCCACCCATGATTACCGGCGCCAGCCAGGCCCATAAGAATAGTTTCTTATAGTCATATTGCTTATGCTTGAAGAAATACTCAAGCCATATTACACCACACGTGCCTCCATACATCACGATATGTACCCATTTATCGATAAACTCTACATCATCGAGAGGTGTCTCTGGGAAAAATGGCAACAGTGATAGTGTCCATACCAGTGCGATACATATCATCGAGAACGGATAATTCCTTACGAAATTGTGCAAAATACTCATGCTTATCTCTATTTTTGCTACAAAATTAGGAAAAAATCCCAAATCCCAAATCCCAATTCTCATTTTTTTTGTAATTTTGCAGACGAAATATGAGACAAGAACAAATGGCTAAACTGGAAAGAGCAAGTTTTGGAAGTAAACTGGGTATCATCCTTGCCACTGCGGGTTCTGCTGTGGGACTGGGTAATGTTTGGAGATTTCCTTACATGACAGGTCAGAACGGAGGTGCTGTGTTTATCATGATCTACATTGGTTGTGTGTTCCTCCTGGGCATACCGTGTATGATCAGCGAGTTTATCATCGGCCGTCATGCGCAGGCGAACACTGCGAGGGCTTTCAGAAAGATTGGCGGACGTAATCCCCTATCGTTTATAGGATATATGAGTGTACTCACAGGATTCCTTATCACAGGGTATTACGCTGTGGTGTCAGGATGGTGTCTACAGTATATTGGTGCTTCGCTGACGGGAGGTATCCAAGGCGGCAGCCCGGAATTCTTCTCTAACTATTTTACGTCTTTCATGCAAGACCCGGTAAGACCGCTTTTTTGGACGTTTGTCGTATTAGGAATAACATTCCTTGTCGTGGTTCATGGAGTGCGTGATGGTATAGAGAAAGCCTCGAAACTGATGATGCCGATACTGTTTATCCTACTTCTTGTAATTGTGGTGGCATCGTGCATGCTACCAAATGCTTATAAGGGTATTGAGTTCCTCTTCAAACCGGATTTTAACATGATTACCGGTGATGTGTTCCTCTCGGCCCTTGGACAGTCGTTCTATTCAATGAGTATCGCAATGGGATGTATCTGCACCTATGCCAGCTATTTCTCAAAGCAGACTAACCTCACCACCTCTGCTGTGCAGATAGGTCTCATCGATACTTTCATTGCGGTATTGGCAGGACTGATGATCTTCCCTGCGGCATTCTCTGTAGGCGTTCAACCGGATAGTGGTCCTTCGCTGATTTTCATCACCATTCCGAATGTATTCCAACAGGCTTTCGGATCTATTCCTGTTCTCTGCTATATCATCTCGCTGACATTCTTTACACTATTGTCGATGGCGGCTCTCACATCGCTGATATCTCTCCACGAGGTAAGTACCGCATTCCTTCAGGAGGAGTTCCGTATCAATCGTCGTGGGGCTGCGGTAATAGTCACTGCTGCTTGTTTCTTCATGGGTGCTATATGTTCGTTGTCCCTGGGCCCTTCAGGCTCAACGTTCTATATCTTCGAGAAACCGCTCTTCGATATCTTTGACTTTGTAACAGGACAGATATTCCTTCCTGTAGTAGGATTCCTCACATGTATACTTATCGGATGGTTTGTGCCTCATAAGCTGGTGCGCGATGAGTTTACCAATTATGGGACATTGCGTGTGGCACATTTCTTCCACGTGTATATCTTCTTGATAAAGTATGTATGCCCGTTGTGTATCCTCTGGATCTTCCTCCATCAGCTAGGCCTGATATAATATATGAGTGAGCGCGGTAATTTCGGAAGCAAACTGGGTATAGTCCTTGCAACAGCGGGTTCTGCTGTTGGCTTGGGTAATGTATGGCGATTCCCATATATGGCAGGACAGAATGGTGGTGCTGCCTTTATCATCATCTATCTGGGATGTATCCTCCTGTTAGGAATTCCTGGGATGGTGAGTGAGTTTATCGTGGGACGTCATTCTCAATCTAACGCTGCTCGCGCTTATGCCTCATTCTCTAAGAGCAAGAGCTGGGGACTGGTAGGTATCCTCGGCATCATCACCTCTACCATAATCCTCGGATTTTATGCAGTAGTGGCAGGATGGTGTCTTTTTTATCTGGGAGCTTCGACTGTTGGGCAACTTAAGGGTGACCCTGCCTTTGTGCAGAGTTATTTCCAGACATTTTCCGGCGACCCCATAAAACCCGCCGCTCTTGGTATCGCTTTTATCTTCATCACTCATTTTATTATCGTTCGTGGTGTGCGCAATGGTATTGAGAAAGCTTCAAAACTGTTGATGCCGCTGCTCTTTATACTGTTGTTGGTGATAGTGGTGGCATCTTGTTCGTTGCCAGGGGCATCGAAAGGAATAGAATTCCTGCTGAAGCCTGATTTTTCGAAAGTCGGTCCTAATGTGTTTCTCGAGGCCTTGGGACAGGCATTCTTCTCGCTGAGTCTTGGAACGGCATGTCTCTGCACTTACGCCAGCTATTTTTCGCGTCATACACGTCTGCATTATTCTGCCACTCAGATAGCAGTCATCGACTTTTTCATTGCTCTGCTCGCAGGACTTATGATCTTCCCTGCCGCCTTCTCCGTGGGGGTACAGCCTGACAGCGGCCCCTCGCTGATATTCATCACCTTGCCAAGCGTGTTCCAGCAGGCTTTCAGTTTCTCGCCTGTGTTGGGATATGTCATTTCTATTATGTTCTACGCCCTCCTCGTGTTTGCAGCTCTCACGTCGACGATTTCCATGCACGAGATAGGCACAGCGTTCTTCCACGAGGAGTTAAAGATGCGTCGTTCCAATGCCGCGTGGATCCTGACTACCGTGTGTAGTGTGTTGTGTATCTTCTGCTCGTTGTCTGTTGGACAGACAGAGATAAGTCTCTTCGGAATGCCTCTGATGGATCTATGCGACTTTGTTACTGCTCAGCTGATGCTTCCAGCAGGAGCACTGCTTACCAGTATTCTTGTAGGGTGGGTGGCTTCGAAGAGCCTTGTCCGAGAGGAGTTTACCAATTTTGAGACAGCACGTGGTAAATCGCTCTTCGGATACTATATGTTCTGTGTACGGTATGTCGTGCCAGTGTGCATTCTGCTGATACTGCTCCATCAGTTCGGACTGATATAATAATGAATAAAAAATATTGGGGGCTGTGGCGTTCTTAAGAGAAGTCTTTTATATGAGGAAATCGGACAGGAAGATAATCCTGGCCCTGCTGGTGGTGATAGTTGTTGCTCTGGGTGTGATATTCCTTGCTGGCGGAGGTAATGAGACAAACGAACTGCTTCCTGCCGATACTCTATCTCAGACAAGAATGCATCGCGACTCTTTCCGTCACAAGTCCTATCCACAGCGAACGGTATATGTCCGTACCAAGGTTGTTTACCGCGACACGGCATATCTCCGCGGGAAGGCTCTTCCTGATACCGGGCATGATTCGGCTGTAACCCATTATCAAGTGAAGATAAAGCCGGGCGAACATATAGACCTTAACACTGCTGATACCATTATGCTGAAGACTGTTCCTGGCATCGGTAGCTATTTTGCCCGTAAGGTGGTGCAGTATGGTGAGCGTCTGGGAGGGTATGTCAGCATTGACCAGTTGGATGAGATAGAGGGTTTTCCTCTTGATGCCAAGGAGTATCTGGTTGTTGCGAATCCGTCGCCTCATAAGCTGAACCTTAATCGTCTGTCATTGAATGAACTTAAGAAGCATCCATACCTGAATTTCTATCAGGCCCGTGAGATAACAGACTATCGTCGTCTTCACGGTCCACTGAAGTCACTTTCTGACCTGCGCTTGTCCAAAGATTTCCCTCCGGATGCCATTGCCCGCCTGCAGCCTTACGTGGAGTTTGAATAGCTGTTGCGCAAATAAATGACTGAAAGTTTGGTGCTTTCAGTTTTTTTTTCTAATTTTGCCGAAGAAACTAAACACTTATGAATATGTTTGGACTTGGAATGCAAGAGATACTCGTTATCGCACTTATTATCCTGTTGCTATTCGGCGGCAAGAAGATTCCTGAACTCATGAAAGGCCTTGGTAAAGGTGTGAAGAGTTTCAAGGAAGGAATGAATGAGGTGACAGACGTCACTAAGGACGAGGAAAAGAAAGAGGATGCAGGAAAGTGACTCTGATACGATGACCTTCTGGGATCATCTCGACGAACTGCGCTCTGTCATCATCCGCATCCTTGTGATAACGGCGGTGGCGGCAGTGGTGGCCTTCGTGATGAAGGACGAGATGTTCGCCATAGTCCTCGCCCCTCGCAGCAGCGACTTCATCACCTATCGACTCATGGGTGTGGAGCCGTTCTCGATACATCTGATGAATACGGGACTTACGGAGCAGTTCATGATGCACCTGAAGACTGCGATGTATTTCGGAGTACTGGTGGCATCGCCGTTTATCATCTGGCAACTCTTCCGTTTCGTGTCGCCTGCGCTCTATGAGGGTGAAAAGAAATATGCTACGGCATTATGCCTCAGCGGATACCTGATGTTTATGCTGGGAACATTATTGGATTACTTCCTTATCTTCCCGCTGACGGTCAAGTTTCTTGGTACTTATCAGGTGAGCCCCGATGTGGCGAATATGCTGACGCTGCAGTCGTATATGGACACTCTGATGATGATGAGTCTCGTGATGGGAATAGTGTTCGAACTGCCTGTGGTGAGTTGGCTCTTAGGACGGATGGGGCTTGTCAACCGCAGTATGATGCGCTCTATGCGCCGCCATGCGATAGTGGCGATACTAATCATAGCGGCGATAATCACTCCTACGACAGATGCCTTTACGCTGTTTATCGTGGCATTGCCGATATGGCTGTTGTATGAGATGAGCATAGTTATTGTGAAAAGGTGAAAAGATAAAAAGGTAAAAAGGTAATAACTAAACAAATACTGACTTATGTTACGTAAAATCAGGACAATTGTTGCGGCTGTGGTGTTCGTTTTGATCACCCTGCTGTTTCTGGACTTCACAGGAACGTTGCATCATTGGCTTGGCTGGCTTGCGAAGATCCAGTTCCTGCCTGCCGTGATGGCTCTCAATGTGGTGGTTATCGTCGTGCTTGTCGCACTGACACTTATCTTCGGACGTATCTACTGTTCTGTGATATGTCCTCTTGGTATTCTTCAGGACCTGCTGGCACGTCTGCGCAAAAAGAAGAATAAGTATAGCTACTCTGGTGAGGTGCGCTGGGTGCGTTATCCTATGCTCTTGGTGTTTATTATCGCTGGGGTTGTGGGTATAGGCTCTCTCTTCCAACTCTTGGCGCCTTATAGCGCCTTCGGACGTATTGCCACGATGATTCTCCAGCCTGTATGGATGATGGGTAATAATGTTCTGGGAACGATCGCCGAACGTGCTGACAGCTATGCCTTCTATACCGTCGATGTATGGATGAAGTCACTGCCTGTGCTTATCATCGCATCAGCGACACTGGTGGTGCTCTTTATTCTCGCCTGGCGCGGAGGACGAACATACTGTAACACCATCTGTCCTGTGGGTACAATACTCTCATTCTTAGCACGATTCTCTTTCCTGAAGATCCGCTTCGACGAGAAGAAATGTAAGAACTGCTCCCTTTGTTCTAAGAATTGCAAGGCGGCATGCATAGATTACAAGACGCATACTGTCGATTACTCTCGCTGTGTAGTTTGCGGCAATTGCATCGACAGCTGTAAATTCGGAGCCCTGCATTACGATAATAAGCGCATCCATCAGAAGGCTGAGACTGAAGGCAGAACTGTCGATACCTCCAAGCGCTCTTTCCTCTTGGCATCTGCCCTGCTTGCTGGTGGCGCGATGGCTCAGAAAAAGGAAAAGCTTATGGATGGTGGTCTTGCCGAGCTTGAGGATAAGGTTGCTCCAAGCCGTCAGACTCCGC
>CACYRS010000032.1 GCA_902776935.1 uncultured Prevotellaceae bacterium | reverse complement strand
GACATGGGGAGCAAGGTATAAGGAGGGTAGTCCGAGAGGTACCGAGGGGGCGATGGATACAGGACTGTTCTTTATCGACTGCGACCACCTGAAGGAAGATCCTACAGAGGTGTATTACAGGCTGCTTAATGCCAAGGCAATCAAGGATGAGGAAAAGAGGCAGATGGTGGCCGGGATAATGAAGGAGCATACCAAGGGCGCACATGTTACTCCGAGTGGAGAAGGGTTGAGAATTATCCTGACAAAGCTGTTGCCGGGGAAGGATAATGAGGCTAATATCGAGGAGTTTAAGAAGATGCATAAGGATGATCCTGCTGCTGAGAGTGTCGATGGAAAAGTGAAGGATATCGGGCATCCGAGCTTCGTGCCGACGCTGGATTTCTGGATATATTTTGATAATGGAATATTGAAAGATGATGGGGTAGATGAGGGCGTCACACAGGGGACAGGCACCCAGTGCTCCGCAAGCTACGCACAGATGAGCCAGTCCCCATGTGACGCTGAGACACCCAACGATGAGAAGAGGGGCGATTATAATCTGCATCTGAGGTTTGATGCCGAGGGGATGCCGGTGGGGAGCAACGGAGAGAGACTTCAGACTGAGTATCGGGGGCACAGGTTGACGGAGATAAGGGATAATGTGATTACCCTCTGTGGCGGAAAGCCGGATGTGGGCGACAGGAACACCAGAACGTATAAGGTGCTCTCGAACATGGCCCCGATAGTGGACTATAAGGAGGATGTGCTGCAGACGCTGATACCTTACTGGGGTCTGAAATGGGATGAGGTGGAGCCTATCGCCAAGAGTGCCGCCAAGCGCCGTCCGTCGGAGAAGCTGCCTTACCTGCTATGGAAGGTGCTCCATGAGATGGGTATCGATGATGCCTCGATGCAGGTGGACGAGCAGGATGAGGATGCTCTCGACGATGACGAGTTTATTGCCAGTCTCGGTAAGGAGGATAACGACGGAGAGTATAAGAGCAGCTGGGGAGAAAGTCTGCCGCCGTTGGTGCCGGTGTTTAAGCAGTGGGTGAGCAGGGCTCCGAAGGACTATGTTGAGATGATCTATTTCACCGTGCTCTTCTGTCTGGCATGTATCGCCTCGAAGCTCCGAGCGAGGTACTTCGATGGTCGTGTCCATTCACCTTCGTTTTTCATAACTGTTGAGGGCGATTCCGGTTCGGGTAAGTCATGGATTATCGACGTCAGCGATATGCTCCTGGAGCCGATGGCTGCCGATGATGCCAAGGGCGAGGAGAAGCAGATAGAGTATGAACGGGAACTGAAGAAATGCCGAAACAAGGCAAAGCAGCCCGAAGACCCGATGGTGATTCAGCGTATCATCCCGGCAACGGTCTCTGTGACAGCCCTGCTGAAGCAGAACTATCAGAATAAGGGCCTCCACTCAGTGACTATCTGCCCAGAGGTAGACACTATGGTAAAGCAGCATAATCGTGGCACCTGGGGCCAGCTCTCTGACATCTACCGAATAGCATACGAGAACGGTATTGCCGGACAGAAATTCATGTCGGAGAATTCGTTCTCAGGAAAGGCAAGAATCTTTTATAACCTTCTGGTATCTGGGACACCCCTCTCGATGGGCAAGTTCTTCCGCAATGTCGAGGATGGTCTGGTGACAAGAACTATTCCTGTGATGCTGCCTGATCAGTTTGGTGCGAAGATTCCCAAGTGGAAGCCTCTGTCGGCCTTGCAGCAGAAGGTGATTACGGACACCGTAAATCATGTGTACCACTCGCTCTCGATGGATGAGCAGGGCAATGTGGCTGAGGAGCACTTTATGAACCTCGACTGGCTTAACGACGTGATGGAAGACTGGCTGGAGCAGCAGCGCCTGTTGAGTCTTAAAGAGGTAAGCCGTGCCAGGGATACCTATCGCCGACGTGCAGCCAACGACGGGTTTCGTGCAGGAATGATAATTTTCTATCTGCTTGGAGAGAAGCCTACGGCAGATGTCAAGAAGAAGGTTATAGCCAATGCTCTCTATGTAAGCAACTACGCTGTGGAGGCGCTGATAGAGAAGTATGGCAAGGATACAAATGAGGTGCTTAATGGCAAGGAGAAGAGGCCTTCGAAGACAGGAATCCTGTTTGATATGATGCCAGAAGAGTTTACTCGTGACCAGCTGAAACAGAAGATGACGGAGCAGAATGTAATGACTCGGATTCGTGAAGTCGTTTATCGCTGGAATAAGGATGGTCTGATAGAAATTCTTGAAAACGGCAGGCTGAAGAAAATCACCAATGATTCAGCTTCAAGTTCCAATAAGAAGAAAAAGAAGCAAGCGTCATAACGTCACACCGTCACAGCGTCAATTCTAATTTTTAATCAATTTACATTTTTACAATTATGACACCAAGAAATATTCGTAATAACAATCCACTGAATATCCGTCGCAGTAAGGATAAGTGGCAGGGTTTGGATGCAAAGCAGAGCGACTCTTCGTTCTTCAAGTTTGAATCAATGGAAATGGGTTGGAGGGCAGCCTTCGTAATCCTCACCAAGGGTATCAGACCTCACTGGCATCGATTCCGACGAGCCATTAGGTATCCCGTCGCTCTATCCATCCCGTTGGATGGCCCTCGGTCTGGCGATGGCTATCGTCGAGGGCGGTCGTCAGCCTGCCGTATTCCCCATGATGAGAGGCTGGACCCTCGCAAGGGTAGGGCAGTAACCCAAGGGCGCAGAGGTATTCTTACCTTTGCGCCTGTATCTAATAAAATCATGTCACTTTTCTACGATTTTCTTTGTAGTTCCAGAAATTATTATTATCTTTGTCCCGAAAATAAAAATACTAAAAACAATTAAGATATGAGAAGTATACTAACATTATTATTACTATTTAGCCTCACAACTGTACAGGCTGCAGAAAAGACATGGCATCTTATTACGGACAAGGGTGATGCCATCGAACTATCCAATGTCAGCTATCTGCTGGCTGCTTCAACTGAATCATTTGATATCGTATGTAAAGATGGAACGACCATCAACGGTGTATCAGGCATTTCACTAGCAGAGCGAGAGCCCACAGGTATAAAACCTATTAATACAGACGATGCGATGTTCTCTCAGGTTGTCGGCGATCAGATTTACATCAGCCATGTTAAGGCAGGCACAACAGCAGAAGTGCTATCCCTCTCAGGCATTATCCATGTCTCCCAGACATTGGCTGACGGTCAGAATGTTATCAACGTGTCGAAACTACGTTCAGGTACCTATATCCTGAAAGTTGGTGAAACCAGTATCAAGTTCATTAAAAAGTAAACAGCTATGAAAAAGACTATAATAATCCTGATGGCTGCATTGTTGCTGACGGCCTCTGCATTTGCAACGTTTGTTATCATTAAGAAGAACGGCACACTATCACGTTCTCTCAGCGAGCAGCTAAAAGTTGAACAGACAGGCTCTTCACTGACAATTAACGGCATCAATGTTAGCGATATAGACCGCATATACAATAAGAATTGGGACAATTCTGATGATTACGAGCGTGCCTTTATTGAGAACTACATTGACGCAAAATACTATACCTATGACAGAAAGAAGCAGATTACCTCTCAGGAGTTTAGGACTATTCTCCGTCCCATTGTTGAACGGATGCAACCTGACTCTCTAAACTTCTTTGACAGCCGTTTCTCTGACTACGATGCCCCAATTTCAAGAGGTATTGCAGTAGGAATGGCATATGTCGTTGCCAGATGTATTGGTGCAGAAATCCACAATAATGGCAGTTGGGAAATGCCGGAAAATTTCTGGGATGGATCTGGCGATTATGAAATAAGTAAATTCCTGCCACATTTTCAAGACGTTCCAGAGTATATTGGTGATATGTTCTGGAGGCAATGGGGCGAGCTGATGGCTGCATGGTTTTGGAATGGCGGTTATGGTTCACCGTATTCAGGAATGCGTGTCTTAGAATTAGACAATGTGACAAATGATTTTAATTGGAAGGGCAAATTTTATTGGGAAGATGCCGTACGTGCAGTCACACGACTTTCTGATATTATTGAAGGATCTGTAGAAGATGTGTTTGTAAATATCAATGATCAACAGGCTACAAGTCCAGACCCGAAGATTATCTCAGAAGATATCCTGGCTCTGGCTAAAAAATCAACCGTTAAGAAACTCAGCGATCTACATAAACTATCCGGCATACAGATGGCAGAGACCATGACAGGAGTCGACCTCACGAAAATCAGCAATCAAACCCGACATGCCTACAATGCTGCCAGATGGGGATTTAACAGCATTGCCTACATGTTCCCAACCTGGGCGCTTATCAATTCGGATGGTACTAAAGCCAATTTGACCAATCTGAAGATGCTCGACAAATTTGTGGCAGCATGCATTGAGAATCATATCACGCTCAGAATTTCAGCAGATAATCTTCCTGGAGCAGGTATCAGTTTCGATCCAAATGATAAATTTGCCCCATATATCGAAGATTTCTCTTTCGATCTTACTAAGTGCGAGATAGGATGTAGGATGTGGAAGATGCTCTCCGAGCGTTATAAGGATATCCCTAGTGAATATCTGATTTTTACACCCGTGAATAGCAAGTATTCGCCATCGAAAGCTACAGTGGACAAGTTGGCAAATTATATGTGTAAGCTTATGGACCAGATACGGGAGGTTGACCCCAGCCGTTTTATCTATTACTCATATACAGGTCTTAATAATGCCGATGCAATAATAGGCGAGGATGCGAGGTACTATTATCAGACAATTAATGAAAAATACGACAACGTTAAGATTATGCGTAATTTTTCCGAAGAAATATATGTGTTCACTATGTTAACTCCTGGTATTAATATTGATATGGCAACTCACTCAACATTTTTACATGAGTATCCGCTGACACTATATGGAGCAAATATCGAATTCAGAGGTGATGCCCCAATAAAACTCGATGGCTGTCTGCCTGCTGGTACAAAGATCGATATGTATATTAAGCTAACGCATACACCTCCATCTGGAGGCACTATGAGAATCATGGCCGATGGACAGCAACTGGAGGAGATTGTTCTTGAAAATGGAGACAAAGAGTATAATACCAGTTACAGAGGAACCCCTATGTATGCAAGTTTCCTTCCGTATGCTGAAAGCGAGAAGAAAATTTCTGTAACAATAGATAAGGCATACGACGCATTGACATTCGAGTGTACTGCCGATTGTGCAGTAACATGGAGTGGCATTGATGTTTATCTGCCAGAATCGTATCAAGTAGAACGTTGGTATCAAGCGACCGATTATGATATACAGCATGGTTACGAGGAATGGTTCTGGGGACCCAAAAAGACATCAAGAGTGATGATATGTCCTAACTTATATGCTAGTGAAGAAGGCAGACATATCACAATTAATAGTGACGTGACATTCACTTCGGATGTCATTTGGCGGAAAAGCGATAAAGGGACCATTAAAGCATGGGGAACTGCCATCAAAAACTTTGCACCAGATTGTGGCGTGGAGGTAGAAAATCAGTCATACGGTGGCTGTACTCAGGAGTCGATGATTAGGTATTGTCTCGATACCTATGGCATGCTCAGAGATAACGGTTTCGATTTCTGGATGTCGGACTATGACTTGTTGTTTGATGAGAATTCAACGGCTTACCGTATAGCCTGGCGTAAGGTTGAAAACTATGACGGTTACAACAATTTCAATGTAGAACTACTTCGTGCCCTTCAGCAATGTCAATATAAATAAGGAATATTAAGTGGTAATATCATTGGGACTGGTGATTGATCTTTTTCAAAAGCGATCAATAATCAGTCCCAATGATTTTTGCAGATAGTAGCCTTTCTATGATTGGCGCTCTCCCCTAATTTTGTGATAATGGTGCAGGAGAAAACACTTTTTTTTATTTTTCTTTGTTGTTCCAGATATTTTTATTATTTTTGTCCCGAAATTAAAACTATATCAATATGAGAACTAAAACAATTACACTAATCGTAATGCTGCTGTATATAATGGGAATACAGGCGCAGACATCAAAAGTGAACGTAACTATTGATGGTCCTGGAGTGGTGGATGAATATCTCACTACAAGTGCCGATGGAAAAAAACAGGTGAAACTAAAAGCCATTCCCAGCAAATTCCTTGGCAATGTAACCTTCGATGGCTGGAGTGGAGATGCTACTGGCAATAGTGAGGAACTGACAGTCGATGCAGATAAGGCTCAGAATATCCAAGCGACGTTTACCTATCATCGCCCTGTGAAGAAGTATCCGCTTGTTGAACTCAAAAAATCATGGGCTGATATGGGTAAGCCGATGTATTATGAAATGCCTACGATTTGGGAGACTCAGGACAATACTCTATGGCGAGGTACTAACTATTTGCCTGTAGATTATAATCGTGATGGATATATCGACTATGTACAGTTTGCTAAGAAAGGTGGTATGGGTATTGATAACCATCGTGAGAAGGTTCGATTCTGGTTAGGCAAACCTGATGGTTCTTTCGAGGAAGACCCCAAAAATGACAATCGACTTACTAGTACAGTATATTCCATTGAAATGAAATATGCAGATTTCAATAATGATGGCTACCCGGATTTCTGTTCTTTTAGCTCTGGATATGATAGACTTGGAAGCACAGGTGATTACCCAGTCGTATTGATGAGTAGCCCTGATGGCGTCTATTCAGAATTGAGATATACGGATTTCTCAGGAGGATATTTCCACGGAGGAACAACAGGTGACTTTGACAATGACGGCGACATAGATGCCTTGTTTTGGGATATGTGGAGTATTAAAGGTTTGAATTCATTATATCTTGAAAATGATGGAAATGGCCGTCTAATACCGAAAAAAGCAACAGAATTATTAGACTTTAGTGGATATTTTGCCACATTACCTTCGGAAGGATTCGTGTTTGGAATGGATGCAGAAGTTATAGATCTAAATAATGATGGATATAATGATATTATCTTTTGTGGACATGATCATTCGGACAAAGCATATGGTTATCCTAATCCTCCTATCGTGTTTTGGGGTAGTAGCAGTGGGAAATTTGGAGGAACGAATTATTCGCTTCTCCCATCTCCACGTTTAGGGTACGGCATAACAACTTCTTTCTGCTTTTATGACTTCAATGGAGATGGTGTTAAAGAGATTATCGTAGAAAAGAATGGTGATGCCATTTTTGGGGACTCAAGATTCTACGTTGGAGGTTACCTGCAAGTGTGTGAATGGGAAAATGGCAAATATGTTGATAAGACTGAGAAATATATTCCCGTTGAGCATCAGGCATACAATAAACAGAAAAGTGAATGCAGGACATCTATTGAGAATATTGATGGTACGGACTATTACACAGCTTACGAAATAGACCAAATTTCAAGGCCCGGCTTAGAAGTGGGGCGTTATAAATTGTATGCAATCCGCAATGGTATCATGGAATCTCTGGAACATGATATAAAAACCAAGATACAGTCATTTGATGAGGGATTTCCTATTTATGTAGATGGACCGGAATTGACAGATGGATACGGGCTTGACGACGGTGTGAATCCTGTTGACACGATGCCTGAGCATGCATGGGTCGAAATATCAGATTGGGACAGTACTCATGGTAATATGTGGCGCATCAACCTACATCATCGTGAGAACACTCATTTCGGCAGAACGTGTATCCGCTGGAACAGAGATGGTTTGGATCCGAAGAAAAAAGAGCAGCATGAAGACCAGTCGATTCGTTTTTCGTTTTTATCCGATGTAGATATTGAGAATTTAATATACGAAGACTGTTATCTTGAGTTTTTTATCAAGAACTCCGATCCCGACCTGTCGTTCCTGATTAATGGTACGGTGGTCGATGTCAACAATACGGACGAAGGCAGGTTCATAGGAGAGTGGCAAAGGGTGACTTGTCCACTAACCAAAATTGTTTGGGGCGAAAATACGTTTAACAGCCTGTGGATATCAGTTGACAAAGGTGACCTCAACAACGAGTTCTATCTCGATGATATCCGAATCAGAAGACTCTCTATCTCAGAGACAAGAGATGAATATTCACGTGCTTTTGAGAAAGGTTATGTAAGCGGTATTCACAAAACCCAAGAACTCACTAAGCAAATAACATCACAGGAATTCAAAGCATTACTGAAACCATTGGTAGAAAGGTATGCTCCTGATTCAATCGGCTATTTCAATAGTCGCATAACTGATTATGATGTCCCTATTAGTCGTGGTACAGCCGCCATGATGGCATATTATATAGCCAGATGCATAGATGCAACTGAAGAGAATTCCCAATACCATCGCTCTTCTGGTGACAATTTCTGGGATGGTGCCTGGGGATCTGAGACAGATCAGCTTTTACCATTCGCACAAACTGCATTAGTAGGTTCTCAAGAAGGATGGCAGGAATCCATTTATGCCCTTCTTTGGAACGCTTGGCATGTTTCGCCTTTTTCCAATAAAGAGGTCATCGAATACGTTAGCGATGCAGAAGGATACGCTTGGACATGGGAAGCCGCTATCTGTGCCATCACCCGTCTCTATGACAGTATGGACCCAGAGAAGGTTGCAGCAGGCATCAGCACTCTAAAGATTAATCCAGATTCGCAGTCAGGTGTTTACTATAACCTGCAAGGCCAAAGAGTGGAGAATCCTGTAAAGGGCGTATATATTAAGAATGGAAAGAAGATAATTTATAAATAATGAGATATGTTTAGGGCGCGATGCTACCATACCCATGCGCCACGTTCCTGATTATAGTTGTCGCTGCGGTAACATTCTAAACCATCTTTGAATACAATAATCTGGTAGGCCGATTCGCTTATAACCTGTGGATCATTCTGCCCATGATGCGACAAAGACAACTCGTATTTATTCTTATCCGAGTCAATCTTAATTGTCAGATCTGACTTTTCCTCAGGATTTGCCCCGTAGAATCGATTAAAGGCAGTAAGTATTTCCTCATCTTCAAACCAGAGATAGGCTGTGTATTCGGATTCTCCTATATGCCAATTCACAGCTAACTTCTTAGGCTTTCCGGCCTGATGATAGTTCATAAGACTGCCATCATGGAGTTTGTCGTGGGTACCATCGAAAAGACATTCTTCTATATAATCAAATTCTGCCTTCTTGTCTTCATCCCATTGGCCAAACTCTATCTGGTATCGATATGTGAACTGCTTCATATAGTTGTCGTATAGGTCACGTTGAGGCAACCCTTCTTTTTCGAGATGTTCCTTTGCCAGGGGATTCCCCTCAAGATAACGGGCGCAATAGTCTTCAAGATTAGTATATTGGTCGCCCGTCTTGAAATCTCTGAAATTGACCTCATGTGTCCTGGCATGCATCCATTTTACTAACACGGATTTATCGTTACCCACACACCAAAGGGCAACACCTCCATAAGGAGCCATCCCTAAAACGATATGGCTGAATGTCTCTGGTGAGGCTTGATTCCAAATAGATTGGAACTGATCTGTGGGAAGGTCTGTTTCCAATTGATAAAACTGTTGTTCGACGATAGAGAGCCAGGCTATGTCGAGCTTAATGGGCATAGGATAATCCTCACGGGAGAGAATCTCGGTAGAAAGGATTTCTCCCCATTCTCCACGATAGGGGTAGCGTTTGGGAAGAGGCAATGATTCATCCTGCTCATAGAACAAGGCACTATACCATGTCTCAGTAGGGTATAATACTGGCGCATTGCCTGAAAGGTGATAACGATATTCCATACTGTTATTTGTCGTAGTCTTGCATGTAGTGAATGCTACCACCATCCCAGCCGCCATGATAAACAATGTGACAAAGGATGCTATCTTTCCAATCAGGTGCATACTACTTGACAGCACGGATGCAGCGGCCGCTGAAACGGTTGCTTGAGAGTTTTCCGAAGTCAATGTCAATATTCTCGAAATCGAATTCCAGACACCAGGCTTTGTTGAGATTGCCGGTGTAGACGGTAGATGTCCAGTAGACACCTCTGAGGGCACGGAACTGAACGTCGCCATAGAAACGGAATCCTGTAATGGGAAGGAAGATGGAATTACCTGTCTTCTTTCCTGTTACTTTATACCCGTTGACACCATCCTTCGTGGTCCACTCCCAATCGCAGTTGTCTGGGTCGATCAGCTCCTCGCACTCATCAGCGGTAGGCATGCGCCATTCGCCACCAAGATTGGCACGGGCTGCATCGTCGTTGGGCATCAGCTGAGTCTTCTTGTCGGATGCTGTATACCTGATCAGGAAATTAGAATCTCCCTGACTCCATAAATATGTATTCCATGAGTAATAATTCTTTGGTTTTATCTCACCCCATGCGAAGTAGGTGCCAAAGCCGGAATCCTTTGTTGCACCAACATTCATGTTTGCCCATTTCACACTAAGACCCAAGTCGACAGCCTCGACTCCATCTTTTGCTTCTTTATCAGCTACCTTGGCATTTATTGTCCCAACAAACAAAAGAGACAGGGCCATAAGAAAAATCTTCTTCATTTTTTTATTGTTTTGTAAAATCGCTTGCAAAATTAGGGATTATTTCTGATAAATCCAAATAAATCGGGAATTAATGATGGCAAAATATCATTAAAAAACCAGTTTCTTTTGTGGATGCAGGATTTTTTTAGTAACTTTGCGCCCGAATTACTAATAATGACGATTATGAGAAAGTTGATTTTTCTTTTTTTGATGATGTGTTGCTCGTTCGAAATGCATGCAATAGAGTTGGACGGCAAGTACAAGTCGAAGAGTGGTGAGCTGATGTTTATCTTCAAGAGCGACAGCCTGTATGTAAACATTGCTCAGAGCCAGCGTAATGTCTCTTCCTTCAAGCTGGTGAAGACAAAAGAGAACGACGACTCCAAAACATTCAATGCATACGAGAGTTTCCTGCAAAACGGACAAATCACTTATCGTGAGGTTCTTATCCGTGTAACAAGAAAAAACGACAAGGAATATCTGCTCGAGTATTTCGGCAAAGACAAGGATCGTGAATACAACACCAGCGAGAGATATAATTTAATGTTGGTTGAGTAATTGATGAGATCCTGTAGGTATTTAGTTCTCCTTTGTTGCCTTATTATTTCCTTAGTGGCATCGGCACAACGCCGACAGCTACAGGAAGCACGTATCTATCTCAAGAGCGGAAAGAACTTCGATAAGGCAGAGAAGCTGATGACCGACCTGCTGAAGGACTCGGCAAACCACAGCAACAAACGTATCTACGACTACTGGTGGCAGAGCGTGCAGAAACAGTACGACCAGGCCAACGAGCGATTCTATATGAAACAGAAGCAGGACACGGCAAAGTTCTTCTCGCTCGTAAGACAACTCTTCTCTATCGCCTTTACCCTCGACTCTGTAGATGCCCGTCCCGACAAAAAGGGCAGGGTGGACATCGAGCTGCGTAAGACTGTGGCAAGGGATATGATAGGCTATATGCCAAACCTGTTCTTCGGAGGTGCCTATCAGGTGAGGAAGAATGATTTTAAGAAGGCATACGACTATTTCGAGACATATATCGACTGTCAGCGTCAGCCTTTGTTTACAGGATATGACCTGTCGGTGGAGAACAATCCCCGTATGGCAGAGGCTGCGTATTGGGCCACGTATTCAGGATTCCGGCAGAAGTCGCCCGTGCTGACACTGCGCTATCGCAATCTGGCTCTGAGAGACTCCTCACGACGTGAACGTACGATGCAGTATGTGGCAGAGTCATGGAGAGACCTGAAAGACGACTCTATGTATGTGGCCACGCTGACACAGGGATTCATGGAGTTTCCCAAATCAGTGTATTTCTTCCCGCGACTGATGGATAGCTATACCCGGAAGCGACAGACGGACAAGGCCTTGGAGACTGTGGAATATGCCCTTGAGGCAGACTCGCTCAACGTGCTGTTTCTGTATGCCAAGTCGAACGTGCTTATCCAACAGGAGAAATATGCTGAGAGTTTGAAATATTCTGAGAAAATTATTGCCTTGAACGACTCCATGGCAGAAGCCTGGTTCAATGCAGGAACGGCATATCTCAACATAGCCCTGAGGATGGACTCGCAGCGACATAAGAAACAGATACGTAAGATGTATCAGAAGGCGATGCCGTATATGGAAAAATACCGCCAACTGGCTCCTGAAGAGAAGCAGAAATGGGCTCCGGCATTATACAGGATTTATTTTAATCTGAACATGGGAAAGCAGTTTGATGAGATTGACCGTCTGCTAAAAAGTTAATTTATTATAACTTTTACCTTCCCTATTATTATCTTTCGCTCTTTTTTTGTACTTTTGTGGAATAGAATTTATTCACAATCTAAAACATAAAGTATAATTATGGCAGATAATGCACAACTCATTGCCCAGTGTGAGGCAAAGGCGAAAGAGTGGCTCAGCCCTGCTTTCGATGAAGAGACAAGAAAAGAGGTTCAGGCAATGCTCGACGATGCTGACAAGACAGCACTTATCGATGCTTTCTATCAGAACCTCGAGTTTGGTACTGGTGGCTTGCGTGGTATCATGGGAGCAGGTACCAACCGTATGAACAAGTATATCGTAGGTATGGCGACACAGGGCTTTGCCAACTATATCCTGAAGGCATTCCCTGGCAAGCAGAATTCAGTGGTTGTTGGTCACGACTGCCGCAACAACGGACGTATGTTTGCTGAGACTGTTGCCGATATCTTCTCTGCCAACGGCATCAAGGTTTATCTCTTCGAGAGCCTCCGCCCAACACCAGAGATATCATTCGCTATCCGTCAGCTCGGCTGTCAGGCTGGTGTGAATGTTACTGCTTCTCACAACCCGCGTGAGTACAACGGATACAAGGCTTACTGGGACGATGGCGCTCAGGTGCTGGCTCCGCACGACAAGGGTATCATCGACGAGGTGAACAAGGTGAAGATCGAGGATGTGAAGTTCGAAGGCAACAAGGAACTGATCGACATCATCGGTGGTGAGATGGACTGGGACTACCTGCAGGCTGTCAAGGAGGCTATGGTGGATCAGGATGTTATCCTGCGCCAGAAGGATCTGAACATCGTTTATTCTCCAATGCACGGAACAGGCCGCGTGATCATTCCTGAGGCTCTGCGCTCATGGGGCTTCCAGAATATCCACGTGGTTCCTGAGCAGATGGTTATCGATGGTAACTTCCCAACAGTAGTATCTCCAAACCCAGAGAACGCAGAGGCTATGACACTGGGTATGAAGCTCGGTACACGTCTGAATGCCGACCTCGTGATCGCTTCTGACCCTGATGCTGACCGCCTGGCTATCGTATGTCGCAATGCCAAGGGCGAGTGGGAGATACTGAATGGTAACCAAACATGTATGATGTTCTCTTGGTACATCATCGCCAACAAGAAGAAGCTCGGTCAGCTGAAGGGCAACGAGTTCCTGGTAAAGACCATCGTTACCACAGAGGTTATCGCTGAGATTGCGAAGAAGAACAATGTAGAGTATATGGACTGCTACACAGGCTTCAAGTGGATTGCCAACGAGATCCGTGTGAATGAGGGCAAGAAGAAGTATATCGGCGGTGGTGAAGAGTCATTCGGATTCCTGCCATTCGACAAGGTTCGTGATAAGGACTCCCCAGCATCTATCTGTCTGATCTGTGAGATTGCAGCATGGGCTCGCGACAACGGCAAGACCCTGTACGACCTGCTGATGGATATCTACGCAGAGTACGGATTCTCTAAGGAGGTGACCATCAATGTGGTTCGTCCTGGAAAGACTGGTGCCGACGAGATCAAGCAGATGATGACCGACTTCCGCGCTAATCCTCCAAAGGATCTGGGTGGTTCGAAGATTGTTCTGGCTAAGGACTTCAAGAGCCTCGAGGCTAAGAAGGCTGACGGCAGCGTTGAGAAGATCGACATGCCCGACACTTCTAACGTGCTGCAGTGGTTCTGCGATGATGGTACAAAGGTCAGCGTTCGTCCTTCTGGTACTGAGCCTAAGATCAAGTTCTATACCGAGGTTAAGAACCCAAGCTTCAAGGGCGCTGCCGACTACGAGCGCTGCATCAAGGAGGCTGAGACAAAGATCGAGGCAATCAAGAAGAGCCTGAATCTTTAAATGATAAAGAATAAATGATAATTAATCCCCGCCCTGACTGAGCGGGGATTATTTTTTTTAGTCTTCTTCCCAGTAACTGATGGTACGGGTCTGGGTGACGTTGATGTTCTGCGGCTGACGGTTTTTCTCCCAATACATCAGCTTCAGATCATTTTTTATCCAGTTGCCCTCATCGTCGTGAGAGGTGTAGTTGTTCTTCATAGTGATTGACATGATACACTCGTTTTTCGAGTCAAACACCTTCTGGGTCTGCTGCTTTATCTCATCGTCATCGTTGTATAGGTATTCATTCACACTACGGATGTTCTCCTTGGTGTTGATAAGGGTGCGTTTGATAAGACGGTTGCTGTCGTCGTATTCGAAATTGATAAGACTCTTGGCACCGGTAGGCTCAAGCATGGCGGCAGAGAGGAGATAGCCTGTGGGACTGTACACACGGTCAATGAGGTCGGTGCCTGTAGATTTGCCCTGAGGGTCGAAGTGCTCGATGCCGTTTTCTGCCACAGGATTCTCTGTGATAACCTCCTGGACAAATCCCTTCAACCCCATATTAATGGCATCTTTATAATAAGGTGTGGTGTTGAGATAGAACACCTTGATGGTGCGAGACTTGTCATCATGGAGGGTATTGGAAATCTTGATGTAGCCTAAGTTGGTCATCGTATGCAGCGAACCGTCGCCCTTGGCCTCGAAGTTGCCATACTGACGCTGGAGCTTGAGAAGGAAATAACGGTTGTTGCGATCGTAGAGTGCGTAGGTTCGATAGGGACCACTGGTGACGAGGGCTGTGGATAGGAGCTTGGTCTTATCGTCAGTCTCTATCACGAGGTTGGATTTGATACCGTAGTAGTCGCCATGGAAATAATATGTGTTTGGCTCATCGTCTTCGGATATCACTCTCTCGAAACCAATGCTCTCGATAGCAGGGACGAAAACGGAGTCGGGACCTTCGAGGGGTACACCCATGATGTCTATGCAACGGGAGTCTTGATGACCCTTGTATTGGTGCTCGATGCCAGTGACGAACTGGGCATAGCTAAATGATAAATGATAAATGATAAATGATAAACTTATCAGGAATCGTCTCATCTTGATTCTCAATTTTTTTTAATGTTCAATTAACTCGAGGAATTCGTCTTCACTCATTATCTTGATGCCGAGCTTTTCGGCTTTCTGGAGTTTCGAGGGGCCCATGTTCTCGCCTGCAAGGATAAAGGATGTCTTGTTGCTGATGCTGCCTACGTTCTTTCCGCCGTTCTGCTCGATGATGGCCTTGTACTCATCGCGGCTGTGATGGGCGAAGACACCACTGATTACTATGCTTTGGCCTGCAAGCTTATCGCTGGTCTGAGCCGTCTGAGCCTCAGAGAGTTCCATCTGGAGACCGTAGCTGCGCAGACGATCTATTATCTCAAGATTCTTCTCATCGTGGAAATAGGTGATGATGCTCTTTGCCATCACCTCACCGATGCCTTCTATCTCCTGCAGCTCCTCTATGCCTGCATTCATAAGGGCGTCGATATTCTTGAAATGACGTGCAAGGAGCCGGGCGGATGTTTCTCCCACGAAACGGATGCCGAGAGCGAAGACCACTCTCTCGAAGGGCACGCCCTTGGATGCTGCGATGCCGTTGACAATCTTCTGTGCCGACTTGGTGCGAGAACCGTCGCCATTGATCTGCTGGACTTCGATCTTGTAGAGGTCGGCGATGTTCTTGATGAGTCCCTGACGATAGTAGTCGTCGATGGTCTCAGGACCCAGAGAGTCGATGTTCATCGCCTTACGGGCTATAAAGTGTTCGATACGACCTTTGATCTGTGGAGGACAACCGGTATCGTTAGGACAGTACCATGCTGCCTCGCCCTCATATCTCACAAGAGGTGTGCCACATTCAGGACAACGCTTGATGAACTGCACTGGTTGTGAGATTATTGGACGCTGGTCGATATCTACACCTACAATCTTTGGAATAATCTCACCACCTTTCTCTACATATACGTAGTCACCTATATGTAGGTCGAAACTCTTGATGAAATCCTCGTTATTGAGAGTGGCTCGTTTTACGATGGTACCGGCGAGTTGTACAGGGTCCATATTTGCCACAGGGGTAATGGCTCCAGTGCGGCCTACCTGATAGGTTACCTCATTTAGACGGGTGCATACCCGCTCTGCCTTGAATTTATATGCAATGGCCCAGCGAGGACTCTTAGCAGTAAAGCCAAGAGAGCGCTGCTGGCGAAGGGAGTTCACTTTCAGCACGATACCGTCAGTGGCAACAGGGAGATTCTTGCGCTCCTTGTCCCAGTAGTTGATGAAATCGTAGATCTGTTGTAGGGCCTTTACCTTCTTCATGCCCTCGGATATCTTAAAGCCCCAGCTACGAGCCACTTCGAGGTTCTCGTAATGGCCTTCTGCAGGGAGTTCCTCGCCTAAGAGATAGTAGAGATATGCATCGAGCTGTCGGGAAGCTACGAGGCTCGACTTCTGACTCTTGAGTGTTCCGCTGGCTGCATTTCTTGGATTTGCAAAGAGGGGCTCTTCTGCCTTTTCACGCTCTTTATTCAGGCGTTCAAACACAGCCCAAGGCATTAGAATCTCACCACGAATCTCGAACTCATGAGGGTAGGATGGAGCTGAAAAGAGATCATTTGTCGTAGGGGGTGTAAGTACCAGGGGAATGCTTCGTATCGTCTTGACGTTAGCCGTAACATCATCTCCATGTACACCGTCACCACGAGTAACGGCCTGAGTGAGTTTGCCATCCACATAAGTGAGAGAAATGGATAGTCCATCGTATTTCATCTCACAGCATACTTCGAAATCCTCGCCTGCAAGGCCTTTCTTTACACTATCATACCAGTCGGCCACATCCTGTTCGTTGTAGGTGTTTGCCAGTGAGAGCATGGGGTATTTATGTTCCACCTGACGGAACTCTGCATTGAGGTCGCTGCCCACACGTTGGGTGGGGGAGTTGGGGTCGGCCATATCAGGATGCTTAGCCTCAAGGTCCTGTAACTCGTGCATGAGGAAGTCGAAGTCCTGGTCGCCTATCGTGGGCTGGTTTAGCACGTAGTAACGATAGTTATGCTCGTGCAGCTCCTTTCGCAGTTGGTTGATTCTCTGTATCTCGTCCATTTTGATTCGTAATTTGGCGACAAAGTTACGAAAAAAAAGTGAAAAGCATTACACTTTTCACTTTTCGCTAATATCTTTTTATTTCTTTTTACCATCCACCAGGGCGCCCGCCTCCGCCAGGCATGGTGCCTCCGCCCATTCCTCCGCCCATCGAACTGCCGATGGATGTCGAGGCTGTGACATCTACACTCTGGCTTCCGCTGCCTATGGTGCAACCTGTGGTGAGAGAGTAGAACGATGTGCCTCCGCTAATCTCCGCTCCGCTGCGAAGGGTATAGCTGCTGCCACTCTTGAATGATGGTGAAGAGATCATCAGGGCTGTGCCGCTGCTGGATGTAGGCATCTTGTATCCTAGGATTGCCGTTGAGCCTGACAGCACTCCAATAGTGGAGCCCAGTGAAGCGTTGACAGCGATGCTGGCTTGTTTGGATGAAGAAGATATTGCCTGTAATCCTCCGCCAACGGCAATCACTGTGCCACCATTGATGAATGCTGAGTATCCCTCTGCAGCGTCGATACCACACTCAGGCTGTTGTCCGCCCTCGGCAATCACTACGCCACCGTTTATATAGAGATTCATGTTGGAATCGATACCGTCATTATTCGTGGCTCTGGCATATACGTAGCCACCATCGATATACAGGTTGCCCTTTGAGTTGATGGCATCGTCGTAGCTGTAACACTCCAGAGTGCCTGCCTCGATATGTATCTCGCCCTTGCTCTCGAGAGCCTCTGTGCCGTCGCCTGTTCCTTCAAGTCGTATCTGGGTCTGTCCGCCTTTGATGGTGATGTTGCCGTCGGCCTTGATACCCTTTGGAGAAACACTTCCCTTAGAGTCTTTCTGGCGTTTACCTGTGGTGATGATACGGATGACACCATCGTTGATGTTTATCTTGTCGTCGCAGTTGATGCCCTTGCCTCCGATGCCGGTAGACTTGATGTTGAGTTCACCACCATTGATATTCACGATACTGTCGGCCTTGATGCCTGAGCATGCAGAGTAGTCCTTGTCGTCCTCGTCGTATTCATAGCCTCCAATGGTCATGATAGTGGTGCGTCCGCCATCGATACGAACCTCTCCGTCTGAAGATATACCCTTATCTGCAGTACCTGTGACATTTACGTTTATCACTCCACCAGTGACGATAACAGCGTCGTTACCCCTGATGCCGTTGCCGGATGATGCATCGACGTAGATATTCGTCTTTGGAAGTGTGCGAACATAATCGTCGCTACGGATACCTGCCTTGCAGTTGCCATCGACCTCAAGATAACCAGAACCGCTGAAGATAAGCTGACCCTCAGAGAAGAAGCATGCCTTCATATCCTCTGTATCTACTGCATCAGTATATTTCGTGCCATCAGCAAGATAGTTCTTTGAACCGTCGTTGAGCACGATGAATGTACGTTTCTTACTCTGGTTGTTGATGGCAGCACCATCAGGATTGGTGATCTTTACACCATTAAGCACGATGGCTTGTTTCTTGGTGCTATAGAGTTTGAAGAATCCGTCGTTGGTCTCACCTGTGAGGATGTACTTAATGACTTTGCCTGTTTCGTTGTTTACTACGACATCATTACCAGTTATGCTTACGATACCAGTATCATCTCCACTGACCGATGCATTGCCTGAGGTAGAGAATGTAATGGTGATGGTGTTGGCGAAGGTGGTGTTCTCGATGTAGTCATCATCCTCAGCATCAACATTCTGACTCTCTGCGATGGCGTTTTTGTTTAATGCTACTGTGAACGACTGTACATCGCCATTGGTTGATACACCATTGACAACATTTTCTGCAGAACCTGTGGTGGCAGAGTTGTTGTCACTACTCTCTGTTGTTGAGGTGCTCTGATTGTTTGATCCTCCCATGTCCCAACTGTCGTCTGTACTGCATGCTGCGATTGCGAACCATACTGTTAGTGCAATCCAGAAAAAATTCATCTTCTTCATATTAGCTGTAGTTTTGAAATTGAACTTTATGTTATTTTTTGTGATGCAAAGGTATGGATAAATAGAGCCTTGGACAACTTTTTTCAGTGAATGGGTCTTTTTTTTCAGTTAAATTCGTATCTTTGTGCCCGATTATGTGGATGATGCTTCGTGTGATACCAATGATGTGGGGATCTGTCAGGCCCAGTAGGGTTGCAGACATGCCAGCTGTAGTCAACACGTTCTGGATTCGTAAGGGTTATGAGGGGTTGACATTCTTCGGGCATATTCTCACACATAATCAGTCTGATGCCGATAAGTTCAATGCTGGCTATAACTCTCTGAAGAACCATGAGATGATACACCTTCGCCAGGCACAATCGTGTGGCGACTCATGGGTTTGCTTCTACTTATTATATATATGGTATTGGCTAAAGATAAAAATAAGTAGGAAAAAACGTCACTTTTGTGTAAGGAATGCTGCCTACCTGCTGAATCCGTTTGAAATGGAAGCTTATGCCAGGATGTACGACCTCGATTATCTGAAACGGTGCGAGGGTGGGGCACATGAGTGGCGAAGATATGCTAAGATGAGTATAGAAGAGCGTCTCAAGTTATATGAAAAAAGAAAGGATTGAATGCTTTCGCGTTCAATCCTTGTTCTTTAGTAAGAGGCTCTCCAGTTGTAAAGTCTAGCCATATTTATGCAATATTCTTTGTAAGCCTCACTGTCCTTCAATTTTCTAAAAACCTTTTTCATCATCTTTTTACCTTTCTTTTCTTTACTCGGGGCTAATTGTTATCCTGATGCCCCTACTTTAATTATGTGTTTGTCTTTGTTTGACGATGCAAAGGTACGACTATTTTTGCCGTTTTGCAAGAAAATTAGTAATTGTGTGCGCAAACAGCTCGTATTTTTGATGTTTATCAATGATATAGGGCCATTTGGGCTCTTTTAGTCGGCAGATTCGAATTCTTCGAGGAAACGGGTATCGTTTTCAGAGAACATACGGAGATCTGATACACGATACTTCAGGTTGGTGATACGTTCAACACCCATACCGAAGGCATAGCCAGAGTAAATCTTGGAATCGATGCCACATTGCTCGAGCACGTTAGGATCAACCATTCCACATCCTAAGATCTCTACCCAGCCAGTATGCTTACAGAATCCGCATCCCTTGCCACCACAGATAAAGCAAGAGATATCCATCTCAGCAGAAGGTTCTGTGAATGGGAAGTAACTTGGACGAAGTCGTATGCTGGTGTCGGGGCCGAACATCTCTTTTGCGAATGACAGCAGCACCTGCTTAAGATCTGTGAATGATACGTTTTTGTCGATATAAAGACCCTCTACCTGATGGAAGAAACAATGAGCACGTGCTGTGATGGCCTCATTACGATATACACGACCAGGACATATAACACGGATAGGAGATGTGAGCTTACCATCCTCTGTATGCATGTTCTCCATCACTCGGGCCTGAACAGAAGAGGTATGTGAACGAAGAAGGATGTTCTTTGTTACATCATTGGGATGCTGAGAAACGAAGAAGGTATCCTGCATGTCACGTGCTGGATGATCAGCTGCAAAGTTCATCTTAGTGAACACATGGAGATCGTCTTCAACCTCAGGACCATCAGCAAGTACGAATCCCATACGAGAGAAGATGTCGATAATCTCGTTAGTGACGATAGTCAGAGGATGACGTGTACCTAACTTAATAGGGTATGGAGTACGTGTAAGGTCCATCATCAGCTCACCTGTTTCCTGGGTCTCCACTTCCTCGCGTAACTTATTGATGCGCTCTGTGGCGAGAGTCTTCAACTCGTTGATCTTCATACCAACGGTCTTCTTCTCGTCAGCAGCAACATTACGGAAGTCGTTCATAAGGGCTGTAATCTCACCTTTCTTACTGAGATATTTCAGTCGTAACTGTTCTACTTCGTCTGCATTCTTAGCACTTAATTCCTGCACTTCTTTGAGCAGTTCGTCTATCTTATCAAGTATCATAATAGCGTAAATTTGCAAATTTGCGTGCAAAGGTACAAAAAAAGCCACAGATTGAACAGATATTCACAGATTTTTTTGTAATTTTGCCCCAAATTTGAGATAATGAAGAGAATTTTACTCGTTATCACCGCTGGAATACTGCTGATGTTCTCTTGTACGGGAAACAAGACGCAGAGTTATGAAGAGCCCCAAACCGACTCCTTGACAGATACCATTGACACCGTTGTGATGGATACTCTCGAGCAGTTATTGGTAGAGACTCCTACTCCAAAGGCGATGGACGAACTGTTTGACGACTTCTTCTTTAACTTCGCAGCAAACAAGAAACTTCAGCTTGCAAGAATCATCTTCCCTCTGACGGTAAACAAGGAAGGTAAGAAAGAGAGCGTTGAAAAGAAATCGTGGAGTAACGAGAGATTCTTTATTCGTCAGGGATATTATACGCTTTTCTTCGATAATGAAGAACAGATGAAGCTGATGAAGGACACCTCAATCAATCAGGCTATTGTAGAGAAGATACAGTTGAAGAAGAATCTTGTGAAGGATTATGTATTCAATCGTATTCGTGGAGCCTGGATGCTTAGGGAGATCAACGAGATGCCGATAGAGAATAATGTTAACGCCTCGTTCCTCACATTCTATAAGAAATTTGTATCAGATATCGATTTTCAGGTGAAGAGCATCAATAAGACAGTATCTTTTGTAGGTCCTGATCCTGATGATGACTTCAATACAATGGAGGGAATCATCACACCAGACACCTGGGAGGCTTTTGCGCCACAGTTGCCCGAAAAGACTATATATAATGTTATTTATGGTCAGATGAAACCTTCTGATAACGAGAAGATATTCATTATGCGAGGCATTGCCAACGGTCTGGAGATGGAATTACGCTTTAAGAAGGTTGGAGGCAGATGGCTGCTGATGAAAATGACTACTTAGGTTAATAGAAATTGAGAGATCTTAGGAATTATAGTCTGAAAGAGCATAATACATTTGGTATCGAGGCCAAATGTAGCAGGTATATTGAGTTTGCAGATGTTGATGAGGCTGTCGAAGTGACGAAGATTCTAAAAAATTCAGATACACCTTATATTATAATAGGTGGTGGAAGTAATCTTCTGTTTACTAAGGATTTCGATGGTATCGTTGTGCGTTCTGGCATCAAGGGCTGCAGCTTAGATGATTGTAGGATGATCTGTGGAAGTGGTGAGATATGGGATGATATCGTTGCCAAAAGCATTAATGCAGGACTCTACGGGATGGAGAACCTCTCTCTGATTCCTGGCGATGTGGGTGCTTCGGCAGTACAGAATATCGGAGCCTACGGAGCAGAAGCAAAAGATGTCATTGAGAGCATCGAGGCTGTTAGTATAGCTACTGGCGAGGTAGTGACATTCCGATGTGAGGATTGTGGTTATGGCTATCGCCAGAGCAGATTCAAACACGAATGGAAGGATCAGTATCTTATCACCAGTGTGACATATCATCTGAAGAAAACCTTCGAACCCCATCTCGACTATGGTAATATCCGTGCTGAACTGGAGAAAAAAGGTATTTCTGTACCCACAGCTCAACAGCTTCGTGACACTATCATCGATATCCGTAATGCCAAACTTCCAGATCCTAAGGTGATGGGCAATGCAGGCAGTTTCTTTATGAATCCTATTGTTGATAGGAAGAAATATGAATCATTGGCAGAGAAATACGAGGGGATGCCCCACTATGAGATAGATGCAGACCACGTAAAGATTCCTGCAGGATGGATGATTGACCGGTGCGGATGGAAAGGAAAGACATTGGGGCGAGCTGGGGTACACGACAAACAGGCTCTCGTGCTAGTGAATCGTGGAGGGGCTACGGGCGAGGAAATTGTCACCCTCTGTGAGACAATTCGCAAAGATGTAAGGACTAGATTCGGTATCGATATCTACCCCGAAGTCAATATCGTGTAATAAATCCGTAAATCCTATATCTGAAAATGAAGTTGACTTTCTTAGGAACAGGAACATCGTGTGGCGTGCCGGTAATTGGTTGTCAATGTGAGGTGTGTCAGAGCACAGATCCTCACGATAAGCGTACTCGTTGTTCTGCTCTTATAGAGACAGACGATACACGTCTGCTTATAGATTGCGGACCGGATTTTCGTCAGCAGATTCTTCCCCAGCCTTTCCGTAAGATTGATGCGATACTCATCACTCATGCACATTATGACCATATGGGAGGTATGGATGATATTCGTCCGTATTGTCAGTTTGGCGAGATGAATGTATATGCGGATTCCCTGGCTTGTAAGGCGATGCTTGAGATGTTGCCTTATTGCTTTGCAGAACATCGCTACCCAGGAGTGCCAGCTATCGGACTGCATGAGATACAGCCTCATAAGAAACTGTCATTTGGGGATATTGAGATTGTTCCTTTTGAGGTGATGCATGGGAAATTGCCGATATTGGGTTATCGTATTGGTGAACTGGCATATATCACTGATATGAAGACCATCGATGAAAGCGAGCTAGAATATCTCAAGGATGTTAAGGTGTTGGTGGTTAATGCCCTGAGATACGACAAACCTCATCATTCTCACCAACTTGTGGATGAGGCTGTTGCCTTTGCTAAGAGGGTAGGAGCAGAACGCACGTTTATCATTCACTCATGTCATGATATTGGTCTTCATGAAGAGGTAAATAAAAAATTGCCAACTGGTATTGAACTGGCATACGACGGACAGGTAATAGATATCTGATTTATTTCCGTTTTCTCTTACTTGACCTGCCTCTGATTAATCCGTATGTCTTCATCAGTTTGCGGACCATCAGGAAGGCATCGAAAGCAACAAATCCCTTGCTGACCAGATTTGCAATCATTTCTCCCTTGGTTGGATTCTCATTGCTGTTGAAAGTATCGTTCCATAAAGTAGAGATACGAGTGCTGTCGCTATAGATCTGATCTGCAAGTTCTTCCTTACGCTGACGAATCTCATCCAGCGTGCGATAGGTCTGAGTTTGCTTCTTTTCTGGTAACATCTTGATTCTGATTTACAGATTACTTCCCCAGTAACAGGCCTGCAAGGAAATGCACTAATGGCTTTTCTATCCAGGGCTTGCGGAATATCACGAACAATATGAAAATCAACAGGTGGAATCCTCCTACTATGAGGAAGGCCTTAGCAGCGCCGGTAAATGTTGCAAGCCAGAATGCAAAGGCAAAAGAGGCATACATTAAAACTGCAATGATGATAAGGATAAATATGATTGCCAAGGTGGCTGCTGTTAGAAGGCGTACCACCTTGTCAATCACGTCAAGTTTCAGATACTCTTTCTGAAGACCGAGGTAATGCTTTAGTACCTCGATGAGTTGCGCAATCGTCTCTACGTTTTTGTCGCTAGATAACATTGCTTACTCTTCGTCCGTAGCGTCCTCAATATCGTCTACAAGATCAACCACTTCCTTTCGGCTGAGTTTGATGTTGTGCTTCTTGAGGAAACCTTCCACAGCATCAGTAATCTTAACGCGTGTGTCCTGACCCTTTTCTGGGGCAACAAGGATTCCGAGGGCAGCACCTGCAATGGCACCACCAAGGAATGCTCCAATATAACCTAAACCCTTCATATTTTAATATATTTGAATTAAACATTTGTTTACACTTCGCAAATTTACTGAATTATTTCGAAATTGGGCCTCTTTTGCCTGTCATTTTTTGTTAAAATGGCGATATTTCTTCCATTTAACAAACTTTATGCACTTTTTTTTGCTCTTTTTGCTTGATATTTTGTAATTTCGCAGCAATTATTTGATACATAAGTATAACATTAAAATATTTTAAGAAAATGAAGAAGTATATTGTATTGTGCGCAGGATTCTGTCTCGCATTGAGCATGACAAGTTGTAAATCAAGTGAAAGTGCCTACAAGAAGGCTTATGAGAAAGCTAAGCAGTATGATACTCAGACAGCACAGCAGCAGAATGCTCAGCCTGCCACTTATCAGGAACCTGCAGTAGTTGCCCCAGTGCAGACAAGACCTGCTAATGAAGTTCGTAGAGTTGACAATTACGACAATGTTTCTGTTCGCTCAGAGCGTGTTGCCGTTGTTAACGGTAGTGGTCTGAAAGCTTACAGCGTTGTAGTTGGTTCTTTCGGCCTGCAGTCAAATGCAGAGGGCTTGCAGCAGCGTCTGAAGAATGCTGGTTATGATGCTCAGATAGTAAAGAACGAGGACCGCAATATGTTCCGTGTTGTTGCAGCTACCTTCGATAACAAGGCAGATGCAGCTCGTAGCCGTGACCAGTTCCGTGAGCAGGAGGCATACAAGGATGCATGGTTGCTCTCTAATCAGTAAGCAGTTTGGCGCGGATACTGTCAATAGATTACGGTAAGAAGCGTACTGGCATAGCAGTCACCGACCCATTACAGATTATTGCTGGAGGGTTGGCGACTGTTTCTACGTCAGAGCTCTTCGAATGGCTTAAGGCCTACCTCGCCAAAGAGCCTGTAGAACGTATTGTCATTGGTGAGCCTAGGCAACCCAATGGCCAGCCAAGTGAGAATCTGGCACGTGTGCAGCAGTTTGTAAACCGTTGGCGTAAGGCTGTGCCTGAGGTACCCATCGATTTTTTTGACGAACGCTTTACATCTGTTCTGGCTCATCAGGCAATGCTCGATGGAGGGTTAAAGAAGAAAGCCCGTCAGGATAAGGCTCTTGTAGACGAGATATCTGCCACGATAATTCTAGAGGATTACCTCCGTTCTCGCAACAGGTAATCTAAAGTTTAAAGTTCAAAGCTCAAAGTTCATAGTCTAAAATGGTTCTACCTATTTATATATATGGTCAGCCTGTGCTTCGCAAGGTGGCCGAAGACATTACCCATGATTATCCCGATCTGAAGAAACTTATCGAGGATATGTGGGAGACACTTGCTGAGTCGGATGGTATCGGACTGGCTGCACCTCAGATCGGGAAGGCGATACGTCTGTCTGTCATCGATCTTGATGTTCTGTCACAGGACTTGCCCGAATATAAAGGTTTCCGACAGGTATTTATCAATCCTCATATTGTAGAGTATGATGAGTCTAAGACAGATTCCTCGGAAGAGGGCTGTCTCTCTCTTCCTGCCATCCATGAGAAGGTTGTGCGTCCTACACGTATACATGTGGAGTGGGATGATGAGGAGTTTAAACATCATGACGAATGGATTGAGGGATATCTTGCAAGAGTAATGCAGCATGAGTTTGATCATCTTGACGGTAAAATGTTCGTAGACCGTATTTCTCCCCTTCGCAAACAACTTGTAAAGAGCAAGTTGGCTGCTTTGATAAAGGGCCGCTATCGTTGTGGCTATAAGACAAAACCCGTTAAGAGGTAAGAAGTAATAGGGTAAGAAAGTAAGATGATAAACACCAGGGAATTGGTATCTTGTATAAGAGGTATTAGGCTTTTTTTTCTTTTGCCTTTTTTCTTTTTTACTTTTTTACCTTTACATGCCCAGTATAATACCGATCGTCTGGTGATGATCGGACGTTCTGCACTTTATTACGAGGACTATGTACTGTCTATACAGTATTTCAATCAGGCAATAGGTGCAAAACCCTATCTTTATGAACCTTGGTTCTTTAGAGGGGTGGCAAAGTTCTATCTCGATGATTTTCGTGGGGCTGAGAGCGACTGCACGGAGGCAATAGAGCGTAATCCGTATGTGATAAGCTGTTACGAGTTGCGAGGACTTTGCCGTATCAATCAGAAGAAATATGATGAGGCAATAGAAGACTATACCTTTGCTCTGCGCTATAATCCTGATAACCAGGGCCTTTGGCATAACCGTATCCTGTGCCGGATAAATGAGAAAGATTATGTGCGAGGACTTGCAGAGATAGATACTATGTTGATGCATTGGTCTGGTTATGCTCGTGCATATTCCATGCAGGCTGAGATATTCTTACTACAGAAAGATACCACTTCTGCCATAAAATCCCTTGATAAGAGCCTTGACCTCGACCCTTATGATGCTGGAATATGGGCTGAGAGGGCTGTCATCAGTCTAGCTCGTCAGAAATGGAAGGAGGGCGAGGAATATCTTACTAAAGCCATACATCTGCAACCGAAGAATCCTGCATATTATATCAACCGAGCAATGGCCCGTTATAATAAGAACGGACTCCGAGGAGCGATGGCAGATTATGATACAGCTCTCGATCTTGACCCAAATAATTTCCTTGGGCATTATAATCGTGGTCTGCTGAGGGCTCAGGTTGGCGATGACAACAGAGGTATAGAAGACTTCGACTTTGTGCTTAAGTTGGAGCCAAATAACTTGATGGCTCTCTTCAATCGTGCCCTACTGCTGGAACAGACGGGAAACTTAAGGGCAGCCATAAGGGATTATACTAAGGTCATTGATGAGTTCCCAAACTTCTGGTTTGGTCTTCAGCATCGGGCTGCATGCTATCGTCGTCTTGGAAATACGAAACAGGCGGAAATCGACGAGTTCCGTATCCTCAAGGCTCAGATAGATAAACGCTTTGGCAAGCAGCCCCGGCTCTCCAAGAAACAGATGCGAAGGAAGAGTGATACTGATCCCGAGAAATACAACCAGTTAGTTGTAGCTGATGAACAGAATGTGGAGCACGAGTATAAGAGCGACTATCGTGGAAGAGTACAGAACCGAAAGGTAGAGATTTCCTTCCAGCCAATGTACGGTCTCTCTTTCCATTCTGTTATCGACGACGTGCATTCATATATCGCATTCGACAGAGAAGTTGATGCCTTTAACCAGAAAACTCGTTCACAGAATATATATATAGGCGCATCACAGCCAAATATTGATGAGAGGAGTATGAAACGTTACTTTGAGTATCTTGACTCTGTGACTGTGGCAATAGGGGATGCAAAGGGTGATAAGAAGGTTGGTCCAATGCTGATGCTTCGTGCCGTTGCATATGCTGCAATTCAGAACTTTGATTCTGCAATCGACGACCTCTCTACTTTGCTACAGATTGACTCAACTTCTACACTCGCATATTGGCAACGTGCTGTATGTCAGGCTCGTATTAATGAGTTTAATGCCTCACAGGGAACAAATATCGACCTGAAGTCGGCAAATGTTCTAAGCGATCTTTGCGAAGCTCTGAAACTTTCGCCAAATAATGCATATCTTTACTATAACCGAGGCTGTCTATATGCAATACGTAAAGACTATCAGCATGCTTTGGAGGATTTCAACCGTGCTATCCATATAGACGCCAACATCCCTGAGGCTTGGTATAACAGAGGTATAGTTAATATATATTCAGGCAAGACTCCCGAGGGCATCTCTGATTTGAGCAAAGCAGGAGAACTCGGACTATATAGTGCCTATAGTGTGATTAAAAAGTATCGTGAGAAGTAATGATAACGCAATCTTTTGGGGAAAAGTTTGTTGGATTCATGAAAATGTAGTACCTTTGCACGCAAATTCGAATTTTATATATAAAATAAGGTATGATTAATATTACATTTCCAGACGGATCTGTTCGTTCGTATGAGCAGGGCGTAACTGGCTTTCAGATTGCAGAGAGTATCTCTCCGGCTCTCGCACGCAGCGTTGTAAGCTGTGGAGTTAACGGTGAGACTGTAGAGTTGAACCGTCCTATCAATGAGGATGCAAAGATTGAACTCTATAAGTTTGATGATGAGCAGGGTAAGCACACCTTCTGGCACACTTCTGCTCACCTCTTGGCAGAGGCTCTACAGGAGCTCTATCCTGGCATACAGTTCGGATTCGGACCTGCCATTGAGAATGGTTTCTTCTATGATGTATTGCTAAAGGATGGCGAGAGCATCAAGGAGAGCGACTTCCCTAAAATTGAGGCAAAGATGAAGGAACTGGCTGGTAAGAAAGAGACTGTTGTGCGCAAGGAGGTTGCAAAGGCTGATGCCTTGAAGCAGTTTGCTGCCGATGGCCAGACATATAAGTGTGAGCATATTGAGCAGGATCTGGAAGACGGTTCTATCACAACATACACGCAGGGTAACTTCACAGACCTCTGTCGTGGTCCACACCTCGTAGATACAGGCGAGATAAAGGCCGTAAAGCTTACATCTGTAGCAGGTGCTTTCTGGCGTGGCGATGCCACCCGTGAGCAGATGCAGCGACTCTATGGTATCTCTTTCCCAAAGAAGAAGATGCTCGACGAGTATCTTGAGATGCTGGAGGAAGCCAAGAAGCGTGACCATCGTAAGATCGGTAAGGAGATGGAACTCTTCATGTTCTCAGAGAAGGTAGGTAAGGGTTTGCCTATCTGGTTGCCAAAGGGCACAGAACTTCGTCTTCGCTTACAGGATCACTTGCGTAAAGTTCAGAAAAGATTTGGGTATCAGGAAGTTATTACTCCGCATATAGGCTCCAAAAACCTCTATGTTACCTCTGGTCACTATGCCCATTATGGCAAGGATTCGTTCCAGCCTATTCATACCCCAGAGGAGGATGAGGAGTATATGTTGAAGCCGATGAACTGTCCTCACCACTGCGAGATCTTCGCATGGAAACCTCGTTCATATAAGGATCTGCCTCTGCGTATCGCTGAGTTTGGTACAGTATATCGCTATGAGCAGAGTGGTGAGCTGCATGGTTTGACTCGTGTACGTTCGTTCACTCAGGATGATGCACACCTCTTCTGTCGTCCAGACCAGGTAAAGCAGGAGTTCCTTAACGTAATGGATATCATCGGTATTGTGCTTACAGCTTTCGGATTCAATTTCGAGGCTCAGATTTCTCTGCGTGATCCTAACGACCACGAGAAATATGTTGGTACTGATGAGGACTGGGCACTTGCAGAGAAGGCTATCGTTGAGGCGTGTCAGGAGAAAGGCCTGCCTGCAAAAGTTGAATATGGCGAGGCAGCATTCTATGGTCCTAAGCTCGACTTCATGATTAAGGACGCTATCGGACGTCGTTGGCAGTTGGGTACTATCCAGGTAGACTATAACCTTCCTAAGCGTTTCCAGCTCGAGTATACTGACGAGGACAACACCAAGAAGACTCCCGTGATGATTCACCGTGCTCCATTCGGATCGCTTGAGCGCTTCTGTGCTGTGCTTATCGAACATACTTCTGGTCACTTCCCACTTTGGCTTACTCCGGACCAGGTAGCAATCCTACCTCTCTCGGAGAAGTATAACGACTATGCTCAGGAGGTTGCTAAGAAGTTCGATATGGGTGGTGTTCGTGCTACCATCGACCTGCGTAATGAGAAATTGGGACGCAAGATTCGTGATAACGAGCTGAAGCGTATTCCTTACATGGTTATCGTTGGTGAGAAGGAGCAGCAGGATGGTACTGTTGCCGTTCGTCCACAGGGCGGTGGTGAACAGAGTGTTAAGACCATTCAGGAGTTCATCGATGAGGTGAATTCTCGTGTTGCGGAAATGACAAAAGACTTCTAACTTTGTGGTTTTATTGTTAAAATTGTATAAATGTAATCAAAAAGTTCAAAGTTTAAAGCTCAAAGCTCAAAGAAAATTTGTAATTTTGCAGCCGATTTTTTAAAAAATAGTTGATGAAGAATGACAAAATGAAGCAACAGTACCGAATCAACGAACAGATTCGTGTACGTGAAGTTCGCATTGTGGGTGAGGAGGGAAGTTCTGTAGTTCCTACCCGTGATGCTTTGAATATGGCTCGCGAACAAGGTGTCGATCTCGTAGAGATTTCGCCCAACGCCAATCCGCCAGTTTGTCGTCTCATTGACTACTCCAAGTTCCTTTATCAGCAAAAAAAGCGCCAGAAGGAGATGAAGGCGAAGCAGGTGAAGGTGGAGGTTAAGGAAATCCGTTTCGGACCTCAGACAGATGAGCACGACTATCAGTTCAAGCTCAAGCACGCCAAGGAGTTCTTAGAGGAAGGCAACAAGGTTCGTGCTTATGTGTTCTTCAGGGGACGCTCAATCCTCTTCAAGGAACAAGGTGAGGTTTTGCTTCTCCGTTTCGCCAACGATCTGGAGGAGGTCGGAAAGGTAGAAGGTATGCCATCACTCGAGGGAAAGAAGATGTTCCTTTATCTTGCTCCTAAGAAAGCTGGTGCCAAGAAGATGAGTCAGCAGGCTCGTGATCGTGAGGCTGCATCTCAGGAGGCAAAGGATGTTGTAAAACAGCAGAAACAGGAGGTTGAGGTTGATGCAGAGATGCCTGCTAATGGTGGTCTCTTCGCAAATGCCAAAATCTCTGCCGATGCCCTTAAGAAGCTTACAGATACTGAGGACTAATCATTTAGTTCAAGGTTTTAAAAAGACGTCGCGCCCGGTATATGCGTTGTCGTCGGTTAATAATAACAATTTAAATTTTAAAAAACAATGCCAAAAGTAAAGACAAACTCCGGTGCCAAGAAGAGATTCTCATTCACCGGTACAGGTAAGGTTAAGAGAAATCACGCTTACCACAGCCACATTCTGACAAAGAAGACAAAGAAGCAGAAGCGCAATCTTGTGCACTCTGCAATCGTTGATCCTTCTGCTGTGTCTCCGCTAACCCTATTGTCTAACATTTAAAGAAGTAAGAAACTATGCCAAGAAGTGTAAATCACGTTGCATCAAGAGCAAAGCGTAAGAGTATTTTAAAACTTACCCGTGGCTATTTTGGAGCCCGTAAGAATGTTTGGACAGTAGCAAAGAATACCTGGGAGAAGGGTCTGACCTATGCTTATCGCGATCGTCGTAACAAGAAGCGCAATTTCCGCAGCCTGTGGATTCAGCGTATCAATGCTGCCGCTCGTATGGAAGGCATGAGCTACTCTGTCCTGATGGGTAAGCTCGCAAAGGCTGGTGTCGAGATTAACCGTAAGGTTCTCGCTGACCTCGCTATGAACAATCCCGAGGCTTTCAAGGCTATCGTGGAGAAGGTGAAGTAAATTACCCCCTTCAAAAATAAAACAGGTGTCATCTTCGTGGTGACACCTGTTTTTTTATTCCTTAAGTCTGAATTCCAGAGTCTTAGGTAGCTTCTGCCATTTTCCATTCTTTGGAATTTTTATCGTAGAACCCGACATCTGTTTCAGGATATACGTTGAGTCGTTCTGAAAGGATAGGGTAGCGGTGAGATCCTCTGAGCCATAATCATTGATAAGAGATAATGTAGCTGTATTGCCTTCTACCTTTGCTGAGGTGATAACCCAGCAGAAGGAATTATGTTTCTTTCCCAGAAAACCTGCCAACGGGCCATATAGTTCCTGGCCAGGTACCTCAATATCTTCTTCATAGAAGTTAATTTTTATATACACATCGAACTCCTTGTTAAAGAGATGCGCATGAAAGGGCTTTTCTCTGCTTTGGGCCAGGGTGATGTTTTGCGAAAAAAGCCATATTATAAATAATATCAACAACTTCTTCATGTCCTATTCTGATTTGCGGGCAAAGATAACAAATATAAATCAATAATTCATTGAAAATGACGAAAATATACATAGAAAATGTGTGGTTTTTAAAAAAAATTAAGTAACTTTGCAGCAGTTTATAATTATAACGCATGGTTAAGGAACTTTTGAAGCCCGACTATATATTTGAATCGAGTTGGGAAGTTTGTAATAAAGTAGGTGGAATCTATACAGTCCTTTCGACACGTGCCAAAACATTGCAGACGGCACTCCAGGATAAAGTCATCTTCATAGGACCGGGACTATGGAAACGTGATGACGATAAGTATACTAAGGAAGAAAGCCCCTATTTTAAAGAAGATAAATCTCTTTTTGCCGAGTGGCAATGGGAGGCAAAGGAAAATGGTCTAAATGTTAGGATAGGGCGATGGATGGTTCCTGGTGAACCAATTGCAATCCTTGTTGATTTTGTGCCGTTCTTTGAAAAGAAGAATGAAATATACGGCTGGCTGTGGGAAAACTACGGTGTAGACTCTTTGCATGCCTACGGTGACTATGACGAGGCCTCTATGTTCTCTTATGCTGCTGCATTAGTGGTTGAGAGCTTCTATAATCATTACCTCTCACCTATAGCATCTAAAACCTCACCACTAAAGGTTATCTACCATGCCAATGAGTGGATGTGTGGTCTTGGAGCACTTTATATAAACAACACTCTTCCTCAGATAGGTACAATCTTTACAACCCATGCTACAAGTATCGGACGTAGTATTGCAGGAAACATGAAACCTCTTTATGATTATCTCTTCGCATATAATGGTGATCAGATGGCTGGAGAGCTTAATATGCAGTCTAAACACTCTATTGAAAAGCAGACGGCACTTAATGTTGACTGTTTTACTACGGTTAGCGATATTACGGCAAAAGAATGTGTAGAGCTGCTTGACAAACCAGTTGACGTAGTACTTCCCAATGGCTTCGATAACAGTTTCGTACCCAAGACAGCACAGTTTGCCAAAAAGCGTAAGGTTGCACGCCGTTGTCTGCTTGATGTCGCAAATGCCCTCTTGGGTGAGCAGCTTGATGATGATACCCTGATTATATCTACCTCTGGCCGCTATGAGTTCCGTAATAAGGGAATTGACGTGTTTGTAGAGGCAATGAACCGTCTGCTTCGCGACAGAGACCTGAAGAAGAAGATAGTAGCTTTCATTGAAGTACCAGGTTGGGTAGGAGAGCCCCGTAAGGATCTCCAGGAACGTCTTAAGAGTGGAAAGAAATACACAACACCTCTGGAGGTGCCGCAGGTTACTCATTGGCTCCACAATATGAGCCATGACAATGTGCTCGGTATGTTGAAGTATTTCGATATGCATAATCGAAAGGATGATAATGTGAAGGTTATCTTCCTGCCATGTTATCTTGATGGAAAAGATGGCATTCTGAATATGACATATTACGATATCGTTCTTGGCAACGATCTCTGTATCTATCCATCATATTACGAGCCTTGGGGATATACCCCATTGGAGGCTATCGCCTTTAAGGTGCCATGTATCACTACCGATCTCGCTGGTTTCGGCTTGTGGGCAAATAGTGTATTCGGACATTACGGAGAGATTTCTGATGGTGTGAAAGTAATTCATCGTACAGACTATAACTATTCTGAAGTGGCTGATATTATTAAGGATACTGTTGCTGAGTTCTCTAATTTCACTCAGAAACAGATTGACGAGTGCCGTAAGAATGCGGATAAGCTATCAAAGAAAGCTCTGTGGAGTGAGTTTATCAAATATTACGATGAGGCATACGATATTGCCCTTCGTAAGGCAGAAAACAGAATAAAGAATATAAAAGACTAAAATAATTCCCAAATTAAAGAGATTATGAAGATTAAAGCAGATTACACAAATGCTCCCGTTTGGAAAGAACTGACAGTAAAGTCAAGTCTTCCTGAGGAGTTGAAGTGTTTGAACGAGATTGCCCACAATATGTGGTGGGTGTGGAACTACGAGGCACGTGATTTGTTCCGTGAGCTGGATGTTGAAATCTATCACGATGTGAGACATAATCCCGTGATGCTATTGGAGCGTCTCAGTTTTGAGCGTAAGGAAGCTATTCTGAAGGATAAAGCGCTGATGAAGCGCATCAAGGATGTGTATGAGAAATTCCGTAATTACATGGATGTGAAGCCTGATACAAAGCGTCCGTCTGTAGCTTACTTCTGTATGGAGTATGGAATGCACTCAGCACTTAAGATCTATTCTGGTGGTCTGGGAATGCTTGCTGGTGACTATGTAAAGGAAGCTTCAGACTCTAATGTAGACATGTGTGCAGTTGGTTTCCTGTATCGTTTCGGATATTTTAAGCAGAGTCTGTCTATGGACGGACAGCAGATTGCTAATTATGAGACTCAGAACTTCGGAAGCCTGCCTATCGAGCGTCAGCTTGACAAGGACGGCAACCCATTGGTAATCGATGTTCCTTATACAAACTATCAGGTTCATGCTTATGTATGGCGTGTAAACGTTGGACGTGTTAAACTCTATCTGCTTGACACAGACAACGAAATGAACTCAGATTTCGACAAGCCTATTACCCATGCCCTCTATGGCGGTGACTGGGAGAACCGTCTGAAGCAGGAAATCCTGCTTGGTATCGGTGGTATGCTGCTGTTGAAGAAGCTCGGCATCAAGAAGGATATCTATCATTGTAACGAGGGTCACGCAGCTCTCTGCAACTTGCAGCGTCTGTGTGATTATATTGAGGAAGGCCTTACTTTCAACCAGGCTCTTGAGCTGGTACGCGCAAGCGGTCTTTATACCGTTCACACTCCAGTACCAGCAGGTCACGACTACTTCGACGAGGGACTCTTCGGCAAGTACATGGGTGGATATCCTCAGAAACTTGGCATATCATGGGATGAGTTTATCGGTATGGGTCGTACCAACCCAGACGATAAGAGCGAGAAGTTCTGTATGTCTACATTTGCTTGTAACACTTGTCAGGAGGTTAATGGTGTATCTATGCTTCACGGTTGGGTATCTCAGAAAATGTTCGCTCCTATCTGGAACGGTTACTATCCTGAGGAGATCCACGTAGGTTATGTTACCAATGGTGTTCACTTCCCCACATGGGTGGCTACAGGTTGGTTGACGAAAATCTACAAGAAGTATCTTGATCCGAAATATATTAGTGATCAGTCAAACGAGAAGCTTTGGGAAGGCATCTACAACTGTCCAGATGATGAACTGTGGGCTACTCGTCTTGAGATGAAGCAAAATCTGATCTACTATATCAAGAACCAGTTCCGCGATGCTTGGCTGAAGAACCAGGGTGATCCTTCACGTGTGGTTTCATTGCTCGAGTCTATGGATTCAAAGTGCCTGATGATTGGTTTCTGCCGTCGTTTCGCTACTTATAAGCGTGCTCACCTGTTGTTTACAGACCTTGAGCGTCTCTCTAAGATTGTTAACAATCCTGAACGCCCGGTAATGTTCCTCTTCGCAGGTAAGGCTCACCCAGCTGATGGTGCAGGTCAGGGACTCATCAAGAAGATCTACGAGATATCTCAGCGTCCTGATTTCCTCGGTAAGATTATCTTCCTCGAGGACTACGACTTCCTACTGGCTCGTCGTCTTGTTTCAGGTGTTGATATCTGGATGAATACTCCTACACGTCCTCTTGAGGCATCAGGTACATCTGGTGAGAAGGCTGAGATGAACGGTGTTGTAAACCTCAGCGTGAAAGACGGCTGGTGGCTTGAGGGCTATCGTGAGGGTGCCGGATGGGCTCTTACTGAGAAGCGCACATACCAGAACCAGGGGTATCAGGATCAGCTCGATGCTGCTACCATTTATGGTCTGCTCGAGAATGAGATTATTCCTCTCTACTATAATAAGGACAAGAAAGGTATCTCTAAGGGCTGGTGTAAAGTTATCAAGAACTCTATCGCACAGATTGCTCCTCACTACACCATGAAGCGTCAGCTCGATGACTATTATTCTAAGTTCTACGAGAAAGAGGCTAAACGTTTCAAGGAGATTTCTAAGGACAACAACAAGCTGGCTAAGGAAATCGCACAGTGGAAAGAGACTGTTGCAGAGCGTTGGGATGCCATTAACGTAGTATCTGCAGAGTGGAACTTCCCAGTAACAGGTGCTGAGGCTGGTACTAAGTATACTCTTAAGTATGTTATCAATGAGCAAGGCCTTGACGATGCCATCGGATTGGAGAAGGTTAATGTATATATTAATAAGGATGGAGAGGAGAAGATATTCTCTGTAGAGCCTCTTAAGATGATAGGCCACGAAGGAAACAATTATACCTTCCAGGCAGAACTTACTCCACGTCAGTTCGGTCAGTACAAGAGTGCCGTAAGAATGTATCCAAAGAATAAGAATCTGCCTCACCGTCAGGACTTCTGCTACGTTAAGTGGCTTGAGCTTCCTGCATTCAAAGGCTAATTAATAGTTCTAGAAAGAAATAATCCCTCGCTCGGCTGAGCGGGGGATTATTAATTTATTCTTCCTCGTAGTTCTCTCTGAGATACTGGCCTAAGTCATTGTCCTTATTCCTCTCCATGCAGCTGCGGATAGCCTGTTTCATCCTTCGGTCTATACTGTCTATCTCGTGCATGAGACTCTTCTGCGTCTCCTCAGTGGTATGCTGGCTCTGCTGAATCACTCCAACGATGTTGGAAATTTTCTGCGAACATTCGTTGATAGTGTCGTTGAGTGCCTTCCACTCTTCTGCTTGACGCTGTTTCGATGAAAACTGGCAGCCAGATGCCATCAGACATGCTGCTGCCAGTAAAATATATTTGCTTTTCTTCACAATCAGATGATATATAGGTCGCTGATACTCTTATTATCAATAACCCGTCGGATAGCTTCAGCAAACATGTCGGCTACCGACAGCTGCTTTACTTTTGCACATCTTTGCGCATAAGGAATAGAGTCTGTGAAGATAATCTCCTCGAGAGCAGAATTCTGAACTCTCTCACTTGCCGGCCCCGACATTACACAATGTGAGGCACATGCACGAACGGTCTTTGCTCCGTGTTCCTTCATGATGTCTGCTGCCTTGGTGATAGTTCCGGCTGTGTCTACCATATCGTCGATGATAACCACATTCTTACCTTCCACCTCACCGATGATCTGCATCGACTCAATTACGTTGGCTCGTGCACGGGTTTTGTTGCAGAGAACCAGCGGACACTTCAGATATTTTGCGTAGGTGTTGGCACGCTTCGAACCGCCCACGTCGGGTGAGGCTATAACAAGGTCCTCCAGGTGAAGACTCTCGAGATAAGGGATGATAACACCTGAGCCATAGAGATGGTCTACGGGGACATCGAAGAATCCCTGTATCTGGTCTGCATGCAGGTCCATTGTTATCACGCGGTTCACACCAGCAACACTCAGTAGGTCTGCTACCAGCTTAGCGCCAATGCTTACACGTGGCTTGTCCTTGCGGTCCTGGCGTGCCCATCCGAAGTAGGGGATAACGGCATTGATAGTACGGGCAGAAGCACGTTTTGCGGCATCTATCATAAGGAGCAGCTCCATGAGATTGTCGCTGTTGGGGAATGTGCTCTGTACGAGGAAGATATCTCGTCCACGAATGCTCTCCTCATAACTTACTGCAAACTCACCATCCGAGAACTTCGTCATCTGCAGCTGTCCTAACGGGCAGTCGAGACTTTGGCAGATTTTCTCTGCGAGGTACCTTGTGGCAGTACCTGAAAATACCATATAAGAATTCTTCTCTGACATTGTTATATATTATAATGTATTATTAGACTATTGCCTTTCGTAACCGTTCAAAATGCAGTAGCAGCTCCTTATAGTCGAGCTCATTGTGTATATCAAAGCGGTTCCACAGGTCACCACATATTACTATACCTCCGAAACCGAGGTCCTTGGCATATTTTATGTTGTCGATGTTCATACCTCCCAGAGCATATACCTTCTTGTCGATAAGTCCCTGGCGTGATGCCTCCTTCAACTCCCCTTCTGTAAACGACTGTTTCTCGCTGCTAACAGTCTGACTGTCGAAGATGGACTGCAGGAAAACGTAGTTCGAATGTTTCTTGGCATCCTTCAATTCGCTTATGGCGTGACAGGTGCGGGTGATGTTGCCTTTATATCCTACAGGTGGGTCGGTACGGGCATCATCGATATGTATACCTCTGAGTTTGTATTCTTCTTTCAGATAGAAATGGTTATGGACGGTGATCTTTCCGGCCAAGTCTTCCCCTAAGAGTGTCAACAGACGCTCGGAATACATCGGAGATGAACCTGGTTTGCACAGGTGAAGATTATCCAGTCCTTCTTCGAAAAGGTTTACAATAATCTTGTCTTCCTCAACGAAAAATGTGGGTTTGGTGATGACGATTAACTTCATTTCCAAATATCTTTTCTATTTCTAACGTGCAAACTTACACAAAATTTTCGATATTAAGCCTGCTTTAGCTAAAAATTTTAATTTATAGGGTAATCTTTCAGAAAAAATAAGTAATTTTGCACCCTGAAAGGAGTAAAAATAGGTAAAAAGGTAAATAAGTAAAAAGGTAAAAAGAAAATGAAAGCATTTGTTTTTCCCGGGCAGGGAGCACAGTTCACAGGTATGGGTAAGGATCTTTACGATACCAACCCAATGGCAAAGGAACTTTTTGAGAAAGCCAACGATATTCTTGGCTATCGTATTACCGACATAATGTTCGAAGGTACTGACGATGAGCTGAAGCAGACTAAGGTCACACAGCCAGCTGTTTTCCTTCATAGTGTCATCTCTGCACTTTGCATGGGTGAGGCTTTTGAGCCAAAGATGGTTGCCGGTCATTCTCTCGGTGAGTTCTCTGCTCTCACAGCAGCTGGTGCTCTTAGTTTCGAGGATGGTCTGAAACTCGTATATGCACGTGCTATGGCAATGCAGAAGGCTTGTGAGGCTCAGCCCTCTACAATGGCTGCCATCATCGCACTTCCTTTTGATAAGATCGAGGAGATTTGTGCTGAGGTAAGCAAGATGGGCAAGGGTGTTGTCGTTCCTGCAAACTATAACTGTCCCGGACAGCTCGTTATATCTGGAAATATCGATGCCATCAATGAGGCATGTGAGCAGCTGAAGGCCGCTGGTGCAAAGCGTGCCCTTCCTCTGAAGGTTGGTGGTGCTTTCCACTCTCCTCTGATGCAGCCTGCAAAGGATGAGCTTCAGGCAGCTATCGAACAGACAGAGATCAAGGCTCCAAAGTGTCCTGTATATCAGAATGTTGACGGCAAACCCCATACAGATCCAGCAGAGATCAAGGCTAACCTTATTGCGCAGCTCACAAGTTCAGTTCGTTGGGCTCAGAGCGTAGAGAACATGATTGCCGATGGTGCCGACGACTTCACAGAGTGTGGTCCTGGCAAGGCTCTTCAGGGAATGATCGTTAAGATCAATAAGGAAGTTTCTGCTCACGGAATAGAGTAAATTTGTGCATTTGACTTTGAACTTTATGATATGTTGAAAAGCGAAAAGTTAGTAATATATCAGATTTTCACCCGACTCTATGGTAATAAGAACACCACCCGCAAGGAGAATGGGTCCATAGAAGAAAACGGATGTGGAAAGATGAACGACTTCACGCCCAGCGCCCTGAAAAAAATCAGGGAGATGGGCGTGAGCCATATTTGGTACACAGGTATCATCCGTCATGCCACTCAGACAGACTATTCTGCCTATGGCATTCCCGAGAATCACCCTGCCATCGTGAAGGGTAAGGCAGGCTCTCCATATGCCATCACCGACTATTACGACATCGATCCTGATCTCGCAGTAGATGTAGAGAAGCGTATGGAGGAGTTTGAGGATCTCATCGAGCGCACTCATAAGTCAGGCATGAAGGTAATCATCGATTTCGTGCCTAATCATGTAGCCCGGCAGTATCACTCTATCTGCAAGCCTGAGGGGGTGAAGGATCTCGGTGAGGAGGATAATCCTCAGAACGGCTTCGATCCTCAGAATAATTTCTATTACTGTCCCGGACAGCGATTTACTCCATATTTTGACCTGTATCACGGTGAGGAGGAGCCATATATCGAGGAACCTGCTAAGGCTACAGGTAATGACTGTTTCCATAACGCCCCAGGCATGAACGACTGGTACGAGACGGTAAAGCTCAATTACGGCCTCGATTACTATGCAGGGCGTGTGGGGCATTTTAATCCCATTCCCAACACATGGAGTAAGATGACGGATATCCTGCTCTTCTGGGCAAGGAAGGGTGTCGACGGTTTCCGCTGTGATATGGCAGAGATGGTACCATCCGACTTCTGGCGCTGGGCAACAGACAAGGTTAAGTTCATCTATCCTGAGAAGATATTCATCGGTGAGGTATACAACCCTGCTGAATACCGTAATTACATTTGTGCCGGTTTCGACTATCTATATGACAAGGTAGGCATGTACGACACTCTCCGTGAGGTGATGCGTGGCAATCTTTCCACACATTCCATCACGGGTGCTTGGCAGGCAACAGATGATATCCGCAACCACATGCTCTATTTCCTCGAGAACCATGATGAGCAGCGTATCGCCAGCAGTTTCTTCGCAGGCGATGCTAAGAAGGGAATACCTGCTCTCGTAGTATCAGCTCTGCTCCAGAAGAATCCTCTGATGATATATGCAGGACAGGAGTATGGCGAGAAGGGCATGGACAAGGAAGGTTTCAGCGGCAACGATGGACGTACTACCATCTTCGACTATTGGAGTGTGGATACCCTTGTGCGTGCTTCCAACCATCGACTCACCGCTGCCGAGAAGCGACTTAAGGAGACTTATGACAAGATCATTAATATCGCCCGCAGCGAGAAGGCTGTGACAGACGGTGTGTCTTTCGATCTCATGTATGCCAATGGCGATACCACTCAGCAATATGCTTTCCTTCGTAAGGCTGGCTCAGAAGCTATCCTTGTAGTAGCCAACTTCAGCGATCAGCCCACCACGATGGATGTCACTATCCCTGCTCATGCTTTCGACTATCTGAATCTCCACGAGCGCAAGAATGTTACTGCCGTCGACCTTCTTACAGGCAAGGAGATCAAACGTCAGATGCGTCGGGAATGTTATGTATCAGTCGATGTAGAAGCCCTTGGTGCAGTTGTCCTCAAATTCAAGGCTTAAAAGTGTAATCATAAAGCTCAAAGTTCAAAGTTAAATGCTTCTCAACGAACATAATAAAGACGAGTTTCCTCCCGCTCATACTGCAGAGCATCTGCTTAACCAGACGATGATCCGTATCTTCGGCTGTGAGCGGAGCTATAATGCCCATGTGGAGCGTAAGAAGAGCAAGATGAGTTTCTATCTCGACCACAAGCCCTCCCGTCAGGAGGAGAAGGAGATAGAACGTCGCATGAATGCTCTTATCGACGAGGATCTCCCTGTCACTTTCGAGTTTGTAACCCGTGATAATCTCCCAGAGGAAATCTCTCTCGACCGTCTGCCTGAAGATGCCTCTGACACTATCCGATTGGTACGAATCGGTGACTACGATGTTTGTCCTTGTATAGGCAAACACGTTCGCTCCACTTCTCAGATAGGACGTTTTGAGATGTTGGGAACAAACTGGGACGAACAAGAGCGATCGTTCAGAGTACGATTCAAGATTGTCTGAATAATAAATCCCTGACCTCAGCGGCCAGGGATTTTTTATTCTTTGTTCATCTCCAATTTCAGGAATACTGGGTAGTGGTCAGAGTAGGTCAGTTCTTTTTTGTAATATGTGAGTCCCTTGAACATCTCATCGTGGAAGATGTAGTCGATACGCACCATCTTCTTTCCTCCTCTAAAGGTGTACATAAATCCGCTTCCACACTCCTTGAATCCGTCAACGAGGTCACCCTTCATCGTGTTATAGACATAAGAATACGGTACATCGTTGAAGTCACCGCATACAATGATTGGCACCTCTGCCTCTTTCATATCCATTGCCAGTATATTGGCCTGACCGGCACGTGCCATCATACCGATGGTATACGAACCGTAGATGGATCTGAGTAGAGCGTTCGACTCTACCTCTACTCCTGTGGCAATTTGGGTCTTTGTTGCACGACGGAGAGTACTGTTGATACCTGTTGTCTCCATGTGGGCGTTGTATACACGTATCAACTGGTCGTTGATCTTCACCTCCACCCACATTGCGCTATTGTTGGTCATCTCAAACGGAATGTTCTTTGACCTTACGATAGGGTAGCGGCTGTATATCACCATATCGCTCTGTCCCATTACCATATATGGGAAATACTCCTTATACGACTCAGAGTTCACCTTATCTCCGCTGTGGTCGGAATACTCCTGGAAACAGAGGATGTCCACCTTCTGCTTTTTCATCTCAGAGAGTATGTCCTGTGCCATGAATCCCGAAGTCTCTCGTCCGAAGAGTGCCACGTTGTATGATGCAATCTTCAGTCCTGGCTGTTTCTCTGCCACCTCGTCGGGACCTCCTAACTGATAGAGTGTTCCGATATACGGTATACAGCAAAGTATTGTTATCAGCGGCATGAGCATCCAATGCCATCTTCTCATGATGAGCCAGTATAGCAACAGAACCACATTACCAATTATCAGCAGAGGTAGTGCATATACTAGCAAGGACCTTGCTGTGTTTCCGGCAGGATTAACATTGCCGCCATAGAGTCCTACAAACGTAAAAATCATCATCACAAAAGTGACGATAAGTATCATAAACGAGAAATATTTCTGTACTGCCAGTTTTCCCATGTTTCTATTAGTTGTTTTTCGTTATCCTATATATTTTTGTACCGTGTCAATGAGGTTCTCCACGCGGAAAGGTTTTGCCATAAACTCATCACATCCTGCAATCTTCGCCTCACGGATATTCTCGTCGAAGGCATAAGCGCTGAGAGCTATCACAGGTGTCTTGGGGTTTACCTCCTTGATGATACGAGTGGCATCGAGACCACCCATGCCTGGCATGCGGATATCCATAAGTATAAGGTCTGGGTGCTCGTCCTCGTTCAGCTGTACTGCCTCAATGCCGTTGTGGGCTCGTATCAGGCGATAGCGCTTATGGAGAACAATCTTCACTAGTTCGTAGTTGCTGTCCTCATCTTCTGCCACGAGGATGCTCTTCATGTTCTGTGCCGAACGCTCGCTCACACGGATGGTTCTCACATTTGTGGTAGTTGTATGCTCGGTTTTCATTCCTCCGATAGTGCCTTCGAATGGCAACTTGAAGATAAACTCTGAGCCCTTGCCCAACTGTGATTTACAACTGATGTTGCCTCCGAGTTTCTCAACTATGATCTTACATAGTGTTAGGCCCAGTCCGAAACCCTGGTTTTTGTCTGCGTCCTGCGAGGCGTAGGTATCGAAGATATGCTCAATGAAATCCGGCTCTATACCCGAACCGGTATCCTTTACGAAGAACTCTATGCTCTGTGCATCGTCTATTAGTCTGTATCCGAAGGTGATGCTGCCTGCTGTGGTATGTTTCAGAGCATTGCTCACGAGGTTGGAGAATACCTGTGTCAGGCGGTTCACATCAGTATTCATCGATGCCGACAACATTGGCTTGTGCCATTTTAACTTCACTTCATCTGGGCAACGGAACTTAAACAGCTGCAGTATGCTCTCACAGAGTGCATTGAGGTCAGTCTTCTCTTTCTTGATGGCAAGCTCTCCTGATTCTACACGCGAGAGGTCAAGAATTTCGTTGACGAGACTTCCGAGACGCTGGTTGTTACTCTCGATGATCTGGTAATACTTCATTCGGTCTTCCTCAGAGTCGGTCTCGGCAATGACTCTTGAGAAACCTTCGATGGCATTCAGCGGGGTACGGATTTCATGGCTCATATTGGCCAGGAAGAGCGATTTCATCTTGCTCGCCTTCTCGGCCTTCTCAGCCTTCTCCTCGTATTCTTTGATCTTCTTGTTAGCAATTTCCAGCTGCTCTTGAGCCAGCTTCAGTTTTCTGTTAACCTCGGCAAACTTCTGCAACAGGAGTTCTCTTTCGTTTTCTTCCATACCTTTCATTAAACTTTAGCAAGAAAGTTTTGTATATATCTATTTGGTCTATTTGGGTACAAAAGTACGTAATTTTTTTGAAATAACCAAATAATACATAAAAAAATCAACTTCTTTTTGCTTTTTCCCAAGTGCCGCTGTTACTATGGGTTTTGAGATATGCCATTCCGCGGAACACGTTGAGGTTCATAAACACGAAATAGTAGGCTGTATACAGCAGTTTGTTCTTCTTTCCGCAACGGCTTAAGAGATATCCTGCCAGAGCGCCGAGATACAATATTATCTGCATCGCCAGTATCATGGTATATACCGTTCCTGCTTCCATCGCTACGAGTATGGCGTTGACAATCAACAGGATAACCATAGCAATAGGCGTGAGGCTCCATCTGAGCACTCTATGGCTGATATATTGGAAAGCCACTAATGGCTGTCGTAGCGGGTTGAGCATCCTTCTCAGCCACCAGATGCTCTGCAGTCCTCCTGCTGCGATACGTCGTTTGCGCTTCGACTCTTCATGGATATCTGCCGAGCCGTATTCCATTGCGTAGGCATTGGGAGAGTAGGCGATGCGCTTGCCGTCGTCGACAATAAACATAGACATCATAAAGTCGTCGAGCAATGCGTTGTCAGGCACTTCTCGCACTAGTTTGGGGTCAATGGCATATAATTCTCCAGCTGCTCCCATGGCAGAGTAGAGCTCAGAGTCCCATCTCTTCAGCGTGCTCTCATAGCGCCAGTACAGGCCTTCTCCCTCAGCAGCCACCTCACCTTCCTTGCGTGCTGCTACACGTTTTTCGCCACTCACGCACCCCACGCTTTTATCGATAAACAGCCTTGCTATCTCTTTCATTGCACCGCTGTTTATCATCGTGTTAGCATCTGTAAATGCCACATATTGCGTCTTCACCTCCCTGAGTCCGTGTTTCAGGGCGGCGGATTTTCCTCTTCGCTCTGGCGAGAAGACGATATCTACTTCGGGATATTCTTTCAGCAACTCATTAGTACGGTCGTTGCTGCCATCAGTCACCCACATCACCCTGAACTTATCCTTCGGATAGTCCAGGGCGCGGGTATTCTGCATTTTGTCTCTTACTACGTCTTGTTCATTGTAGGCGCATATCATGAGGGTCATCGTGGGCAACTCATCGTCAGCGGGCATTGGGGTAGGGGACTGCTTCCCCTTTACGAGTCTCTTGATTTTTATGATGAGCCACAGTAGCATCCCATAGCCTAAGTAGGTATAGAAGACCACCAACACACACACCCAGAATATCACTTTGAGCCCCAACATGATTTACGTAGTCTCAATCTCTTCCTTCATGTCTATGAACTGATTATCAGCGTCATAGAATTCATACTGCAGGAACGCCAGTTTCTGTGATGCCACGATTTTTACTCCCAGTCCGTATTTCATCTGCCATTTCATCTTCAGGCTAACCATGCCCTTATTGATATATGCAGCCACGTAGGGGTGAACGTGCAGGTAGAACTTGCGTATTCCTATATTATTGACTAGGCGGTCAATCTTGCTCTCCAGCTGGTCTGTGAAGAGTATGCTCGACTTGATTTTTCCACTACCGTGACAGGTGGGACAGTCTTCTTCGACATTCACGTCCATCGCAGGTCTTACTCTCTGTCGTGTGATCTGCATGAGTCCGAACTTCGAAAGCGGCAGGATGTTGTGCTTGGCGCGGTCTTTCTGCATGTTCTTACACATCCTCTCGTAGAGTATCTGACGGTCTTCGGCCAACTTCATGTCCACGAAGTCCACTACGATGATTCCTCCCATGTCTCGTAGTCTCAGTTGTCTTGCCAACTCATCGGCAGCTCCGAGGTTGGTCTCTAAGGCATTGGCTTCCTGGCCATTCTCTTTCTTCAGACGTGTTCCGCTGTTTACATCCACCACATGCATGGCTTCCGTGTGTTCGATGATAAGATAGGCTCCGTGCTGATAGTTCACGGTCTTGCCGAATCCTGACTTCAGCTGCTTGGTAACGTTGAAATTGTCGAAGATAGGCACCCTGCCATTGTAGAGCTTGACGATGTCTTTCTTCTCCGGGGCAATCAGTCCGAGATATTCCTGTACTTGCTGGCACATCTCGGCATTGTTGATATGAATGCCATCGTAGGATGGGTTAAACAGGTCTCGCAGCAAAGCCACTGCCCGACTCTGTTCCTCAAAGCACAGCTGAGGTCTCTCAGTAGTCTTCTGCACTTTGGTTATAGTGTCTTCCCAACGCTTGAGCAGGATTTTAAGTTCGGCATCAAGTTCTGCAGCCCGCTTTCCCTCAGCTACGGTTCGTACTATCACACCGAAGTTCTTGGGTTTGATGCTCTGTATGAGCTGTTTTAGTCGGCTGCGCTCTTCGCCTTTCTTAATCTTTGTCGATACAGAAACGGTATCCTCAAAAGGCATTAGTACGAGGTATCTTCCTGCGAAGCTTAGTTCGCATGTCAGTCGTGGTCCCTTGGTGTTGATGGGTTCCTTCACGATCTGTACGAGCACCTCGTCGCCAACCTTCAGCGTATTTGCTATGCTGCCTTCCTTTGGCAGCTTGGGCAGGATATTGGCCTTCTGGATGGGATATAGTTTCTTTCTGTCGCTCATTACCTGTTTAAGGTATTTTTCGTATGAGCTATATTGAGCACCTAAGTCAAGATAGTGCAGGAACGCCACTCGTTCTGCTCCCACGTCAACGAAACAGGCGTTGAGTCCGGGCATCAGTTTCTTCACCTTTGCCACGTAGATGTTGCCCACCGAGAACGACTGTGTGCGCTGCTCTTTCTGGTATTCCACCAGTGTCTTGTCTTCGAGCAGGGCGATGGAGATGTCCTTCGGTTGCACATCGATGATCACTTCGCTTGTCATTGTCTTTTTTTTTACGTTTTCTCTTGACTTGTTAAAAACTCGAAAGGGTGCGTCGCATCCTCTTCGGATTGCCGACACACTCCTTTCATTTCCTTGCACTCGTCCAGAGCTTACTTGCTCTTATGACGATTCTTGCGCAGTCTCTTCTTACGCTTGTGAGTAGCCATCTTGTGGCCCTTCTTCTTTTTTCCGTTTGGCATAATTGTAACTATTTAAATTGATTACTTCATTTTATCCAGGAAGCTCTTAGCCGGCTTGAAAGCGGGATAGTCGTGAGCCTCTACCATGATGGTGGTGTTCTTCGAGATGTTACGTGCGGTCTTGGCAGCGCGACGCTTTACATGGAATGTGCCGAAGCCACGCAGGTAGACGTTCTCACGCTCGTCTGCCAGACTATTGCGCACTTCTTCCATGAACGCCTCTACCACCACAGCAACTTCCTTGTTGCCGAGACCGGTCTCTGCTGAGATCTTCTTGATGATTTCTGCTTTTGTCATTTCTGTTTTTTCTCTATATATTAATAATGTATACCGATATATTATTCGATTTCGGACTGCAAAGGTACTAATTTTCAGCCAATTACAAAAATATTTCCCGATTTTTTTTCGAATTTTATGATTTTTCTCATGTCTTTACCCCGTTTTTTGTGCTTTTATGATAGATCAAGGACATATTCAAAGCAATTTGCATAGCTTCCTGAAGTCCGACTCTTTGCCGTAGCATACAAGCTCGTCGTTGACCTTCAACGGTTCTTCTCTTTCTGCGACATTGACTACTTCGGGTTCATTATACTCAATGCCGATAAAGTTCTGTACCTTCTTCGGCTTTTTTATTGCTATGATCTTCAGGTTAAACTCTTCTTTGAGATGAAGGTCATTGGGCGACAATCCTATAAACTGCTTAGGTATTCTCAATTTAAATACACAATAGTTATTGTCTACTCGGAAAAGCTGTATTCTTACCCCCAGTTCCATCTCGCGTACCAGCGAACGGGCAGCACGTTCCTCTGGGGATGATTATCTTATCAATGTCGAACGCCTGCAGGATGTTTTTGTGAACATAGTCGATGGCACGGGCATAGATGTGCTGTACGCCCAACTTCTTCAGCAGGGCAACCACTCTTACCGAGGCACCAAGATTCTGTCCGATGGCAACAACCACGACATCGACCTTCTTCAGCGGAAGTACCGATAGTGATAGTTCTTCGGTGGCTTCAATCTGAAATGCGGCCTCGCACATATCCTTTACTCTCTCTACACGATTGGCATCATTGTCAACAGCAATGACCTCATGGCCCAGAGCCGACAACTCGTCGACTAGCACCCTGCCGTAAGTTCCTAATCCGATAATTATACACTTCATGAGATAATAATATTGTCTTGAGGTAATTTGTAATTCTGATTTTTATACTGCTTGAGTAGTGCCTGTGCCAACGTCACCACTCCCACACGACCTAAGAACATCAGAAGGATGATAAGCACCTTGCTGGTGTATTGCAGTTCGGAGGTGATGCCCAGCGACGAACCAACCGTTGCGAAGGCTGAAACACACTCGAAGACAATCGCTTTCAATGGCAGCTGTGGTTCGATGATGGTTATGGTGAATACGAAGCAGAACAATACAAAGAGACTGGCAAAGACTGCTACATTGGCTCGACGGATGGAGTCAATCGAGAGTTCCCTGCCTGCAAACTCCACACGAGTGGTCCCGTGTACGATGGATCGTACATTGAAGAAGGCTACAGCAAAGGTATTAACCTTCACACCACCGGCTGTTGACTGCGATGCTCCTCCAATCCACATGAGCAGTGTATATATGAGAATCGACTGAATGCACATACTGCCCAGATCCACGCTGATGAAACCTGCCGTTCGAGGACTTACAGCATTAAAGAATGCCTGGGTGATTTTCTCATGTGGCAGCATTCCGGAAAAGGTGTTGTCCCACTCAAAGAATCCGATAAGTAAAGTACCGAAAAGAATCAGCAGACCTGTGGTGCGCAATACAATCTTGGTGTTCAGGTCAAACAGGTTGGGAATACTCATGCTGGCATAGTTGGCACCACGCATTTTTCTCCAGAAGAAACGTGCCTTTTTATAGGCACTTATCTTAAGATTCACTAATACCGGATATCCGATACCGCCCAAGATGATAAGCAGCGATATGATGATGTAAAGCCAGCAATTCCCCGTCATCAGCACAGGTGAACTCAGTCCGTCTTTGTAAATAGAGAATCCTGCATTGCAGAAGGCTAAAACAGAATGAAACGCGCTGAAAAACAGTTCATGCTTAAGGTCCAGACCAATCTCGCCATGTATGTCCATAAAGATAGTCAAAGCCCCAAGCAGCTCGAGGATAGCCGTGAAGCCAAAGATGTTAAGCAACGTCGACCATAGCGATGCCAGCGATTTGCTGCTCACCATGTCGCGCACCAGAATCTGGTTGTAAAGGCTGGTGTTACCCATGAAGAAAAGGGCGAAGAAACTGGTGATGGTCATTACTCCCAATCCTCCCACCTGAATAAGCATCATGATGATGAACTGTCCGATATATGTAAATGTTCCAGGCACATCTATGGTGGTGAGGCCTGTCACGCAGACGGCGCTGGTGGCTGTGAACAGGGAGTCAATCCACGGAAGATGAATGCCTGGGTGCACACATCGTGGCATCATCAGCAAACCTGAGCCTATGAGAATAAACACCATGAAACTGACGGCCATCATCAGGGCCGGATTCATCTTACGGCCCAACAGCCTTATCACTCCGTCGGAAAGGTCGATGACGGAAATCAGAAACAGCACCGTAACATGAAACACCCGGTTGTCGAGAATATTCATGATGCCATGGCTGTCGTCTATTCCAGCAAAATTCACTATGACAGGTATCGACTGCCGCGGTCAATCAAGAACGTGATCCACACCCAGAAGCATAGCAACTTGAGTTCCTCCACCTGTCTGTGTGTCAGCTGGAATCCAAATTCCAAGGCGGCACTCACAATCATGAATATCGAGGCCATAAAGGACAAGAAAGAGAGCCCCCCAGATACGCGTTGATTATTGGTTCTACGTGTTTCTGGCGGTAGAGCACGTTCTGTGTTCTGTCCTTTTTATTCACGGGTTCAAATTTACACACAAAAAATCATACAACACTTGATTTTAAATATTTTAACTAGTATTTGCAACAGCAATTTCCGCGTTTTATTTGGAGACTGATAGTTTTTTCGTATCTTTGCCAACGAAAAAAAAAGAAGAAACATGATTATAGTTATTCTCGACGGCTATACGGCTAATCCGGGCGACCTCTCATGGGGTGCGCTGGAAAAGATGGGAAAGCTAACGGTTTACGACCGCACAAGACCCGAGGAGACGATAGAAAGGGCTAAGGATGCCGACATAGTGCTGACTAACAAGGTGTGTCTGCGAAGGGCGGAGATAGAGCAGCTGCCTAAGTTGAAGTATATAGGTGTGCTGGCTACGGGATATAACGTGGTAGATATAGAGGCAGCCCACGAGCTTGGAATCATTGTGACCAACGTGCCTGCCTACAGCACAGAGAGTGTGGTGCAGATGGTGTTTGCCCATCTGTTGGCTGTCACCAACCGCACGGAGCATTACGCCAATCTTAACCGCGACGGACGATGGTCATCAAATACTGACTTCTGCTACTGGGATACCGAACTGACGGAGTTGGCTGGCAAGACCTTCGGCATCGTGGGTCTCGGAAATATCGGTCGTCGGGTGGCTGCCATCGCCCAGGCTTTCGGAATGAAGGTGGTGGCATATACAAGCAAACGAGCCGAAGACCTGCCGCCGGGCATTGCAAAACTTCCGATTGATGAGCTTTTGCAGTCGAGCGATGTGGTAAGCCTGCATTGCCCGTTGACCCCCAAAACTCATCATCTCATCAACAGCCGTACCCTCCAGCTGATGAAGCATTCGGCTGTTCTTATCAATACAGGGCGAGGACCTCTTATTAATGATCAGGATCTTGCCGATTCGCTTAACGCCAATCGCTTGAGAGCCTTTTGTGCCGACGTGTTAAGCGATGAACCGCCAAGGGCCGACAATCCGCTTCTGTCGTGCGTCAATGCGTTTATCACCCCTCATATCGCCTGGGCTACAAAAGAAGCCCGCACGCGCCTGGTATCAATAGCCATCGGCAACGTGCAGGCTTTTCTCTCCGCCCATCCTATAAACGTGGTATAGAGGAAGAGGGTAGTGCGTTGCGGTTAAGGAAGATGTAGGTGGTATTGAGTGCGATATAGTCGCGCGACATATACCAGATGCCTTTGTATTGTCCGCACTTGCCCCATGAGTTTTTCACCATATAGTATGGCTTTCCCTTTTCGTCTACGGCCTTTCCGTAGATAAGCATCACGTGGTCGTAGGTGAAGCGCCAATCGTCCCATTGCTCTTGGCGCATCTGCTGTGTGGGAGTAATGCTATCGGGCAGCATAGCCAGGCCTGTGCGGGTGAAATTGCCTGAAACATCACCTCCCCATGCTACAGTATAGCCTGCATCTAGAGCTTTGTCGAGGATGTCCATCAGTTGATCTATGGGAATGTTATAGCTTGGCTTCAGGCGCCATTTGTAAGGTGATTCGATGACGAACCACTTGAAGAACGGATGATGTGTGAAGCTGGTGAGGCTCACGTATTCGTCGAGGTTGAGGCCAAGACTCTTGGCAAACGACTTCGGGGTGTAAGTCTTTCCCTCGTAGACGAATGACTCCGGACAACGGCCTACATATTTCTCTATCACCGCCATGACGCTGTCCTGCCAATGGGGTAGGGGTTCCTTGATGTCCTTTCTTACAATGCTTCTCACCATGCGCTCCAGTTCTGGGAAGAACACTTTGAAGTTGGCCAGCGAGTCGCCTGTCAGCGATCCTGGTGCCGGCATGGCATTCTCGGGACAGATGCCGTAATGGCGGATTACCTCAAGTACATCGTCGCAGGAGCCGCCCTCTGATATCTGACTAAAGCCGTGCATGCGCACATAATGAGTGGCGTTGTCAAAATAGTCTCTGTTTACCACAAACATTTCGCAGAGGTCGTAGGTCTTACCTGTCTTACGGAGTATCTCGCTCTCGAAATAGCCCAGCGTGGCATAGTCCCAGCATGTGCCGCTGCGATTCTGGTTCTTCACGCTTGTTATTGGATTCTCCTTCAATGTCTTGAAGGTTTTCTTCTCACTCGAGCCAATGGCGCCCCGCTGTAGATTCTCCTGTGCCGATGCCAGTAATGAGACCAGCATCAATGAAATAATGATATAATATCTCATATAAATAAGAATATAAATATTTGCCCACAAAGATAGAAGGTTTTTCCGATATTTCCAAACTTTTTGCTGATTATTTTCTGGAGTATTGGTCTGGGCACTCGAGAGCCTTATAGAGAAAAAGTACAAAGGTAGAAGATGGACGATGTGTTACAGTTACAGTTGTTACAATTAAAAAATGGGGGGTACATTACTCTTTGTATATTATATAACTAATTGGTATATAGATAGTTATATGTAGAATTAAAGATGTGGATACCCTCTCAAAAAATAACTGTAACAACTGTAACTGTAACGCTCAGCCATTCATAATTTATCTAAAAAGCAGAAAATCAATGAGATACGACATTTCAAAATCAAAGGCGCACGCGATGCCGGCACTCGGTAAGGGCACAGAATGCATCAAAATCTTGCTCTCACAGGTATCAAAAGACAACTACGAACCCTTCGTTCCGATGTTTTCCCGTCAAGTGAGGGCTTTTGGTTTTGCATTCGCGAACTCTAGGAGACTACACTTGCGCATTCCTGGGCACCGCACGTGCAGACTCATGAGGCTGCAAAGCCGGAAAAATAAACTATATGATAAAAAACTTTGGCTGTTTGAGATAAATTTTGTATCTTTGCATCATGAAAGTGTTTGTCAGATGATAATGAAGAAAGAACTATTATTTTTTGTGTGCGGCATGGGATTGCTGCTGGCTTGCATCGGATGCGACGGTGGCCAGAATCAGCCAAGGGCCTATGTCAGCGAGGTGACAGGAGCCGACAGTATTGCAATACGCATGGGCAACTACAAGCTACAGAAATATCACAGCAACAGGTTGAACCTCGACATCAACTATCCCTCCTTCCTGGTGCATCAGAATCTGTCAGAAAACGTCGGCATGCAGGAGCTCTTTATGATGGACGACGTGTCGATATCCGTGATGGTCGACTCTATCCAGGGCATGATGCGCAGCTCAGGTCAGACGATGATGGGCATGGGAGCCGACCTGGTGGATGTGGGCGACGACTACAGCATCCTCCAGGGAACCGACGACAAGTGGGAATACTATGGAAAGGTACTCGACAGCGACTCGCTCAGACAGGTGACGGTGATGCTGAGGTATTATCCTGAACACGAGGATGCCGTGGAGCTACTCAAAGAGTGGGTGAGAGGGTTTGAAGTAAATAAGAAATAAAAAAATAAAAAATAAAAAATATCATGAACGCTTTTGTAGAGAAAATCTTTGGCTTCGATTCTCAGAAGCACAATGTCCGCACGGAGATAATGGCGGGCATCACCACATTCCTTACCATGGCCTATATCCTGGCCGTCAACCCTGCCATCTTCAGCGCCCTGCCAGGCATGCCCGGCGGAAGTGTGTTCACGGCTACGGCCCTGGCTGCCATCGTAGGCACATTGGTGATGGCTCTCTATGCAAAGAAACCGTTTGCCCTGGCTCCAGGTATGGGTCTTAACGCTTTCTTCGTCTATACCGTCTGCCTGGGAATGGGCTACACCTGGCAGTTTGCACTTACCGCCGTGTTGCTCGAGGGTCTCATCTTCGTCATCCTTACAGTAACAAAGGTGCGCAGCCTGTTGCTGAAGGCTATTCCCGGCACGCTTAACAAAGCCATCGGAGCCGGTATCGGACTGTTTATCGCCTTTATCGGAATGCAGAACTCAGGCATCATCGTCAACAACGATGCCACGTTGGTAGGCCTGGGAAAGATTACCGAGGGAACGGCCCTGCTGGCGATGATAGGTCTGTTTGTCACCGCCGGTCTGGTGATGGCAAAGGTTCGTGGAGGCATCCTCTGGGGAATCCTGGCCACGACGCTCCTCGGACTGGTTATCAAAGACCCGTCAACGGGCGAGGCTATCACCAAACTTAACGGCTTAGTGTCGGTTCCTGACAGCGTAGAGCCTATATTCTTCAAGTTTGAGTGGAGTCATGTGCTGAGCTTCGACATGCTCGTAGTGGTATTCACATTCCTCTTTATCGACATGTTCGACACGATGGGTACCATCATCGGAGTGCATCAGGGTGGAGGAATGGCCGACCAGCAGGCCAAGCGCGACGATATCCCCGGTATCGACAAGATGTTTATGGCCGACTCTGTGGCTACCGTCTGTGGAGCTTGTCTGGGAACATCTACCACCACCACCTATGTCGAGAGTGCCTCTGGAGTGGGCGAGGGCGGTCGTACTGGTCTGACAGCCTTCTCTACAGCCATCTGCTTTGCTCTGGCGCTCTTCTTCAGTCCGCTGTTCCTGGCCATCCCCAGCGCAGCCACAGCCCCCGCTCTTATCATCGTGGGTGTGATGATGATGCCTGCCGTAAGGCGCATCCATTGGGAAGACTACCGCAGAGCCATCCCCGCATTCCTTACCATCATCATGATGCCTCTGGCTTACAGCATCAGCGACGGTATCCTCATCGGTGTCATCTCTTATGTGATCTGCCATGCAGTAGCTGGTAAGTTCAAGTACATCTCGATAACGATGTGGATATTGACGATACTGTTTATATGTAAGTATCTCTTTATATAAAAAAATCCCGCCAACCTGGCGGGATTTTCTTATTTAAAGTAAGGCGAGATTACTTACTAACCGGAATCTTGTCTACGCGCTTCTGATGGCGACCGCCTTCGAAGGTTGCAGTAAAGAACTCATCCATAATCTTACGAGCCATGTTGTTGTCGATGAAACGACCTGGCATCACAAGAACGTTAGCATCGTTGTGCTGACGGATAAGATGAGCAATCTCAGGAATCCAGCACAAGCCGGCACGCACCTTCTGATGCTTGTTAAGGGTGATGGAGATACCCTCGCCAGAGCCGCAGATAGCTATGCCAGGATAAACCTCACCACTCTCGATACCCTCAGCAAGAGCATGACCGAAGTCGGGATAGTCTACTGAGGCATCGCTCCAGGTACCATAGTCCTTTACAGGATAACCTTTCTCCTCAAGATACTGGAGAACGAACTGTTTTAATGGGTAGCCTGCGTGATCACAGGCTACACCTACTGTCTTTACTTCCATTATGCGAGCAGTTTCTTTACCTGGTTGTAAACATTCTCACCTGTGAAGCCGAGCTTCTCATCGAGCACCTTGTAAGGAGCAGAGAAACCGAAGCTCTCGAGACCCCAGACAGTACCGTCGGCACCTACGAGACCCTCGAGGTTTACAGGCAGACCAGCTGTCAGACCGAACTTCTTCTTACCAGCGGGCAGAACGCTCTGCTGATACTCCTTGCTCTGAGCGCGGAACAGACCTTCAGAAGGAACGCTAACCACGCGAGTCTTGATACCATCGGCAGCAAGCAGCTTAGCACCTGCCTCGAGAGTAGAAACCTCAGAACCTGAAGCAAGCAGGATTACATCGTAGTCCTCGTCTGAGCCAGCTACAACATAAGCACCCTTAGTGGCCTGTGTGTAGTCGTTACCCTCTGGCAGCATCTCAATGTTCTGACGAGAGAAGATGAGAGCTGTAGGAGTATCGATGTTCTCCATAGCCATACGCCAGCAAACGGTTGTCTCCTCAGCATCGGCAGGACGAACTACGAGTACAGAGTTCTTGCCGTGGTGGTTCTTCAGCTTCTCCATCAGACGGATCTGTGCCTCCTGCTCAACAGGCTCGTGGGTAGGACCGTCCTCACCAACGCGGAATGCATCGTGAGTCCAGATGAACTTAACTGGGAGCTCCATCAGGGCAGCCATACGAACGGCGGGCTTCATGTAGTCAGAGAATACGAAGAAGGTACCGCAAGCAGGGATGACACCACCGTGCAGAGCCATACCGATACAGCAGCAAGCCATGGTGAGCTCAGCAACACCAGCCTCGAAGAATGCACCGCTGAAGTCGCCACGAACGAGGTCCTTGGTCTTCTTCAGGAAGCCGTTGGTATTGTCAGAGTTGCTCAGGTCGGCAGATGCGCAGATCATGTTGGGCACCTGCTCAGCCAGCTGACCAAGAACAGCTGCAGAAGCACTACGTGTAGCGCTGCCAGCCTTCTGCTCAACCTTGCTCCAGTCAATCTTTGGAGCCTTGCCGCTGAACCACTCCTCGAGCTGCTTAGCCTGCTCAGGATGACCCTTTGCCCACTCAGCCTTCTCAGCATAACGCTCAGCGCAGATCTTCTTCAGTTCCTCAGCACGCTTTGCATAGAGCTCCTGAACCTCTGGGAAAATCTGGAACGGGTTCTCAGGATCAGCACCCAGGTTCTTCATAGTGTTGATGTAAGCATCGCCACCGAGAGGAGCACCGTGGGTAGCGCAGTTTGACTCGTAAGAGCTGTTGTCAGCCTTGCGGGCACCCTTACCCATCACACAATGACCGATGATCAGACTTGGACGCTCCTTCTCAGCCTGAGCCTTCTTGATGGCCTCGCGGATCTGGTCGACATCGTTACCGTCGATCTTCTGAACGAACCATCCCCATGCCTCGTACTTCTTGGCTGTATCCTCGCAGGTAACAACCTCTGTGCGTGTAGAGAGCTGGATGTCATTGGCGTCGTAGAACATAATCAGATTGTCAAGACCGAGATTACCGGCGATACGGCCTGCACCCTGAGAGATTTCCTCCTGCACACCACCGTCAGAGATGTATGCATAGATGGTCTGATTCATAACGTTGCCCAGACGAGCCTTCAGGAACTTAGCAGCGATGGCAGCACCAACAGCGAAGCAATGACCCTGACCGAGAGGACCAGAGGTGTTCTCGATGCCACGCTCAAGCTCGCGCTCTGGGTGACCAGGGGTAACAGAACCCCACTGGCGAAGATTCTTCAGATCCTCGAGAGTATACTTGCCGATGAGAGCCAGCTGGCTGTAGAGCATTGGAGCCATGTGACCAGGATCGAGGAAGAAACGGTCGCGGCCCTCCCATGCGGGATTCTCAGGATCGTAAACGAGGAATTCTGAGTAGAGAGTGTTGATAAAGTCAGCACCACCCATAGCACCACCTGGGTGACCAGACTTAGCCTTCTCAACCATTGAAGCAGCAAGGATACGGATATTGTCCGCTGCACGATTCATAACTTTGTTGTCGTTCATAATAAGTTTGTTTAATTAAATTAATTAGTTAATATTTAATACGATGATAGATTTTGCGGGAACGTTAACAGTAAGGACTCCCTTCTTGATCTTTGCATTTTTATACTCCTTTGGAGATACGACATCGGGATTCTTGAAGTCGTTGAAGTCGGCTACATTCTTGGAGGTGAGGATGCGACCGCTGACATTCTTGGCCTTGAAACCGTCGATAGCGAACTCGATGGTCTGAGCCTTGTCAAGAGAGACGTTGGTGATGGCGAGCACAATGTTGCCATTCTTAGTCTTAGCTGCTGATGCAGAGAGAAGAGGGCAGGGTCGTGTGCTGTTATCTGCGGTGTTGGCTTTCTCCTTGAAGTACTCCTTGCTGCACTGTACTACCTCACTCTCGAGGTCAAGGGGCAGGAAGGTGGCCTCCTGGAACGGGGTGTACATCTCGAAAACGTGGTAGGTCGGTGTGAGCACCATGTGGCCTGTACCCTCCTGATCGGTGAGGATCATCGACTGAAGCACGTTTACCACCTGGGCGATGTTGGCCATCTTCACGCGGTCTGTGTATTTATGGAAAACGTTGAGGCTCAGGGCGGCTACGAAAGCATCGCGGAGAGCATTCTGCTGGTAGAGGTGGCCGGAGATTGTGCCTGGCTCCTCATCCCACCATGTGCCCCACTCGTCAACGAGCAGACCGATGCGGCCCTTGGGATCCTTTTTATCCATGATGGCCTTGTGCTTCTTGATGACTTCCTCGATCTCAAGACACTTGCCGAGAGCCCAGTAATACTGGTCGTTGTCGAAGTTGATGGCAGAGCCCTTAGGACCGTCCCAGCCTGTGCAGGTATAGTAGTGGAGAGAGATACCCTGCATGCGGCCTCCGATCTTGTCCATACAAACGTCAGTCCATTTGTAGTCGTAGTCGCTGGCACCAGAAGCGATGCGGTAGAGCTTGTTGTCGCCCTGATCGCGGAGGTAGGTATTGAACTTGCGGAACTCGTCGCTGTAGTACTCGGGACTCATGTTACCGCCACAGCCCCAGGCCTCGTTGCCGATTCCGAAGTACTTTACCTTCCAGGCCTTTTCGCGGCCATTCTGACGACGCAGACGGGCCATAGGGGTATCGCCGTCGCTGGTCATGTACTCTACCCACTGAGCCATCTCCTTAACGGTGCCGGAACCAACGTTACCAGAGATATAAGGTTCGCAGTCGAGCATCTCGCAGAGGTTCAGGAACTCATGTGTACCGAAGGAGTTGTCCTCGATGGTGCCACCCCAGTTGTTGTTACGCAGAGAGGGACGCTGTGACTTGGGGCCGATACCGTCCATCCAGTGGTAGTCGTCGGCAAAGCAACCGCCAGGCCAACGCAGTACAGGGATCTTAAGAGCCTTCAGAGCCTCGAATACATCCTTGCGATAGCCGTTGATGTTGGGAATCTGAGAGTTTTCACCTACCCAGAGACCGCCATATATACAGCTTCCGAGGTGCTCAGAGAACTGGCCGTAGATTTCCTTGTTGATTTTTGCTCCTTCCTTGTCGGCGTGGATCGTTGCCTTTACGTTGTCAGCAGCAGATACGCTCAGGGCAAAAGCAGAGAGTGCTAATACTAATACTTTTCTCATATATAAATACTTTATTTATTATCTACTGCAGCCTGTTCGATAGGCAGACACTTCTTGTAGTTTTCGATATACTTCTCGAAGCCGGCAACATCCTCGGCGGTAGGAGCGATGCTGACACCGGTATTACCTGCAAAGACAACCTTCTCAAGATAATCAGCGAGACTCAGTTTGTCAGGATTATTCACTGTGTAACCTGCGAGCAGTGCAATACCCCATGCACCACCTTCGCCTGCTGTCTCCATCACAGAGATAGGAGAGTTTAGAGCAGCTGCCAACATTCGCTGACCTACGCCAGGAGTCTTGAAGTAACCACCATGACCTGTAATGCGGTCGACGCGTATCATCTCTTCCTTGAAGAGTATGTCGTTACCGATCTTCAGTACACCGATAGCACCATAGAGGTGAGCACGCATAAAGTTGGCGAGGTTGAACTTATCGTTGGCAGAGCGTACAAACATAGGACGCCCCTCCTGCAGACCTGTCACAGGCTCACCACTAACGTAGTTGTATGCCATCAGGCCTCCACAGTCGGTATCACCCTCAAGAGCCTTATTAAAGAGCTTGCCGTAGAGTTGGTTCATATCAACTTCAATTCCAAGAAGTTGCTGATATTCCTTAAAGAGATTTACCCAAGCGTTGATGTCGCTGGTACAGTTGTTGCAATGTACCATGGCTACGAGACTACCGTCAGGTGTGGTCACCATGTCAATCATCTCGTAAGGCTTGCTCAGAGGCTTCTCGAGTACAATCATAGAGAATGATGATGTACCTGCGCTGACGTTACCTGTACGTTGCTTAACAGCGTTGGTGGCAACCATTCCTGTTCCTGCGTCACCCTCAGGAGGACAAACGGGGATACCAGCTTTCAGGTGTCCGCTGACGTCAAGCTTCTTGGCTCCCTCTGGTGTTAGGAATCCTGCGTTCTCGCCTGCGTTAAGAGACTTAGGAAGGATGTCGAGCAGTTTCCAAGAGAATCCCTTTGGTGCGACGAGTTCGTCAAACTTTTTAACCATCTCTGAGTCGTAGGTCTTGGTTGCGGAATCAACAGGAATCATACCTGATGCATCTCCAACGCCAAGAACGAACTGACCTGTTACTTGCCAGTGAACATAGCCTGCGAGGGTAGTGAGATACTTGATGTCGCTGACGTGCTCCTCGTTGTCGAGGATAGCCTCATAGAGATGACTAATGCTCCAACGGAGAGGAATGTTGTAGTTGAAGAGCTTAGAGAGCTCGGCAGCCGCCTTACCTGTGTTGGTGTTACGCCAGGTGCGGAAGGGCACAAGTATTTCCTGCTTCTCGTTGAAGGCCATGTAGCCGTGCATCATGGCTGAGAAACCGATGGCAGCGAGGGCCTCAATCTCGCAGTCGTACTGCTTCTGAACATCCTTGCGGAGGTCGGCATAGCAGTCCTGAAGTCCGTACCAGATAGCTTCGGTAGAGTAGGTCCAGAGACCATCCACCAGCTGATTCTCCCACTCGTGTGAGCCCTGTGCTATGGGCTTATTTTCCTCATCGATGAGGACGGCCTTGATGCGGGTAGAGCCAAACTCGATACCGAGTATGGCCTTACCTGCTTCTATAGTCTGTTTTGCTGTCATATTATCTCAATGCTTTATTCAACATGTAATAAATCTCGTTGTTCTGGAGCTGCTGCTTGAACTCATAGGTCTTGGTCTCCTTGTTGATCTTGACATACTCGATACCTGTCATCTCAGCAAAGTCCTCCCAGTACTCCTCGGTGATGTCGTAAGAGAAGGCGCTGTGGTGAGTACCACCGGCAAGGATCCATGCACCAGCACCGATCTCGAATGTAGGCTGTGGAACCCAGAGAGCGCTGGCAACAGGCAGATTCGGCATAGGCTTCGGCTCAATGCACTCTACCTCCTGAGAAATAAGACGGAAGCGGTTTCCGAGGTCTACAACGGTGGCCTTTATACCACGACCTGTCTTTGAGGTGAACACCAGACGGGCTGTCTGCTGCTTGCGGATACCGATGCCGAGGAAGTGAACCTCGAGCTTGGGCTTGTCGGAAGCGATGAGCGGACAAACCTCGAGCATGTGGCTCTGGAGGCAAGAACTGCGGTCGCCTGCGAAGTTAAGAGTGTAGTCCTCGAGGAATGAGCAACCTGTAGGCATACCCTGCTGGATAACCCAGAGAGAACGATACAGACAAGCTGTCTTCCAGTCACCCTCGGCTCCGAAACCGATACCCTCGGCCATCAGACGCTGAGAAGCGAGGCCAGGAATCTGGTCGAATCCGCAGAAATCAGGTGCATCGATATCGGCATCACCAAGGTCGTCGAAGTTGGTGGTGAAAGCTGTAGCACCCTCGTCCTTCAATACGCGACGCAGAGCAATCTCAGCCTTGGCAGCATTCTTCACCTTCTCCCAGTAAACCTGCTCACCACTCTCGTCGATCTTGATGGTATAGAGCTTCTTGTATTCTTCAACGAGCGCATCAGCCTCTGCATCAGTAACCTTCTTGAAGTACTCCATCAGAGAAGATACTGGATAGTAGTCAACGTGATATCCTAAGCGCTGCTCGAACTCCACGCGGTCACCATCGGTAACAGCTACGTTGTTCATGTTCATACCGAACATCAGACAGCGAACGTTCTTGGCATCAGCCACACCGGCAGCTACGCGAGCCCAAACGGCAATCTGCTTCTGGGCAGCCTCGTCTTTCCAGTAACCGCAAACCACCTTGCGGGGAACACGCATGCGAGTGCAGATATGTCCGAACTCGATATCGCCGTGAGCACTCTGGTTCAGGTTCATGAAGTCCATATCCATCGTTGCCCAGGGGATCTCGGCGTTATACTGTGTGTGGAAATGGAGCAGCGGCTTCTGCAGGGCCTGAAGACCCTTGATCCACATCTTAGCAGGTGAGAAGGTGTGCATCCAGGTGATGATACCAACACACTTTGCGTCGTTGTTGGCTGCCTTCATCACATCCTCTACTTCCTTAGAACTGTTGGCTGTGCCCTTATATACTACCTTGATGGGGATGATGCCGCTGTCGTTGAGACCGGCAACCATCTCCTTAGAATGTCCGTCAACTGCAACTACTGCGTCGCCTCCGTAAAGAAGCTGTGCACCTGTTACCCACCAAATCTCGAAATTATCAAATGCTTTAATCATAATTATTGTAAGTTTTTAAGTTTTGTATTATTAATGTTTTTGACCTTTTTGTCCGTAGTAGGCGTTAGGACCGTGCTTACGCATATAATGCTTCTCTACAAGCAGAGGATTCATCGTTAGGTCAGGATTTACGCTGAAAGCTACGAATGCCATCTTGGCACATTGCTCCATCACCTTTGCATTATAAACTGCGTTGTCGGGAGATGTTCCCCAAGAGAAAGGTCCATGATTCTTCACCAGGACGGCGGGAGTATGGTCTGGATTGATCTTACGGATATTGAGGATCTCGTCAACGATCACATTACCAGTCTCCAACTCGTAGTTGCCCTTTACTTCTTCCTCCGTCATGTCGCGGGTGCAGGGGATATCCTTATAGAAATAGTCGGCGTGAGTGGTGCCGATATTGGGGATGTCACGACCTGCCTGAGCGAATGCTGTGGCATAGGTAGAGTGGGTGTGGACTACACCCTGGATATTTGGGAAGTTGCGATAGAGCACTAGGTGGGTGGGAGTATCTGATGAGGGATTGAGATCACCATCGACAACCTCACCAGTGTTGAGGTCTACCACTACCATATCAGATGCTTTCATAACATCGTAGTCGACGCCAGAGGGCTTTATGACTACCAAGCCGTTCTCGCGATCTATGCCAGAAACGTTTCCCCAAGTGAAGATAACGAGGTTCTGTTTTACAAGATCAAGATTAGCCTTGAATACTTTTTCTTTTAACTCTTCGAGCATAATGTTTGTCAGTTTTGATTGTTATAACTTGAATGATGGTCCTTCATTGTACATGCGCTTGTTGAAGCGATATAGAGCTGCACCGCGTTTAGAACCCTTCTTGTCGATGAGCTCCGTCTTCTCAATGAAGTACATGTCCTTGATGCGTTTGCGGAAGTTGCGCTTGTCAAGGTCCTCACCATAGACAGCCTCGTAAAGACGCTGTAGCTGGGTGAGGGTGAAGAGGTTTGGCAACAGTCGGAAACCAATAGGTTCGGTAGACAATTTCTGACGCATCAGCTTACGGGCTTTGACAATCATGTCATTGTGGTCGGAGTAGAGCTGGGGGATATCATCGATATTCACCCATTCCACACCATGTTGCATACGCAATTTCTCATCGTACTCGTTGACGCTGATGAGTGCGTAGTAAGCGATGGAGATAACTCGCTCTCCAGGGTCGCGGTCTACACTTCCGAAGGCACCTACCTGCCGCATATATAGATTCCTAAGGCCTGTAAGCTCAAAGAGCACACGGTTGGCAGCCTCGTCGATGCTCTCGTCGCCGCGAACGAAGCCTCCGTAGAGACTCCATTCACCACGACCAGGGTCCATCTGGCGTTTGCCTACCAGCACCTTCAGCTTGTCTTCGTCGAAGCCGAAGATGATGCAGTCTACCGATACCCAGACCTTGGAATGTTCACCATAGAATCCTGTCATTTCCCTGATTCTATTATATGATTACCAGAAATATGCATAGAAGCATGCACAGAGACCGATAACTACCAATGTGCCAATAACATCGAAGGCTCCCCAGCTCTCCTTGATAGATTTCTTGAAATCTGAAGAGAAGGTGATTGCATCGACCTGCTCCTTTGATGGAGCGGGAGTGAAGAAGCTCACAGCAACCATAAGTAGGATGATGAACAACAGCAGCCAGCACTCGAAGATGAGCCAGTTGGTCTGCCAGAACCATGCTGTTGCATCCCAGAAGGCACCATCCATAACGGCCTTACCAGAATCGGTAACAACGTTTGTGATAAGACGAACCATACCGATAAGGAAGCCTCCGATAAGTCCCCATTCGCCAGCTTTTGGAGTAATCTTCTTAGAGAAGATACCAAGGGTGAATACAGCAACCATTGCTGGAGCAATAAGTGACTGGATATCCTGCAGGTAAGAATAGAGGTTACCCATGTTCATCATAATTGGCATCCATGCCAGACCAAGCAATACAACTACTACGGTAGCTGTACGACCTACGAATACGTAGTGAGCCTCGCTCTTGCCCTTCTTCATTGGCTTGTAGAAGTCCTCTGTGAAAAGTGTAGCACAGCTATTGAAGAATGCCGCCAGAGATGCAACGAGTGCACAAACGAAACCGATTGTCACGATACCCTTGATACCTGCAGGCAGAATGTTCTTTACCATCATTGCGAAGGCACCATCGGTAGACTCATGGTTCATGATGTCCATCTCGATACCGCTACCAGCCTTCAGAGAGAGAGCATAAGCGATCATACCAGGAATCAGGAACATGAAGCAAGGCAGGATCTTGAAGAAACCTGCTGCGATAGTTCCGCGGCGAGCACGTTTCATAACCTCCTTGTTGTCTTCACCAGGAACCTGTCCGAGTACACGCTGAACGATATGCTGGTCAGTACACCAGTACCAGAAACCGATGATAGAAGCGCCAAGGAATACCACATAGCCAGGGAATTGAGGATACATTGGGTCTGCAGGTTCTGGGTGGAACATGTGTGTTGTTCCGAATCCGTCGTGAGCAGCGTTACAAACGCGCATCATTTCAGACCATCCGGCTGTGATGCTACCATCGCCCAGCATGTTAAGTCCGAGGAACAGTACCAGGAATGAACCTATAATAAGAATAGGTGTTTGGATGGTAGAAAGAGTCATAACACCCTTCATTCCTCCGAATACTGTGAAGACAGCGGTGATGGCGATAAGGCCGATAGCTCCATACCAGAAAGGTATGTCAAGCAGGAACTTGAAGAAGATACCACCTGTGAATGCTGTAACAGAAACCTTTGTAAGCACATAGGCTACCAGTGTGATGATGCTGAGCCATGAACCTGTGCGCTGTGTATAACGGAATTTCAGGAAGTCAGGCATAGTGATAATCTTGCCCATCTTATTGATAAGAAGCTGATAGAAAGGTACGAACAACCATCCGAGAATCAGGATCATCCATCCCTGCATCTCCCAGTGAGCCATACCTACACCGTCTTTTGCTCCAGTACCAGCGAGACCTACGAGGTGCTCAGAGCCGATGTTTGCAGCAAAGATAGCCATACCGATTACATACCAAGGTTCACCCTTACCAAAGAGGTAAGCTGAAGAGTCTTCGCCCTGCTGGGCCTTCTTGTCTTTCCAGATGGCATACCATACTGCTGCCACAACTCCTAAAAGGCCGACAATGAGTACAACCCAGTCAAGCCAGATGAATTCATGTGAACTCCAATTCATTTTTGTTAGTATTATTATTGTTAGTGATTATTTGATTGAAAATTTGTAAGCTGCGTGGCTATAATACTTCTCGCCAGGATTCAGAACGGGCTGTACCCAGTCTGCATGGTTTGGAGAGTCGGGGTATTTCTGACTCTCAAGACAAACACTTACGTGCTTGGGGTAGGTGATACCACCCTTGCGGGCTATCTTGGCATCAGGACCGACACCTTGGAAGTTACCGCTGTAAACCTGTACTCCAGGTTCGTTGGTAAACATCTCCATGAAGATACCTGTCTTTGGAGAATAAAGGCTTGCGCAGACGATAGAGTCATTGCCAATACCATCCTTATAGGTATTCAGACAGAAGTTGTGATCATATCCTGTGGCATTCTGAATCTGATCAAACTCACTCTTGATGCTGTCACCGAGAGCATGAGGAGTACGGAAATCCATTGGAGTTCCCTCTACTGACTTGATCTCACCTGTTGGGATATAAAGTCTGTCGCTGGGAGTGAAGTTGTCGGCATTCACATAGAGTACCATATCATAAGCTGGTTGTGTGAAGTCGCCGCTGAGGTTATAATAGTTGTGGTTTGTCTGATTAATGATAGTTGGCTTATCAGTCTCTGCCTCCCATGTCATATCTAGAACATTATCTGCTGTCAGCTTGTATGTGGTAACAGCCATAATCTTTCCGGGGAAGCCGTTCTCGCCGTCAGCAGCTACGATGGTAAGCTTAAGTATAGAATCGCCTATCTGCTCTGCCTCGTATACCTGATGCATCCATCCTGTGTTACCACCTCCGTGCAGACAGTTAGGACCATCGTTCTTCTTCAGCTGGATTTCCTCGCCATTGAGAGTGAACTTACCCTCCTTGATACGATTAGCATAACGACCTACACTTGATCCGTAATCAGAAGGAGTGTTGATGGTGTCAGCATACTGTGCGATGTTGTCAAAACCGAGAACCACATCAGTTGGCTTACCATCCTTGTCAGGAACGACGAGAGATACGATACGTCCACCATAGTTGGTGATGCATACCTCCATACCATTATCGTTCTTCAGCGTGAAGAGCTTTACTGGCTTGTCCTTAATAGTTGTGTCGAACTTGGCAGGGTCGAGACCCGAAACCGTTAATACTGTGGTTTGCTGGGGAGTACCAGCACACGAGAGCATCAGCGTTGCTACGCCAAGGCTCAGAAAAGTGCATTTTAGTGCATTCATTTTCATTCGTTTTAAGTTGTTCTTACGTTAGATATTCTATTTTGGGTGTAAATTTACAACTTATTTTTGGATTGGCAATGAGAAAAGAGATAAAATTTTGCGGTAAAGTGTAAAAAATACACTTTACCGCAAATATTTAACCTTTATAAACACTTATTGTGCCTTAAAGATAGCTTTTAGCAGAGTTTTCTTGAGCCGTCGCCGATAACTACATCGTATACCTTTGGCTCATGTCCGTACTTCTCATTGAAGCGCTTCTTTGCGTCTTCGATAAACTTCTTATAGAGGTCGTTGCGGACGAGGTTGATAGTGCATCCTCCGAAGCCACCACCCATGATACGGGAACCAGTAACACCGTTCTCCTTGGCGATGTCATTAAGGAAGTCAAGCTCCTCGCAAGAAACTTCGTAATCCTTTGACAGCCCCTCATGAGTCTTGTACATCATCTCACCAACCTTCTCGTAGTCACCTTCGTTAAGAGCGTCGCAGACAGCAAGTACACGATCCTTCTCACCGAGAACGAACTTAGCGCGCTTGTAATCCTCAGCACCTACGGCATCTTTTACCTCCTCAAGCTGCTCCCATGTGCAGTCGCGAAGAGTCTCAAACTTACCCTCTGGGTGTGCAGCCTGAATGTGCTTAACTACATTCTCGCAAGAGTTACGACGATCATTGTAAGGAGAACCAGCAAGCTGATGCTTTACTACTGAGTCGAGCAATACCAGACGATAGCCATCGGGCTTGAATGGGAAATACTCAAACTCACGGCTACGGCAGTCAAGACGCATCAGACAGCCAGCCTTTCCGAATACTGAAGCAAACTGGTCCATGATACCACAGTTAACACCGCAGTAGTTGTGCTCTGTTGCCTGACCTGCGAGAACCATATCCCACTGAGAAACCTTGTTCTCGCCGAAGATATCGTTCAGACCACATGCGAAGCAGCTCTCCATAGCAGCAGAAGAAGACATACCTGCTCCGAGGGGAACATCGCCTGAGAAAGCAATGTTGAAACCTTTAACAGGAACACCCAGCTTCTTCATCTCAAGGGCAATACCATAGATATAACGTGACCATGATGCCTTGGGGCCATTAGGATCAGAGAGTTTGAAATCCACGCGATCCTTAAGGTCGATAGCATAAGCCATCACAGTATCCTCTGTGCCGTTAGCACGCATCTCGGCAACAACTCCCTTATCTACTGCTCCTGGGAATACAAAACCGCCATTATAGTCGGTGTGCTCACCAATGAGGTTAATACGGCCTGGAGAGGCATATACATTACCGGTCTTTCCATCAAAATGCTTGATGAAACGGCTTCTTACAAATTCGATATCTACCATATATATAATAATGTATTAAGTGATTGATTAGTCAACCTTGATGTCAGTATTTACGTTCTTGCATCCTACGAGAGCGTAGAAGAGAATATAAGCCAGCATTGCTATTACCAGCCAGTAGCTTGCGATAGGACCGGCACCCTTGGCGATAGCCTCCTGGATAAGAGGCATGATACCACCACCGACAACCATTGTCATGAAGATACCAGAAGCCGCCTCAGTATATTTGCCGAGACCCTCAACAGAAAGGTTGAAGATACCTCCCCACATGATTGATGTGCAGAGTCCGCAGGCAGGAATGATGAATGCCTTTGCAGGAACATCGTGTCCGTTGAAACTGATTGTCGCACTCTCTGGCATGAAAATAGCGATGAGCAAGAGGATAATAGCCACAGCACTTACTGTAGAAAGCTGCAGCTTTGTCGATACCTTACCAGAGATGGCACTCGAGCAAGCACGACCAATCATCATCAGGAGCCAGTAAGCAGCGGCAAGTGTACCTCCGATGGCAGCAGCTCCCTCAAAGCCGAGGTCTGTAACGTAGAAGTTCAGCTCCATAGGAATACCAATCTCGATACCTACATAGAAGAAGATAGCAATGACACCCAGTACACAGTGGCGGAAAGCCAGAGGACTGCGCTCATACTTTGGAGTCTCCTTACCGAGAGTAGGCTCAGGAATAGTAACACGGCTGATGATAACAAATGAGATGGCGAATACTGCCATACCGATAAAGAGCAGGGGAGCAACATCGCTCATGCTGGTGTCCTTAGTAACTGTTCCTACGAGGATACCTGCGAGCAATGGTGTCAGGGTACCTGTAAGAGAGTTCATCGTACCACCAATCTGAATCAGCTGGTTACCCTTGTTACCACCACCTCCGAGGAGGTTAAGCATTGGGTTTACAACTGTGTTCAGCATACAAACGCAGAAACCGCAGATGAATGCACCCAGCAGATAGATAATCAGGTTGAGGGCTACAGGGATATTATCGTATGTGAACACATAAGAACCTGCGCCAACGAGACTTGACATATACTGGAATACGAGACCTACGATACCTACTACGAGAGCGATAAGAGCAGTCTTCTTGTAACCGAATTTGATAAGCATCTTACCTGCAGGGATACCCATAAACAGATAAGCTGCGAAGTTCATTAAGTTACCCCATGCCTTAGCAAATGGATATTCAAATCCCCAAATGTTACCAAACGGTGCTCCCATATTCGTGACGAAACTAATCATCGCGAATATGAAGCACATTGTTATAATGGCAATAAGTTTGCCATTGTTTTTTGTTTCAGTCATATTGTATTGTTGTTAGATAGCTATTACTCAACTACACCGAAACGATAAATCGTCTTCTGCTTGTAGCGCTGACCAGGATTGAGTACTACGCTTGGGAAGTATGGACGATTAGGAGTATCGGGGAAGTGCTGTGTCTCAAGACAAACAGCTGAGCGACGTGGGAATGTGCATCCGTTGGCGCCCTTATAACCTGTTGCAAAGTTTGCTGTGTAGAGCTGCATACCTGGCTCGGTGGTGTAACACTCGAGAGTACGTCCGCTCTTTGGCTCTGTTATTCTTGCTGCAAAACTCAGCTCACCTTCCTCTTTCTTGTTCAGCACGTAGTTGTGATCATATCCGTGACCGAACTTAATCTGCTCATTATCAGCATCAATCTCCTGTCCGAAGGTCTTTGGCTTACGGAAGTCGAATGGTGTGCCCTCAACCTTCAGGATCTCACCTGTTGGGATAGCTGTGGCGTCTGTTGGAAGATAGAAGTCGGCATTGATCTCACAGATCTGATCCTCGATAGTTGGTGTAGGATCAGCTGTTCCTGCCAGACTGAAGAATGCGTGATGTGTAAGGTTCACGATGGTCTTCTTGTTTGTAGTGGCAAGATATTCAATAACCAGTTCGTTGAGGTCTGTGAATGTGAACTCTACTGTGATGTCAAGTTCTCCTGTGAAACCTTCCTCACCATAAGAAGATATGCGGTGCAAAGCCAGAGAACGAGGACCCATCTGACGGGCATCCCATACCTTTGCGTTGTAACCTACCTTACCGCCGTGCAGATGGTTAGGACCATCGTTGATTGCCAGCTGGTAGTCCTTGCCGTTCAGAGTGAACTGGCCTTTGCAGATACGGTTTCCCCAACGTCCGATAAGGGTAGAGAGATAAGGCTCGTTACCACTTGTGAGCTGCTGGATACTGTCGTGTCCCTGAATAACGTTAGCTACATTGCCTTCCTTGTCTGGCACCATGATAGCGCAGATGGCGCCACCGTAGTTACTGATTGCTACTTCGTAACCCTTGCGATTTCTAAGGATGTACAGGTCGGTTTTCTTACCATTGATAGTGGTCTGGAAGTTCTCCCGCTTCAGACCACACAGATTCGCTGTTTCTGTTGTATTAGCCATAATTGATATGTTTTTAGTCACAAAACTATATTGCTTGCAAAGTAACTAAAAAAAATCCAAACTAACGAATGAAACAACGAAAAAAAAGTTATCGGATATATTAAAAAAATCTAAATGCTGTTCTTGAGGAATTCTGCAACTACATAACTGCTACCTCCAATGAACACAAAATCGTCGGCAGCGGCAGCGCTTCTTGCTGATTTACAGGCTTCTATAACACTCGTATAACTCTCGCCCTTCAATCCTCGTCCGGCGGCGATGACTTTCAGCACATTTTCGGAGACAGCTCGTTTGTTTGCTGCTTTCGTGAAATAATAGATTGCGTCTTTCGGCAGGAGAGCCATGATGCCATCCATGTCTTTGTCGTCAACAAGTCCGAATACGATATGCATCTTATTACACTTCACCATCTTCAGCTGACGACTGATATATTCCCATCCTCCTACGTTATGACCTGTATCACAAACAACTGTAGGATTCTCGGAGATCTTCTGCCATCGGCCCTGAAGACCTGTTATCTTACAGACGGACATAAATCCGCTGGCTATCTCCTTACCCTTAGTCTCCGACTCAGAATCATCGCTGAAACGGTACATATATCCCATTCTCTCCAGCTCTCTGATTGCTGTGAGGATGGTGTTTGCATTCTTCTTCTGATAGAGGCCCTGCAACTCTCCCTGGATAGTTCCGTAGTGTTTTGTATGATAGTGAATGCAGTTAATTCCAATCTCGGCATCCATCACTTCGGGTTCGTCTTCTGCAAAGATGACTGGTGCCCCCGTCTCCTGAGCAACAGCCTCGAATACCATGCGTGTCTCTGGAGTTGTCTCTCCGATGACCACTGGCACGCCTTTCTTCATGATACCGGCTTTCTCCATTGCTATCTGCTCGAGTGAGTTACCCAGCAGTTGCATGTGGTCGTAGCTGATATTCGTGATGACAGACAGGATAGGGGAGATGATGTTCGTACAGTCAAGTCGTCCGCCAAGACCTACTTCTATTACGGCTATGTCCACCTTCATATCGCTGAAATACTTGAAGGCCATAGCCGTTGTCACCTCGAAGAAACTTGGTTTCAGCGGCTCGAAGAATGATTTCTCGTTAGCCACGAAGTCAACGACATAGTTCTCTTCTATTGTATGTCCGTTGATTCGTATTCTCTCGGAGAAATCAGCCAGATGCGGAGAGGTGTAAAGTCCCACCCTGTATCCGCATTGCTGTAGGATGGCTGATATGGTATGTGCACAAGAGCCCTTGCCGTTTGTTCCTGCCACATGTATCGTAAGATAGTTACGATGCGGATGGCCGAAATGTTCGTCGAGCTTATGGGTATTCTCCAGACCTTCTTTGTATCCAGAGGCTCCCTGCTTCTCGAACATGGGTATCTGATTGAACAGATATTGGCAAGTCTCCTTATATGTCATCCCGGATTAGTTGAAATAGTTCTTGAAACGCTGGAAGATGGAGTCGCGGGTCTGTTTGTCGCCCTTGAAATTATCGCTGTTCCTGAATTTCTCGATGGCTTCCTTCTCCTCGCGACTGAGGGTCTTCGGAACATAGACGCTGATATTTACCATCAGGTCGCCTTTGCCGTTGCCATATCCCTGAACAGATGGGAGTCCTTTTCCACGAAGACGGAGTGTCTTTCCTGGCTGAGTGCCGTTGTCGAGTTTTACCTTCAGCTTCGTTCCTTCGATGGTGGGTATCTCCACATCGCCTCCCAAGGCTGCTGTAGGAAAATCGAGCAACAGGTTGTATATCAGGTCGTTACCATCGCGTACAAAAGTGTCGCTTTCCTCTTCCTCGATAAACACCTGGATATCTCCACTCACACCATTGTGCTTTCCGGCATTTCCCTTTCCAGGAACGTTGACAACCATACCCTCGGCAACACCTGCAGGGATGTTTATCTCAACGACCTCTTCACCTTTCTCGATGCCGGTACCTCCACAATGCTTACACTTGTTCTTGATAACCTTACCTTCACCACCACATGTAGGACACACGCTCTGCTGCTGCATCATACCGAAGATGCTCTGCGTGGTATGTGTAATCACACCCTGTCCGTGACATGTAGGACAAGTCTCCTTGCCACTTCCTGCCTCTGCTCCAGAACCGCTACAGTGTATACATGGGATATCCTTACGCACCTTAAACTTCTTGGTGACACCCTTGTTGATCTCTTCCAGGGTGAGCTTTACCTTCAGACGCAGGTCGCTGCCGCGATGCTGTTGCGGACGACGCTGTCCACCGCCTCCGAATCCTCCGAAGCCGTGACCTCCGAAGATATCTCCGAACATTGAGAAGATATCGTCCATATTCATTGATGCACCTCCGAATCCGCTGAAGTCGAAGCCTCCACTACCGCCAGGTCCTGCAAAACCGAACTGGTCATACTGCTGACGTGACTTCGGATCGTGGAGCACGTTATATGCTTCGGCAGCCTCCTTGAACTTCTCCTCGGCTTCCTTGTCGCCGGGGTTACGGTCAGGGTGGTATTTGATGGCTATCTTACGATAAGCCTTCTTGATCTCGTCTTCTGATGCGCCCTTCTGGACGCCAAGCACCTCATAATAGTCGCGTTTTTGTGCCATATCTTACCTCTTACTTCTTACCTCTAACTTCTCACTTCTTACTGTCCCACAGCTACCTTAGCGTGGCGGATAACCTTGTCGTTAAGCTTATAGCCCTTCTGCAGACAGTCGATAACCTTACCTTTCTTATCATCTCCCATGCCAGGAACCATTGCTACTGCCTCATGCACATCGGTGTCGAAATCGGCATTCTCGGTCTCAATAGTGCTGACACCCTGAGCCTCGAGGGTCTTGATGAATTTCTGGTGAATCAGGTTCATTCCTTCACGTAGCACCTCAGGATCGTCTGTCTTGGTGCCGTTCTCTATAGCACGCTCCATGTCATCGATGATGGGCAGGATGGCAGTGATGAATTTCTCTCCTCCATTAAGGATCAGTTCTGCTCGCTCCTTAAGGGTACGCTTGCGATAGTTGTCAAACTCAGCTACCTTATAGAGCAGCTGGGTCTTTAACTCTTCGATCTCTTTCTGGGCTTTCTCCAGTGGGTCTGACTCTTCCTCTTCAGCCTCTTTGGAATTCTCAGAATTCTCTATGTCCTCAGATGCTTCTGCCTCTTTGTCAGTCTCTGCTACGGGTTCCTCGTTCAGAGCCTCCTCGTTTTCGATGTTGATATCTTTTTCTGTCATAATGTGATTTACAATTTACGAATTTACCATTTACGGTTGTTACTGCAAATTCCGTGCCACTGTCTTATGAGTACATCTTTTCCTTCTGTTCTTTTATCTGCTCGTCGTAGATATAGTCATCGTAGGTCATGAGCTTGTCGATAGTGCCTGAAGGTGTGAGTTCGATGATTCTGTCGGCAACGGTATTGATAAACTCATGGTCGTGTGATGCAAACAGGATATTTCCCTTAAACTGTATCAGGTTGTTGTTGAATGCCTGAATCGACTCCAGGTCGAGGTGGTTCGTTGGTGTGTCGAGAATAAGACAGTTGGCGTTCTTCAGCTGCATGCGTGCAATCATACAACGCATCTTCTCACCTCCTGAGAGCACATTCACGTGCTTAAGCACATCCTCCTCCTTAAAGAGCATTCTTCCTAAGTATGACTTCATCGTCACCTCATTGCCCGGTCCCCATTGTGAGAGCCAGTCCACGAGGTTCATCTCACTCTGGAAGAACTCGGTATTGTCGAGTGGGAGATAGGCTGTAGTGATGGTGACACCCCATTTGAATGTTCCTGCATCAGCCTTCCTGTTCTCATTGATGATCTCAAAGAGTGCTGTCATCGCCTTAGGATTATGTGAGAGGAATACAGTCTTCTGTCCCTTCTCGATGGTAAAGTTCACATTGTCGAAGAGCACTGTTCCGTCTGTATCCACAGCCTTCAGGCCTTCTACCTCAAGGATCTGTGTTCCCGGCTCACGCTCCATAGAGAAGATTATACCTGGGTACTTACGTGTTGATGGTGTGATTTCCTCAACATTGAGTTTCTCCAGCATCTTCTTACGTGATGTTGTCTGCTTCGACTTAGCCACATTGGCAGAGAAACGGCGGATAAACTCCTCCAGCTGCTTTCGCTTCTCCTCAGCCTTCAGTTTCTGGTTCTGTGCCTGACGGAGAGCCAGCTGACTCGACTCATACCAGAAAGAGTAGTTACCGCTGAAGAGTGTCACCTTTCCGAAGTCGATATCCACTGTCTGTGTAGAAACAGCGTCGAGGAAGTGACGGTCGTGGGAAACCACCAGTACACATTGCTCCAGGTTCGACAGATACTCCTCCAGCCACTGTACCGTATCGAGGTCGAGGTCGTTGGTAGGCTCGTCGAGCAGGAGGTTGTCGGGATGTCCGAAGAGAGCCTTCGCCAGCATCACGCGCACTTTCTCGTTGTTGGATATCTCCGACATCTGCTTCATGTGCTGTGATTCCTTCACTCCGAGGTTCTGCAACAGCTGTGCTGCCTCGCTCTCTGCCTCGTAGCCGTTCATCTCGGCAAAGGCCATCTCGAGTTCTGCTGCCCTGTTACCGTCCTCCTCAGTCATCTCGGGCTTCGAATAAAGTGCCTCGCGCTCCTTCATGTTCTCCCACATAGGCTTGTGACCCATGAGCACGGTATCCATTACTGAGAATGCATCGTATTTGAAGTGGTCCTGCTCCAGCACACTCATACGTTCGCCAGGCAGCATCTCCACCGTTCCTTTGTTTGGCTCCAGCTCTCCGCTGATGGCACGCAGCAGTGTTGACTTACCAGCACCGTTGGCACCGATGATGCCATAGATGTTTCCACTTGTAAACTTCAGGTTGACGTCCTTATAGAGCGTCTTCTTTCCAAATTGTATTGCTAAGTTGGTGACTATTAGGGTGCAAAGTTACTAATTATTTCCGAACCTGCCAATTTTTGGAGGAGATATTTGGATTATTGGCTTGTATTTAGTAACTTTGCAGCCAAAATAAGAGAAGTATGAGATATAATTCTGGCTATAACCGTGAGGGTGAGTACGATCACTATACCGTAGAGGAGCCGATGCCTCTGTTGGAGTGGCTGATGGCAAACATCCAGCAGTCGAAGACAAAGATCAAGGCCACTCTGCAGGGTAGGGGCATTAAGGTCAATGGTAAGACGGTGTCGCAGTTCGACTTCCCTCTTCAACGTGGCATGAAGGTTGCCGTGAGCAAGACCAAGCGTAACCAGCAGGGTTTCAAGAGCCGTTATGTGAAGATTGTCTATGAGGACCGTTGGCTCATCGTTGTCGAGAAGGCTGATGGTATCCTCTCTATGGCTGCCGGCCACTCTTCGTTGAATGTGAAGACCGTCCTCGATGATTATTTCAAGAAGTCGCGTCAGAAGTGTACCGCCCACGTGGTGCATCGTCTCGACAGAGACACCAGCGGACTGATGGTCTATGCCAAGGATATGGAGACCGAACAGATACTCGAACATAACTGGCATGATATTGTCTACGACAGACGCTATGTTGCCGTATGCTCAGGCGAGATGGAGCAGGACGAGGGCACCATCGCCAACTGGCTTAAGGACAACAAGGCCTACGTCACCTATTCCTCCCCTGTGGACAATGGTGGTAAATATGCCGTAACCCACTACCATGTCCTCGACAGGACCGCCGACCTCAGCCTTGTGGAGTTTAAGCTTGAGACGGGTCGTAAGAATCAGATACGCGTCCACTCTGCCGACATGGGGCATCCCGTTTGCGGTGACAACAAATACGGCAATGGCGACGACCCCATCCATCGTCTTTGTCTTCATGCATGGCTGCTCTGTTTCCACCATCCCGTTACTGGCGAGCCGATGGAGTTTGAGACCCCTATACCGACAACATTCAAAAGACTCTTTAAATAATGGAGAATATCGGATATTACATATTTATCTTAGTGGCAATAATCGTTGCCTTCCTGATTATCAAGAAGGTAACCACGTGTCTCATTAAGTCAATAGTGCTTATCGTCCTGGCTGCCGTGTTGGGATATATCTACTGGATGTATCTCAGGTAGCTGTCTCTTCAGCAAAGATACGGTCGAAGGCCTCATGCAGCTTCACTCTGTCTGCGATGAGGTTTCTCAGGTCGTTGAGGTTTTTCTCGTTGGGCGACTTCGGTAGCCACAGCTTGATATATCCGTTGACAGAGTACTTGTTGTCCATATGCTCCTTGAACCGTTTCCAGTGTCCGTCTTTGTCTAACTGCGGATAGTTGCTCAGCCCGTACTGCACAGTTCTCCGGATAACCACCTCTACGTCGATATCCCTGTCGGCCTCTGCTATTATCTTTCCGTATAGGCTTCTCGGAGCCCTGCTTGCCGAGGCCCTGTGATCCTCCACAGCCTCCTTCATTATATTTATCTGTTCTGGCGAGAACCATTTCTTCAGTCTTACGTCTGCTGCCAGTATCTTTCCTCCTGTGATATGGTGTACAGCCCTTGGTCCCGACATTCCCAAGTCGTGATAAGCTGCGATGGTGTAAACCATATTCATGTCTGCACCGGTGGTTTTCACCAGTGCCAGCGAACGGCGTATCACCCTTGTCACGTGCTCCATGTTATGGGCACTGTCGAACTGTGCGTACTGTGGTAGTATCTTAGTCTCAATAAACTCGACTAAATCCAGGCTCGGTGTATTGTTAATCATAAAAAGTCAGTAAAATTTTTGCAAATTTACAAATTTCTCCTTACTTTTGCAAACAAAAGTAGTTAAAAGTAGATAAATGAAACAAAATTCAGTCAAGGCTTGGTTCCTTGCAGCCCGTCCCAAGACCCTCACTGGAGCGGCTGTTCCCGTAATGATAGGAGTATCTTTGGCATGGGGCGATTCCCTGCTGTATGATGATCATCCTTTCCAGTGGCTTGCGGCAGTGCTGTGTTTCCTCTTTGCCTTCGTGATGCAGATAGATGCCAACTTCATCAACGACTTCTTCGACTTCGCCAACGGCACCGACGATACGGAGACCCGTCTTGGTCCCCGTCGTGCCTGTGCCCAGGGGTGGGTGTCGCTCGATGCCATGAAACGTGTCATCGCCTTCACCACCTGTCTGGCTTGTATCATAGGCCTGCCGCTAGTGTTCTTCGGAGGACTTGAGATGATTCTCATCGGACTTGTCTGTGTCGTCTCCTGTTTCCTCTATACCACCCATTTCTCTTATCTTGGCTTAGGCGATGTGCTTGTACTGGTGTTCTTCGGTATCGTACCTGTATGCACATCTTATTATCTCCATCTTCACACAGTCACCTGGCAGGTGTTTCTTGCCTCCGTTGCCTGTGGAATGGTCATCGATGCCCTGCTGATAGTGAACAACTACCGTGATCGCGACACCGACCGCGATGCAGGCAAGAACACCATCATCGTCCGTCTTGGTGCCAAGGCAGGTCTTCAGCTGTATCTCGGTGTGGGCGTAGGTGCCATGATCTTAGGCTTCACCTTCTGGATGAACGGCCATCCTCTGGCTTTCTTCCTGCCTTTCATCTATTTCATTCTCCATATCTTCACATATCTTAAGATCAAGCGTATCGACAAAGGAAAAGCGCTGAATCTCTGCTTAGGAGAAACAGCGCGTAATATCTTTATCTATGGACTCTGTGTCAGTCTTGGCCTTCTGCTCGTTTAGTTGAAGAACGGCCAGGAGACACCCATGTGCATCACCATTCCGTTGAGGGGGTAGTGAGGTGAGAGGAACGACATGTGGTTGGCTCCTGCGTTCACCACGTTACACATCGTCACGAAGAATCTCACGCCCTTAAGTTTCATGTTGGCATAGACGTCAACAAACGGATATTCTCCGAGAGTCACACGGCTGCTCTCGTTTTTCTGTACGGCAAACTGGTTCAGCTGCGGACAGAAGTCGGGAGCCTCATACTCTGTGAACCATGATGCGTCGGCACCGAGTTCCACATCGAGCACCTTTGCTATCCTGAACTTAAGGTACAGGTTGGTGAAGAGGTTCCATGTAGGCAGCGGCAGCACGGAGTTGTTGCTTGAGTTCTGATAGGTAACTATATTCTCCCAGTTCAGAGGTCCCAGACGGAAGTTCTGGAATAGCTGTGCTGTCATCACTCTCACCGCATCTGACTCCTGGAACACTCCTGCCGTCATCTTTGTCCTTCCGCTGGTGGTGGCGTCGTAGCTCATCCCGTAGTAGGTATAGTTGCTGATGTTGTCCACCGCCACGCGTATCTTGGTGTTTGTCTTGTCGTATGAGAAGAGTCCTTCTAATCTTGTATGTGTCTCCTTCGACATGTCGTCGTTGTCCCACCACAGGTTCTTTGAGTGATAGTGTCTCTGGTAGAACACGGGGTTCAGTCTGTGCATCATCGCCTTGGCCTTGAGTCTCATGGTGTCTCCTAGGAGTGCGAAGTTTAGGTCTGTGCTGAAGTCGAGTTTCAGCTGTCCTGCATCCTCTCCGATGAGCCATGTCTCTGCAGTGGCATTGAAGTGCAGCGTCTTGCCCTGTGTCTTGTTCAGCTGTGCTCCGATGCTCACGTTGTTCTCCGTCCACGACTGCTGGTATACCGTGTCGCCTAGGAGTCCCGGCATCTTATACTGTCTGAAGTCATTAGTGACGAAGGCCTTCAGTCCGGCCTTCACATATTTGTTGAATCCCTCAAGCAGTGCCACGGCGAAGGTGTTCTTCACCTGCAGGTGTTTTGTCTTGTCGTGGATGGTGTCACCGCCAAACTCCAGTCCCTTGGTATAGTAGTTGTCGAGATAGTAGTTGTTTGGTGTTTTGTATCCGCGATATACCCTGTTGTAGTTATGCAGTTCGAGGGTGTGTATGAAGCTGGTCACCGGCACATACTCTTTCTTCATCGTAGCGTCGATGGAGTCCTGTATGGCCTGTGCGCGGTTAAGGCTGTCGATGGCGGCATGTCCTTCAACCTTTATTCTCGTAGTGTCGGCAGCTAGGTCGGGCGAGTCTTTCTTCCCCGGTTCCTTACCCATGATGACTGCGTCTTTTGGCCTTCCCATGGGAGCAGCGTCCTTGGGTCGTCCCTCGGGCTGGTTCTTCTTCTCCTTCTCTGCCTCTTTCTCTTTCTTCGACTCCTCGGCAAACTTCTTTGCCTTTATCTCCTCAGGCGTCATAGGCACCTTACGGTAGAATCCCACGTTATATCGGTGTGAGAGATACAGGTGCTGGTTGTCGCTGTTGTTCCAGTTGTCGCTCAGCACGGTAGGAAACTCGTTGGTGTCGTATGAGTCAGTTAACGATTCCGGGTGAGTCACGTAGATATCGTTGGTGATACCTCCGTTCTCGGCTGATTTCATGTGTCTCAGACTCACCAGGGCGTGCATCTGGTATCTGTCGCCGATGTATGTGGCGAAGAATGATGCGTCGAAATGTGCCTGTCCCTGATTGCTGTAGTATCCTCGCGCGTAGTCGTAGTTGAGGTCGAATCCGAAACCAAGCTCCTTGTTGACGTTTATGGCAAACTTTCCGTCTATCCTGTCCTCTCCGAACTGTTTGTCGCCGCAGTTGTCGTAGGTCACGAGAGTGTATGGTGACAGTGTGTTGATGAACACGAACTCATCCGGGTCTTTCCAGAAGAAGCTGTATGGGTCGGTGAGTATAAACGAGCTGTTCTCCTTTCTGTTGATGAAGATACGGCTCTGTCGTGCAGAGTAGTTGTTTCCCGTGTGGTTATACTCTCCGTACATACCTGAGTTGAATGTGGTGTTCATAAACAGGTGGTGTATGGTGTCTCTGTCGCTGGGTATCACGTCACCGAACCTTCTGTCCACCTTCCATGCGAAGTGTCCCTTGGGCACCTCTTTGTTCTTCGTGGTGTCGTTGCTGTTCTTGTTGAAGTTTCTGTTTTCATTACGTTGTGTAATGTTTCCGTTTTCATCTATCTGGTTATATGTCCGTGAATCCTGTGCGCTGGCTTCTGTCAGCACCATCATCAGCATCAAGAGGGTAGAAAGAATATTCCTCATATCTTATTTTATCATACGCAGTGACGACTCTGCTATCTTAAAACACATGGCAAAGAGAATGATATACGTGCCAGTGGTCCTGTCTTTGGTAAGATAGTAGGCTACACCTATCACGGCCATTATCATAAATATGATATTCAGCCAGTTACGTATCTTGTCCTTATTCATTATTATTTAAGCAGTGATTCGAACTTATTGAATATAAAGTCCTTGCGGTCGATGGTTTTTCTGCGGAACTTGCCTGAGATAGGGTAGAGCTTGGTATGTTTCTTGTTCACGCAGTATTTGTCTGTTATCCATTCCTCTGCCTTGTAGTGTTGCGGCTTGCGCTCCATGTCGTAGTCGTATGTGATGTGTTTCATCTTCAGCGCAGCCTTTCCGTCAGCGCAGTTCACGATGAGCTGGAAGTTCATCTGTGTACGGTCAAGCGACAGTGCTGAGCTCTTAAACACGAGCCACTCGTGGTAGACGGCTCCCAGTTCGTGTTTCTCGTCGTTCTTGATGGCCACGTTGCTGTTTGCTATCTGGTTGGGCTCTGTGGTCATCTTCTCCATCTGAGCCAGTATTATGTCGTAGATCTGTGCTGCTGTCTTGCCCGGAGCCTCGATGGTTTTCTCCCAGCAAACCACTCCGTCCACCACCGGAACGGCATTGTCTACGAGGTATTTTGCGTCACGGTTCTCCTTCGTTGTCGGTTCCTGTTCTATTCTCTCCCAGGTGTTGTCTTGTGCTGCGATGGTAAGTGGCATCGCCAGCAGCATTGCTAAAAATATCTTTTTCATTATTACTTATATTTTATATAACTGGCTGCAAAGTTACAAAAAAAGTTTGTTACAAGCGATTGATTTTTGGAAGATTAACGAAAAATCTCACAATGAGGTGTTCCCTACTGTGAGATTTTAATAATTTAAAGATTGCCAAGTCCTAGACAGGATGTTGCTCCGAGGGCTGTTAGAATTGCTGTTGCGATGCGGAGTCCGAAACGCATGGTTCCCAGTCCTGGCAGTGTCACAGAGTGACCTTCAGTTGCCCATGCCTTGATAACCTCTCCGGCTGCATCCCAGCACGCTTCTTTAAATTGTTAATAGATCGTCTTACTTTTTTACTGCCTCCGAATCAGACTCCGTTTTTGGCTTTGCCTATGAAACACTTATCCGCGCGCTTGATAATTTTTGTTCCCTAGTTAGGCCGCAAATTTCGCCTTTTTTCTTTGACAATGCAAAGGTACGAATATTTC
>CACYRS010000031.1 GCA_902776935.1 uncultured Prevotellaceae bacterium | reverse complement strand
AGTTGACGGTAAGGTCATCTCAGTTGACAAGAAGGAAGTTGTTGTCAACATCGGTTACAAGAGCGACGGTATCATCCCCGCTTCAGAATTCCGCTACAATCCTGATCTGAAGATCGGTGACGTAGTAGAAGTTTACGTAGAGAGTGCAGAGGACAAGAAGGGTCAGCTGATTCTCTCACACAAGAAGGCTCGCATGAGCAAATCTTGGGATCGTGTCAATGCTGCTCTCGAGGCAGAGGAGATCGTACAGGGTTACATCAAGTGCCGCACTAAGGGTGGTATGATTGTTGACGTGTTCGGTATCGAGGCATTCCTTCCTGGAAGCCAGATTGACGTTCACCCAATACGTGACTACGACCAGTTCGTAGGTAAGACAATGGAATTCAAGATCGTGAAGATCAACCAGGAGTTCCGTAACGTAGTTGTTTCTCACAAGGCTCTCATCGAGCAGGAGCTCGAGCAGCAGAAGAAGGAGATCATCGGTAAGCTCGAGAAGGGTCAGATCCTCGAGGGTACAGTTAAGAACATCACTTCTTACGGTGTATTCATCGACCTCGGTGGTGTTGACGGACTTATCCACATCACAGACCTCTCTTGGGGCCGCGTAGACGATCCTCACAAGGTAGTAGAGCTCGACCAGAAGATAAATGTCGTTATCCTCGACTTCGACGACGAGAAGAAGCGCATCGCTCTTGGTCTGAAGCAGCTCACTCCTCACCCATGGGATGCTCTCGATGCTAACCTGAAGGTTGGTGACCACGTCACTGGTAAGGTTGTAGTTATTGCTGACTACGGTGCATTCGTTGAGGTACAGCCAGGCGTTGAGGGTCTCATCCACGTTTCTGAGATGTCTTGGAGCCAGCACCTGCGTTCAGCTCAGGAGTTCCTGAGCGTTGGACAGGATGTAGAGGCAGTAATCCTGACTCTCGATCGCGACGAGCGTAAGATGTCACTCGGTATCAAGCAGCTCCGCGAGGATCCATGGGAGAACATCGATGCTAAGTATCCTATTGGCAGCAAGCACACTGCAAAGGTTCGCAACTTCACCAACTTCGGTGTATTTGTAGAGCTCGAGGAGGGTGTAGATGGTCTGATCCACATCAGCGACCTCTCATGGACAAAGAAGGTAAAGCATCCTTCAGAGTTCACAAAGGTTGGCGACTCTATCGAGGTTATCGTTCTCGATATCGACAAGGAGAACCGTCGTCTCTCACTCGGTCACAAGCAGCTCGAGGATAATCCATGGGATGTATTCGAGGATAAGTACACTGTTGGTTCTGTTCACGAGGGAAAAATCACTGAGCTGCTCGAGAAGGGCGCCGTTGTTGCTCTCGACGAAAATGTTGAAGGCTTTGCTACTCCAAAGCACCTGCAGAAGGAAGACGGTTCACAGGCTCAGGCTGGTGAGACTCTCCCATTCAAGGTTATCGAGTTCAACAAGGATTCTAAGCGTATCATCCTCTCTCACAGCCGTACCTTCGAGGATCCCGCTCGTGAGGAGAAGAAGGCAGCTGCCAAGAAGGCACCACGCGCTAAGAAGGACGAGGCTCCAAAGATTGAGAACGTTGCAGCAAGCACCACACTCGGTGATCTCGACGTACTCGCTCAGCTGAAGGCTCAGATGGAGAAAGGAAAGTAATCTTTCCCCAATCTAAATAAATAGGGCTCCGACGAAACTCGGGGCCCTAATTTATTTTAGTTTTTATATTTTTTATTTTGCTGGAACCAGCAAATCCGTTCCTGTCTGCTTAATCAACTCCCGGGCATATCTCTCAGGATAACCTGGACGCTGAACACGGGCACCACCACCATACTGGTTACGCTTGAAGGTGCCATCCTCATTTTCCGGACGTACAACCATATCATTGTATTTCACGATAAGATGGTAAGCCAGTTTCTTCCAACGGGCAATCATTTCATCACCCTTCTTGCAGCTATAGTCTGTTAGCATGACGATACGCTCCTCTGGAGTAGCCAGAGCAAGGGCCTTAGCCTCTATCTCAGGCTGCAGACGATCGTATGAGGCATCGAGAGAGTCGCGCACGGCTTTCAGCGAGGGGAACATCATTGAGTAACGGGGATAAACCATGTTGCTAACCCAGTTGCATACCCAGAAGGCATTGTCCATAGAGAAGGTGATATCATCGGCACCCTCGCCAGAGAAACACTTAGGCACACAGGTGATAGCGCTGTACATAGGAGTATAAGCCACCATATTACCATCATCATTACCAAACCAGAAACAAGCACCAACCTCACGAGGCATAGAGGCACGCATCTGAGAGATAAACGACCATGCTGTCTGGAAGGTAGAGATAGGACGCTCGTTGAAATACTCCTTACCATCGAGTTTGAATGACAAGGGAGACACACGATATGGCATCTCGAAGAGTCCGCCACCTATGTCTGAGTCGAGAGCAAAAGGAGTACCCTCATAGTGGTCGCGCATGGCATCACGAAGATCCTGAAGGCTAACGGCCTTGTTAGGGATGATCCACAGAGGCATGGGTTTAGCATCCTTCTCAATACCCTTAGCATAAGGCACATATTCTGAGAAGTCATCGCTGAAACGATTGAAGAAACTCCATACACGAGCCTCGCAGTAACGACGTCCGGAGAAGTCAGGTTCTGCCATCATACCAGCCCATAGTACGCGCATACCTTATTATATTATCTGAGCACAGCATCAGATTGGGCACGGGCTTCTTGCCATTGACAGGGTATTTCTTCATCAGGTCCTTCATCTTGACCTTAGTGTAACGGCCATCGAGGAACTTGGTGATACGACTCTGGTTAGCGTGAGCAGCAATAGCATTGTCAGGGATACGTACCGCAACCCATACTGTACGCTCAGGAGACTTTGTACGATCAGGACCGCAGCCCATCATCTCCAACATCCATGCCTCATCCTTGTCGGCTACAGAGAAGGTCTCACCCTCAGAGTAATAGCCATACTGTTCAACGAGCGATGTCATGATCTTCAGGGCCTCGCGGGCTGTCTTTGCTCGCTGAAGTGTAATATAGATAAGTGAGCCATAGTCGATGATACCTGTAGAGTCGGCCATCTCATGACGTCCGCCGAAGGTGGTCTCACCTATGGTCACCTGCCACTCATTACTGTTACCAATGACATTATATGTCTCAGGAGCCTCTGCTATCTCACCAAGATATTTGTTGGTGTCCCACTCGTAGACCTTACGAATCTCTCCTGGCTGATGCTTTGCTGCAGGATAGTGATACAGGGGCATGAATGCTCCATACGAGTCGGCATTATATGTCACGAACACAGAACCGTCGGCACTTGCATTCTTTCCGACGATAAAGTTCGTGCAGGCCTGTGATGACTGAACACACATCGCACCGGCAAGAGCCATCATCATTATAATACGCTTCATAAAAAAATATTTTTTATTTTATATTTTATATTTTTTATTTAATCTTTAATCACTCGCATGCTTTGAAACTCATGTCGAGGCCTTTTACCGAGTGCGTAAGGGCACCTACACTGATAAAGTCTACACCCTGCTCTGCATAGTCTCGGATAGTGTCGAAGGTGATACCACCGCTCGACTCCGTCTCAAAACGACCACCTATGATGTCTACAGCCTTCTTGGTGTCGGGCACACTGAAGTTGTCGAGCATGATACGGTCTACACCACCATGATCGAGCACCTGCTGGAGTTCATCGAAGTTACGTACCTCTATCTCTATCTTCAGGTCTAACCCTTTCTCTTTGAGATAAGCATGACAACGGTCAATGGCATTGACGATACCGCCTGCGAAGTCAACATGGTTATCTTTCAATAGTATCATATCGAAGAGTCCGATACGATGATTGCATCCTCCACCAATCTTCACTGCCTGTTTCTCGAGCATACGCATGCCAGGAGTGGTCTTGCGGGTATCGAGGATACGGGTCTTGGTACCTTTCAGATGCTGGACATAACGATCAGTCATCGTGGCAATACCACTCATTCGCTGCATGATGTTAAGCATCAGACGCTCTGTCTGCAACAACGAACGGATCTTTCCTGTAACCACCATTGCGATGTCACCCTTCTTTACACGACTACCATCGCCCATGAGAACCTCTACCTGCATCGTAGGGTCGAAACGACGGAACACCTCCTTGGCAATCTCTACACCTGCAAGGATACCATCCTCCTTGATGAGAAGATGACTCCTGCCCATAGCATCCTCAGGGATACAACACAACGTGGTGTGATCACCATCGCCTATATCTTCGGCAAACGACAGATCGATGAGTCTGTCAACTAATTCTTCTACGCTTAGCATGATACTTCTTTTTAGAAATAGAGTGAAAATCCTACCTTCAGTCCCAGGCCGCTATAGTCACTGCTCTTTGTGCTCAGCTCATAATAGAGCTCTGGCTCAACGGTGAGATGACGAGTGAGGAAGAAGGCATAACCCACGTTTGCCTCCGGAAGGAAATCGTCGATACCGCCTGAGTGAACAAACTTACCACCTGCTCCTACATAGATACCATTCTGTTCGACGTAATAACGAAGACCTGCACCAAGACCGAATACAGAATGGCTATAGGTGGAGTTGTTATAAACAAGCTTACCTGTGACCATCCAGTTATCAACGAACAGATAACCACCCTTTGCCTCAAGACCTACTCTCCATTTCTCACCTTTGTGGTAACTGAGGTCGAAACCTGTTGCAGAGGCTCCTACCATCCACTTACCAGCATAAAAAGGTGTTTCTGACACTGCACGATTCTGTGCACTTACACTCACTGCCATCATAAGGCCGATAGCTGCCATCATCAATTTCTTCATTAGTCTAAAAAATGGTTTTTAAATAATTCTTTGTGCAAAAATACAAATAATTCTCAATTCTACACTCTCAATTCTCAATTATTTTGTATCTTTGCAGAAAATTTATCAAAAAGACAAGATTTTGAAAACGATATTAAGGATTTTTCTATTATTATCACTAGTACTGGACCTACAGGCGCAGTCACCCAAACATGAAGTAAGAGCTGTATGGCTCACCACCATCGGAGGAATAGACTGGCCTCATTCCTACTCGCAGACACAACAGAAACAGGAGCTCATACGTACACTCGACCAGTTGCAGCAGGCAAACATCAACACTGTACTCATACAGGCGAGAGTGCGTGCCACAACCATCTTCCCTTCAGATATGGAACCATGGGACGGATGTCTCTCTGGAAAACCCGGTACCACTCCCGGATATGACGCCCTGCAGATGTGTATCGACGAGTGTCACAAAAGGGGTATGGAGTGTCATGCATGGATAGTTACTATACCCGTAGGCAAGTGGAACACCTACGGATGTAAGCTACTGCGCCAGAAGATGCCTAACGTGATTGTGAAGGTTGGCGAAGAAGGATATATGAACCCAGAGAAGAAAGAGACAGGCGACTATCTGGCCAAGTTCTGCCGTGAGGTTACTCGCAAGTATGATATCGATGGTATCCATCTCGACTATATCAGATATCCTGAGACCTGGAAACTGAAGGTTACACGTCAACAGGGACGACAGTATATCACTGATATCGTGCGTAAGATAAACATTGCAGTGAAGTCAGAAAAACCCTGGGTGAAGATGTCTTGTTCTCCAATAGGAAAATATGATGACCTGACACGTTTCAGGAGTAATGGATGGAATGCAAACACTACCGTATGTCAGGATGCACAGGCCTGGCTTCGTGACGGACTTATGGATGCCCTCTTCCCGATGATGTATTTCCAGGGTACCAATTTCTATCCCTTTGCAGTAAACTGGAAGGAGTATTCATACGGCAGGATTATCGCTCCCGGACTGGCTGTATATATGCTACACCCAAGAGAGAAAGACTGGACTCTGGATATCATCACCCGTGAGATGAGTGTATGTCGCGAGATGAATCTCGGACACACCTTCTTCCGCAGTAAATTCTTGACAGACAATACAAAAGGCATATATTCGTTCACGAAAGACTTTAACTCTGTGCCTGCCCTCGTTCCTCCTATGACATGGGAAAACAAACAGGCTCCCACATCCCCTCGTGAACTTAACCTGCAACGAGGAATGAGCACTGACAGGTTATCCTGGCAGGCAGCAAAGGATCGTAGCGGATGTGACTATATCACATATAATATATATGCGTCGCAAGACTATCCTGTAGACTGGTCTAAGGCAGAGAATATCATCGCCCAGAGGGTAAGAAAGTTGTCTGTCAATGTCCCTCACGGAGGACAGAGCCTCAACTACGCTGTGACGGCCGTTGACAGATACGGCAACGAGAGTACTCCTCTCTTCAGCATCGCTGCGTCACAGAGAGCGAGGAAGATTGATTTCAGAGAACTTATTATCGGAAGAAACAATAAAAAAAGACATTAATCCTTTAAATAACAAACTATTATGGAAAGAACTTGGAGATGGTTTGGCAAGAAAGACAAGATCACTCTTGCACAGTTAAGACAAATCGGTGTTGAGGGCATCGTTACTGCCCTGCACGATGTACCTCTTGGTGAGGTATGGACACGTGAGAAGATTCACGACCTGAAGACGTATATCGAGAGCTATGGTATGCGTTGGAGCGTAGTAGAGAGTCTCCCTGTAGTAGAGACTATCAAATATGGCGGTCCTGACAGAGATCATCAGATCGAGGTATATAAGGAGAGCCTGCGTAACCTCGCAGCTGAGGGCATCCATTGCATCTGCTATAACTTCATGCCAGTATTGGACTGGGCACGTACTGACCTTCTTCATAAGAATCCCAATGGCTCTACTAACCTGTATTTCAACTATGCTGAGTTTGCCTATTTCGACATCTATATCCTTAAGCGCGAGGGTGCACGTGAGGAATGGGAGAAGTTCCAGTTCCCTGAGGGCTGGGGCGAAGGACGTAGCGTCATCGCTGAGTGCGACGAGCTGGCAAAGACCATGACTCCAGAAAAGGATCACAAACTGGTGGAGAACATCGTCATCAAGACTCAGGGATTCGTAAGCGGAAACTTCAGTGAGAACGACGAGGCTCCTGTTCAGAAGTTCCGCGAGTTCCTCAATCTCTATAAGGGTATCGACAAGGCTCAGCTGAGAGCCAACATGAAGTATTTCCTCGAGGCTATCATGCCTACTTGTGAGGAATACGGTATGAACATGTGTGTACATCCTGATGATCCACCAATTGAGGTATTGGGCTTACCACGTATCGTACGTACTGAAGAGGATATCCAGTGGTTCCTCGATGCAGTGCCCAACAAGCATAATGGCCTGACATTCTGTGCTGGAAGTCTCTCTGCAGGTGCTTATAATAATGTTGTGGAGATGGCGAAGAAGTTTGCATCACGCACTCACTTCGTTCACCTGCGCTCTTGCCATATCTTCCCCAATGGTGACTTCACAGAGGCATCACACCTGGGAGGACGTGCAGACATCGTTGAACTCTGCCGTATCTTTGAGAAGGAGAATCCCAATCTCCCAATGCGCGTAGATCATGGTATGACCTTCACAGACGAGCCTGGTGGTGTGATGGACGAGAGTAATCATGGACATAACTCAGGCTATACGCTCCTCGGCCGTATGTTCGCCCTCGGACAGGTACAGGGTATTCTCGCTACTGTCGATCGTGAGTTAGGAATAGAATACAAACAACCCGGATTCTTTGATTAATATGAAACTGAATGATATTTTGAGCGGCAGTTTCAATGCCGCAGAATGGGAAGCCAAAGGCTATGAGCTTCCGAAGTTTGACATCAAGACCTTGCGCGAGAAGACTGCCAAAGAACCTACATGGGTACATTTCGGTGGAGGAAACATCTTCCGTGCCTTCCCAGCTGCCATCCTCAATGATGCGCTGAACACAGGTAAATATGATCGTGGTGTCATCGTGGCAGAGACATTCGACTTCGAAGTGGTAGATAAGGCATACGCTCCTTATAACAACCTCTCACTGTGTGTAAATCTCTGTTCTGACGGCAGTATCGAGAAGAAGGTGATTGCATCTGTTACAGAGGCTCTTAAGGCTGATCCTCAGTTCCCTGACTGGAATCGTCTTGTAGAGATCTTCAAGAACCCATCACTGCAGATGATCTCTTTCACTATCACTGAGAAGGGTTATACCTATAATGAGGCAGACCTCGCTCGTGGCAAGAGTCCTCTCTTTGCAATGGGTAAGGTTTGTGCGCTGCTATTTGAGCGTTTCAACGCAGGACAACTGCCACTGACTGTTCAGAGTATGGACAACTGCTCGCATAACGGCGACAAGGTGAAGGCAGGTGTCTTCGCCTATGCAGAGCGTTGGGTGAAGGATGGTCTCGTGCCAGAGGCTTTCCTCGCTTACCTGAAGGATGAGAAGAAGATTACCTTCCCTTGGTCGATGATCGACAAGATCACTCCTCGTCCACATGAGAAGGTGAAAGAGCTGCTCGCTGCAGACGGTTTCGAGGATAACGATTATATCGAGACAGAGAAACATACCTTTACTGCTCCTTTCGTGAATGCAGAGGAGGTACAATATCTCGTTATCGAGGACAACTACACCAATGGTCGTCCCCCACTCGATCTCGGAGGTGCTCTCTATACTACCCGTGAGACTGTAGATAAGGTTGAGACCATGAAGGTTACCACCTGTCTTAACCCTCTGCATACGGCAATGTCCATCTATGGCTGCATGCTGGGATATACACTGATCTCTGCAGAGATGGCTGATGAAGACCTGCGTGCATTCATCCAAAAGATAGGTTACATGGAAGCGATGCCCGTAGTCGTTGATCCAGGTGTGCTGAATCCATACGAGTTTATCGGTGCCGTCATCAATCGTCGTCTGCCTAATCCTTTCATGCCCGATGCTCCTCAGCGTATCGCGATGGACACCTCTCAGAAACTGCCTATCCGTTTCGGTGAGACAATAAAGAAGTATCTCGCTCGTGGTCTCGACAAGACGAACCTCGTGCTGATTCCTCTCACTCTCGCTGGATATGCCCGTTATCTGAAGGGTATCAAGGATGATGGTACTTCATTCGAGCCTTCTCCTGACCCAATGCTCGCAGAACTGCAGGCTATCGTAGCTCCATTGGAGATTGGAAAGGCAGATCAGGACTGGAGCCCGCTGAAGAAGCTTTTCTCTCGTGCTGACGTCTTTGGACTCGACCTCTATGAGGCAGGTCTCGGAGAACAGATAGAGGGTTACGTAAAGGAGCTCTACGCAGGCCCTGGTGCTGTGCGCAAGACACTTCACAAATATGTTTCTTTGAGATAGTATATTTCCCTCGCCATCAAAGCGGGGGAAATTGCTTTTTATACATCCACGTAAAATCTTCCGCAAAGGTTTTCGTGGATTTTTAACGTTATATGACAAAAAAATTTTGAGGTATCAGAGAAAAAATGTATCTTTGCAGTCGCAAACAATGAACAAATAAAACGATATTTAAAAATGAAACCACTAAACAAACAGTTCGCTCCTAAGAGCGTTATGCCTGAAAAGGTTATTCAGTTCGGTGAGGGTAACTTCCTCCGCGCTTTCGTAGATTGGATTATCTGGAACATGGACCAGAAGACAGACTTCAATGGTTCTGTAGTCGTTGTACAGCCTATCGAAAAGGGTATGGTTGACTGGCTCAATGCCCAGGATTGTCTCTATCACGTAAACCTTCAGGGGCGTGAGAACGGTAAGCCTGTAAATACTCTCGAGCGTATCGATGTTATCAGCCGTGCGCTGAACCCCTATACTCAGAACGCAGCCTTCATGGCTCTTGCAGATCAGCCAGAGATTCGTTTCGTAATCTCTAACACCACAGAGGCTGGTATCGCTTTCGATCCTGCTTGTAAGCTCGAGGATGCTCCTGCAAGCTCTTATCCAGGCAAACTGGTTCAGCTGCTGTATCGTCGTTATCAGACATTCAACGGTGATCCTACCAAGGGTCTTATCATCTTCCCATGTGAGCTGATCTTCCTCAATGGTCACGTGTTGAAGGATTGTATCTATAAGTATATCGAACTATGGAACCTTGGTGCCGACTTCAAGAAGTGGTTCGAGGAGGCTTGTGGTGTTTACGCTACTCTCGTAGACCGTATCGTTCCTGGCTTCCCACGTAAGGAGATTGCTGAGATTCAGGAGAAGATTTCTTACCGCGACAACCTCGTTGTACAGGCAGAGACATTCCATCTCTGGGTTATCGAGGCTCCAAAGGAGGTAGCCAACGAGTTCCCTGCAGACAAGGCAGGACTGCACGTATTGTTCGTTCCTTCAGAGGAGCCATACCACAAGCGTAAGGTTACACTGCTGAATGGTCCTCACACCGTTCTCTCTCCTGTAGCATTCCTCAGTGGCGTGAATATCGTTCGTGATGCCTGCAACCATGAGGTCATCTCAAAGTATATCCACAAGGTACAGTTTGATGAGCTGATGCAGACCCTCGACCTCCCAATGGACGAGCTGGAGAAGTTCGCTGGCGATGTACTGGAGCGTTTCGACAACCCATACGTTGACCATCAGGTTACTTCTATCATGCTTAACTCATTCCCGAAGTTCCAGGCTCGTGACCTCCCAGGAGTGAAGACATATCTCGAGCGTAAGGGTGAACTGCCAAAGGGTCTCGTATTCGGACTGGCTGCTATCATCACATACTATAAGGGGGGCAAGCGTGAGGACGGTGTAGAGATCGTGCCTAATGATGACCAGAAGATCATGGATCTGCTGAAGGAGCTCTGGACTACTGGTGACACTCAGAAGGTTGCTGATGGTGTACTCGGTGCTGAGTTTATCTGGCAGGAGGATCTGAATAAGATTGCTGGTCTCAACTCCCTTGTAAAACAGTACCTCGATGCTATCCAGCAGAAGGGCATGCTTGAGGCAGTAAAGACAATTTTGTAATATTGAGTGAATCAATTGAGGTAAAGGGGGCAAGGGTCAATAACCTCAAGAATATTGACGTAAAGATACCCCGTAACGAATTCGTAGTGATTGCCGGAGTCAGTGGCTCCGGCAAATCATCTTTGGCCTTCGACACATTATATGCCGAAGGCCAGAGACGTTATGTGGAGAGCCTCTCTTCATACGCCAGACAATTCCTCGGACGTATGAACAAACCTGAGTGTGACTTCATACGAGGTATCCCTCCTGCAATAGCAATAGAACAGAAGGTCATCTCACGTAACCCAAGGAGTACTGTTGGCACAACAACGGAGATTTACGAATACTTGCGTCTACTCTTTGCTCGTATCGGACGTACTTATTCTCCGATAAGTGGCAGTGAGGTAAAGAAACACTCCACTGAGGATGTTATACAGAAGATGCTGGAATTCTCGAAAGGCACTCGTTTTGTGGTCTTAGCTCCTATTTATCTCCCAGAAGACCGCACTCTCGAACAACAGCTAAAGGCATACATCCTCGAGGGCTACTCACGCATCTATGTCAATAGCACCTTCCAGCGCATCGATGACTATCTGGAATCCACGAGCATATCTAATGTAACCTCATCAGATCTGGATAATGCTTCCAGTATCTACCTCGTGATAGATCGCCTCTCCGTTGATGACTCCAAGGATGTGATATCCCGTCTCGTTGATTCCTCCGAAACAGCGTTTTACGAAGGTCATGGAGAACTTCGCCTGATGTTTGAGCCTTCTAATATCTGCTATGACTTCTCTACTCGTTTCGAAGCAGACGGCATATCTTTCGAAGAACCTAATGACCAGATGTTCTCTTTCAACTCTCCTGCAGGAGCTTGTCCTGAGTGTCAGGGTTTCGGTAGTGTGATTGGTATCGACGAGAGGCTGGTAATCCCCAACACCACACTTTCTGTATACGATGGTTGTGTGGTTTGCTGGCATGGTGATAAAATGAAAGAATGGCAGGAGTGGTTCTGTCGTCATGCTGTAAAGGATGACTTCCCTATTTTCGAGCCATACATGAATCTCACACGCCAACAGAAAGACTGGCTCTGGCATGGTCTCCCCTCTGATAAAAAAGCAGAGGAGAAACCTTGCATCGACTCTTTCTTCGAGATGGTGAAGGAGAACCAATACAAGATCCAGTATCGTGTGATGATGGCTCGATATCGTGGAAAGACCACATGTCCGAAGTGTCATGGTACTCGTCTTAAGCCCGAGGCGGAGTATGTGAAGATAGGTGGACGAAGCATAACAGACTTGGTTCAGATGCCTGTAGTACGTCTACAGGAGTGGTTCCGTAATCTTGAACTTACACCTCAGGAGCAGGAGATTGGAAAGCGTCTTATCACAGAGATTAACTCACGTATGCAATTCCTTATGGATGTGGGACTTGGATATCTTACGTTAAATCGTCTCTCTAACACCCTCTCTGGTGGCGAGAGCCAACGAATAAACCTCACAACAAGTCTCGGAAGCAGTCTCGTAGGCTCTCTCTACATACTCGATGAACCAAGCATAGGCCTCCATTCCAGAGACACAGAACGCCTCATCCATGTTCTCAAGGAACTGCAGTCTCTTGGAAACACAGTAGTTGTAGTAGAGCACGACGAAGACATCATGCGTGCTGCTGATCACATCATCGATGTAGGCCCTGATGCAGGTCGTCTTGGAGGTGAAATCGTCTTCGATGGTTCTGCCAACGAGATAACCAACACATCCAGTCATTCTCGAAGCTACACAGTGAAATACCTCCTCCACGAAGAGGAGATTTCTGTCCCCATAAGCCGTCGCCCTTGGAATCGACACATCGATATCCTTGGTGCCCGCATGAATAATCTCAGAGGCATCGATGTAAAGATCCCCCTGAATATTATGACTGTCATCACAGGTGTCTCTGGCTCAGGAAAATCGAGTCTCGTAAAGGGCATTCTCTACCCATCCCTGAAACGACGCCTCGGAGAGGTTTACGATGCTCCGGGTGAATTCCTCGGTCTTGATGGCGATATCGATGCCATAAAACATGTGGAGTTCGTAGATCAGAACCCCATAGGAAAATCCACTCGCTCTAATCCAGCCACATATGTAAAAGCCTATGATGCCATCAGAGACCTCTTCGCAGAACAGCCTCTCGCAAAACAGATGGGCTTCACCTCGCAGTATTTCTCTTTCAACACTGACGGAGGACGATGCGAGGAGTGTAAGGGTGCTGGCGTCATCACAGTAGAGATGCAGTTTATGGCTGATCTCGTACTTGAGTGCGAAGCATGTCATGGGCATCGCTTCAAACACGATATCCTCGATGTGCGCTACAACGGGAAGAACATCGATGACATCCTCAATATGACCATCTCTGAGGCCATAGAGTTCTTCTCAGAGGAACGTTCCAACCTCACATCTGCGATAGTAAAGCGCCTGAAGACACTTGAAGATGTAGGCCTTGGATATATCAAACTTGGCCAGAACTCCTCAACACTCTCAGGAGGAGAAAACCAGCGCGTAAAACTCGCATATTTCATAGGTCAGGAGAAACAGCTCCCCACCCTCTTCATCTTTGATGAGCCAACAACAGGTCTCCACTTCCATGATATCCGTAAACTACTCGATTCTTTCGAGGCTCTGATATCCCGTGGGCACTCAATACTGGTCATCGAACACAACATGGAGATAATCAAATGTGCAGATCATGTCATAGACCTCGGACCTGATGGCGGCGATAAAGGCGGAGACCTCGTATGCTGCGGAACACCTGAGGAGATAGTAAAATGCAAGAATAGCATTACTGGCAAATATCTGAAAGAAAAATTAAAATAATTGTTAAAAAGAGAACAACGTATCGATATTAGGATATTAGTTTGATAATCAAACAGTTAAAGACGTTTTCAAGGAGAATAAGATGAGACAACTTAAGATTCAAAAGAGTATTACAAACCGTTCGAGCGAGGCTTTGGACAAATACCTCGTGGAGATTGGTCGTGCACCACTGATTTCTATCGATGAAGAGATAGAACTGGCACAGAAGATCCGTAAGGGTGGTCCTGAAGGAGAGCGTGCCAAAGAGAAATTGGTCACTGCCAACCTGCGTTTCGTGGTATCAGTAGCCAAGCAGTATCAGCATCAGGGTCTGACACTTACCGACCTTATTGACGAAGGTAACATCGGACTGATAAAAGCTGCTCAGAAGTTTGATGAGACTCGTGGTTTTAAGTTCATCTCTTACGCTGTTTGGTGGATCCGTCAGAGCATCCTTCAGGCTATCGCAGAGCAGAGCCGTATCGTTCGTCTGCCTCTTAATCAGGTAGGTTCTCTGAATAAGATCGGCCATGAGATAAACAAGTTCGAACAGGAACACCAACGTCATCCAAGTGTGGCTGAGCTCAGTGAGGTTACTAACCTCGATGAGGATAAGATTGCTCAGTCTATGCAGGCTGACAGTCACCACGTAAGTATCGATGCACCTTTCCAGGATGGTGAGGACAACTGTATGCTCGACGTGATGGCTTCTGGTGATGATACCCGCACAGACAAACTCGTTGACCATGAGTCAATGGCTCAGGAGCTGAATACTGTGCTCAACAAAGTCCTCAAGGAGCGCGAGATAACAATCATCCGCGAGTGCTTTGGTATCGGATGTCATGAGAAAGGTCTCGAGGAGATTGGTGACCAGCTTGGTCTTACCCGCGAACGTGTACGTCAGATTCGCGAAAAGAGCATTGCGAAGCTCCGTGACAGCGGAAACGCAAAAATTCTGATGAAATATCTGGGATAAATTTTGTAACTACAGATTTTTTCCGTACTTTTGCATTCGTGAAATGCGGAAAGCTGATAATCTATATAGTGCTGGGCATACTCACAGGTATGCCCAGCATTGTTTTTAGCAGAGAGAAGAAAGACTCCCTGATACTATACCGCATACATGATTATCACATAAACCACATTAAGGAAATCGACAGCATTTGTGACAATGTTTATTTCAAGGTTCGTTATAACATTGAACGAAGGAACCCTATAATGAAGTTCATCCCTTCTGCACATGTGTTCTACCATAGCGACAATGTAAGGGATTATCTGAGGGAATCATATAGCAATGTATTATTCACTAAAGGGCATAGGTTTGATGTCAAGCAACAGGTTGTCAGCTCAAACATAAGAGGTAACAGACATGGCATATACACCCTACTCGACCATCTCACCCCAAACATGTACGAGGCAACGATATACAATAACCATATCCTGTCACCTCTGAACAAATACAACAAACGTTACTATCGTTACAAACAAAAAACGGATAGAAACGGAAACATACGTCTTGACTTCCGTCCCAAGACCTTCAATACTCAGCTGATAAGCGGATATTCCATCATCCAACCCAACGGAAAGATACTAAGAACCGTTCTCAATGGCGAATTCGACATGATAACTTTCCGTACAGAAATAGTACAGACAAAGAACGATTCGCTTTTTTTCATGCCTTCAGTATGTAATACTGCTGCCACATTCAAATTCCTAGGCAATCGTATATCAGCTTTAATAAACACAGATTTCGACAACAAGAAAAATCTTCCTGACAGTGTTATATCTGTCACCAGCCGTGAGATGATGGATACACTCCGCCCTATTCCACTATCTGAGGCTGACAAGAAGATATATACCAATTACGACGAGAAGATAAAGGCCATAGAGGAAGAGGCAAAAAAAGATACTATGCCAAAGAAAGAGAGCATCCTGAAGAAGATCCTCTGGGATGCTATAGGAGAGAACATTTTTACTCCCATCGGAGCAGAGTCGGAAAACGCTTCTTTCCGTATGTCACCTCTCATTGACCCTCTGCATCTCAGCTGGAGCGACCGCAGAGGATTCAGATACAAAATCAACCTGCGTTCGATGTATAAGTTCAATGAGCATCGTTACCTCACCTTCGAACCTCTTTTCGGATATAACTTCAAGTTCAAGGAGTTTTATTTCACCCTTCCGCTGAGAATGACATATAATCCCAAGCGTAACGGATTTGCAGAGATCATATATGGTAATGGTAACCGTATATCAAACAGTACTGTGGCAGAAGCTATGAACATAGAGGATTCTCTCGACCTGGGAGGCAAAGGCATTGATCTCTTCACTGACAATTATCTCAGGGTCTTCAACAATGTCATGGCATTCGACTGGCTCGACATTGAGTCAGGCTTTATCTACCACCGACGTACAGCTATCTATCCAGAAGAGATGCTGAATTACGGGCTTGAAACAGAGTATCGCAGTTTCGCGCTTATGCTGGGGGTAAAGATAAACTTATGGAAAAAGGGACCATGGCTCAGCATTGACTGGGAACGCGGACTTAAGGGTATCAACAAGTCTTCAATAGACTACGAGAGTTTTGAAGTCGATGCCCAGTGGAAACTGCCTCTTACAGGATTGCGACTGGTGAATTTACGTGCGGGTACAGGTTTTTACACCCGAAAGTCTCAGAACTACTTTATCGACTATGCTAACTTCCGTGATAATAATCTCCCCGAAGGTTTTGAAGATGACTGGAGCGGTAACTTCGAACTCTTAAGGAGCCGACTATACCAGTCGAAATATTACCTGAGGTTCAATGTAGCCTATGACCAGCCGATGATGGTGGCTTGTTGGGTGCCTTATCTGGGTAAGTATATCGAACGCGAACGGTTCTATCTTGGCTGCGCCATCGTAGAACGTACCAAACCCCATATCGAATTGGGATACAGCTTCACTAACAGATATATCTCCATAGGTATGTTTGCTGGTTTCAAGAACACCAGATTCCAGGAGATTGGCTTTGACTTCAGTTACGAAATATTCCGAAGATGGTAAAACCCCTGACAGTATATAAGGCATCCGCAGGTAGCGGAAAGACATTCACCCTTGCAACGGAGTATATCCGACTAGTGGTGGAGAATCCTCTATGTTTCAGAAATATCCTCGCAGTGACCTTCACCAATAAGGCTACTGAGGAGATGAAGATGCGTATCCTCAGCCAGCTATATGGCATCTGGAAGGCTCTGCCTGAGTCTGACGGATACCTGAAAAAGGTACAGGAGAGTACTGGCCTGAAAGAGGAACTGATACGTGAACGCTCGGGCATCGCCCTGCATCATCTCACTCATCATTATAACGAGTTCCGGGTTATGACCATCGACACATTCTTCCAGAGTGTACTCCGTAACCTGGCTCGCGAACTGGATCTTACCGCCACTCTGCGCATTGGCCTTAACGATATACAGGTAGAAGAGATGGCTGTGGATCAGATGATACACGACCTCACTGCTAACGACGTCATTCTGAAATGGATAATGCGTTATATCCTGGACAATATCTCCGACGACAGGAGCTGGAATGTGATAAGTCAGATAAAACAGTTCGGACGTACTCTCTTCAAGGATGAGTATAAGGCTGTAGCGGATATACTGCAGGAGAAACTCGATGAACCGGGATTCTTCGACAAATACACAGAGAACCTCAAGGAGATTCGTGATGCTGCCAAGCAACAAATGCAGGACATCGCAGATGAGTTTTTTACAATTCTCGATTCTGAAAGTCTCACCATCGACGACTTCTCTTTCGGGAAATCAGGTGTTGCAGGCACCTTCCAGAAACTTCGTGATGGAGCCCCCTTCGATGAGTCGCTGATAGGCAAACGAGCTCACGACAGTGTGGGCGACACATCTAAATGGTACAAGAAGACTCATCCCCACAGAGATCTGTTATACAAACTTGTTGATAAACAGCTTGACCCGCTATTAAGGAAACTCATCGACAACCGACCTCAGCAGTGGTGTCTGTATCAGTCGGCAGAGGTGACCCTGAAACATCTCAGCCAACTGCGTCTATTAGGCACTATCGCCACTCGTGTAAGGGCTCTTAACGAGGAGTCGAACAGATTCCTGCTCAGCGATACCCAACAGCTGTTACATGATCTCATCGAGGGGAGCGACTCTCCTTTCATCTTCGAGAAAATCGGTGCCCAGTTACAGCATGTGATGATCGATGAGTTCCAGGACACATCTACTGTCCAGTGGCAGAACTTCAAGGTATTACTCGACGAGGCGATGAGTCATCAGCAGTCTGGCAATCTCATTGTGGGCGATGTGAAACAGAGTATCTACCGTTGGCGCTCTGGTGACTGGCGTCTGCTTAATGACATCGAAAGCCAGTTTCCTAACCCCTCCCAACAACTCGAAGTCCGCAATCTCGCTCGTAACTATCGCTCTGCCCGTCGCATCATCGAGTTCAATAATGCCTTCTTCACTAAGGCAGCAGAACTCGAATTTCTCAACCTTGACGATATTCCTGAGGCAGAGCAACTAAAGAAAGCTTATGCTGACGTCATTCAGGATGTACCGGAAAACAAACCTGATGAGGGCACTTTCCTGGTAAAGCTCCTCCCTGATGATGACTATCAGGAGACTATGCTTCAGGAACTTGTATCCCATGTTTCTAATCTTATCGAGGCTGATGCTTCTCCCAAGGATATTGCCATTCTGGTACGCACAAACTCCCTTATCCCTCTCATCGCCCAGTATTTCATGCTTCATCTCCCAGAGGTAAGCATCATCTCCGACGAGGCCTTCAGGCTCGATGCCTCAGCTGCTGTATGCACCATCATCGATGCCCTCCGACTCCTCACCCACAGCGATGACATCCTCACAAAGGCATCTCTCGTAAAACGCTACCAACGTGAGATACTTGGTCGTAATCTTACTGACGACCAGCTATTGTTACGTCACAAGGACTTCGACACCCTCCTCCCCGAAGAATTCATCTCCGAATACGAATCCCTCCGTCAGATGCCTCTCTACGAACTCATTGAGCGCCTCTATATCATCTTCTCACTCTCCTCTCTCGAGGGGCAGAGTGCCTATGTCTGCGCTTTCTTCGACCGTCTGAATGATTTCCTACAAGATTCGCTCTCCCCCCTCACCTCTCAGCTCTCACATCATACTTCCCGACTCTCACCCCTAATCCCTCTTTTCCTTAAGGAATGGAATGAGACAATCTCGGGCAAGACAATACAGAGCGACGAGATTCACGGTATACGCATCATCTCTATCCACAAATCCAAAGGTCTCGAGTTTCCTCACGTTATCATACCCTTCTGTGACTGGAGTCTCGAACATCAAGGCTCGCTACTCTGGTGTCAGCCAGGCAGTGCTCCTTTCAATGATCTCCCGTTGGCTCCTGTTGACTACAGTTCCAAGTCCCTTCTTGGCACCATCTACGAACCAGCCTATCATCACGAGCATCTACAGAACACCGTAGACAACCTCAATCTCCTCTACGTTGCTTTCACCCGTGCATCGCAGTCTCTCATTGTCCTCGGGAAGCGCAACACCTCTGCCTCCTCCCGCTCTTCACTCATAGAACAGGTTCTCCATCTTCTTCCCGACACTCTCTCTAATACAACCCTCGAAGGTCTCGAACCCTCCGGCTCCCCTCTCATCCTCCACTCAAATTCCGGGTTCAAAGTTTCTCTCGATCTCGAGTCGCCAGCTAATGAAAAGCTTGGTAATCATAAAGTTCAAAGTTTCAAAAACCCTTTCTCCATCACCCCATCGCCCCTCAAGATCCAAGTCTCCTCCTTCGCCCCTCACATGGACTTCCGACAGAGCAATCGCTCTATGGCTTTCATCAATGGCGAGGACGAGTCGGATACAAAATCCTATATCCAACTGGGAAGCATTCTCCACGAGGTCTTCTCTACCATAAGGACCACTGCCGACATCGCTCCAGCGCTGAAACGTCTCGAACTCGAAGGTATCCTCTATGATGAGAACAATACATCCGAGAAAGTCATCTCCATGCTTAGAAAACGCTTAAACAATACAAAAGTAAGAGATTGGTTCTCAGACAAATACAAACTCTACAACGAGTGTACTATTCTAAAGCTTGAAGGCGGTCAGCTGCAAGAGCGCCGTCCTGATCGTGTGATGACTGATGGCAAAAACTGGATCATTGTAGATTTCAAATTCGGTTCTCCAAAACCCGAATACGAGTCGCAGGTTCGTGAATATATGTCTCTCATCCGCGAAATGCATCCCGCTCAGGAAATCACCATCCAAGGATATCTTTGGTTCGTCTACTCCAATAAGATTGTCGAAGTCTCATAAATATTTTTTTAATATGTCTTTCCTCCATTCCGTCGCCACCCAGCTCCTCTCAACCTTCGGTTCCGATCTCTCCAATGTCACCGTTGTCTTCCCCAATAAACGAGCATCTCTCTTCCTCAACGAACAACTTGCCCGTCTCTCAGACAAACCCATCTGGAGTCCTTCATATATCACCATCAGCGACCTTTTCCGTAGTCTGACTACCCGTGAGGTTGCCGACCCCATAAAACTGGTGTGCGACCTCTACAAAAGCTTCATCGCTTGCACGAACATCGACGAGACACTCGATCATTTCTATGGCTGGGGAGAGATTCTATTAGCTGATTTCGACGATCTCGACAAACACATGGCTCCTGCAGAGAAGATATTTGCCAACATCCGCGATATCCATGAGTTCGATGATGACTCATACCTCACAGAACAACAGCGAGAGACTCTCCGTAAGTTCTTCAGCAATTTCTCCGAGGATCACAACTCCGAACTCAAACAACGCTTTCTCTCCCTCTGGAGTCATATCTACGATATCTATCAGGACTTCAACTCCCGCCTTGACTCCCAGAACCTCGCCTACGAAGGTGCCCTCTACCGTCAGGTCATCACCTCACTCACTAATGGAGACCATCAGCCATCAGACATCTTGCATCTTACATCTTCCTTCGTCTTTGTCGGCTTCAACCTTCTCCACCCCGTAGAACAAGCCCTCATCGACTTCCTTGGTCCCCGCGCCACAGTGATTCAAGACACAGACGAAGACTCCCAGAAAGATATCTCCATCATCTCTGCCCCCACAAACAATATCCAAGCCCGTTACGTCTCTACCTGGCTTAAAGAAGGTAATCGCATCTCCGACGGTAGCAAGACCGCTATCGTCCTTGCCGACGAGTCCCTCCTCCAGACTGTCATCCACTGCCTTCCTCCCGAACTCACTAAGGTCAACATCACCACAGGCTACCCCCTCTCACAAACAACTTTTGGAGAATATCCACAAGAGTCGTCATCCTTGACTTCATGGCTCTCCTCCCTTATCAGCTTGGTAAAGGATAGCGCCCAGAGCCAAACAGGACCATTGGAGAGCGAGGCTCATTTCCGTATGTATACAATACTTAACCGCCTGATGACCTTAGTTGAATCAGGCAACCTTGACGTCTCTCTTCCTACTCTCCAGCGTCTCCTCACACAGATTATCTCATCCACCACAATCCCCTTTCACGGAGAACCCATCGAAGGTATTCAGATTATGGGAGTACTCGAAACCCGTAACCTCGATTTCGACCATATACTTCTCCTCTCCTGCAACGAGGGCAATCTCCCAAAAGGCGTAAACGACACCTCTTTCATCCCTCATAGCATACGAAAGGCCTACGACCTCACCACGATAGACCACAAAGTCGCCATCTACCATAATTATTTCCGAAGACTACTACAAAGAGCCTCCGATGTTACCATATTATATAATAACTCCACGAACGATGGCAAGACGGGCGAGATGTCCCAGTTCATGCTCCAGCTGCTCGTAGAATCGTCCGAATCGCAGAACAACATCTCTTTCAGTACCCTTCAGGCCGGACAACAACCCATTCTCCACCAGCCACAGCCCATCGCTAAGACTCCCGAGGTGATGGATGCTCTCAAACAGCGATTCTCCGGCAAGATCCTCTCTCCATCTGCCCTCGCAAAATACCTGCGTTGCCCCCTGCAGTTCTTCTATCGCTATGCCGCCCAACTCGAGGAGCTCGACGATGAAGAGGACACCATCGACAATCGCATCTTCGGAAACATCTTCCATAAGTCAGTTCAAAACCTCTACGAAAGATTCGAGAAACGCTCCATCACGAAGTCCGACATCGAAAACCTCTTGAAACAAGACGTAGACATCATCCGTGCTGTAGATAAGGCCTTCATGCTCGAGGTCTTTCATATCGAAGACCCCGAAGCTTCTCTCCCACCACTCAACGGTCTTCAGCTCATCAATCGCGAGGTAATAAGAAAATATGTGCGCCAACTCCTTGAGGTCGACCAGAAACTCACCCCTTTCGCCATCCTCGGACTGGAAAAGCCCGTCACCTCCCGCATCAACGTTCCCAACATGGGCACTATGACTCTCGGAGGTTTCGTAGACCGTATCGACGAGATCACCCTCCCCGATGGTTCCAAACGTATCCGCATCGTAGACTACAAGACCGGCAGTTCACGCCTGAAACCCATTCAGGACATTCCCGCCATCTTCAATCCCGACAACATCAAAAACCATAGCGATTACTATCTCCAGACCATACTCTATGCCTGCATCGCCCAAGAGAAAAGTCCTAAGTCAATTGTGTCTCCCTGTCTTCTCTTTATCCAACATGCAGGCTCCGACAATTATGACCCGACCTTAAAACTCGGCAAGACTCTTCTTACAGACATCTCTGAAATAAAGTCTGACTTTATGTCTCATCTCTCAGATCTACTCTCCGAGATCTTCAACCCTTCTCTCCCTTTTACACCTACTCCAGATCGCAACCGTTGTAAATCCTGCCCATTCTCATCTCTCTGCTAAATCAACATTTTCATTCATACACGACAAAAAGAGGCAACTTACGATAAGTTGCCTCTTTTTATGGAGCCATATATTAATTCCGATTTTTTCATACATTACAATTAACTTTGAAACACATATTTATCAGAATAAAATGTAATATAATATATTACATTTTGTTCTAATAATATAAAATATTATCATGTAAGAAATATTGCATGACATACTATATATAATAGATTTATAATAAAGATAATGCTATTGTCTTTACGATATTAAACAATGTTAATTTTGAAAAATAATTTCAGAAAACAGTTTGTAATTAAAATAAAATATGTATCTTTGTAGCCGAAAAGTCAGAACAATTAATATAAAATATATTGTTTAACTATTAATCGCTGGTTTTCTCTGGTTAACTTTAAATGTAATATACTATGAATCTCCGCAGACTTATCACCTGCGGACGCACACAAGGCAAGAAAGGCCTATGAGTTTAACAATAAGAATCGTCCTTTCTTGGGGAGGCTTCAGAGGAAGTCTCCTTTCTTTTTTAGTATATCAGCAAAGTTTAGTCATTCTTCATTTATTTCCGGATCCCAAAGGTGTTTCTGCATATCCACATGTCCATTGGCCTTAAACCTCACCCCCTCCTCTTCCAGCAATGTTCTTTGCCTACTCCACCCAGGAGCTGTCCTTCCAACTTGGTTCACCACCCGATGACATGGCAAATCCACAGCCTCTGGCGAATATCTTAACGTTCTCCCAACCATTCTCGCATGACATGGCCATCCTGCCAACGCAGCGATATGCCCGTATGTAGTAACTCGTCCATTAGGTATCTGTCCGACGATATTAAGCACATCCTCGCCAAACTTTCTTGCCTGCTCAGGTGTCATCTTATCAGGATAGTCCTTCATTTATCCATTCTTTATCTGTCGGTTTCTCAGTTCTTAACTGCCTTGGGAGTCCATCCCTTGAAAAAGTCCAAGACTTTCTTTTGATTGTAACTTTCTCCCTCTTCTAGAAGACCCGAATCCTGAATATGAATCACCTTGCCATCTTGATCGAGAACTACAAGAACAGGGAATCCGAAACGCCCAGCATTATTCAGGCGTTTCATGAGGGTTTTACCTTGCTCCAGCTTTTCTGCTCCCTGAGACTTTCGAGGATTGTAGTTTACATGGATATACTCATAATTCTCGGCTATTATTTTGCTGATGGTGGTATCATTAGTGATGAAGTCTGCAAAACGTAAACACCAGGGACACCAGTTGCCACCAACCTGGCAGATGACGAATTTCCCTTCAGACTTAGCCTTAATAATCGCCTGGTCTATCTGTTCGATGGGGTTGATATTCACGTTATATACCTTTTTCAAACCAGTTTGTGCTTTAACAGCAATGATCAGTATAAGGGCAATGAATGCCAAAATTATCCTCTTCATGAATCTTTGTTGAGTTGATTTCATATCTGTCATCATATCATTATACATTTATGTTTTATGGTGCAAATATAATATAAATATTTGGAACTTTCGGTTTTTTTGAGTAATTTTGCACTCGAAAAAATGAAAAGTATATCTTATATATCACTAATCTTATTACTCTGCTCCTGCAACAACAAGGCTCCAGAGCCGGAAATCATCGACTCCGGCATAGGCAACATATCAAAAGTCCTCGCTCTCGACTCGTTGTATAAACAGATGGAGCGTGATAAGATATCGGAGTTCGACTATTACCTCGAACGCCATAATGTGGCGGATGAGGGCTACGAGATGGTTGCAGCCTTCTCCAACGGAAAACGACATAACGAGACAATAGACACCATTGCCATCACAAACATCGGACGATGGAAAGGCAAGAAGCGTGAGGGCACTGCCATCACACGCGACTCTTTAGGACGAATCACCATCGGACATTGGGATAACGATACACTCACCAGTGGTATACGTATAGACTCCACAGGAACATACATCGGAGCCTTCACAAATGGTCGCACTGGCGTTATCACAGATGCCAAGGCCGAAGGTCATGGAGCATATATAGCTACTACAGGACATTACTTCGAGGGACACTGGGAAAAAGACCAGCGACAGGGTTTCGGACTTCAACTTCTGGAAAACGAAGTTGTAACAGTCTTGAAAACCGGTCATTGGCAGGAGGGCGTCTTCAAAGGTGAACGTATGAATTACACCTCTGAGCGTATCTATGGCATCGATATATCCCGCTATCAGCATGGTCATGGCCGTAAGAAATTTCCTATCTTCTGGGAAAAGCTCCGCATACGTCACCTTGGTTCGAAGAGCAAGAAGAAGATATCCGGCGAAGTGGACTATCCCGTATCGTTTATCTTTATAAAGTCTACACAAGGAATCACCATCAGAAATCCATATTACGCCTACGATTATGCTGCGGCACGTAAACACGGCATCCCCATCGGAGCCTATCATTTCTTCTCAACGAAATGCAGTGGTGCAGATCAGGCGCAGTATTTCATCAACAGCACACTCTTTCGTACAGGAGACCTTCCTCCAGTATTGGATATCGAACCTTCAGACGGTCAGATATCCGGCATGGGCGGTTCTCAGACGATGTGGAGTCATATCCGCACATGGCTAAACGCAGTAGAGCGCCGCTGTGGTGTAAAGCCTATACTATATGTGAACCAGCGATTCGTGAACAAATACCTGCCAGATGCTCCCGATATCAAACGCGACTACAATATATGGATTGCTCGTTATGGTGAGTATAAGCCTGACGTAAAACTTGTAGTTTGGCAGCTATCTCCCGACGGACGTGTTAACGGCATCACCGGCGAGGTGGACATAAATGTATTTAATGGCTACCAGACACAGTTTGATGAGTTCCTCTCTAAGGAATGCATAAAGTAATCACTTAAGACCCATTGACATGAAGACAATCTTAATACTCGTCGGAAAGACAGTAAACAAGCATTTTGTTGCAGGCATCAATGACTATGCTGAGCGTATCAGCCATTATATGCCCCTTGAGATAGTTACCATCCCTGAACTCAGAAACACTAAGAACCTAAGCGAGGAGCAGCAAAAACTATCTGAGGGCGATCTGATCCTTCGTCAGATACAACCCTCAGACACAGTAGTTCTCCTTGATGAACACGGAAAAGAATTCCGTAGCATCGAATATGCACGATGGCTTCAACAGAAACAGCAGACTTCACGTCGTCTGGTCTTTGTCATCGGAGGTCCTTACGGATTCTCAGATGCTGTCTACTCACGTGCCAACGAGAAAATCTCGCTCTCAAAGATGACGTTCTCACATCAGATGGTTAGACTGATTTTCACCGAACAACTCTACCGCGCATGTACCATCATCAAGGGTGAACCTTATCACCATGAGTAGCCTAGATGCTTAGCTCGTCGAGAACCGTGATAAGACGCTTGTCGAAACGCTTGTCAGTACGTATACACTCTGAGAATGGCACATATACCACATCGTTGTTGCGCACACCTATCATGACATTACGCTGTCCCTGCATGATGGCCTCGATGGCTCCCACACCCGTGATGGAAGCAAGAATCCTGTCACGTGCCGATGGAGTACCTCCACGCTGCAGGTGACCAAGGATAGACACACGTACATCAAACCCAGGGAATTCCTTCTTTACTCGATCAGCATAGTAAAGAGCACCGCACTTAGGACTCTCCGACACGATGACGATACATGACTTCTTCGACTTACGAATACCACGTCCCATGAAAGCAGCCAACTGGTCTACGTCAGTTGTCTCTTCAGGAACGATAGCTGCCTCTGCACCACATGCAATGGCACAGTTCTGGGCCAGGAAGCCGGCGTCACGTCCCATCACCTCTACAAAGAAGATACGCTCGTGTGAGTTGGCTGTATCGCGGATACGGTCCACACACTCCATGATAGTATTCATCGTGGTGTCATAGCCGATGGTAGAGTCAGTACCATAGAGGTCGTTGTCGATAGTGCCTGGAAGTCCGATAACGGGGAAGTCAAACTCCACACCGAAGTTCCAAGCTCCTGTCAGAGAACCATTACCACCAATTACCACGAGTGCGTCGATCTCTTCTTTCACACATGTGTCATAAGCCTTCTGCATACCCTCAGGAGTCATAAACTCCTTGCTACGGGCGGTCTTCAGAATAGTACCTCCACGAGTGATGATACCACTTACATTCTCTGTGGTAAAGGGCTTCACCTCTCCCTTAATGAGTCCGTCATAGCCTCTGTAAATACCCTTGATGTTGAATCCATTATAGATTCCAGAACGAGTAACAGCGCGTATGGCTGCATTCATGCCAGGAGAGTCACCTCCTGATGTAAGAATACCTATGGTCTTAATTTTAGGCATATTATTAACATTAAAGATCATTGTAGTTCTGAATACTGAAGGTAGATGTCTGCATATCGCCAGTCTCGAAGCCTCTGCGCAACCAGCGTTTACGCTGCTCAGAAGTGCCGTGAGTGAACGACTCCGGAGTAGCCCTACCCTGTGCCTTCTTCTGCAGCCAGTCATCACCGATGGCCTTTGCGAGTTCAAGACCCTTCTCAAGGTCACCATACTCCATAGAGTGGTTCATGGCATCCTCGTAGTGAGCCCATACTCCAGCATAGTAGTCAGCGAGAAGCTCCAGGCGCACACTGATCTGATTGGCACTTACCTTATCTGTCTGACTCATGGCCTGATGAGCCTTGCCCAAGATGCCAAGAGAATACTCCACATGGTGACCTATCTCATGGGCGATAACATAAGCATAAGCAAATGTGTTACCCTCAACACCCAGCTGTCGTTTCATCTGAGTAAAGAATGAGAGGTCTATATAAAGTTTCTGGTCACCAGAACAGTAGAAAGGTCCCACGGCAGCGGAAGCGCTTCCGCATGCAGAGTTCACCTGATTAGTGAAGAGCACAAGTGTAGGAGGCTCATAGGTACGTCCCATCTCCTGGAACACCTTACTCCACACATCCTCCGTAGATGCGAGGATCTGCTTACACTCTGTTGCCAGCTGCTGTTCCTCTTCTGTGAAGTTCTGCTCATCAACAGTTTCTGTCCTTGCCGACATCTGCTGCTGTGCAGCCTGAAGACCAGCTGAGAGAGGATCACCTCCACTCATCCAGGCAAACAATGCTGCTACGATGATAGCACCAATACCTCCGATACCCGCTTTAGCTCCACCGCTCATACCGCGACGGTCCTCAACATTACTACTTTCTCTTCTTCCTGTTAGTTTCATAACTTTTCACTATTAATTATTCACTGAGCCTCCAACCATATCGAGCAGCTCATTAGTAATAGCCTGCTGGCGACTCTTGTTGTACTGAAGGTTCAGTTCACGCAGCAACTCATCGGCATTATCCGTAGCCGTCTGCATAGCCACCATTCGTGCAGCATGCTCAGAGGCATTGGAGTCGAGCAGAGCGGTATAAAGCATCAGATGTGCGAACTTTGGAATAAGCTGTGAGAGCACAGTATCCATATCCGGCTCCACGATGAAGTTATCGTTGAGTGGCTTCACATCGTCCATCTTCTTCTCTGTCTCACGCTCACCTCTCTTCTTTAGATACTCCTGCGACTCCTTCGTAGCGATAACGCTCGTAAGATCACGCTCATGATCGGCCTTCAGCTCCGACTCAATATCTATAGGCAGGAAGGTCTTTCGGGTAAGAACCTGTGAACCCGCACTCTTAAAGTGATGATAGATCAGTTCAACCTTATCTATCTCACCCTCAAGGAATTTCGTACCAAGTTCCATAGCGATATTAATACAGTCCTGGACGTTGGGCTTGTCAGCAAGAGCAGAGAATTCACCTTGTACGTTCAGTCCCATCTTCTTCGCTTTCTCATACACTTTTCTGCCTATCGGATAAATCTCGACATTCTCACGTCCTATCTCCTTTGCGTATTCATCAACTGCCTGATTCATCATCCTGATGGTATTGGCATTGAATCCTCCGCAGAGTGAGGAATTGGATGTGAAGACCACGAGAGCAGCCCTTTTTACAGGGCGCTCCTGGTCAAATATCGTCTGAGCCTCTACTTCTGCTGCGAGAAACGACTTGAGGATGTGCTCCAGCATCGTCTCGTAAGGCAGCATATTCTGTATTGCCACCTGTGCGTGATGCAGCTTGCTGGAGGCCACCATCTTCATAGCCGACGTGATCTTACGCGTGGAATTGACTGAGGCTATGCGGCCTTTAATTTCTTTCAGGCTAGGCATAGGCTATCAGCTTTTATAGGTTCCTGCGATGTCGGCCATCACAGCCTCGATCTTTGCTGTCGTAGCATCGTCAATCTTTCCGCTGGCGAGAGTCTCTATCACCTCAGGATTAGAAGAGCGCAGCTTGTCAAGGAAGGCATTCTGGCACTCACGAACCTTTGGGATAGGCACCTCGCGCATCAGTCCGTGCACGCCGCAATAGAGGATTGCAATCTGCTCTCCTACAGGCATTGGGCTGTACTGAGGCTGGATAAGCAGCTGATTGTTCTTACGTCCGCGATCCAGTGTCATCGCTGTCACAGCATCCATATCTGAAGAGAACTTCGAGAATGCCTCGAGCTCACGATACTGTGCCTGGTCAATCTTCAGTGTACCAGCCACCTTCTTCATTGACTTGATCTGTGCCGAACCACCCACACGAGATACCGAGATACCTACGTTGATGGCAGGACGGAAGCCTTGGTTGAAGAGGTCTGACTCAAGGAAGATCTGACCATCGGTGATGGAGATCACGTTAGTAGGAATGTATGCTGACACGTCACCAGCCTGAGTCTCGATGATAGGGAGAGCGGTGAGTGAGCCACCACCCTTCACATGACCCTTCATACACTCTGGCAGGTCGTTCATCTGCTCAGCCACCTCCTGCTGCTCATTCATCTTAGCTGCACGCTCCAGAAGACGAGAGTGTAGATAGAACACATCACCAGGATATGCCTCACGTCCGGAAGGACGACGCAGGATCAGTGATACCTCACGATAGGCCACAGCCTGCTTAGAGAGGTCATCATATACTACGAGTGCTGGCAGACCACGATCGCGGAAATACTCACCGATGGCAGCACCTGCGAACGGAGCATAATACTGCATAGCAGCAGGATCAGCAGCGGTAGCAGCTACCACGATGGTATAAGGCATTGCGCCGTGCTCCTGAAGTGTAGACACGAGGGCAGCAACGGTAGAAGCCTTCTGGCCGATGGCTACATAGATACAATAGACAGGCTTTCCTGCCTCATAGAAACTCTTCTGGTTGATGATAGTATCAACGGCAATGGCGGTCTTACCCGTCTGACGGTCACCAATGATGAGCTCACGCTGTCCACGTCCGATAGGTATCATCGAGTCGATGGCCTTCAGACCTGTCTGCAGCGGCTCCTTCACGGGCTGACGGTAAATCACACCAGGAGCCTTACGATCCAACGGCATCTCAAAGGCACCGCTGAGGTCGATATCTCCCTTACCGTCGATAGCTTGTCCCAGTGGGTTGATAACGCGACCCAGCATGTTGTCGTTCACGAGGATAGAAGCAATACGCTTCGTACGCTTAACAACCATGCCTTCCTTGATGCCTGAAGTGGTACCCAGAAGCACACAACCTACGTTGTCCTCCTCAAGGTTCATCACGATAGCCATCGTCCCGTTCTCAAACTCCAGCAGCTCGTTGGCCTCGGCATTGCGCAGTCCGTAGATACGGGCCACACCATCGCTGACGGTCAGCACAGTACCTACCTCGTCGAACTTCTCGGCATTGGAGATACCCTTGAGCTGGTCGAGCAGTACCTGGGATACTTCGCTTGGTTTAATCTTATCTGACATTTTTTTATCTTTTACTTTTTTACCTTTTTACTTTTTCAAGGTCGTTAGGATGGAATTGAGCTTTGTCTTGACACTCGCATCCATGCGATAGGTGTCGTACTCGAGTATGAATCCTCCGATGATATCGGGGTTTACCTCGGTCTCGAACTCCACCGTTCCATTAGTCTTACTCTCCACCATCTGACGCATCTTCTGCTCTGTGGCAGTAGATACAGCTGCAGCGGTGATGAGACGTCCACGGATGACATTCTTCTGTTGGCGGTAAAGCGTGACGTACGAATTGGCGATGAACTGCATCACGTTCTCACGGTCTTCCTTCAGCACCAGCTGGATAAAGGCCTTGGTCAATTCAGAAGGCTTCGTTCCCACAGCAGTAGTGAGAAGAGTCTCTTTCTTGTCCTTCGAGAGCATCGGATTGTCTATCGTAAACCGCAGCTGTGGCACCTCGATGTAGCTCTTGGCGAGCTGTTGCATCTCGGAGTATACAGCATCTTCGATTTTCGCGTCTGTAGCACTCTTCAAAAGCGCCCGGGCGTATCTTACCGATATGACTCCTATATCCATACGTTATCGCTTAATTGTCAGTAGAAACCTCATCCAGCATACGGTCAATCAGATCCATCTGCGCCTTGTCGTCCTTGAGGTTCTGACGGAGCACCTTTGAGGCAATCTCCACAGAGAGCTCAGCGACCTGCTGACGGATATCGGCGATGGCTGCCCTCTTCTCCTGTTCGATGGCGAGTTTTGCATCACCAAGGAGACGGGCGCCCTCCTCACGTGCCTTCTGCTGAGCCTGTTCAACAATGGCATCGCGCGTCTCTGCAGCCTCCTTGAGGATCTGTGCCTGACGGTCACGGGCCTCCTGAAGGATTGCCTCACCTTCCTGCTTGATGTTCTCCAGACGCTCAGAGGCCTCATGGGCTTTCTTGAGACTGTCCTCGATGAACTTATTACGTTCCTCCACCATACCTACGATAGCAGGGAATCCGTATTTTGCAAGCACGAAGAAGACAACTGCAAACGCCAGAAGCATCCAGAACAAGAGTCCCAGATCAGGGGTAAGGATTGCTGGCAGTTTACTGAAATCCATTCGCTATAGGTTTTTATTAATTACTAATTTGCGAAACGGATATTACTTGATCAAGAATGCACAAGCTGCAATAGCGAAGAGAGCACATCCCTCAACGAAAGCAGATGTCAGAATCATGTTGGTCTGGATCTTACCAGTAGCCTCTGGCTGACGAGCGATAGCGTCCATGGCGCTGCCTCCAATCTTACCAATACCCAAACCTGCACCAATTGTTGCAATACCTGCACCGATACCGCAGCCCAGCTGTGCCAGACCCTCGGCTAAAAATAAAGCTGAAATCATAATCGTTAAATTTTAAGTTGTTATTAATGTATTTTTTATTTATATTTTTTGTTTAATTTACTCCGCGTGGTGTTCCTTATGGGCAAGCCCTATAAACACCGCACTAAGCATAGTAAAGACATACGCCTGGACGAAAGCCACCAGCAGCTCCAGTGCATTCATGAAGAGGAGCATGATGATACTGAAAGCGTTAAGTCCTAAGCCGAATCCTACACCCATCGACCAACCGAGGAAGATCACACACGTAAATGACAGTATCACAGCGTGACCAGCCATCATGTTTGCAAAAAGACGGATCATCAGAGCGAAAGGCTTTGTGAATACTCCAAACAGTTCGATGAGTGGCATTACCGGAGCGGGATAAGCCTTCAGGAACAGAGGCACCTCTGGCCAGAAGATCTCCTTCCAGTACTCCTTGTTGGCAAAGAGGTTGATGGCAAGCATCGTACATATCGCCAGGAAGAAGGTAATATTGATGTTACCAGTCACGTTTGCGCCTCCAGGGAACACAGGAATCAGTCCAATGAGGTTACATGTGAGTATGAAGAAGAACACAGTGAGCAGATAAGGAGCATACGGCTTGTAATGCTTCTCACCTATCGACGACTTGATGAGGTCATCATGTATTGTCATCACGATCATCTCCATCGCTCCCACGAATCCCTTCGGGGCCTCGCTCTTTGCGTCGTGCTTCTTATACCAGCGTGCACAGCTGAGGAAGATAATGATCAGTACGGCCACCACGATCCATATCTGAAGCACACTCTTGGTGATGCTCAGATCCAGCGGACGAACCTCTTCCCCACCTACGCGCTCATAAATCTTTCCGTGATGCTCTTCACTGAAGAAGAAGGGCTCCGGCAGACTGTGTGCCGTACAGAAGTGCCACTCTCCGGTATTCTCACTACGTACGATGATAGGCAGCGGTATGCTGATATGACTGCCCTGGTAACTGGCGATATGCCATTCGTAAGAGTCAGCAAGGTGCTCCAGCACTATCTCAGGGATATCGAGCTCCTTCCCTTCCCCACCCTCATTGGCCCAGGCAGACATTGGCAGCAAAGCTACAACCATCAGGAGGATTATCGTTTTTAATTCTTTCATATACAATATATTAGCAAACTTCGATAAAGTTTTTAAGAGCGGTTAGACAGTCTTGCGAAGAAGAATGAATGGTGAACGAGCGACACCACATAATACGCCATGAATACCATGAAGAACTGTAGCATCGTATCGTTCTTGTCGGCGAGATACCATCCGAACATCACTCCCAGTGCGAGCAGCAGTCTGAATCCCGACACAGCGGTAAAGAATGTCGGCAATGACTCCTTGTGGCTCGATGCCACCCAGCGCCATATCAGTGCTATTGCCACACCTGTCACCAGCAGGAAGAATGAACTGACAATCATCTCTGCCCACAGGTCTAAGTCCCACACCTTCCCCACGATTCTTACCAGAAAGTTCATCACCAGGAAGATGACGACGGTCTGAAGGATGTAACTTTTGCACTGTTTGTTGATGTCCATTATCACGCGCGTACCTTATTATTTTAATTCAACACAGAGGCTAACCACATTCTTCTGCACCTCTACGAAACCGCCCAGAATCTCCAAAGACGTCTTACCCTCGCTGTTAAGATACTCTACAGTACCTTTCTGCAGGGTAGAGATGATTGGTGCGTGGTCAGTGAGTATCTCAAACTGCCCCATTGTACCTGGCACGAGAACACTCTCTACTGTTCCATCGAACTCAATCTTTTCGGGCGAAACAATCTTCAGCTGCAACATAACTTCAATTTTTCAATTCTTGAATTACGCTTTAGCTGCCTCAAGAAGTTTCTTTGCCTTCTCCTTGACATCCTCGATAGTACCCACGTTGAGGAATGCCTGCTCTGGCAGGTCGTCAACCTCTCCGTCGAGAATAGCGTTGAAGCCCTTGATTGTCTCATCGATAGGAACCATCACGCCTGGCAGACCAGTAAACTGTGAAGCCACAGTAAACGGCTGAGAGAGGAAGCGCTGTACACGACGGGCACGATTTACCGTCAGCTTATCCTCATCAGAGAGCTCGTCCATACCGAGGATGGCAATGATATCCTGAAGCTCGTTGTAACGCTGTAGTATCTGCTTAACTCTCTGGGCACAGTCGTAGTGAGCCTTACCCACGATCAGCGGATCAAGGATACGTGATGTAGAAGCCAGCGGGTCAACGGCCGGATAGATACCCAGACCTGCAATCTTACGATCGAGCACCGTAGTAGCATCGAGGTGTGTGAAGGTTGTTGCTGGAGCAGGGTCTGTCAAGTCGTCGGCAGGCACGTATACTGCCTGTACTGATGTGATAGAACCAGTCTTCGTAGAAGTGATTCGCTCCTGCATCGATCCCATCTCAGATGCCAGTGTAGGCTGATAACCTACTGCTGATGGCATACGACCCAGCAGAGCCGATACCTCAGAACCAGCCTGAGTGAAACGGAAGATGTTGTCGATGAAGAACAGGATATCGGCAGCACCGCCGTCCTTACCACCACCGTCGCGGAAGCCCTCAGCCACAGTCAGTCCTGAGAGTGCCACTGAAGCACGTGCACCAGGAGGCTCGTTCATCTGTCCGTAAACCAGTGTTGCCTGGCTCTTCTTCAGCTCCTCAGGGTCAACGAGACTCAGGTCCCATTTTCCCTCATCCATTGCCTGGCGGAACTTCTCACCGTAGCGGATAACGCCCGACTCGATCATCTCTCGGATAAGGTCATTACCCTCACGAGTGCGCTCTCCTACTCCGGCAAACACAGAGAATCCGTTGTGTCCCTTGGCAATGTTGTTGATGAGCTCCATGATAAGCACCGTCTTTCCTACTCCGGCACCACCGAAGAGTCCGATCTTACCACCCTTCATATAAGGCTCCAGCAGATCGATCACCTTGATACCTGTCGAGAGGATCTCCTTCTTTGTAGAGAGTTCCTCAAACGTAGGTGCTTCACGGTGAATGGGGAAAGCGCCCTGCATATCGAGCTGTTTCATACCGTCGATAGGCTGTCCGATAACGTTCAGCATTCGACCTTTAATCTGATCACCGGCAGGCATCACAATTGGTGAGCCCAGCGGGATCGCCTCGAGTCCACGATGCAGACCGTCGGTATTGTCCATAGCCACGCAGCGAACCGTATCCTCGCCGATGTGCTGCTGCACCTCGACAATCAGTTCGCGCCCGTCACCACGGTCAATCTTAAGAGCATCGTAAATTTTCGGCAACACCTTTTCCGCATCCTGCCCCTCGGTATCGAAATACACGTCAATAACCGGGCCGATAATCTGCGAAATGTGTCCTGTAATTTGTGACATACGCTGTAAATATTTAAAGTTACTTATTCTGTTTAGAGTTATTTTAGACGATTGCAAAGATAATGATTTTTTCTCAAACAAGAAAACATTTCCACGAAATATTTCTTAATTAGAGCACATTAGCTCCAAAAAAGTATATTTTTACCTGTTCAGAGCTATGTTATAATTGAGATATTTGGGATTTCCTGTCACTTCTTCTATCACCTTTACGAACGGAGGGAAATTGATCGTCTCTTTTTCCGTCACTCCCTTTGTTTCCATCATCACGAGGTCGCCAATTGGCTCAATGAAGGTGTCGATCTCAAAGAACTGTCCCTTCCAGATAAAGCTCTGACGACGCTTCTTGATGGTGGCACGATAGGGATCTGCCTGTTGCAGCATCTGTTCGTAGAGGTTGTTGTCTACCTGACGCTCCGTCTCTATCACCTCCGATTCCGAGATGCGTTTCTTCGAGCGGTGCACGTTGATCACCTTACCTCCGCTGAACTGTCTGCGACGCAGCCTAACCTCTGTTCCAGGCTCTGCCACGAGATATGTCTGTGTTATCTCACTCTCCGAGCACTCAGGTATCTCACCTGTTATCTCCACTCGGAATATCTTCTCCTCCTGTGCAGGCTGCGGCAGTCCTACCACCTTGGCAATCTCATTGAGCACACGGTTGAGCTTCGCCTCGAAGTCGTCGTGGTTGTTTATCACTCGCAGATGAGGATGTCCTGTCCACGCATTGATGATCTTCTTGTCCAGCTCACGGGCGATGCGGAGTCCCTCCTCGTTGGCCTGTTCGTATCGTGTGGCATTGGTCGCGGTGGTATAATACTGTTCCGCACCATCGGCAGCCGACACCAGGTGGAGCACCGCATCATAGCGTTCCAGCAGTTCATTGGGATTGGTACCTGCCATCGCCGTTATCTCCTGCCACTCCTCAGGTTTGATATATGCAGAGATATCCATCGTTCCTCTGTCGCATACGATGAGTACGGGTTTTGTGCACACCTCAGCAAGAGTCCTGAACTGATCCTCCAGAGCGAGCTGTGTCTCCAGGATAGCCCGCTCTCCCTGATAGTAGAGGTCGCGGTTGGGTGTGAGGTAGTTCCATCCCGCCGTACTGTATATCGTAGGCACCTCAGGCACGTTAAACACCTTATATCCGAACCCGGAGAAATACTCCGTTATCTTAACCAGTGCAGTAGTCTTTCCTGCACAGGGTCCTCCCGTCAATACTATCTTCTTAATATCCGGCATAAACAATTATCATTTATCCATTATCATTTATCACATCACCGCCCACAGGGCAACCATTCCCACGAGCCATCCAACGAGCATCTTCGGGGTGATATTCTTCAGATACCATCCCAGTTTCACATGCTCCATCTTCATCAGTGCGATACCTCCGATGCTTCCCACAGACAACAGGCATCCTCCAGTCGCTGTGGCAAAGGCGATAATCTTCCAGTAGGCACCGTTCTGTACGAAGTTGGCCATATAGTCAGAGTCCACCCACATGTCGAGCTGCTGACTCTCGAGCACAGGATAGAGCGATATGTTGCTGATGGCGATGGTGAAGGTGTCGACGATGCAGCTCAGCAGTCCTGAGAGCACACCCACAATCCACACATTATGTATATTATAGTCTATCCATGCCGACACATCACCAAACACGCCCGTCTCAGTCACCACGCCCATACCCAGCATGATACCCATCACGAAGAGCATCTGCTGTATCGACCCGTATTTCAGTGCCTGAGGCATACGGCGCTCCATCATCAGGTCGGCATTCATCAGCTTGCGGTTGAATGCCTCGTTGACCACCCAAAGCACACTGAGCACGCAGAGAGCACCGAGGAATGGCGACAACTTGGTGATGTTATGGAATGTAGGAATAAACCACAGTCCTCCAATACCCACGAAGAGCATTACCACTCTCTGCCACTGGTTGAGGTTGGTGTCGTCGCCGCGATACGGCATCGGCGACCACTGGGCGTCGAGCTTGTCAGGCAACTGTCTATTGATCAGTACCGTAGGTATCACCCATGCCAGCACAGCGGGCAGTGCGAGAGTCATCGAGAAGTCTGATGCCGTCACGCGTCCGTCTTCCCAGAGCAGTATTCCCATGGGGTCGCCTATCACGGTAAAGCATCCTCCGCAGTTGGCTGCTATCACGATGGCGCTGCCGATGAGCATCCTCTGTCGGCGGTTCTGTACTATCGAATGCATTATCACGAGCATCATCGTGGCGGTAGTCAGGTTGTCGAGGTTTGCCGAGATGATAAACGTGGCGAAGGTGATGGTCCACAGCAGCCGCTTTGGGTTGTTGGTCTTTATCCATTTCTGAATAAAGTCGAAACATCCGTTGTTGTTGAGGATCTCGATTATCGACATCGTGGCCAGGAGGAACATCACGATACTCGCAGCCCGTCCAACATAGCTCAGGAATATCTCATTATAGATAAAATACTTCACCGCATTGCTCGACGGCTCTTCACCGGCCAGATACTCCGCATACTCACGCGGGTGCTGCGACATCACGAAGTCGGTACCCCAGCTGATATATACCACCCAGCCAATGGTACCCAGAAACACAGCTATCGCCGACTTGTTCACCCTGGTCATATGACCGGTGGCAATCAGCAGGTAGCTTATAATAAGCATCGAAACGATGATAAGTGTCATACTATATTATCTATTCTTTTTCCGTTATCATTTACAATATCTTCACCGGAGCCCAGAACCATACTACCGTTCCTCGTCCGTCCTCCTCATTATCCTTTGCACCTATCTGGCCTCCGCCCTTGTCGATGATGGCCTTACAGATGCTCAGTCCAAGACCCGGTGTCTCTTTCTGCAGATAGGTATTCTTGTCAGACAGGAGAGTGAAGATGTTCTCCTTGAGGTTCTCAGGCAGTCCTCGGCCCGTATCCTTCACCTCCACGTAGATACCGTCCTGCTTGGCGTAGTAAGTGAGAGTGATGGTGCCCTCGGTGGTATGCTCACGGGCATTATCCAACAGGTGCATCACTATCAGTCTGAGCAGTTTCTCATCCAGCCTTGCCCTCATACCTCCAATGGGGTCAACCACCTTCAGCTGTACGCCCTTTTGCAACTGCATACGGGTCTCTGCGGCATACACCGACATCTTCTGTTCCACATCAACCACCGAACGGTCGAAGAGCTGGTTCCTGCCCTCGATATCCGACAGCGACAGCAGCTCGTTTATCAGGTGCAGCAGCTGCAGTCCGTTGGTGTTTATCAGTCCCAGCAGTTCCTTCTGTTCATCTTCCGGCATAAGGTCGGCGGGTGAACTCATCAGCAGGTCAGAGAATCCTATGATGGCATTCAGCGGCGTACGCAGCGAGTGGCTGAGGTTGCTGAGGAAGATATCCTTCAGTTCCTCGCTCTTCTTAGCACGCTCCATCTCCTTTAATATCTTCTTTCTGGCCACCAGTTGCTGTATTACCACCAGCGTGAGACCAACTATAATGATAGAGGCCAACAGCAACCATACCCATTTGGGTATCACCGTCTTTCCGAAGGCCGATCTTATATTGCCATAGACATCGTCAATCTCTCCATCCTCCTCCATCTTGTCGAGTTCTGTGTTGATGGCGTCGATAAGCTCTTTGCTGTGACTCACGTAGCAATACTCTCTCGGAGTCAGTGCGAGGTCGGAAGATGTAAGGTCGTAGAGATCCAGTTCCTCGATGATGTAACGGGCCTGATAGCGGAAACAAATCAGTGCGTCGTACTTACCCTTCTGCAGATCAAGGAACGCGCCCTTCAGGTCTTCCACCACCATCGCTTTGGCTCCCACCTTGGTGAGAGTGTCAACGATAGGTCGCGACTTCATCAGGGCAATCTTCTTTCCCTCCACGTCGCGCAGTCCGTAACGGGCCTCCGACTTCTTGGCATATACTATCTGGTAATAGAGTCTGAACACGGCTCTTGAATAGTTCGTCAGGTCCTTACGGTAAGGCGAGTACACCATCATGCCGAGGTCTACCTTCCCCTGGAGCACATCTTCAGCGATGTTCGACCATGTGTTAGGAGAATAGGTAAATGGGATGTCCAACCTCTTCATCAGCCTGCGTGTAAACTCCACGTCGAAGCCACGGGGAATACCTTTGTCATCGATGTATTCCATCGGGGCATAGTCCATATCGATACCGAAGAGCAGTGGTTTGTACTTTGAATAGCCAAGGTTGTCAGCACTTGCCGAAAGGGCAAGCGTAAGCAGCAGTAGTAGGTTTAGTATTCTCTGTCGCATTGGCTATTTAAAGGCTTAATCAGATCTTGAAGGCAGAAGCGATGGTCTTTATCTTACTAGAGAATTTCTCTATAATCGTGTTGCCTTCATTCACTAGCTCGCTGAGATTCTGAACAATCTTATTATAGTTGGCCAAGTCTTCTTCCGACAGATTCTCGTACATACACTGAGGCATTGCCTCACCCTTGAAGGTAAGAGCAACACCTGGCTGGTACTCGTTCTTAGAACCTTTCATGATAGTAAGCAGAGAACCTTGTGCCGTAATATTTGTCGACTTCTGATGGAATGTGAAGTGAACATACTTGTTCAACTCCTGTGTATAGGTATCTACAGCATAGAATCCTGGATTAGTGCCGTGGAGCTGGCTCAGATGACTAAGCGCGAGCATGCTCTTTGCTATATCATCAACACTACCGCTGATGACGAAATCGTCATCGAGAGTGACTGAAAACTCCTGAATAGTCTTACTCTTGACAAACCTCATACCCTCGTAGGCAGCAGAGAAGAATGTACCCATCTCGCGCAATTGCGTAAACTCGTCGCTATTGATATAGTCGTCGGTATACTTGCTGCTCTTACTATTGCTCATATGGGCAGCAATCGTATTATAACGACCGTTAACCGTTGCCGTAAGCACGGCTCCAACCTTCCAATCGTCGCCTGGAATGCTGACGTAGCTTGAAGTGGCCGTTGACGAGAGGTTGATCACACTATTCATCACATGACCCTTTGGAGTGGTCAGAGACACATTGAAAGACTTAGGCACCTGAAGGGCAAGGGGAACAGCGTCGCCAACACGTGTAAGGAATATGCAGATATCATCATTACCGCTTCCGAAATCAGCTTGAAACTTTATGCGCCCTGTGGCCGACTTCACAATCTCTACCGTGAATTTTTCAGCATCCTCGGTAAATGTGCACTTGTCGTTCTCTAAAGTCAGGTGAAACTTGTTGAGCGTCTCATGAGCATCAATCTGAACGAAGGATTCCAGATTCGACAAGTCATAGTTAGACATTTTGAACTGGTCCTTCATACATTTCTCAACAGCCTGTTTGTCCTGAGCAGAAAGGCTACTCATCTCGACGGGTTTGCCCTTACTGACAACAGTTGCGACAAATGTACCGAGATCAACCTTAATGGCATTCTCATCCAAGGTGCTGAGGAATTCAGACAACGACCTGGTATACCTCAAAGCCGACTCTAAACGGGCGTCTTGTGCAGTTTCGGCAAGTCTCTCAGAAAGGACTTTCTCGATAGCAGCACGGTCAGCATTTTTCTCATCCTGTGACGGTTTATCTACAGGATTATCTGCAGATACACACGAAGCAAATACTGCTGTACTGCAGCTGAGAATGGCAGCCATCATCCATGCGAAAATCCTATTCATATTTAGTTATTTTATAGTTTCTAATAATTCGATTACAAAAATACGAAGAATTTTCCAAAAAACAACCAATTTAATGTTTAAGGAATGTTAATAGCTCAGAAATTAACACATTATTTCCCAATATACAGCGTTGTGTTCAGGTCGTCGGTCATGCTCAACATATCGTCTTCCGACAACTGGTTCTTGTCGGAGAGCATGCTCTCCATCTGGAGCTGAAAGGTTTTATTGTAGTATGCATTCGCGAAGAGCAGCAAAAAGTATTTCTTGTCAGCGGGCACCTGATAAGCAGTAAAACGCTTTCTAAACATATCCATAAGCGTCTCTTTTAATTCCTTTATTAGCGCTTCCGATCTTGGATTTTTGTCCTCATCGCCTTCAAAGTGCATGATGAGGGCTTCGTACATCTTATCGCCCATGCCATTCACAAACCACTTTCGGAATTCATCTGCGGTTTCAGGGATGACGGCCTTATTCAACTTGAAATTGTCAAGTACGCTGCGCTTCCGTTCGAGGGCAGGCCAGAAGACATCGGCATTGCCTCTCACGATGCTAATCAGAGAGTTCAGGCAATACTGATAACTCACCTTCTGCACATCAGCCAACGATGGTATCCTCTTCACATATCCCATGCTGAAGTCCCATTTTGTAAAGTCACCATTCACCCTGATTCTGCGCCAACCATTGGGGTACGCCAACAGCGATCCGGTCTCCACGTCCACCAGGCTGTCGGCTTCTGTCCTGAATTGGGCAATGTCGTTCACGTGGGTGTGTCCTGTAAACACCAGGCGGATGCCGTGTTGCATCAATTTCTGTCTCACGTCCTTGTAGTTGGTCAGGATATACTTGCGCTGCATAAAGCTTTGTCTGTCGTAGTGCTCAGTAACGTTGTAGTGCAGCATCGCTACCACCTGTTTCTTCTTGGCACGTGCCTTGTCGGTCTGATCGAGCAGCCATGTCAGCGTTGGTTCGTTAATGCTGCCGGAGGCTGTGTCGATGCAGAGCAATACCAACCCGTCGAGAGGCTCGCAGACGTACGATAGCGATGCCGTGTCTCTGGCATAAGCCAGATTATAGCCAAGGTCCTTATACAACTCCGCAAACTGTTGCGACGATGTAGAGTCAGCAGTATTGTCTATGTCATGGTTGCCTGGTACCACCGCCACTTTTATACCCGCGCTACGCAGTTGGCTCAGTTTTCTCACCACTTGCTGATGGCTCATCATATCACCGTTCTCTGTCAGGTCGCCGGTTATCAGTATCAGATTGGGATTAGCGCTCAATGCACTGTCTACCACCCAGTCCAGTATCTCAGCGCTGTATGGCAGCGGTTTCGAGCTCTGGCTCACTCCTTCTGCCTTGTCTGTGCCATGAAACAACTCTGGAGCCATCACGTGAATATCGCTCAATACCCAGATATTCTTTTCATTATTTTCAGAACAATTCGAATCATCCCCGTAGCCTACATTATTTTTTGAGACGTGATTACAAGATGTAAAAGCCGTTGTACTCCAGATAAGGATGACGACTATCACCCATTGCATCAAACTCCTCATATACTTTAATTCTGTCATTACGGATAATAATATAGAAATTGGGGACAAAGTTACGCAAAAAAAATCCAAATTACAAAATTATATACGATATTATTTTGCTTAATCCCCGAAAAAACAAAAACCCGGAAGCCATCCCTCCCGGGTCTTCATGCCAGTGAGGTCTGATACCTTCTTGATATATGCCTCTGTATCATTCTCATTGGATGGAGCCCATCTCTTGATGACCTTGCGGATGGTAAACAGACGACACTTATGATAGTAAGTCTTGGTGAGGATCACGAAGGCTGCCCTCCAACCCATTGCCATTGATTCAAACTTAAAGAATGAAGGGTCGTTCTGCTTTGCATCTTCTTAAACTCCTCGATATTAGCCTCATTATCCTTCCCCGGCAACAGCTTTGTCAGGATAATTCGCAATCCTTCACCACTCGGAGTAACATGTGCTCCCTTGGTATGCTCCTTCATTATCCCGGCCACCATCTGCCTGCGTCCTTCATCCTCGATGGCCTTGGCATTAAGCAGCCTGTAATACACCTCTGTCGGGTCTTCCTTCAGGTGGTCGCAGTCGATAAAGAACAGTCCTGTATCCATCGCCCCCTCGGTACCTCTCGGACTACCCTCCTTATACCTTGCTCCCCATGTC
>CACYRS010000030.1 GCA_902776935.1 uncultured Prevotellaceae bacterium | reverse complement strand
TAATATAAAACCACCAAAACTGGACAATTGGACATTGGACATTGGACATTAAGGTGGTTTTTTATTTTCAAAACCAAATATCAGTACTATATATAATATATATATTATATATAGTACTGTATAATATTATATAATAATTATAATCTTCCATTATTTTTATGTCCATTCACATAAAAATATGGCTTAATGTCCAATTGTCCAATGTCCAATTGTCCAGTTCAATTTACAGCCAACGTCTCTGTTAGCTGAGGTTTTTTATTTATTTCTGTAGCTTCTCTAACCTCTTATACTCCTTCTTCGTGAGGCGCATGAAAGAGCCATGCTGGGGTGCCTTGACACCCTCGATGTTGCGGGGAGAGTGGAAGTTGCGCATATTCTCGTCAGCAAGACAGAGACGGTAGTTCTTGGGATGCGAAGAGTATTCGATATAAGCAATCACCCAAGTCTTCTGACCAGGTAGCTGGAAGGCACTGACACCCTCGCATTTCTTGTTGCCTTCGAAATCCACATAGTCGTCCTCCACAGGCTCGCTCCAAGGACCTGTCAGCTTTGGTGCCGTAGCAGTAAAGAGTCCGGGTTTGCCTCCCTCTTTCTTTATCATCATGTGCCACATGCCGTCGGCCTCTACCCAGTTGATGTCGGCATCGATAGTGGCATAGCCCCAGTCAAAGAGCAGTCGGGGCTGTGTCAGTGTGGTAAACGACTCGTCGGCATAGGAATAGTACATACGGTCATATTTCTCCTCGCCACGATTCCACATCGAGTAATACACCATATAGCCGCCTTTCTTTCCGTTGGGCCATACATAGTCTTCGTCCCACATTATCTGTGGAGCCCATACTCGGTTGATTGTCTCCCAGTTCTTATATACGCTTTCTGCCTCTGGGTCGGAGAAGATTCCAGTACCCTTGCGGTAGTCGAAAGTCACTGATTTCCAGTTGATAAGGTCGTCGCTGGTAAGGAGGTCTATGCCGTAGTTGTCCCATGTCTCAACTTTCCCTAATCGCTCTCTCGCCCCTACGTTCATATCTGTGCAGACCATCAGATATCCCTTGCCGTCATGTTTGCGGCAGATAAAAGCATCGCGTGTGGCTCCCTCGATACGTGCATGTTCGGCATCGCTGAAGATAGAGTCGCCATCGAGCAGATCGTGATAGTGGAACCCGTCGCGGCTCAATGCATAGGCCGTCCACGCGCGCCCGCGTTCATTCATATGACAATATAGGAATCCATAGTCGCCTTTCTGCAGGTTTCCTTTCTGGGCTATGGCATCCTGTTGGGCCGATATCATCAGCCCCATCAGGATAAATAGTAGTTGTAAATGCTTCATAATAGTCAGAAGTTTGTTCGTATTTTTAATTTCGTTGCAAAATTAACTATTTTCTTTTGTTTATCCAAATCTTTTCTCTCAAAATGATTTTCTGTGGAATTGTTTCCCGACGTATTATTTGCAAGGTTCAGAAAAAATGTTTAATTTTGCAGCGATGTACGAGAAAGAAATAGTGGAATACGAAAGCATCCTTCAGGAATATCAGCAGAAGGTAGCATTACTTCTGGTTCTTGCGATAATATCTCTGCTCGTGGTCGGAGAAGCGGAGTAGGAGAGTGTCGCGGCGGAGAAGGGCGATGTCGGCAGTGTCAGTGCTGATAACATGCTGGGTGCCGAGAGAATCGCGCTTGGTCTCACTGAGAAGGATGCGGCCATTGTAGAGATTCCATTGGCGATAACGCTTAAGCTCAGGATATTCCACAGGACCATTATCGCGTGTGTCCGTGCTAAGTCGAAGTCCTATGGGTTGTGCCTGATGTTCGCTGAGCAGTTCAAAACCGTACTCACGAGGCTGGAACCACATCTCACGCAGCGAGTCGGGGATAGTCTTTACCATACGGGCGCTGTCGAAAGGCATGCCGGCTCTATGGCGCAGCTTAGGCAGGACCATATAACACCACTGACCCTTGAGTCGTTCGATGTTGATAACCATCTCGGCAACCGTCTTATTGCTGTCGTTGAGAATCATTGCCACCTCATCGCCTATATCGGGGCGTCCGAACACACGACGGTTGGTACGTGCGTTGAGGATGTTGATGGTGTCGGGGTCGCCTCCCGAGAAAGGTATGAATACTAGTATCGAGTCGGTACATCCGTCGCAGGCGAGACCATATATGGCAGAGTCACCGGGAAGACGCTGCTCTTCATTAAAAATATCTGTCTCTGATTCTTGTTTCGAAGAGTCGGAGGATGTACACGATGCAATCATCAGCAGTGCTATTATTGACGAAAAAACGGACTGTTTCATACGAATAATTCTTATTTTGGGGCAAAGATAGTCAAAATATCAAAAAAAGAAGCCTTAAGTTGTGGTTTTTTCGAATATTTTATCTATTTTTGTGGTCTCAATGTTTACAACTAACGAAAATATCATATATGAAGAAAAAGATTCAGTTCAGTCTCGTGTACCGAGATATGTGGCAGAGCTCAGGTAAGTTCCAGCCTCGTAAAGATCAGTTAGAGCGTATCGCTCCGGCAATTATCGATATGGGATGTTTTGCCCGTGTGGAGACAAACGGTGGAGCCTTCGAGCAGGTGAACCTGATGGCAGGTGAGAACCCCAACCTGGCAGTACGTGCCTTCTGTAAGCCTTTCAATGAGGTAGGTATCAAGACCCACATGCTCGATCGTGGTCTGAATGCCCTTCGTATGTATCCTGTGCCCGATGACGTGCGCGCGCTGATGTATAAGGTGAAGCATGCTCAGGGTGTGGATATCCCACGTATCTTCTGTGGTCTTAACGACACACGTAATATCATCCCGTCTATCAAATGGGCCAAGGAGGCTGGCATGACACCACAGGCTACACTCTGTATCACCACCAGTCCGGTTCACACTGTAGAGTACTACTCTAAGATTGCCGATGAGGTGATTGCTGCAGGTGCAGAGGAGATCTGCTTGAAGGATATGGCCGGTATCGGACAGCCCGCAATGCTGGGAGCCCTTACAAAGGCCATCAAGACAAAGCACCCGGAGATTATCATCCAGTATCACGGACACTCTGGTCCCGGACTCTCTATGGCTTCTATCCTCGAGGTATGTAACAACGGTGCAGATATCATTGATACAGCCATCGAGCCATTGAGCTGGGGTAAGGTTCATCCGGACATCATCTCTGTACAGTCGATGCTGAAGAACGAGGGCTTCGAGGTGGCAGAAATAAATATGAACGCGTATATGCAGGCTCGTACACTGACCCAGGAGTTTATCGACGACTGGCTCGGATACTTCATCAACCCTGCCAACAAGCACATGTCGTCACTCCTTCTTGGAAGTGGTCTGCCTGGCGGTATGATGGGTTCGATGATGGCCGACCTCGGTCCTATCCAGAAGATGATCAACAAGGAGCGCGAGAAGAAGGGCGAGAGCATCCTGACAATGGACGATATGCTCGTGAAGCTCTTCAACGAGGTAGAATACGTATGGCCGAAGGTTGGTTATCCCCCATTGGTTACACCATTCTCACAGTACACTAAGAACATCGCTCTGATGAACCTCCTCACCATGGAGCAGGGCAAGGGCCGTTACGTGATGATGGACGATGCTATCTGGGGTATGATTCTCGGTAAGAGCGGTAAGGTGCCTGGAACGATTGCTCCTGAGCTCATCGAACTGGCTGAGAAACAGAAGCGCGAGTTTACTGATGCCGATCCTCATACTCTCATCCCCAATGCCCTCGAAGGCTTCAAGAAGGAGATGGACGAGAACGGCTGGGACTATGGACAGGACAACGAGGAACTCTTCGAGTTGGCTATGCATCCTGAGCAGTATCGTCCGTTCCGTAGTGGTCAGGCCAAGAAACAGCTGCTCGCTGACATCCAGAAGGCTAAGGACGCGAAGCTCGGTGGTGGCAAGAAGATCTCTCAGGAGGAGATCGACGCCCTGAAGCACGCCAAGGCCGACGCAGTGAAGGTGCCAGTGGCAGGTCAGCTGCTCTGGGGCTTCGGAGGCGAAGGTGTGATGGCACCATGCGTGGAGCCGTTCATCGGACAGAAGTATAAGGAAGGCGACACATTCTGCTACCTGCAGACCAAGTGGGGCGAGATCATGGAGATTCCTGCTGCACTCGGAGGTAAGCTGGTGGACATCAGTGTCAAGCCGGGACAGAACGTACGCCAGGATGATACCATCGCCTGGATTGAGCGCGAAGGTTAAGAGTGGACTACCAGAAGATAATAGACGAGTATTACCCTGAGGATAATAAACTCAGGGAAATACTCTTGATACACAGCCGACAGGTGGCCGACCGCTGCCTGAAGATAGCAAAGGCACATCCCGAACTGAAACTCGACGAGCAGTTTCTCGAGGAGGCAGCAATGCTTCACGACATCGGTATCTTCGGTACTGATGCACCGGGAATAGAATGTCACGGCACAGAACCGTATATTCGTCACGGAATCATCGGAGGAAAGATACTTAGGGAAAGAGGATGGGAGCGTCATGCACGTGTGTGTGAACGACATACCGGTACAGGACTGTCGAAATGGGATATCGAACAGCAGCAGCTGCCACTTCCGCATGAGGATTTTATGCCTGTGGATATAGAGGAACAGGTGGTCTGTTATGCTGACAAGTTCTATTCAAAGACTCGTCCCGGCACAGAGCGTTCTGTGGTCGATGCCATGAGAAGTCTTGAGAAATTCGGCTGGGATGGTGTTAAAAGGTTTCAAAAATGGGTGGATTTGTTTGAATAGTCACTTCTTTTTTGTACCTTTGCACCCGTGAAACAGAAGTCAACCATTATAGTGATTCTCTGCGCCTTCATTCTCATGATGGCGTGTACCCCTGGTGGACTGCGTAAAGAGAAGTCTCTCGAGGCAGTGGCTAAGGATGCAGCAAGTGTGTCGCTTCCACAGATAAAAGTTCCGGAGATAGTTTCCGAGATAAAGGTAAAGAGCGATTCAGTCACTCTGCCGGCCCTCATCGACAGCATCGGTGCAAGGCAGGTCGTAGAAGAAGTCAAGGAAGCCCTGGGAGATGTACCTTCTGACACTATTCCGAAATCCCCTGAGGCTTCAGAGACATCAGAGAATAGTGAGAAAGCCGATACCTCGATGATTCCCGAAGGTGCCACATCTGCCATCAAGATGAAACGTGACACCACGCAGATGGACTCTATCGAACTGGCTATCTATAAGCATAACAAGGCTGTTGACGACTCTCTGGCACTCGACAGCATCAACAAAAAGCGAAAGAACGGTATCGATGCCCCTGTGGAGTATTCTGCCGACGACTCACTGACATACGATGCCAAGAGTGCAACGGCACATCTGTATGGTAACTCAAAGGTGAAGTATACCAATATGGACCTTGCCAGTGAGCGTATATACATGAGTCTCGACAGTAACCTCGTACACGCCACTGGAAAACTCGACTCTACGACAAACAAGATGACTGGCACTCCTGTCTTTAAGATGGGAAGCGATGAGTATCAGCAGCAGGAGATGTCGTTCAACTTCAAGACGAAGAAGGGTTTCATCACCGATGTATATACCAAGCAGGAAGAAGGTTACCTCACCAGTGAGATGTCTAAACGAGGTGAAGATGGAGAGATGTTCCTCCAGCACGGACGATATACTACCTGTGATGATCCGCATCCCGACTTCTATATCGCTATGTCGAGGGCAAAGGTACGCCCGGGAAAGGACGTGGTGTTCGGTCCGGCATATCTCGTTGTGGCCGATGTGCCGTTGCCGCTGGCGATACCATACGGATTCTTCCCGTTTACGAAGAGCTACAGCAGTGGATTTATCATGCCTACATACGGCGACGAGACTGAGAAGGGATTCTATCTGCGTGACGGAGGATATTACTTCGCCATAAGCGACAAGATGGACCTGAAGCTGCTGGGAGAGATATACACCAAGGGTAGCTGGGGTCTTAAGGCTACTACCAACTATCGTAAGCGTTACAGATACAGCGGCACTTTCTTCGCAAGTTATCTCAGCTCTGTGAGCGGTGAGAAAAACATGAAAGACTACGTGAAGACCACTGAGTTTAAGCTGCAGTGGAGCCATAAGCAGGATGCAAAGGCCAACCCATATAGTTCCTTTGGTGCAAGTGTGAACTTTGCCACATCGGGTTATGAGACAAATAACCTTGCCTCGATGTATAATCCCCAGGCAATGACACAGTCACAGCGTACATCATCCGTAAACTACAATACAGGTTTCTCAAGTCTGGGTATGACTATTACGTCGACGATGAACCTGAACCAGAACATGCGCGACACATCAATAACCGTGCTGTTCCCGGATGTGAGCATCAATGTAAACCGTTTCTATCCCTTCAAAAGGAAAAAGGCGGCCGGGGCAGAGAAATGGTATGAGAAGATAAACTTGAGCTACACAGGACACTTCTCGAATACCATTACTGCCAAAGAAAGTGAAATACTGAAGAAGAAACTCAACAAGGACTGGAAGAATGGTATGACTCATACTATTCCTGTCAAGGCTGAGTTCTCGCTCTTCGACGTGCTGAACCTGTCACCAAGCTTCACCTTCTATGACAGGACCACATTCGCAAAACAGGAGAAATCGTGGGATAGGGTGAAACAGAAGGAGGTGACAGATACCATCAGCGGATTCTATAATGCATATAACTGGGATCTGTCCATGGGTCTTTCTACTACTTTATATGGTATGTTTATTCCCAACAAGAAGATCTTCGGTGATAAGATTCAGGCTATACGTCACGTGCTGAAGCCGAATATATCGTTCTCTTATCATCCGGACTTCGGAGCAGAGAGTTACGGATATTACAGGACATACGACAAGATAGACAAGGATGGAAAGGTTACACAGGTGGAATATCAGCCGTATGCTCTCGGTTATACCACTTCCATACCAAAGGGTAAGTCGGGATCTATCTCGGTATCATTGGACAATAATGTGGAGATGAAGATAAAGGACAAGAACGACTCTATCAAGAAAATCAGCCTTATAGATAATCTCGGACTGTCGATGTCGTATAACCTTGCTACCAACGTTCAGCCGCTGAGTCCTCTCACGATGAATATCCGACTGAAACTCTCAAAGAGCTACACCTTCAGTACAACAGCGGTATTCAAGTCGTATGTCTATGAGCTCGACAGCGTAGGTAATCCCCGTGAGAGTAATACCGTCACCTACTGGCAACAGGGTAAATGGGGTAGGTTCCAGGGTATCTCGCAACAGCTGCACTTTAAGCTTGACAACAAGAAGATAGGTGATTTCTTCAAGCGTCTCCGTGGAGAGAAGGTGGATAAGAAAGACGACAAGAACAATGACCGTAACAACAACGACGGAGACATAGATACCAATATCGAAAGTAATATCGATGAGAATCTGGCTAACGGCCGACGAGAAAACAAAGACAATAGTAAGTCGAAGGCCGAGACAGATGAAAACGGATATATGGCCTTTAAGTTGCCTTGGTCGCTCGATTTCAGCTATGGTGTCAACATGACTGAGGGTAATACCAACTTCGACAAGGAGAAGATGCGTTATCCATACAAGTTTACACAGACCCTCAACGTCAGAGGTAACCTGCAGATCAGTGACGGATGGAATATCGATTTCTCCAGCGGTTATGACTTTGAAAACAAGAAGATATCACTGACAACGGCATCACTCTCACGTGACCTTCACTGTTTCAATATGTCGTGTCAGGTGACCCTTGCCCCATATACCAGTTATAACTTCTCGTTCCGTTGTAACGCTGCCACACTTACTGATGCGCTTAAGTATGATAAGCGCAGCAGTTCTACTAATGCCGTACAGTGGTATTAAGAATTCTCTTTTCGTGAATTAAGAAGAGAGTCGAGTGAATCCTGTTCGCCTACAACCCAGATGATGTCACCTTCACGGAACTTTCGTGTGGGGTTGTAAGCCGACAGACTCTCCTTTCCTTCCTCAAGACCTACGATCATACAACTGTAAATGTCGCGTATCTTACTCTCAATAAGGTTCTTACCGATGAAAGGACTGTCGATGCCGATAACAATCTGCTGAAGCTTCATCTCTCGTTTCTCGAGATCAGGGTCCTCACCAACGATACTGCTCTCCAGAGCATCGCGGAAGGCTGCAAACTGCTCGTCGCTACCAATCACTTGGAGCACGTCGCCAGGGAAAAGGATATAATCACCGTCAGGGATGTTCAGTCGCCATCCGCCACGAAGGATACTGCTTACGTGAACTCCGTATTTCTGTCCGAGATTAAGCTGTTTCAGAGTCTGACCCATCCATCCGGAGTTATTGGGAATATCGAATTCAGCAATGTGGATATCACGGTCGAGGAGCTTGCCTTCATAGAGAGGACGTTTCTTTCCCAATACCTGTGCCTCGATATCACGGCTGCGCAGGTTGAGGATAAACAGACGCTCAAGGGAGATACTGCGTTTCTTTATCCAGCGTGAGAAGATGATGAACGACAAAGCCAAAATACCGATGGTGATCATCAGTGCTTTATTGAACTCGCTAAGATAGTGGCATACATAAAAGATGAAGCCTACAGCTATAAGTGAACGCACAAGAATGGTTACCATCAGTGGCAGACGGTTGCGATTGCTCTCTGCCCAGAGCGCCTTCCATTCCTCACTGCGGTTCTTCTTCATCACCATTGCTCTGAGGAATGGTGATATGAAGAGTACGGTGAGTACTCCCGTGATGGCATTGGCATACCAGTGGAGTTCCTCGCCTGGCAGAATCCTCTGGATGAAAGGTAACACGAAGGTGAACATCAGAGCAATGGTGGCTGAGGTGAGGATGGAATATACCAATACGTTTAGCGACATCTGTGTCAGAAGCCTTTTCCACAGACTGCTCTCCTGAGAGTGGGGCTGGTTCATCATCAGCTTGTTCAGTGAGTGTATCAGTTTCGAGGGAAGATGTTTCTCCAGGTTGTTATAAGCCGGTGTGGAGAACCGTATCATGTAAGGTGTGAGGAATGTGGTAATAACGGATACGGCCACCACTACCGGATATAGGAAATCGCCTATCACCCCAAGCGACAGGCCAAGAGATGCGATGATAAACGAGAACTCACCTATCTGTGCCATCGAGAATCCGCATCGCATAGCAGACTTCAGCGACTCTCCTCCGAGCATGAAGGAGAAAGAACCGAAGATTCCCTGTCCGATGAGGATTGTCATCACAAGCAAGAAGATGGGAAGAGCGTATTCCACAAGAATAATAGGGTCGACGAGCATACCTACAGAAACGAAGAAGATAGCTCCGAAGAGATTTTTTACCGGTTCTACGAGTTTGATGATCTTCTCAGCCTCGATGGTCTCTGCGAGTATGCTTCCCATGATAAAGGCTCCGAAGGCAGATGAGAAACCGACCTTCGTGGAGAATACTGCCATAGCACAACACAGACCCAACGACACTATCAGGAGCACCTCGTTGTTGATGAGATGTCTCACCCTTCTCAGGAATAACGGAACGGCGAAGATACCCACTACCAGCCATAGTACGAGGAAGAACACAATCTTCATCACACTACCAAGCATCTCACCGCCACCAAGTTGTTCACCACTCGCTATGGCACTCAACAGCACCATCATCACGATAGCAAGGATATCCTCGAGGATAAGCACACTCATCACACGTCCTGCAAACTGTTGCTGCCGCAGTCCCAGATCGTCGAATGCCTTATATATGATGGTGGTCGATGACATCGCAAGCATTCCTCCGAGGAAGATGCAGTCCATCTTTCCCCATCCGAAGAGATGTCCAACTATGACACCCAGCATTGACATAAAGAAGATGGTGGAGCATGTGGTGATGATCGGCGAAGCTCCCATCTTAAGGATTTTCTTGAAAGAGAAATCCAGTCCTAACGAGAACAGAAGGAACATCACACCGAGGTCGGACCATAAGTGGATGCTTTCTGAATCCACCACCGATGCCGTATATGGCATGTGGGGACTGACAAGGAATCCAGCTACCACATAGCCTAGTACCAGTGGTTGCTTGAGCTGTTTGAATACTATGGTTACTATTCCCGCAACAACGAGTATCAGAGCCAGGTCACGTATAAGAGCAGGTATCTCTTCCATTAAAATAGGTAATATTAAGAGTTGAAGTCGGCAACGATAGAACAGATCTTTACTATCACTTCCATAGCCTTCTGCATCGACTGGATGGAGACGAACTCATAAGGTCCGTGGAAATTCACACCTCCGGCAAAGATGTTAGGGCAGGGCAGACCCTTGAACGACAGTTGTGCTCCGTCGGTGCCTCCTCTGATGGGTTTTACCTTCGGGGCTACCTCACAGGCCTGCATGGCATGAAGGACTACGTCGATGACGTGCATCTGAGGGTCGATCTTCTCCTTCATGTTGTAGTACTGGTCTTTCAACTCACATGTTACTGTGCCTTCACCGTATTTGTCGTTCATCATGTCAACACATCGTTTGATGAACCGCTTACGGTCTTCGAAGTTGTCTCTGTCGTGGTCGCGGATGATGTAACTCATCTTTGCTTCCTCGATATTCGACTGGATGCCCAGTAGATGATAGAAGCCCTGATAGCCTTCTGTTGTCTCAGGTGTCTCGTCGGTAGGGAGCATGTTTGCAAACTCTGCTGCAAGGGCATTGGCATTTACCATCTTTCCCTTGGCATAGCCGGGATGAACGCTTATACCTTTTATTATAATCTTTGCTGAGGCTGCATTGAAATTCTCAAACTCCAGTTCTCCAACATCACCGCCATCCATCGTGTAGGCCCACTCGCAACCGAACTTTTCCACATCGAAGTGATGGGCTCCCATGCCTATCTCCTCATCAGGATTGAAAACTATGCGAATGTCTCCATGACGTATCTCCTTATGGTCGCGGAGATAACACATCGCCTGTACTATCTCTGCTATGCCTGCCTTGTCGTCGGCTCCAAGAAGAGTGTGGCCATCGGTAACGATAAGATCCTCACCGATATGATGCATAAGCTCAGGAAATTTCTTCGGACTGGAGATGATTCCTTCAGAGAGAAGTATCTCACCACCGTTGTAGTTGCTGACAATCTGAGGCTTTACGTTTGCTCCGCTACAGTCTGGACTGGTGTCGTAATGTGAGATGAAGCCGATGGTGGGCACCTCTTCCTTTATGTTTGAAGGGAGAGTGGCGTAGATATATCCTTTCCCGTCGAGTTCCACATCGTGAAGTCCTTCGCTCTCGAGTTCTTTCTTCAGATACTCGGCAAAGACCATCTGCTTGGGAGTACTGGGCACACTGGTACTGTCTTCCGACGACTGTGTGTCGAACTTTGTATAGTTTAAAAACCTCTCGGTTAAATCCATATCTTCTTCTAACTCCTTCTTATATTACCTCTATTCCCAGCTCCTTGCAAAGTTTCAAGCTCATCTCCTTCAGTTTGAACTTCTGGATCTTGCCTGAACCAGTGAGAGGGAACTCTTTGATGAAGAACACGTACTTTGGTATCTTGTAACGAGCAATCTTTCCGCGACAGAACTCCTGAACGTCCTCCGGCTCCATCTTAAAACCTTCTTCAAGGATGATGAATGCACCAACAGCCTCACCGTATTTCTTTGAAGGAACGGCTGCTACCTGTACGTCGCGGATGCCTGGCATGTGATATAGGAACTCCTCAATCTCACGCGGATAGATATTTTCTCCTCCACGGATGATCATATCCTTTATACGTCCTGTGATTTTGTAGAATCCTTCTTCATCCTTCACACCCAGGTCACCTGAGTGCAGATAGCCGTTTTTGTCAATCACCTCTGCCGTAGCCTCGGGATTCTTGTAATATCCCTTCATCACGTTGAAGCCCTTGCAGCACATCTCGCCCTGTACTCCTACGGGGCACTCCTCGCCTGTCTCTGGGTCGAGCACCTTAACATCAACAAACGGGAAGTCGCGTCCAACAGTGGTGCAACGCTGCTCGAAGGTATCGTTAAGACAGGTCTGAGTCATACCTGGTGAAGACTCCGTCAGTCCATAAACACTCGTGATGGTGAGATACATCTTCTCGCTCACCTGTTTCATCAGTTCTATAGGACAGAGGCTACCCGCCATGATTCCAGTACGCAGACTGGTAAGGTCGAACATAGAGAACATTGGGTGGTTCAGCTCAGCGATAAACATGGTAGGCACTCCATAAACAGCCGTACATCTTTCTTTATGTATTGAGGCAAGAACAACCAATGGGTCGAACTTCTCTACCATCACCTCTGTACATCCGTGGGTCAGACAGTTCATTGTGGCCAGTACCACTCCGAAACAGTGGAACAGCGGCACGCAGACACAGAGTTTGTCATCTTGAGTGAATCCCATGTTTTCACCTGTGAAGAAACCGTCGTTCGAAATACCGAAGTGTGTAAGCATAACACCCTTTGGAAAGCCTGTGGTTCCACTGGTGTACTGCATGTTACATACATCATAGCAGCTAACTTGCTTCTTCATCTCGTTGAGTGTATCGTCCTCCACATTCTGTCCAAGCAACAGCAATTCGGCGGTGTTAAACATTCCGCGATACTTCTCCATTCCGATATAAACTACGTTCTTCAGATATGGGAAACGCTCGCTGTTCAGATGTCCGCGCTCGCATGTCTTCAACTCTGGCAGCATGGTGTAGGTCATGTCTACATAGTTACAGTCCCATGTACCATCGGTAATGCAGAGAACCTCCATGTCGGAGTCCTTACACAGATACTCAAGCTCGTTCTGCTTGTAGTTGGTGTTTACAGTCACCAGAACGGCACCAATCTTTGCTGTGGCATAGAGGAAGGTGAGCCAGTCGGGCACATTGGTAGCCCAGATACCCACGTTTGAGCCTTTCTTCACTCCAATAGATATCAGTCCCTTGGCGAGATTGTCAACACGCTCGTTGAATTTCGACCATGTAAAGCGGAGGTCGCGGTCGCTATATACTATGTACTCCTTGTCGGGAGTAGTCTCAGCCCAATATTCAAGCCATTGGCCAAGTGTACGCTCATGAAGAGTGTATCCGGCACTTCCTGTCTCAGCAGGATATGTCCTGTCTGGCAGTGGTCTGCCTGCCATGTCATATTTCACGTTGCTCATAATCAGAATGGAATATACACTACTGCTAAGATTTTTGCACTCTTGCCTGGGGCTCCGTGCACGTGGTGCTTAACGATAGAATCGTAGAAGATACTGTCGCCCTCCTTCAGGTTATAGGTATCCTTACCATAGACAATCTCTACCTCGCCCTGCATAACATATATAAACTCTTCACCTTCGTGGGCAGAGAGTTGGAAGTTGGGCTCTTCTTCTGGATTGATGTCGATGATAAACGGCTCCATGTGTCGTCCGGCCTTCTGCTGTGCCAGAGGGTGATAGTCCATGTGTTTGCGCGCATCGGCAGCTCCATTAGAGAAACTGATGCTGCTCTTGCTTTCGCGCTCTTCTGCACGGCAAACTACTGGACCCAAAGCGTCATTGTCATCCATGAATGTACCCAGACGTACACCTAGGGCACGTGCTATCTTGATCAGTGGACCTAAAGATGGTAGGTTCTGGTCGTTCTCTATCGATGTGATTTGGTCTAATGAGAGACCGCTTCTTTCTGCTACTTCCTCTAATGAGAGGCCTTTGGATTCTCTGATACCTTTGATCTTTGATCCTACTACGGTATTACTGTTTGCCATAAATAAAGTATAATGTGTTGATATTAATTTGTACACCCGCACGGAATCGAACCGTGACCAACAGAACCGGAATCTGTTATTCTATCCTTTAAACTACGGATGCGCGTAAAAACGCATGCAAAGGTAATGGAAATAATTGAGAAATGAGAATTGGGAATTGAGAATTAACTTTTGTTAGTATAAAAGGGTATGGCGAAGGAATATAAATGATTGCTTTTGATGGTGGTGTATGCGCAATTTGTTAGCAAATATCAAGGAAATGCAGCGTTTTTGCAAATATTTTTGGGTTTTTGATTGCAATTTGATAATTATTGTGTAATTTTGCAGCCAAACGAATTGAAAAAGGATAATTAAGCATAAACTGAAAATGGGACAAGTGATTAAACCCGTGATGTACGAGCCGCTGCTCGACATGAAACAGACGGAACAGGGAATCAAACTTATCAAAGAGTTTTTCCAGCAGAACCTCTCTACAGAGTTGAGGCTGAGACGTGTCACTGCGCCTCTCTTTGTCCTCAAGGGACTTGGTATTAACGATGACCTGAACGGTGTGGAGCGTGCTGTTACCTTCCCCATCAAGGATCTTGGCGATGCTCAGGCAGAGGTGGTACACTCGCTGGCAAAGTGGAAACGTCTGTCGCTGGCGGAATACAAGATAGAACCGGGTTATGGCATCTACACAGATATGAACGCCATACGTGCAGACGAGGAGTTGGATAATCTCCATTCATTGTACGTCGACCAGTGGGACTGGGAAGCAGTGATAAAGAAAGAAGATCGTACAGTGGCATTTTTGAAGAATATCGTTGAGCGCATCTATGCCGCCATCCGCAGAACAGAATATCTCACCTGTGAGACATATCCTCAGCTGAAGCCTTTCTTGCCGGAGAAGATTCATTTCATTCACGCCGACGAGCTGCTGAAGATGTATCCGGACAAGACTCCAAAGGAACGTGAGGATGCCATCTGTGAGGCTTATGGAGCAGTGTTCGTAATTGGTATCGGTGGTAAACTATCGAATGGTGAGAAGCACGACGGACGTGCCCCCGACTACGATGACTGGAGCACGGTGGCTGAGAATGGCAAGGAAGGCCTGAATGGTGATATACTCATCTGGTATCCTGTGCTTGGACGTAGCTTTGAACTCTCGTCAATGGGTATTCGTGTGGATAAGGAGAGCTTACTGCGTCAGTTGAAGATTGAAGGTAAGGAAGAACGTGAACAGCTTTACTTCCATCAGCAACTGCTAAATGATAAGTTGCCACTGAGCATTGGCGGTGGTATCGGACAGAGCCGACTCTGTATGGTTCTCCTTCACAAAGGTCACATCGGAGAGATTCAGGCAAGTATCTGGCCCGATGAGATGCGTGAACAATGTAAGAAAATGGGTATGAATCTCATTTGATATAAGTATCAGACCAGGTCTAAATCAAATACCTGTCGTAGAGCTTCTACGGCAGGATTTTCTTTGCTCATCTCCTCAAACTGCTCCCTGCGGGTAAGAATTTTCACTTTCTCGGGTTTGTCGCTTACAACAATCTCGAGGGTTATCTTGCTATTACGCAGATATACCTGCAGAGTTTTGTTAACGCCTTTGATGATTTTCTCTAAGTCTTGCTTTATCAGATCATTGTCGACGGTAACCTCAATATTCGGGAAATCAGTTATTATAGGATTCATGTTCTTCATACGGGAGGCAATGCCCATCAGTGAGGAATCCTTCTCTGGTATGCGGTTACACATTGAGAGCCACTGAAGCTCAAGATCTTCCTGGCTGAACGACATGTCTTCCAAATGCTTTGTATCTCTTGAGTCGAATGCACCTGGGATCGGGTGCATCTTCCCTCCACCTTTTCCGTTATTTCGAAGATTTCCCCAAGAGAAGCCAATGCCATTAAGTTTGGTGGCTGGCTTGCTTGGAGTGATTCCAGTTTCCTTTGGTGTGATGGGTGATGCAACAGGTTTAGCCGCGGCTACCTGTGGGGCCGCTGTCTTGGGCTGAGCCTGCTGAATCAGGTTCTTAAACAGGGATTTTAATCTCTTAGGGCTACGCCCCGCGCTAACACCATCATCGGGTTGGGTGATCTGAGCTATCTCTATGAGTGTCAGCTCTACCAACAGGCGCTTGTTTGACGACTGACGATAGTTGATGTCACATTGGTTCATCAGTCTTAGAGCCTGATACAGGAAACGTGTGTCGGCCTTCTTTGCCTGTTCCTGATAGCGTTCACGCTGCTGGTCGCTCACTTCGAGCAGAGGAAGGGTCTGAGGGTCCTTTGCCATCATAACATTCCGCACATGCTTGGCAAGACCTTGTATGAGCAGTCCTCCGTCGAAACCTTTGTTGATGACACTGTTCAATAGTACCATGATATCACTTACCTTATTATTTATGGAAAGGTCGATGATATTAAAGTAGTTCTCTGAGTCGAGCACGTTAAGGTCTTCAATCACCTTCTGGTAGGTGATGTTACCCTGACAGAAGGACGCTGCCTGGTCGAAGATACTGAGTGCATCACGCATACCCCCATCTGCCTTTTCGGCAATGACAGCGAGAGCTTCTTCCTCGTAGGATATACCTTCCTTCTCAGCCACAGACTTAAGGTGATTGATGGTGCCATTGACCGTCATTCGCTCAAAGTCGTAGATCTGACAACGTGAGAGGATTGTAGGCAGAATCTTATGTTTCTCTGTTGTGGCGAGTATGAATATCACATGTGCAGGCGGTTCCTCAAGAGTTTTAAGGAAAGCGTTGAAGGCCGCTGTAGACAGCATGTGAACCTCGTCGATGATAAACACCTTGTAACGTCCCAGCTGAGGCGGGATACGCGTCTGTTCCATCAGAGTTTTGATGTGCTCTACGGAGTTGTTGGAGGCAGCGTCGAGCTCAAAGATGTTCAGTGAGCGCTGCTCGTTGAATGACTGGCAGCTCTCGCACTCGTTACAAGCCTCTCCATCGGCAGTGGGATTCTGACAGTTAATGGCTTTTGCGAAGATTCTGGCACAGGTGGTCTTGCCTACACCTCTAGGACCGCAGAAGAGGTAGGCATGAGCTAGTTTTCCACTCTTCACTGCATTTTTCAGTGTAGTGGTAAGCGCTGCCTGACCAACAACGGTATCGAAGGTCGTCGGACGGTACTTTCGTGCCGATACGATATATTCCATATTACGTTTTTAGAATTTGATGGTGCAAAGTTACAATTTTTTGGGGAGTTTATGTAGCAAAAGGAGTTAAAGGGAGTTAAAGCCCTAAACTTTTCACATTTCGCTTTTCACATCTCGCTTCTTTTTGCTAACTTTGCAAACGATATGAAAGTACTTAATAATATAAAGGCATTTGTTGTTAAGGTGATGAGTTTTCGTGGCCTTAAGTATATCCTCGTGTGTTTGCTTGGAGTGCTCATTATCGGTTTCTTGGATGAGAACAGTGTATGGAGTCACATGAAGAACCAGAGACGTATCGGTGAACTTCAGGAGGAGATAGACAATTATAATGCCCAGCACAATAAGAACCAAGCTCAGATCCGTAAACTCAATAAGGATCCGAAGGCGATGGAGAAGATTGCCCGTGAGCGATATTTTATGAAGGCCGATGATGAGGATATCTTCGTGCTTAGCGATGATGAGAAATCCACAAATACTATTGCTACAGATGAATCAGCTGAATAAGACACAGAATATTATCTTCCTTGTTGGTGGTCTGATGATGGTAATAGGTGCAGGTGCAAGTCTTTTTGCCTGGTCATGGGCACCTTATTTATATGCAATAGGAGCTATTTGTTTTACTGCCATGCAGATGCTACAGCGATATGAAGGAAAGAATTTTACTATCCGTCGTCTGCGTCGTATGATGCTCATCAGTGATCTGCTCTTTTTGCTGGCTGCTCTACTGATGTTTGCAAACATGGGGAATTTCCTGCAGTTAAGTCAGGTAGACTATGTTCAGTATGTGTATAACAAATGGGTTATCGTACTTCTGATAGCAGCCATCCTTCAGTTGTATTCTTCACACAGAATAGGTCACGAACTGGAAAAAGAGGGCAATGTATCTTAAAAAAACTATAAAAGTTTGCGCATTTGTTTTAAAATGCGCAAATTTTTTTTTATTCTTCGCAATATCGTAGTACATTTGCAAGCGAAAAGAAAAATTTATGAGTAGAATCGTATATGCACTGATAACAGTCCTGGCTCTCACATCGTGTGCGGAGTCGTATAACATACAGGGCTCATCATCCATCTCTTCCTTGGATGGAAGCAAATTATTCCTTAAGGCATTCAAGGATAAGGAACTGAAGAATATCGACTCTTGTGAGGTGGTTCATGGTAAATTCCGCTTCGCAGGTCTACTTGACACTGTACGGATGGCTAGTCTGTTTATGGATGATGAGAGCATCATGCCAGTGGTGGTAGAGAAAGGAGAGATAGAGATACATCTCGACAATGCCGGTCAGAAGGTGAGCGGAACTCCACTCAACGATAAACTCTATAAGTTCATTACCCTTCACACTCAGTTGAATAATGAGATGAATGAACTTTCGCACAAACAGAGTCAGATGCTCCTTGAAGGAATCGAAGAGGATATTATCAATCATCAGTTAAGTGTTGAGGCCGCGGTTATTGCTCAGCGCGAAGACAGTTTGGTGACAAACTTTATCGTGGATAATTTTGAGAATGTGCTTGGTCCTGGAGTCTTTATGATCATGACAAGTAGTTATCCCTACCCTGTGCTCACTCCTCAGATTGAGGATATCATGAGCAAGGCCCCAAAAAGTTTCAAGGAGGACAGTTATGTGAAGGAGTATTATCAGGTGGCAAATGATATCCAGGCTCGTCAGAACGGTCTTGCAGATGAGGTACCTCAGCAGCAACCAAAACAACAGCCAGCAGTGCCTCAGGTGGCACCAGACTCGCTCCATGCTCCTCTGACCAATATACCGCAGAAATGAGGACGGTCATTATAGGCGCAACAATAGTAAACGAAGGAAAGACTTTCGACGGCTCATTAGTCATCGAAGATTCTAAGATAAAAAAGATTGTTAAGGAGAACACTAATCCCGAAGCAGGTGCCGACGAGGTTATCGATGCTTCTGGATGTTTTGTTATCCCAGGTGTCATTGATGATCATGTCCATTTTCGTGAACCCGGACTGACGGAGAAAGCAGATATTGACACAGAGAGTCGAGCAGCAGCAGCAGGAGGTGTTACAACATACTTCGATATGCCTAACACCATACCCCAGACAACAACCATAGAGGCACTCGAAGAGAAATTCACCATCGCATCGAGGAAAAGTCATGTTAACTACAGTTTCTTCTTTGGGGCGACTAACGATAATACGGATCTCATTGAAAAACTGGATGAGCACCGTATTCCGGGTGTTAAACTCTTTATGGGTTCTTCTACAGGAAATATGCTCGTCGATCGTCGTGAATCGCTTGAGAGGGTTTTCTCTTCTACCCGTATGCCAATCATGGTTCATTGTGAGGATACGGAGATTATCAACAGGAATATGGCCGAGGCAAAGAAACGCTATGGTGATGATCCTGCTGTGATACATCATCCGGAGATACGCAGTGAGGAGGCTTGTTATAAGAGTAGCTGCCTAGCGGTGGAACTTGCAAGAAAGTATGATGCCCGATTACATATCGCTCATATCACTACAGCAAAGGAGCTGGAACTTGTCTCTTATCCAATAACGGCAGAGGCCACAGTAAGTCATCTGTTCTTCTCTGACAGAGACTATATGTCGCTTGGTGCTCGTATAAAGTGTAATCCTGCCATCAAGACCGAACATGACAGAGAAACATTGCAACAAGCACTTAATGACGGGTGCATATCAGTTGTCGGTACAGATCATGCACCTCATCTGCTTTCTCAGAAAGAGGGCGGTTGTGCGTGTGCAGCCAGTGGTATGCCTATGATTCAGTTCTCGCTAGTTACTATGTTGGAACTGGTAGACAAGGGCGTGCTTTCACTTGAACGTCTGGTAGAACTGATGTGTCATAATCCCGCGAGGCTGTTTGAGGTTCGTAATAGAGGTTTTATACGTGAGGGATATCAGGCCGATCTCGTTATTCTCCGTCCGAATACTGGATGGGTATGTTCCAAGGATATAATCCAAAGCAAATGCGGATGGAGCCCGATGGAAGGGCATATGTTCCTTTGGCGTGTGGAGCGCACGTTATGCAACGGACACTCTGTATATCGTGACGGGAAGGTGGATACTGATTATATAGGCCAGTCAGTAGTTTTCAGATGAAAATCACATATAATATCCAGGATATCGTTCCTTATATCAACTGGGTTTATTTCTATTATGCCTGGGGTGTACATAATCAGTCGGATGTTGAGAAATCCAAGCTTCGCAAGGAGGCAGAGGCTGCGCTAAAGAAGATTGATGGAAAATATCATTGTTTTGCCCTCTTCGATATCTTTGATGCCTACAGCAAGGGCGATGATATCATAATCAAGATTTCAGATGACAATCTGGTTACTCTCCCTTTCCTCCGTCAACAACAGCCGGGTTCAGAATTTCTCTGTCTTTCTGATTTTATATCTCCCTTTGACGTACCTCTTACTTCTAAAATCGCTCTTTTCTCCACTACAGTCTCTCATGGAATAGAGACAGATTTCGATGCTGATCCTTACGGGAAGATGATGATGCAACTGCTGGCTGACCGTCTTGCAGAGGCAACTGCAGAACGTATGCATGAGGAGGTGCGAAAGAATTATTGGGGATATGCTCCTAATGAGAATCTTACGATGGAAGAGCTTCATATGGAACGCTTTCAAGGCATACGGCCTGCCGTAGGTTATCCATCGTTGCCAGATACCAGTTTTAATTTTCTTATCGACTCAGTGCTCAATATGAGAGATATAGGTATACGTCTTACGGAGAGTGGAGCGATGAAGCCTCATGCTAGTGTTTCCGGGCTGATGATATCCCATCCTAAGGCCCGTTATTTTACTATAGGAAAAATAGGGGAAGACCAGTTAGTGGACTATTCCCGTCGCAGAGGTCTTCCCGTAGAGGTATGCCGCAAGTTCCTTGCAGCTAATCTTTGAGCACTCTTAGAACTGGGGCAGGGTGGGGGAACTTATGTCTTTTAACGCCATACATTCCATCTCTACAAGCCATCCAGGACGACATACTGGAGCATGGACTATGACATACGGTTTATTTGGAAAACGCTCCTTGAATAAATCGCTTACAATCTGATAATCAGCTATATCACGAAGATAAACAATCATTATACAGACGTTGTCGTAGTTACATTCTGCTTCTTTTAATAATGCTTCTACGTTGTCCCACATTCGCTGAGTCTGTTTTATTATATCATTGGCATAAATTACTTCACCCTTGTTGTTGATGGATGCTGTGCCGGAAATGATTACATGGCGACGGTCGGCGTAGTCGATGTATGTACCTCGCTCAAAGCTTACACCATAGTCGCTGGTGCGGTTAAGATGAGTGGGAGCGTAGAGATAGTGAATCTGTTCTTTCTTAATACCAGCGATAGCGTAATTATCCATCTGGCAGAGTACGTTAGGATCAGACTGACGGCCTCCAATGCCTGTAGAGGCGATAAAATGTGTGTTGACAGTGAGTCCCTGCGTAAAGAATACCTGATTACGGGCGCGTACCACTCCTCCATAGTTAAGGTCGATGTCGTTGACGAAGAGCCAGGTGCGTATGCAGTTTGCCTCGAGAGTACAGCCCACTTCAAGAAGTTGCATGTTGTACTCGTTGAAGAGCAGACGGGTCTGATACTCTGAGTTGGCTGCAAGGTTGTGAGCACTGCCATTCCATAGATGTTTAAACTGTCCGTGAGATACAGTATATAGGCCTGCATTGGTGAGACCAGTCTGAACACCAGTCATAAGATAGCACCAAAGGGCAATCTTCGTGCCGTCGAGTGGGGCTTGCTGGATTATACTCTTTGCACAATCTGTCACATCGCTTACCACCACCTCGTCCTGCTGGTTGGCAGCATCACTGAGGAAATAGCGCTTAAATACGGCCTGCGTATTGGGGAGATATGATTCGATGAGTTGGTTGTAGGCAGTCAGAACAGCCTCCAATTGTTTTGAAAACGTCAGTCCTTGCAGGCTGACATGAATCATTGTATGGTATTCTTTAACTTCCGTTCCGTTGTCAAAGCAGAAGACTTCGGCACGGGCATTTTCAAATTGTATCTTTGAAACGGTATTACTCATTATTCAGATGTTGTTGATGTCTACATAACCATGCATCACGGCATAAATGGTGAGTGCTGATACACTCTTGAAACCAAGTTTGTCCATAATGTTCTTACGGTGGGTAATAACTGTGGCAAGGGCGATATTCAGTTTGTTTGCTATCTCCTTGTTGATATACCCTTTAACGATAAGCGACATTACCTCAATCTCCCTGTCAGTCAGAATCTTTTGTTGTAATACTCTTGGCATAGGAGGTAGGTTTCGTCCATGACGATGTGCATGTTGTTCGAGGAAAAGCAGAGAGCGTACGAGCTCTTGCTCAGGAACGTTGATGCAAAGGCTGTTAAACTCGGAAAGCTGTGATATGGAATCAAGTGATAGTGTAAGTACGATGGTTTTCTTTCTGTTCTCAGAGAAGAATGACCTGTTTTCTATCAGAATGTTCATAGCCACGAAGAAATGGAAAAACGACTCAGGATCATTTGCTTGAAGTTCAAGAAATGAACCGAATGTCTCTACCTCCATGATGGGCATCACATTTTGCAGCATCTGTTTCAACCCCAACGCCGATAAGGTGTTGGGGTCGATAATTGCTATTTTAGGTCTGTTATTATTCACTATTCAATAATAACTATTCACTACTACGATAGGAATCCCAATAAGGCTCCAGCTGCGACAGCACTTCCGATGACACCTGCTACATTCGGACCCATGGCATGCATGAGAAGGAAGTTATGGCGGTCGTATTCCAATCCGAGGTTGTTACTGATACGTGCAGCCATAGGAACGGCAGACACACCTGCATTACCAATCAGAGGATTGAGCTTCTTGCCCTCAGGCAGGAAGAGGTTCATGATCTTAACGAAACATACACCAGAGGCAGTGGCAATCATGAAGGCCATTGCACCAAGGGCGAAAATCTTGATGGTGTTGAATGTAAGGAACTCTGAGGCCTGAGTCGAACAGCCTACCGTGAGTCCCAACAACATTACAACTATATCATTCAATGCCGCACCAGCAGTCTTGGCCAGACGGGTGGTCTTACCACTCTCTTTGAGTAGGTTGCCGAAGAAGAGCATACCTAACAGAGGCAGACCAGATGGTACTATAAATGTTGTTAGCAGCAGTCCGATGATAGGGAAGAGGATGCGCTCTGTCTGAGATACCTCACGTCCTGGTTTCATCTTTATCACACGCTCTTTCTTGGTAGTAAGAAGACGCATGATGAACGGCTGAATCACTGGTACAAGAGCCATATATGAGTATGCGCATACTGCAATGGCACCCATCAGGTTTGGAGAGAGCTTCGAACTAAGGAATATGGCTGTAGGACCATCGGCACCACCGATGATTGCTATGCCTGCTGCCTGTGAAGGCTCAAATCCCATGGCCAAAGCTACCATATAAGCTCCGAAGATACCAAATTGTGCTGCTGCACCGATGAGCATCAGTTTGGGATTCGCGAGGAGTGCAGAGAAGTCTGTCATAGCTCCAATGCCAAGGAATATCAGTGGCGGATACCATCCTTGTCGTACTCCCTGATAGAAGATGTTAAGCACAGAGTTGTCCTCGTAAAGTCCAATTTCAAGACCTGCATCAGCACGGAAAGGAATGTTTCCGAGAATGATACCCAGTCCGATAGGTACGAGCAGCAATGGCTCGAAGTCTTTTTTAATGGCAAGCCAGATAAAGAAGGCTCCCACCGCAATCATAATGAGATTTCCTACTGTGGCATTGGCAAATGCTGTATAGGTAAGAAATTCATTAAAGTTCTGTATGATAAACTGTCCAAGATCCATAATTGTTGACCATTAACCAATTGTCATAAGGACAGCACCTTCCATCACAGTCTCACCCTGTTTGGTGGTGATAGAAGTAACAGTACCTTCATATTCTGATTCAATATTATTCTGCATCTTCATAGCCTCAAGTACGAGAACCACGTCGCCGACCTTAATGGTATCACCGATATTTACTTTCACCTCAGTGATTGTTCCTGGTAGTGGGGCCTTAACAGGAGAACCTGCACCTGCGGGAACTGGAGTTGCCTGTGGAGCCGGTGATGCTTGGGCTGCAGGGGCAACAGATGGACGGGAAACTGGCTTCGGAGCCTGTACGTGGACCTTCTTGAGAGTGCTTGCAGGGTTGATGGGCTGCTTCATCTCGACGTCAAAACGGATACCGTTGACATTGACTTTAGCGATGTTACCCTCTACTTCTTCTATCTCTACGTCGTAATCTACGCCTTGTACTTTATATTGATACTTATTCATAACAGTCTTAAATTAACGAATTTCTGGTGTGGTTGGAATTTTGGGTGCTTTGTGTGATGTAGGAATCATTGGTTTTGAGAAGTGTGTCATCTGACTTCCCTCGTCAGCCCATCCTGTCTGGTGAGACTTGATGGTGATGATACCTGATTCAACATCATGAACATCATCCTGATACTGTTTCAGGGCCATGGAGATAACAGCAATGTATACCTCCTTGTCAATACCCTTGGTCTTAAGACCTTCCTGAAGGATTATATTAGTCTTGTGACCTACCTCCATAGTCATCTCAACAGTCTTGGTAATAGGTTTGATGGGTTGAGTGTTGGCCACCTTCTTTGCTGTTTCCATATGACGCATGAGCAGTCCGAAGAGCCAGAAGAACAGAAATAGTACTGCCAGGCAGAAGAATACAATACCCATTGCGAGCAGTGTGATTCCGAATCCATGAGGATCCTCACGTTTCAGCTTGGCATCCTTTGTCTCATCGGTCTTGATGAAGTTCTCAATGCCAGGGGTAACGTTCTCTGCCGATTTTACGCTCCATTCGTTGCCATGACGGGCATAACTTTGGTCTGCTGCTAAGGCAGGGATACTTACAGAATCAATAAGTTCTGTTGCATTTCCATTATAGAATCCAATCCATAAAGGTTCAGAAACAGGAACCCTCAGTGAGAGATGCAACTTGCCCTGGGCGGGATTTGAGTTGCAGAAAAATACTAGGTGCTGTCGACCGCCAATCTGTGTACGAGTATCTCCGCTGGGGATGACACTCATACGTTTGATACGCTCTGGCACACTCATGTTTGGATCGAGCACGCTACGATCTGTCGTGAAATACATGCCTCGGATGTTGTAGGTGGTGAACGAAGTGTTCTCCAACTCTATCCAAGCCTCACGCTGTCCGTACTCATCCTGAATGCTGGTGGTATTGTTGGTAAGAACCTCGTTGATGCGGATGTTTTTGGCTCCCTGAGCCATCAACCCTGAGGTGCTTGCCAGCAAAAGACCGCTGAACAGGATTTTAATTTTATTCATTTTTGCTTGGTGTATTATTATAATTTCTTATAAATCTTAACTTATCCGCAGAAGAAAAGAACGACTATCTGTGCTGTGAAGATCCTGAGGAACATCGCCAGCGGATATACTGTTGAATAACCCAGAGCAGGAGCCTCTTTAGAACAGATACTGTTTGAGTAGGCGAGTGCTGGTGGATCGGTATATGTACCAGATATCATACCTGCTATAGTGAAGTAGTTGAATCCGAATTTTAGGCGTGCTATAGGGCCAATGATCAGAATTGGGATAATTGTAATCAAGAAACCTGAAAGCACATATAGCAGACCATCTCCCTGAATAACTGTCTCAAAGAATCCTGCTCCAGCCTTGATTCCTACCGATGCAAGGAAGAGCACCAGTCCTATTTCGCGTAACATCATATTTGCTGATGTTGTTGTATAGGTTACGAGATGGATCTTATAACCATAGCGTCCGATGAGAATGGCAATGATAAGTGGACCACCGGCTAGACCCAGTTTGACTGGTACAGGCATGCCAGGTATGGCAAAAGGCAGTGAACCGAAAATCAGACCAAGGAAGATGCCGACAAAGATCGTAGCGATGTTAGGAGCATTGAGACGACGGAGAGAATTTCCCATCTTATTTGCCACACGGTCAACAGCATCCTCTGGGCCTACAACCATGATTCTGTCACCCACCTGTAACGGTAGTGAAGCCGATGCAAAGAGATCCATACCATGACGGGTGACACGCGTTACGTTCACACCATGAACACTAGAGAAATGGAGTGAAGCCAACGTCTTACCATTTATCTTAGGATTGGTTATAAGTATACGCTTAGAAACCATTGGCTGATCCTGCTGTTCGAAGTCAATATCAAGTTTTGGACCGATAAAGGCTGTGATAGCCTCTTGGTCAGCTTCTGCACACACGATTAGCATTTGGTCGCCCTCATGGAAGATGGTATTGCGGTTAGGGATACATAATTCTCCTTGGTGAACCAATCGAGATACAACAAAGTCGCGGTTCATGAAGTCATGTACCTGAAGAAGCGTCTTTCCCTCAAGATATTTGTTGGTTACCTCAAGGTGCATCTTATAGGGCTTCTTGTTGACATTTGTCTCCTCTAAAGCCTCCAATTGCTCTTCTTCCTTTTCTAGCTTGACACCGCATATATACCTTATTAATATTATAGCACCGATTATTCCAAGCACACCAAGAGGGTAGGCACATGCGTAGGCAGATGCTATCTGAGGTGCATTGCTGCCAAAGACTGTTGAAAGAGCCTCGTTGGCTGCACCAAGTCCAGGAGTATTGGTTACAGCTCCATAGAGCGTTCCTACCATCATCGGGAGATTTGACTTGTCGCTTGTATCAAAGAAGATATAGTAACATGCAAACATCACAAGGATATTCAGAAGAATGGCTGATGCTGCCAATCCGTTGAGTTTGATACCCTGTGTTCCGAAGCTTTCGAAGAAACCCGGCCCTACCTGTAGACCTATCATGAAGACGAACAATATCAGACCGAAGTCCTGAACGAACGTCAGAATTGGTGTAGGAGCTGTGAATCCGATATGTCCTGCCAATATTCCAGCAAAGAGTACAAAAGTGACACCAAGGGAAACGCCGAAAATCTTAATTTTTCCCAGATAAACGCCAATAGCGATGACGATAGCATAGAGTAGTGCGATATGCGCTACTGAATCAGTTGTTGTAAAAAGGTCTTTTAACCATTGAAATGAATCCATATCAATATGATTTTCTCAAATTTGTGTGCAAAGGTACTCAAAAATTGCCCATTATCAGCATTTCTGTGCACTTAATTTTGAATAAAAACCGATTTTTTATTTCTTTCACAATTAAAATGGCTATTTTGAGCAAAAAGTTTATATCTTTGTAGCCTGTTAAGTATAACTTAAGACAAAACTTATATAATAATTAACGTATCTATGGCAAATAAAGAGAAACTCTTTACCGAGTTCAATGCACCTACCACTCAAGAGTGGTTGGACAAGATTCAAGTTGACTTGAAGGGAGCCGACTTCCAGAAACGCTTGGTTTGGAGAACAAATGAAGGTTTTAATGTACAGCCCTTCTATCGTCGTGAAGACCTGGCGAATTTGAAGACGCCCGATTCTCTCCCTGGAGAGTTCCCATTCGTGCGTGGTAACAAGAAGGACTCTAATGAGTGGTATGTTCGACAGAACATTGTCGTTGATGACGATCCAAAGGCAGCTAACGCCAAGGCACTCGACATCTTGAACAAGGGTATTGACTCTCTGGGCTTTAAGTTGGCTGGTAAGATGGTTTCAAAGGAAACTGTTGAGTCTCTGCTTGAGGGCATCTACTGCGACATTATCGAGGTGAATTTCGCCACATGTCCCCGTCATTCACTGGAGCTCGCAGAGATCCTTGTGGATTTCTTCCAGAAGAAGGGCTACGACAAAGAGAAGGTGGTTGGCTCTATCGAGTTGGATCCGATGGCTAAGATGGTTATGAGCGGTAAGGATGTTACTCCTATTCTGGAATTTGGCCCTAAGATGGTTGAAGTATTAAAAGAGTATCCTAATTTCCGCTGTATAGCAGTAAGCACCGATGCACTTAACAATGCGGGTGCTTATATCGTTCAGGAACTGGGTTATGCTCTGGCTTGGGGTAATGAGTATCTGCAGCAGTTGACAGATGCAGGTGTCGATGTAGACTTGGCTGCTAAGAGCATCAAGTTCAACATGGGTGTTTCAGAGAACTACTTCATGGAGATTGCGAAGTTCCGTGCAGCGCGTCTGCTTTGGGCTCAGATCGTGAAGCAGTATGAGCCAAAGGCTGATGATGCTTGTAAGATGTGCGTCAATGCGACTACATCTACCTACAATCAGACACTGTTTGATAGCTACGTAAATCTGCTCCGCTCTCAGACCGAGGCTATGAGTGCTGCTTTAGGTAGTGTTCACTCGATGGTGGTAACTCCATTCGATGCTCCTTACGAGAAGGCTACCGATTTCTCTGAGCGTATCGCCCGCAACCAGCAGTTGCTGATTAAGGAGGAGAGCCACTTCGATCGTATCGTTGACCCATCAGCTGGTTCTTATTATATCGAGCACCTGACTGATTCTTTGGCTCAGGAGGCTTGGAAGATATTCCTGAAGGTAGAAGAGGAAGGTGGTTTCTTGGCTGCTATCAAGGCTGGTACCATCCAGGATGATATTAATGCTACCAACGTAAAACGTCATGGCGATGCTGCCAAGCGTAAGGAGTTCCTGCTTGGTACCAACCAGTTCCCGAACTTTATTGAGAAGAGCGAGGGTAAGCGCGCTCAGGCTTGTGGTTGCTGCTGTGGTCATGCAGAGGATGAAGAGCATCCGTTCAAGGCTATTGCTTCAACACGTCTGGCTGCTGATTTTGAGGATCTCCGCATCCATACAGAAGAGACTAAGGTTCCTGTAGCTTTCATGCTCACCATTGGTAATCTGGCTATGCGCCAGGCTCGTGCTCAGTTCTCTTGCAACTTCCTGGCTTGTGCTGGTTACAAGGTGATTGACAACTTGGGCTTCAAGACCGTAGAGGAGGGTGTTGATGCTGCTCTCGAGGCTAAGGCCGATATCGTGGTGATCTGCTCGAGCGACGATGAGTATGCTGAGTATGCTATCCCTGCATTTAAGTACCTCGATGGTCGCGCTATGTTTGTGGTAGCTGGTGCTCCTGCTTGCATGGAGGATCTGAAGGCTGCTGGCATCGAGAACTTCGTTCATGTAAAGTGCAACGTGCTCGAGACTTTGAAAGAATATAATCAGAAACTTGGTATTTAAAGAATAGGAGACTTGAATTATGCGTAAACAGTTTAAAGATATTGATATCTATGC
>CACYRS010000029.1 GCA_902776935.1 uncultured Prevotellaceae bacterium | reverse complement strand
AATACAAAGATATACGCTATCTTTGTGCACGTCAAGGCCACATACGATTCTCATAAGCCTACATACATTTGAGGATTAAACAATGATTCTTAATACCTCTTCAAAGATAATAAAAATTGTGCTTCGAGCACTCATTTAGGACAAAGAATTGCATGTGAGCCTTGATTTCCTACCAGATTCGAGATAATTTATTTCAGTTTTTTATCTTGACTGGCTTATAATTCGCGATTTTTATATACATTTGTAGCATAGAAAGACAGGAAAATCCTGATCTGGATTATGTTTCACTTAATAATCTCATACCATGAGTAAAATTCTTTACGAGGTTTATCAGAATGACATCAAGGACAGTGAGTCTGCGATGTACGGGAAGTGGTACGCCCGCCTCAAAAGTATCGAGACCCTGAGTCTGACCAAGCTCGCCAAGCACATCGCCGAACATGGCTCTGTATTCACACAGGACGTGGTTGAAGGTGTCATGGTCAAGTTCAAGAACTGCCTGCTTGAGATGCTCCTGGAGTCGAAGAAGGTGAAGATTGCCGGACTGGGCACGTTCTACCTGACCGCTGAGTGCGAGAAGGGCGGTGCCGAGAAGGAGGCTGACTTCAACGTGAACCAGCACCTGAAGGCTCTTCACATCCGTTTCCTTCCTGACCAGACAGCCGAGGACAACATCTCAAGCCGTGAGTTTATCAAGAAGGCAGAGTTCGTTAATGTCAAGAGCCTGCTGTCATCGGGTAATGATGATGAAGGGGGCGGAAGCTCTCAGCAGAACGGCTCAGGTTCAGAGCAGGGCGGCTCTTCGACAGGCTCAGAGACCGGAGGCACAGGCTCAGAGACAGAGACCGTAGAGGCTCCGGTGATTAGCGGAGAGACTCCGTTTGACGAGAGTACTCAGGTAAGCATCAGCGGTCCAGCAGACGCGGAGATTCGCTACACCACAGACGGCACCGCTCCTAATGCAGAGAGCAGTCTGTACAGCGAGGCAATCACTCTGAGTGATACCACTACCGTTAAGGCTATCGCCATCAAGAACGGTGTATCGAGCGAGGCTGCCACCAAGGTCTTCACCAAGAACGGCAGCAACGTAGGCAGCGGCGGATTCGAGACGGGCAACTGATCAGAATCTGTCAAGACCTCCAGACCAAAGGTGGCAGCCATCAGGCTGTCGCCTTTTTCTTTATTACCTCACAATGTGCCTGTCTCCGTGTGATGAAATGGCAAACTTTTAAAAAAAATTGTGTTTTTTTTTTTGCGGAATTAAAAAATGTTTTGTATATTTGCACCGTATAAATATTATTAATATGGTACAAGACCTATACATTTTGATGATTACGGCCGCTGTGGTCAGTATACTGTTTAAGTTGATAAAGCAGCCTGTGGTGCTGGGATATATCGTTGCAGGCGTACTGGTAGGTCCGCATCTCTTCGGTGAGACTCTCGTAAATGAGGCTAACGTAAAGGCGTGGGGCGATATCGGCGTGCTGTTCGTCTTGTTCTGCATCGGACTGGAGTTCCGTCTGAAGAACCTCATCAGCAGCGGCAAGGTGGCGGCAATAGGCGCAATGACCATCATCGGTGGCATGATGCTGCTGGGCTATCTCGTGGGAACGGATGCTAAGTTTGATATGGTCAATTCCCTTTTCCTGGCGGGTATGCTTTGTATGTCGAGCACCACCATTGTGATGAAGGCCATCGACGAGGCTGGCATGAAGAATGAGCGTTTCGTCAAGGGTGCCACAAGTATCCTGATAGTAGAGGATGTGGTGGCTGTGGTGCTGATGGTGCTGCTCTCCAGTATAGCCATCCGCCATCAGTTTGAAGGTGGCGAACTGCTCAACAAAGTGCTCGTTCTGGCCATCACGCTCGCCGCATGGTTTATCACAGGAATACTTATTATCCCGACTCTGATACGCAAGGTGAAGAAACATCTGAACGACGAGACGCTTATCATCCTCGCCCTGGGTCTGTGCCTTGGCATGGTGCTTACGGCCGAGGAGGCTGGATTCAGTAGTGCTCTCGGTGCTTTCGTGATGGGTTCCATCCTCGCCGAGACGGTGGAGTCGCATCGTATCGAGAAGCTGATGTCTCCGCTGAAGAATGTCTTTGCTGCCATCTTCTTCATCTCCGTGGGCATGCTGATTGACCCGTCGACATTGTCGGAGTATTGGGTGAGCATCGTATATGTGAGCCTGATAATAATCATCGGAATGATTCTCTTTGGCACCTTGGGTTGCTGGTGGGGCGGTCAGACGATGCGCGACTCGATGCTTACAAGCTTCTCGTTTGTGCAGATAGGCGAGTTCTCGTTCATCATCGCATCGCTGGGTACCAGCCTGGGAGTTCTCGATCCTATTCTCTATCCTATCATCGTGGCATCGAGCGTGGTTACCACCTTCCTCACGCCTTATATCATGAAGGCTACCCTGCCCTGCTATAACTTCCTTTATAATCATGCTTCAGCGGGCTTGCGCGCCAAGATCGACAAGCGTGAGCAGCAGGTGGCAGAAGCGGAGGCAGAGGCGGCTAAACCTTCTGACGGTCCGTCGATTGCCGACAAGGCGCGCCACGCCGTTAGGCATACTTTCATCACCAAGCATCTGGTGAATCTCTTTATCAAGAACATGAGTGCTCATGATGAAAACAAGAAATAATAAAGACACAAAAAAAGCGCTGATATTCAGCGCTTCTTTGTAGTCGATAGGGGAATCGAACCCCTATGCCAAGATTGAGAATCTTGTATCCTAACCATTAGATGAATCGACCAACATTTTTAAAGAACGCTTTCGGATTCGAACCCCCGGTACGGGAACCCGTACGGCAGTTTAGCAAACTGCTGGTTTCAGCCACTCACCCATCCTTCCAAAAGGACCCTGGAGTTCGAAACCGTGGGGTTATCTCCTTGATTGCGGGTGCAAAGGTACACACTTTTTTCGAACCCACCAAATATTTCGCAAACTTTTTTCAAAAAATCTTTCAAAAAGTCCGAAAAACACGTGTTTTGAGGTAAAAATCAGAGATTATAGCCAAGATTTACGATGAAAAAATGAGAGGCACCCCACTTTCGGAATGCCTCTCATCTGACCTAATCACACAATATTTTTTAATCGAGTCCGAAGAGAATCTTCAGTCCTCCGTCGACACCAGAGAATCCCATGAAGGCGAGACTCAGAAGTCCGGCAGAGAGCATCACGATAGCCATACCCTGCATGCCCTTTGGAATCTTTACCAGTTCGAGCTGCTCACGCATGCCGGCAAAAACCGTCAGAGCCACTCCAAAGCCAATGGCTGTAGAGAAGGCATAGACCACGCTCTGAAGCAGATTATAATCCTTCTGTATACAGAGGATGGCAACACCAAGCACGGCACAGTTGGTCGTGATAAGAGGCAGGAAGATACCGAGAGCCTGATACAATGCCGGTGACACCTTCTTAAGCACAATCTCTACCATCTGCACCAGCGATGCGATGACGAGGATGAAGGCTATCGTCTGCAGATACTGCAGGCCGAAGGCATCGAGCACATATTTCTGAACCAGCCAGGTAACGATGGTGGCGAGGGTAAGCACGAAGGCTACCGCTGCCGACATTCCCAGCGAGGTGTCAATCTTCTTTGATACGCCAAGGAACGGACAGATGCCGAGGAACTGTGACAACACGATGTTGTTCACGAAAATGGCGGAGATAAATATAAGTACGTATTCCATATCTTAAGCGTTTCTAAGTTTGTTGACGATAGCGATGAGGAAGCCGAGGGTGATGAAAGCACCTGGAGGCAGCACGAAGAGCAGGATGTTGTAAGTCTCGGGCAGGAGGGTCGCACCGAAGATGCTGCCATTGCCGAGAAGCTCACGGCAGATGCCCAGCAGAGTAAGACCCAGAGTGAATCCGAGGCCGATACCTATACCGTCGAAGAGAGATGCCACGGGCGAGTTCTTGGCTGCGAAAGCCTCCGCACGTCCGAGGATGATACAGTTAACAACGATCAGAGGGATAAACAATCCCAGCGATGCATCGATGTCGGGCAGATAAGCCTTGATAACCATCTGAAGGATTGTCACGAAGGCGGCGATTACCACGATGAAGACCGGGATGCGCACCTTGTCAGGAGTGATGGACTTCAGGCATGATATAACGACATTCGTACAGATGAGTACTGCCATCGTGGCCAGCCCCATCGACATACCGTTCATGGCTGAGGTGGTAGTGGCCAGCGTAGGACACATACCGAGCATCAGGACAAACGTAGGGTTCTCCTTGATGATGCCATTCTTAATAATCTGTATAGCGTTCATATACTAATCCTCCTTTACTTGTTTTGTGGCACCTGTGGCTGTATCGGCAGCTGGGGTGGCCTTGTAGGCATTATAAGCATTGTTTACTGCGAGAAGGAAAGCACGGCTGGTGATGGTAGAAGCCGTGATGGCGTCAACCTTTCCACCGTCCTTGGATACTGTCAGAGGCTCCTTCGGGTCCTTGCCGATGATATCGCCCTTCTCGCCCTTCTGGAACCATTTGTCGGCCTTTGCACCGAGTCCTGGGGTCTCAGCATGTTCGAGCAGGGTATATCCGAGGATTTTCCCTTCTGTATCGAAGCCCACGAGAACCTTCAGGTCGCCACCGAAACCACCTGTGGTGCTCTCGACAGCTGCTCCGAGATCCTTACCCTGAGCGTCCTGAGTCTGATATATGATATATATAAGTTCCTTGCCCTTGGCATCGTTCTGGCGAACGGTATCGGTCTTGGCCACCTTAAGGCCGTCGACACACATCACCGTCTGGATACCATCGGCCAGAGCCTTCGCCTTCTGGTCGTTGATAGGACCTTCTGTGAGATGGTTCACATAAGCAAGGATACCACCCATGATGACTGCCACTCCTGTGAGCACCAGCACCATATTAGTCAAAGATGATTCTAATTTCTTCATAACTCCTTAACTTCTTTAACTACTTAACTACTGTTTTGCCGGCACCTCACCGAAGCGCTTGGGTTTAACATAATTATTAATAAGAGGTGTAAACGCGTTCATGATCAGGATAGCGAACGACATTCCCTCCGGATAAGCACCCCAGTTACGGATCACTACTGTGAGGAATCCGATGGCAACACCATAGATGATCTGACCCTTGGCTGTCATCGGAGAGGTGACATAGTCGGTAGCCATGAAGATGGCACCAAGCATCAGACCTCCTGAGAGCAATACTGAGATTGGGTCGGCATATGCGGGATTAGCCAGATGCAGCAGACCAGCGAACACGAATACTGTGCCGAGGATGCTGACCGGGATATGCCAGGTGATGATCTTCTTCCAAAGCATATAGAGCAGTCCGATGATAAGTGCGAGGGCACAGATCTCACCCATCGCTCCGGCTCCGTCGGGATGGTTGCCGAGGAAGAGGTCGAGCGATGAAGGCAGCTGCTCGAGGACAGAGGCATCGCCACTCTTGATGGCACACTTCATAACAGAGAGAGGTGTGGCACCTGTCTCGGCATCGAGGTAACTACCCAACTGCCCTACCTTCGGCCATGTGGTCATCTGAGCAGGGAAGGCCACGAGCAGAGCTGCACGTCCTACCAATGCGGGATTGAAGAGATTATTTCCCAGACCTCCGAAGGTCATCTTGGCAACACCGATGGCGAAGAGGGCACCGATGATGATGATCCAGATGGGGAGGTTGGAAGGAAGGTTGAATGCCAGGAGCAGTCCCGTGAGGATGGCAGAGCCGTCGAGAACGGTGTTACGCTCCTGTTTCAGAATATACTTGCTGATAGCCCACTCGAAGAAGACGCAGGCTGCCACACTCGTTGCCGTTACGACAACAGAACCCAGTCCGAAGAAATAAAACGACACGAGCAATGCTGGCATCAGGGCGATGATAACACCGTACATGTTGCGCTCTACGCTGTCGGTTCCGTGGGCATGTGGCGATAATGATACAATTAACTTTCCCATTGTATTTTTTACCTTTTTACTTTTTTACCTTTTTACTTTTTAGCAGCACGACTGCGGATGATTCCCATTACTGTGCTCTTTCCCTGACGGATATTGTCGAGCAGAGGACGATGGGCAGGACAAGTGAACTGACACGAGCCACACTCGATACAGCTGACGATATCCTCACTCTCGGCACGCTCCCAGTTCTTGACCTCGGAGATCTTGGCAAGGAGATAAGGCTCAAGACCCATCGGACAAGCACTTACACACTTGGCACAACGGATACAAGGCTGTGGCTCCTTACGACGGGCTTCTTCGTCGGAGATGATGGTTACAGAGTTGGTTCCCTTACAGATGGGCACCTCGGTAGATGTGAGGGCCTTACCCATCATCGGACCACCTGCCAACAGTTTGTTATCACCCTCAGGCATACCGCCACAGGCATCGATAAGGTCCTGCATCGGGGTTCCCATACGAACGAGGAAGTTGCCCGGATTGGCAAGACGCTTACCTGTCACGGTGGTGTAACGCTCAAAGAGAGGCTTATGCTTCATGACTGCCTCATAGACAGCAAAGGCTGTACCTACGTTCTGAACGATGGCACCCACATTCACAGGGATGGCAGGAGGAGCAGGCACCTGACGACGGATGACAGCATCGACGAGCTGTTTCTCACCGCCCTGAGGATAACGCTGCTTCAAAGGAACAACTTCTACGTTGAACTTCGAACCTCCGAACTTCTCTGCACATTTCTTTGTAAGCAGTTCGATGGCAGCGGGTTTGTTGGTCTCGATACCGATATAGCCTGTGGTGACCTTTGCGCCTATCATCAGGAGCTCGAGGCCAATAAGAATCTCATCAGCATGCTCCATCATCAGACGGAAGTCGGCTGTGATATATGGCTCGCACTCTACGGCATTGATAATCACGCACTCTGCCTTTGCGGTCGGCGGAGGAGTGAGTTTGATGAAGGTGGGGAAACAAGCGCCACCCATACCTACAACACCAGCATCCTTGATACGACTGACAATCTCCTCGGGAGTGAGCTCTGGATGAGCCTCTACTGTCTCGAGCTTGTCAGAACGGTCGATACTCTCTTCCCACTCATCACCCTCTACATTAATTATAATAACGGGCTTGCGATAGCCTGTAGCATCGATAGCGGTATCGATCTTAAAGACAGTTCCGCTTACTGATGAGAAAATAGGAGCAGAAACGAATCCGCCTGCCTCGGCTATCATTGTGCCTACCTTTACCTTGTCACCCTTGGCCACTACAGGTTTTGCAGGGGCTCCGATATGCTGGCTCAAAGGGAAGATGGCCTGCTTAGGGAGAGCTGCCACCTTGGTAGCTACCTCGTGAGTGAGTTTATTCTCTTCTGGGTGGATTCCACCTATTCTAAATGTTCTTGCATTCATAATGATGTCCTCCTCTATTTAATTGAAATACTTGAGTCGGTGTCGGGCATTGCTTCGCGTGATGGCTTCGGAGCTTCTGCCTTAGGAGTCTCTACCTTTGGAGCTGGTGGCGGAGTTGGGAAGTTGACATCGAGAATAGCGTGCTTAGGACATACCGTTACACACTTACGACACAGACGGCACTTCTCGAAGTCGATGTAAGCGAGGTTGTTCTCAACGGTTATAGCACCGAAGTTACACTCCTTCTCACACTTTCCACATCCGATACAGCTTACCTGACAGGCCTTCATGGCTACAGGACCCTTGTCCTTGTTGACACAAGACACAAAGACTCTCCTACCCTTCGGACCCTTCTTACGGAGCTCGATGATGTTACGAGGACAAGCCTTGACACAAGCGCCGCAAGAGGTACACTTCTCTTCATCGACCTCAGGGATACCTGTCTCAGGATTAACCTTGATGGCATCAAACTGACATGCAGCCTCACAGTCGCCACAACCAAGACATCCGAAGCCACAGGCTGTCTCACCAGCTCCACAGGCATGCATGGCTGCACATGTGCGGAGTCCGGCATACTCGGCAATGCGAGGACGATGCTCGCAAGTGCCATTACATCTCACTACTGCCACCATCGGCTCGGAATTGGCAATAGCCATCCCTAACAGATCGGCAACCTTTCCCATTGTCTCGGCACCACCTACAGGACACATCAGTCCGTCGAGGCTTCCGGCATCGGCACCCTTGACAAGAGCATCGGCCATACCGCTACATCCTGGGAATCCACATCCTCCGCAATTGGCACCGGGAAGGAGTTCTCCCACCTGTGCAATACGGGGATCCTCATAGACAGCAAATTTCTTAGAGGCGGCAAACAGCACTACGGCTGCTATCAGGCCGATAGCTCCTAAGACAATTACTGCAATCAAGATGAAATTCATAAATAAATTTGTTTTAGTTTATATTATTTTATCATTAATCTTCTATTTGAAAAGAAATCTGATGTTGTATCCTGTCGCGCATCAGCCACAAGGCGAAATAATAAGGAACAAGTGCTCCAAGAGCTATAAGAGCAGATATCCCTTCATCGCCAATAATCTTCAACGCAATCATCAAAACACTTACCAGTAACAGAAACGGAACTCCGAATCCGAGTAACAAAGCCTTGTTGGCAACATCCTTTGAGGCCCACACCGTGACATTCTGTCCTACGCTGTAATCAGATGAATTACTGCAGAATACATCCACAATCTTCACCTTCGACTCAGAGGCATTGCAATGTCCTGCAATCTTACATGCAGCACATGCCGAAGTCTGGACGATGCGCACCTTTACGCAACCCTCCAGAACACTCTCTATTACACCTGAATGCGATATCTTCTGACTCATTGATTTGTAATGTAGACCTTACAATTTGCAAAGTTAATACATATTTATTAAATATTGGATGATTTTTGCGAAAAATTACGTAAAAAAGTCGTAATCGTTTGCGAGCGGAAATATTGTTGAATAGTAACTTTGCAGGCAAAACAAGAGTAAAACATGATTTTTTATTTCTCAGGAACCGGCAATACCCGATGGGTGGCTGAGCAGATTGCAAAGGCTCTGGATGAGGAGTTGTTATATCTCCCGGACCTTATCAGAGAAGGGAGATTTGAGTTCCATCTGAAGGATAAGGAGAGTATCGGATTCTGCTTTCCCACACATGGCTGGCAACCTCCAAGAATTATTAGACATTTCATTCATCAACTGAGACTGCTTAATAAAAACTCTAACTATTGTTGGGCGTTGACTACATGCGGCGATAACATGGGCGAGGCGATGACGATATTGAATAAGGAGTTAAGGAAGAAGGGGCTTGAGGCAGAGACACAATTCTCTGTTATCATGCCTGAGAGCTATGTCTGTCTGCCATTTATGAAAACCGATCCTGAGGACAAGGAACAATGGAAGATAGACAATGCCCGCCACCAGCTGCACCATATCATCAGCATCCTGAAAGACCAGAAGCGAGGCATCGTGGAACTTGAGAAAGGTGCCACTCCCCGACTCTATTCATATGTCATCGGAGGGTATTTCAATAAGAAGATGATTACCGATAGGAAATTTACCGTTGATGCCGATGTGTGTATCAGATGCGGGAAATGTATCAAGGTCTGTCCTGTGGATAATATTTCAGGTACACCTCCCGAATGGCTACATAACGGAAAGTGTACCTGTTGCTTGGCCTGTTATCACTACTGTCCTGTTCATGCCATCAACTACGGCAAGATCACAAGGAAACGTGATCAGTACTATTTCAATAGACGCGGGGACCAAAAATAGAGGTACCAATACGCACCATCGTAGATCCCGTCTCTATGGCAATGAGATAATCGTCGCTCATACCCCATGACCGTTCAAGGAAGTCTGCATCATTAGCAAAATATTTCATCTTCACTTCGTCGAAGAAATCCCTTGCTGTCTGCATCTCGCGACGTATCTGATCCTTATCATCTACAAACGAAGCCATCATCATCAGACCACAGATCCTGATGTTCTTCATCTCCCTCCATTCTCCATCTTCAAGGAGTTGGCGACAGGCATCAAGGGTGAGTCCGTATTTCGTCGATTCCTCAGCGATATGAAGCTCGAGAAGCACTTTGATTACCCGTCCGCAACGTTCTGCCTGACGATTAATCTCTTTCAGGAGCTTAAGTGAGTCAACGGCTTCTATCATAGATACATAAGGAGCGATGTATTTCACCTTGTTAGTCTGCAGATGACCGATGAAGTGCCATTCGATATCATTTGGCAGAGACTCGTGTTTCTGGCGCAGTTCCTGTTCATGACTCTCACCAAAGACACGCTGTCCTTCTGCGTAGGCTGCCTCGATATATTCGTTGGGGTGATACTTAGAGATTGCCACAAGGCGTACACCCTGTGGCAATGTATCGAGTATCTTATGCAACTGACCTTTTACGTCGTACATAGTTTATTGTTCGTATTCTGGTTTGTCGTCTGTTTTCGCTGACTTACCATGCTCATAGACATCCATGACAGTAGTTTCGCTGACGGATGAGATAACATAATCAATCATCGTACCGCCCATCACTTCCTCGATGTTCTTTACTGAGCCGTTGAAAGAGCCGGCATTAACGAGATAGCTGACAGTAGAGCGCTTCTCCTTTTCCGTTTTCTCATCGATGGTGATAAACTGCAGCTTTGCCTTATACCACTTGTCGGCCATATCCTGATCGGCGAAGAAAATCTCCTTATAGGCAGCCTTCTTGATATCTACGACATCAAACTCACCGCTGATATATGATGACATCTCCTCGATAATACGTTCCTCGGCCTCGCTGAAACTCAAGGCATCAACTACATAATTCTCATTAACACGTTTCTGCATGCCGTCTTCCATCACCTTCTCGTAACGGATCTTGCACTCAAACCATTCTGCTGTTCTTGATCGCATCTCAATATTTTTTATTTCTTAATTTTTTTGTTCTTCAGGACTATTTTCTTCCTTAGCCTTCATACTCTTTTCCAGTTCCTTCTTTTTCTTCTCTGTCAGCTGTTCGATAATCTCAGATGCAATACGCTGGGTTGTAGCTTCGCTGAGGGAGGATTTAGAGGCGAGCTCTTTCTGTTTATCAACGAGTTCCTTCATCACCTCCTTGCTGCTTGCCTTGAAGTTCTTCTCGGTATTGTTCATTCCCTCATTATTATATATCTTTGAGAGAATAATGTCGGCTGCCCTGGAATACTGCTTACGGAAGATCTGTTCTGCCTTAGCCTGAAACTCACGCATCTTCTTCTCATCCACCTTGTCGGAGTCGTTAGTCATATAGTCTCGTATAGCCCTCGCGATGGTGGCAGAGTCGGCATCTGCTCCTAACTCTGTAAGAGGATCGAATCCTTCATCGAGAAGGCTCTCATCTACAGGCTCTTTAACAGGTTTGACGAACTCTATCGGCTCTGTGCTCGGCACTAGGTCGAAGAAGATGTTTGCCACGAAGATAGCTATAGCAATAGCAGCTGTTCCCATGACAGATGTTTTTCGGATGCTGGTACGCTTCTTCATGTCTGAATGTAGCGCAGCAACTGACGGATAACGCTTCTCCGGGTCCTCGTCAGTAGCCTTGGCAATAACCTTCTTCAGTTCGAAAGGCAGTCCTGAGGTGGTATAAAGATAATCGATGAACTTTCCGAGAGAATACACATCGCTTCGGTCATCCCACTTTTCGCCAGACATCACCTCTGGGGCAACAAACGTCTCAACACCTTCATAGAGAGTATCCTGCATCTTCATCGGTTGGAAGAACGAGCCATGAAGCAGAAGCCGTATCTCAGAGTCATTCTTGCGAACGAGAATATTTGAAGGTGCAAAACAGAGATATTGTATGCCCTGATTGTTCAGTTCGGTGGTGATTTCAACCAGTTTGCTGATGGTGGAGCTGATGAAGTCATTCTTTGCCACGATAGACGGCAGGTCGTTCAACAGCGACTCGAAGCTGATGTAGTTGCCTGGTTCTACGGCTACGGCATACACGCTGTCATCGCCCTCGTTGGGTGTAAACCTAAGCTGATACCTGCTCTTTACCGTGCTCAGAGCCTCACATTGACGACGAATACACTCATCGAAAAGGATATCATCCGTTAACTCATCGTGAAACTCGACAAAGTTACTGTACTTATTGTCGATGATACGTTTGTAAAAGTATCCGTAAGGCAGACGAAACTTGCCTGTCTTACGCTTATCACGGTTCTCTATTAATTCCTCGTAGTTCACTTGTTTATTGTTAATTTGGCTGCAAAAGTACTCAATTTTATTTAAAACGGGAAACGAATAGACAAAAAAATAGTGTATCTTTAATTAATTTTCAATTCTCATTTGTCAATTTTCAATTTTTTATTGTACCTTTGCACGCAAAATAATAAACTAGGATACAATGCCAGAGATATCAGTACGCGGTCTTGAGATGCCAGAGAGTCCTATCAGGAAACTCGCACCATTGGCCGCAGCAGCAAAGAAAAAGGGTACAAAGGTATATCACCTTAACATTGGTCAGCCAGATCTCCCGACACCTCAAGTAGGTCTTGACGCCCTGAAGACAATAGACCGTAATATTCTCGAATATTCTCCCTCTCAGGGTTATCTGAGTTATCGTGAGAAACTCGTTGATTATTACGCGAAATATGATATCAAGGTTACAGCCGATGATATCATCATCACCAGCGGAGGTTCCGAGGCTGTGCTCTTTGCTTTTCTCTCTTGTCTTAATCCTGGCGATGAGATTATCGTTCCAGAACCTGCATACGCCAACTATATGGCCTTTGCCATCTCTGCAGGAGCAAAGATCCGTACTATAGCAACAACTATCGAGGAAGGATTCTCTCTTCCGAAGGTTGAGAAGTTTGAGGAACTCATCAACGAGCGCACCCGTGCTATAATGATCTGTAACCCCAACAACCCCACAGGATATCTCTATACCCGTAGGGAGATGAACCAGATACGTGACCTGGTGAAGAAGTACGACCTGTATCTCTTCTCGGATGAGGTATACCGTGAATACATTTATACCGGTTCGCCATACATCTCTGCATGTCATCTGGAGGGTATCGAACAGAATGTCATCCTCATCGACTCGGTATCTAAGCGTTATTCAGAGTGTGGTATCCGTATAGGAGCCCTTATCACTAAGAATGCCGAGGTGCGTAAGGCTGTGATGAAGTTCTGTCAGGCACGACTCTCTCCCCCGCTCATCGGACAGATAGTGGCAGAGGCATCATTGGATACTCCAGAGGAATATCTGCGTGACGTGTATGATGAGTATGTAGAACGCAGGAAGTGTCTCATCGATGGTCTGAACCGTATTCCAGGTGTCTACTCTCCTATCCCTATGGGAGCCTTCTATACAGTAGCAAAACTGCCTGTTGACGATGCTGAGAAGTTCTGTCGTTGGTGTCTCTCTGAGTTTAATTACGAGGGTGAGACGGTGATGATGGCTCCTGCTGCCGGATTCTACACCACTCCCGGAGCCGGTATCAATCAGGTACGTATCGCATACGTCCTTAAGAAGAAGGATCTGGAGCGTGCCCTCTTTGTCCTCCGCAAAGCCCTCGAAGCCTATCCTGGCCGCGTAGACGAAGAATGAACCTCCCTTTTTTCATAGCAAAGAGAATATATAGTGATCAGGGTGACAAACGGAAAGTGAGTCGCCCGGCTATTCGTATAGCTACTCTTGGTGTGGGGATAGGCCTGGCTGTGATGATTGTTACCGTCTGTGTGGTATTGGGATTCCAGCATACCATCAGGGATAAGGTGATAGGTTTCGGAAGTCATATTCAGGTACAGAACATCATGGCATTTAGTTCCATAGACCGTTATCCCGTCTGCATAGACGACAGTATGATGTCTGTGATGAAGAACTTTAAGGGAGTGAAACACGTTGAACGCTATGCCGTCACTCAAGGTATTCTGAAGACAGACGAAGATTTCCTCGGGGTACTTTTCAAGGGTGTTGGTCCGGAATACGACATGACTTTCCTTAAGCAGCATCTCATAGAAGGTAAGATGCCACAGTTCAGCGATACTACAAGCACTAATAACATACTTATTTCTAAGCTTATTGCCGACAAGTTGCAACTGAAGGCCGGCGATCGTATCTATGCATATTTCATCGACGATAATGTAAGGACCCGCAGATTCACCATCAGCGGGATATACCAGACTAACATGACCCGTTTTGATGAGTCGCTGTGTTTTACAGATATATACACAGCTTGCAGGCTCAACGGTTGGGAGGAAGATCAGGTCTCTGGTGCAGAGATCCTTGTGGAGGATTTCGAACAACTTCAGGCTACTGACGATGAAGTGATTGCGAAGGTTAACCGTACTACAGACAAATACCTCAACACCTACTCCTCGCAGACTATCTACGAGGCCTATCCTCAGGTGTTTACCTGGCTTGAGCTGCTCGACATCAACGTTTGGATTATCCTTGCTCTGATGGTCTGTGTAGCCGGATTCACTATGATTAGCGGACTGCTGATCATCATCCTTGAGAGAACCCAGATGATTGGTGTTCTCAAGGCTCTTGGGGCAAGAAACAAGACCATCAGACATACCTTCCTTTGGTTTGCCGCATTTATTATCGGACAGGGTCTTCTGCTCGGGAACATCATTGGTCTGGGTATCGTTCTGCTTCAGCAATCAACAGGAATATTCACCCTCGATGCACAGACATATTATGTAAGTGAAGTACCTATGGAACTAAATATACCATTGATACTTCTTCTAAATATTGCTACACTCATCATAAGCATATTCGTACTCATAGCTCCTAGTTATCTTATTTCGCATATTCACCCAGCGAAATCTATGCGATATGAGTAAAATATGTTCATTTTTACTACTTTTATATTAAAAATTGTATAAAAGCAGAAATTATTGCACACTCATACTTGCAAATGTGCAGAAAAAGCGTTACCTTTGCACAAAATTTTGAAATTTGTGCAATTCTATAATGAATTCTTTTAGCAGTTTTAATGCTTATTTACAAAGAGCGATTATCGACAACTGGGATCATGATGCCCTGACTGACTATCAGGGAATCACTCTCCAGTATCACGATGCTGCCAGGAAAATTGAAAAGCTCCATATACTGTTTGAGAACAGTTGTGTAAAGCCAGGCGACAAGATTGCTCTCTGTGGACGCAACTCAGCCCATTGGGCAGTAGCATTCCTCGCTACTCTCACCTATGGAGCTGTAGCGGTGCCTATTCAGCATGAGTTCAACGGAGAGCAAATACAGAATATCGTTAATCACTCTGACTCTAAACTTCTCTTTATCGGTGATTATGCCGTAAAGACCATTGATCCTGAGAAAATGCCTTATCTTGAGGGCATCATTAATATCCCGGACTTTTCACTTATGATCTCCCGAAAGGAGGCTCTCACGTATGCGCGCGAACATTTAAATCTTATGTTTGGCAGCAAATATCCGATGGCTTTCCGAAAAGAGCATATACATTATCATCAGGACCAGGCAGATGAGTTAGCGCTCATCAACTACACTAGTGGAACAACAGGATTCTCCAAGGGTGTGATGATACCCTATCGTGCTCTATGGAGCAATGTGGAGTTTGTGATGCAGCAGATGAAGGGCAAGGTGAAGGCTGGCGACGAGATGCTGAGTATATTGCCTATGGCTCATACTTACGGTATGTCTATCGAGTTCCTCTTTGGATTCTGCCAAGGATGTCATCTGTCATATCTCACACGTCTTCCAAGTCCTGCTATCATCGCTGAGGCATTTGCAGAGATAAAACCGGCTCTTATCGTAACCGTTCCTCTGGTACTGGAGAAGATCATCCGCAAACGTATCTTCCCGAAGATAGAGAGTCTGCCGATGAAACTTCTGCTGAATATGCTTGTAGTCAACAAGAAGGTGAAGGACTATATCCGTAACGAGGTAAGTAAGGTGCTTGGAGGTAATTTCTATGAGGTTATCGTGGGAGGTGCCCCACTATCGAGAGAGGTGGAGAAATTCCTTGTTAACATCGGTTTCCCCGTGACAGTAGGTTACGGCACAACAGAATGTGCCCCACTTATCACCTTCAGCGACTACAAGGACTTCAAGCCTCGTTCTTGTGGTACACCAGTTGACCGCATGGAGGTTAGGATAGCCAGTCGTGACCCGCAGTTTGAAGAAGGTGAGATCATCACACGAGGCACAAACCTCATGCTTGGATATTACAAGAATGAAGAAGCCACAAGCAATGTTATAGACAAAGACGGATGGTATCATACCGGTGACCTTGGAACGATGGATGCCAGCGGACATGTGTTTATACGTGGACGACTGAAGAATATGCTTTTAGGCAGCAACGGACAGAACATCTATCCTGAGGAGATTGAGGATAAGCTCAACTCCATGCCTTTGGTTGCTGAGAGCATCGTCATACAGAGAGGCGACAAGCTTGTAGCTCTCGTTCACTCTGAGAATGACGAATTGATTAACTTCTCACAGGATGAGCTGCAGAATATTATGGAAGAGAACCGTAATAACCTCAACAAGCTCCTTCCTGCATATAGCCGTATCTCGGCAATTGAACTCCACGAAGAGGAATTTGCCAAGACCCCGAAGAAGAGTATTAAACGCTACTTATATAACTAGCTTATGAAACAAGATATAAACAAAGCCTATATCCCTAGCAAGGACATCCCCAGTTTCAATGCGATGATACAGAAGAGTATCCTCGACAACTGGGATCGTGATGCGCTGACAGACTTCAAGGGTCAGACGTTACAATATCATGATGTTGCGAGAAAGATCGAGAAAGTACATATCCTTTTTGAGAACAGCGGCGTAACCAAAGGCGACAAGATAGCCCTCTGCGGACGAAACTCCAGTCAATGGGCAGTAGCATTCCTCGCTACCCTCACCTATGGTGCCATCGCAGTACCTATCCTGCATGAGTTCAACGCAGAGCAGATCCATAACATCGTAAACCACTCTGAGTCAAAGCTCCTCTTTGTGGGTGATCATGTGGCAACAATCATCGACCCTCAGGCAATGCCGGGTTTGGAGGGTATCATCAACAATCCTGATTACTCTCTGATGGTAAGCCGTACTGACAAACTCACATACGCCAGAGAGCATCTTAACGAGCTCTACGGTAAGAAGTTCCCGAAGTATTTCCGTAAGGAACATGTGAGCTATTACATGGAGGAGAGTCCAGATGAGTTGGCACTTATCAACTACACCAGCGGTACCACAGGATTCTCAAAGGGTGTGATGATTCCATATCGTGCTCTGTGGTCGAATACCGACTTTGCAAAGCACGTATTAGGAAATGTCATCAAACCTGGCGATAAGGTTATCTCGATGTTACCTATGGCACATATGTACGGTATGGCTTATGAGTTCATCTATGAGTTCCTTGTTGGATGTCATGTATACTATCTCAGCCGTGTGCCCTCTCCTGCTATCATCGCTCAGGCTCTGCAGGAGGTGAAACCGATTATCGTTATTGCCGTTCCCCTCATCATCGAGAAGATTATCCGTAAGAAGGTGTTCCCGAAGATTCAGAACAACCGTATGCGACTCCTTCTCCAGATGCCTGTCATCTCGAAGAAGGTACGTGAGATGATCTGTAAGGAGGTACTCAACGCTTTTGGAGGAAACATGTACGAGGTGATCATCGGAGGTGCTGCGCTGAATCAGGAAGTGGAGCAGTTCCTAAAGAGGATAGAGTTCCCGTATACCGTTGGCTATGGTGCTACAGAGTGTGCTCCTATCATCGGTTATGAAGACTGGCATAACTTTGCTCCAGGCTCTTGCGGTAAGGCTGCCTATCACATGGATGTAGAGATCGACTCTCCAGACCCACGCCATATTCCCGGTGAAATCCTCGCACGCGGTCTTAACGTAATGCTGGGATACTTCAAGAATCCCGAGGCTACGGCAGAGACGATAGACAAGGAAGGCTGGTATCACACCGGCGACCTCGGTACTATGGACGAGGAAGGAAATATCTATATCAACGGACGTTCTAAGAATATGCTTCTTGGTCCGAGCGGACAGAATATCTATCCTGAGGAGATTGAGGATAAACTCAACTCAATGACCCTCGTTGTAGAGAGTATCGTTGTTCAGCGTGACACCAAGCTTGTTGCTATCGTATACCCAGACTACGAGGAGGCAAAGAACCTCAACTTCTCTGAGGATGACATCCGCAACGTGATGGAACAGAACCGTAATGGTCTCAACGAGATGATTCCTGCCTACGAGAAGATATCGGAGATAGAGATACGCAAGGAGGAGTTCGAGAAGACTCCAAAGCGATCTATCAAGAGATATCTCTATAAATAAAGGAAAAAGAAACCTCCCACATCCGATGGGAGGTTTTCTTTTCTATTCGTATTCGTAATAGTACCAGTAGGTTCCCCGGTACTTCTCCTCTACCTTACCCTTTCGCTCCCTCTTGTCAGAATACTTGCTCTCAAGTTCCTGAAGGTTGCTCCAGTCCTCATCCATAACACTATTGTAATACACCAGTATCGGATTAGAACGCTTGTGGGTATAAAGAGTCATCGCCTCACGGTAATGCTTCGGCAGATTGTCGATGATGAGTGTGTCATTATCTGAATAAAGAGTCTTCAGCTTGGACGCAAACTCGTCAAGACGTTTGTCGAGCAATAGTCCGCATAGCAGATAGTCGGCTATCTTCTTGTCATCTACGCTGTCTCTCCTCTGCATAAGTTCCAGATACTTCGCTACTGTCATTCCGGCCTTCGGTTTTGCTCCAAGAGCCTTGTAAAGACTGTCTGTTGGATACATCGCGAATCTCGACTTTCCTTCAGCAGGAAGAATAGCATCGCTCTTTCCTGGTGTAGGATAATTGAAGAGTTTCTCTCCCAACTGTCCCGTCATGTTAAGAGCGAACATGCGTATCATCTGAAGATTCTCATCACTCTCCAGAGATTTCTTTCCCGGCTCAAGGGCTCCGGCATAGTCGCCTTCGAGAAGTCGTGACTCTGCTCTCATACGATAATGAAACACAGCGTTGGTATTACTGATACTTACAGTACAGATTATCAGCAAAGCCATCAGTAACAAACTTATCCACATCGGACGGGATAATAAATGTAAAGGCTCATTATCCGGTTCTATCTCCTGCAACTGTTTGGCCAGAAGTGCTATACCCAGCCATATCACTATCACCAGCGGGAACACCCAATACCAGTGCCCAATGGAAAACTGAAGGTCGATATCGCTGTTAACATCCGTGAGGAATCCCAGTATCAGCATCGACGGCAGGTACGTGAGTGCATGAAAACGTTTCTGGAGTCGTATCAGAGAATAGATTAAAAGCTGTAACCCCTGTAGCACCAGAGTGATGACCAAAGCACCTAAGAAAGGTTTATACTTTGTAAGTCCGTTACTCAACACATGTTGTGCTACAGCCAGGACATCTGCCTGAAAACGGTACAGGAAGCTGAATGAGAAAACGCAAAAAACAATAGCACACATCAGCCTGATGCCGAGCGTGCTAGTGTTTCTTTTTGGATGATTATAGTTCATCTTAGTTCTTCTTCAAGACTACTGCAGAACGAGCGGGGATATACAGTTTCAGCCACTCCTTCTTGTCCTTAACATAAAGAGGATCGAAGTTCGTGGTGTGGGTCATGCTGTCGTCTGCAAAACCATTTCCTCCGAAGTCCTTTGAATCGGTATTCAGCACTACATCGTATGAACCTGTAGGTACCAGGAATCCGTAGTCGGTATAGCTTTTTGTCGGAGAGAAGTTGAATACAAACACGAGGTCACCTCTCATGAAACAGAGCACCTGGTCACCATCATCATGCCATATCTCTGTAACAGGAGTATCCTGGAAGTTCTTCTGGCTCTTGATAACCTTCAGCATCTCTCTGTCGAAGTCGCCCAGCCAGTGATAGCAGAGATCCTTGTTGTCTACGAGGTTCCACTGACGACGTGCATACTTATAGCTCCAGCCGTTTCCGTCACGTGGGAAGTCTATCCACTCCGGATGACCGAACTCATTACCCATGAAGTTAAGGTATCCGCCATTGATGGCACCGGCAGTAACCAGGCGTATCATCTTATGAAGTGCGATACCACGCTGAGCCATATCGTTGACATCCTTCTTCGCGAAGTGCCAGTACATATCAGCGTCAATAAGACGGAAGATGATTGTCTTATCACCTACAAGTGCCTGGTCGTGACTCTCGCAATAAGAGATGGTCTTCTCATCAGGACGACGGTTCTTTACCTCCCAGAAGATAGAGCATACGTTAATATCCTCATCGCGAACCTCCTTGATGGTCTTAATCCAGTAGTCAGGAATGTTCATTGCCATACGATAATCGAAGCCATATCCGCCATCCTCAAACTTCGCTGCAAGACCCGGCATACCTGATACCTCTTCTGCGATGGTGATAGCGTTAGGATTAACCTCGTGGATGAGTTTGTTGGCAAGTGTGAGATAGCAGATGGCATTGTCATCCTCATGACCGTTGAAGTAGTCACCGTATCCTCCGAATGCCTCTCCGAGACCATGTGAGTAATACAACATCGATGTCACACCGTCGAAGCGGAATCCATCGAACTTAAACTCCTCGAGCCAGTACTTACAGTTAGAGAGCAGGAAGTGCATCACATCATCCTTACCATAGTCGAAGCAGAGAGAGTCCCATGCCGGATGCTCATGACGGTCTCCTGGATAGAAGAACTGATTCGGATCACCAGCGAGGTTACCCAGACCCTCTACCTCATTCTTCACAGCGTGAGAGTGAACGATATCCATAATCACAGCAATACCGTTCTTATGGGCAGTATCGATAAGTTCCTTTAGCTCCTCGGGAGTACCGAAACGTGAACTTGGTGCAAAGAAGCTTGATACATGGTATCCGAATGATCCGTAATAAGGATGCTCCTGAATAGCCATCACCTGAATACAGTTATATCCGTCCTTGATGACACGTGGGAGCACGTTGTCCTTGAACTCGGTATATGTTCCTACCTTCTCTGCATCCTGACCCATACCTACGTGGCACTCATAGATCAACAACGGAGCCTTGTTAGGCTTGAAGGTCTTTTTCTTCCACACATAAGGCTTCTCCGGATTCCATACCTGTGCAGAGAAGATCTTCGTGTTGTCATCCTGTACCACACGACGACACCATGCTGGGATACGCTCACCTTCACCACCGTTCCATTTCACCTTCATCTTATACAGCTGACCATGCTTCAGGGCTTTCTCAGAGAGTTTCAGTTCCCAGTTGCCAGTACCCTCAACACGCTTGCAACGATATTTCTCGTCTTCCTGCCAGTTGTTGAAATCACCGATCAGATAGATGTCTGTGGCATTAGGGGCCCACTCACGGAACACCCATCCCTTGGCAAGTTTGTGAAGGCCGAAATAGAGATGACCAGAAGCAAAATCAGAAAGAGTCTTCTTTCCGTTATGAGTCAACTGGTTGATCTTCCATACTGCATGATCGTGACGTCCACGTATCGCACCCTCAAATGGCTCCAGCCATGAGTCGTTACGTACCAGTCCGATATGCTCCGGAGCCTTCTCCACTACTATTTTCTTCGCTGCAACCTTCTTTGTTGCCGGCTTCTTGGCAGCAGCCTTTTTCTCTGTTGCTTTCTTAGCTACAGGTTTCTTTTCTGCAGGCTTCTTTGCCGTAGCTTCTTTCTTCGTAGCCATAAATATATTTTTAATTTTTTATTTTTAATTTTTTATTTTGAAAATCGCCTTCTTTATCTCAGCCTCTCCCGAAATACATGGAGCATGTCCGTCCTGTGGGAAGAAGATTGCCATCTGTCCGGGGTTAACAGTAACATACGTCTGAGCCAAAGTGTCACCATACTTTGTGATGTCCTTCTCTGCATTATACTCGAAATCAGGAAGGTCACAGAGCGGAGTATATCCGAAGGTCTCTGCACATGAGATAGGTATCTGGATGTCGATCATCTCGACATGCGTCTCAAGGACTGCTGCCTCCTTTGTCTTACCCTTAGCTACAGTAAGGTTCAGAAACAGGTCTTTGTCCTTGATTGGGTACTTGCCAGCCTCCATTGTCTTGAGGTCATGACTCTTCAGAAATTCAACCACATCTGCGAAGAGAGGATTGAGAGCTGCATACTTGCAGAGATTGTCGATTGTGTCAATGATCATACGATTATATTTTTAAGAGTTGTAACTATTCTTGCTGTCTGTGTCCTCGGGTGTAGGTTCCTCTGGCGATGACATTACCGTTGCGGTCTTTCTCCACGAACTTACCATCCCTGATATCATCCTTATATGAACCTTCAAAACGTTTGCCGTCCTTGTCTTCCTCGATGGCGGTTCCGTTTCTCTTTCCGTTCTTGAAGGTACCTTTGAACTTCGAGCCGTCGGCATATCTGGCGATACCCTCACCATCGATCTTACCGTTCTTGAACATTCCCTCGAAAGTGTCTCTGGCCTTTGTGGTTAGTTTACCCTTACCATTAGGCTTGTCTGCCTTCCACATGCCTACATACTGGTCGCCGTTGCTCCACACCATCGTTCCCTGACCTTGTTTGTCACCTTCAAAGAACTGTCCTGTGTACTTGTCACCATTGGCATATTTCGAGATACCCTGACCGGTGCGGTCTCCGTCTACATAGTCACCTTCATAGACATCACCGTTCTGGAACTTGTATATACCTCTACCGTTCTGTACATCATTCTTCCAGGGACCGATATACACATCTCCATCAGCATACCTGAAGGTACCTTTGCCAGAACGCATGTTGTTTGCCCATTGTCCGTCATAGGAAGAGCCATCGCCCCAGTCAAAGAATCCCGTGCCGTGTTTCTGGTCGTCTTTCCATTCGCCTTTGTAATATGCTCCGTTGGAGAAGACATAGGTACCCTTACCGTTACGCTTGTCCATCTTCCAGTCACCGTCGTACTTGTCGCCGTTGAAATAGTACATCACACCGTGACCATGCTGGTAGTCGCGGAACCAAAGTCCGTCATAACGGTTATTGTTTGCGAAGTAATATACGCCTTTGCCATGCTGTTGGTCCTGAAACCACTCTCCCTCGTATTTCTCTCCATCGAAGAATGTGTATGTACCATAGCCCTGACGCTTGCCTTTTTCATATTGTCCCTCATAGCTGTTGCCGTTCTTGTATATCGCCCTGCCTTTGCCATGAGGCTTTCCCATCATCATCTCTCCCTGATACTGTCCTCCGTCTTTTGTGGTAGTCGAACCTAATGTAATCTTCTGCGCTGCCATCGAAAGAGGCGTCATCAGAATGACTATCGATATTATATATTTTCGTAAATGCATTATATTCCAATTTAGAATTTCTTGGCAAATTTACAAAAAAAATGCGAATCATGCAAAATATCACGAATAATCTTTTTAAAGAAATACGATTTTTACAATTTTTTTCCTTATCTTTGCAGCCGTTATGAAATTTATGGCAATTATCCCCGCCCGCTACGCTTCGACACGTTTTCCGGGCAAACCTCTGGCAGTTCTCGGTGGTAAGACTGTCATTCAGAGAGTGTATGAACAGGTCAGCAGCGTACTCGACGAGGTGTATGTGGCAACTGACGACCAACGCATCTATGACTGTGTGACAGGCTTCGGCGGTCGGGCAGTGATGACTCGTGAGGATCATAAGAGTGGTACCGACAGAATTGAGGAGGCTGTGGAGAAGATACATTCTTCGGCTGATGTCATCATCAATGTCCAAGGTGATGAACCGTTCATTCAGCCATCTCAAATAAAGACTTTAATGAGTCTGTTTGACGACCCTGATACACAGATAGGTACACTAGGCAAGCTTTTCGAGAGCATCGAGGCTGTGGAGAATCCTAATTCCCCCAAGATTGTTACCGACAATCGCGGTTTCGCTCTTTATTTCAGTCGTAGTGTCATTCCTTATATCAGAGGTAAGGAACGTAAAGAGTGGTTCGGCGAATATCCGTTCCTGAAACACTTAGGCATCTATGCATATCGCAGGGAGGTGCTTAAGGAGGTGACCCTGCTGCCACAGAGTTCTCTTGAGAAGGCAGAGAGTCTGGAACAGCTTCGATGGCTGCAGAATGGCTATCGTATCCGTGTGGGTCTCACAGATGTGGAGACGGTAGGCATCGATACCCCCGAGGACTTACAGAGAGCAGAAGAATTTCTAAACAAATAATTATATGTCTATGAAGAGATTGTTATTATCAACTATTGCTATTGCCATGATGCTTACTGCTCAGGCTCAGACAGCCAACAAGACTGTTAAGATCAAAGTCATTGAGACGAGCGATGTTCACGGACATTTCTTCCCTTGGGACTTTATGGAAGGGAAACCCATCAAGGGCACACTCACACGCGCCAACTCATATATCAAGAGACAACGTGAGAAATATGGCGACCATCTGTTGCTCATCGACAACGGTGACATCCTTCAGGGACAGCCCTGCGTGTACTGGTCGAACTACGTGATTCCTGAGGATGAGAACCTCGCTGCATCGGTAATCAACTATATGGGCTACGATGCCGAGACTGTAGGTAATCACGACATCGAACCAGGTCATAAGGTTTACGACAAATGGATTCGTGAGGTACGTTGTCCTCTTCTTGGTGCCAATATGGTAAAGGAGGGCCTGAAATATGGCGAGGCGCATCCACAGAACATCTACGATGGTCTTAAGCCCTACTCCGTTCACTACATCGAGGGTGTAAAGATATGTATCATCGGTATGCTTACCCCTGCTATTCCCAACTGGCTCAACAAGTCAATCTGGAAGGGGATGGAGTTTGAGGAGATGACCCGTTGTGCCAGGAAATGGGTAAAGTATATCCAGGACAATGAACGCCCAGACCTTATCTTCGGACTCTTCCACTCTGGTCTCAACGGTGCCATCAAGACAGATGAGTACGAGGAGAACGGCACAGAGTCTGTAGCCCGTGAGGTACCAGGATTCGACATTATCTTCTTCGGTCACGACCATCAGGTACATAATGAGTGGGTAAAGAACAAGAACGGCAAGGATGTGCTCTGCATCGATCCCAGCTGTTATGTCAACAACATTGCCGATACAGAGATAGAGCTCACCTATAAGAACGGTCATCTCACCAAGAAGGAGATCAAGGGTGAGATTGTAGACGTGAGAGATGAGGAAATCGACCAGCAGATGCTCTCACATTTCCAGTCTAAGATCGACGATGTGAAGAAGTATGTGGAGCGCAAGATCGGTCGTTTTGAGAATCCAGTATACTCTCGCGACGGGTTCTTCGGCAACTCTGCCTTCACAGACCTCATCCATAATCTCCAGTTGAAGATCTCCGGTGCTGAGGTGTCGTTCAATGCTCCTCTGGCATTCAATAATGTCATCAAGGCTGGTGACGTCACACAGGCCGATATGTTCAAGCTCTACCGCTTCGAGAATCTTATGTTCGTGCTTCGTATGACTGGTGAGGAGATACGCAAGCATCTGGAGTTCTCTTACGACATGTGGACTAACACGATGACATCTCCAGATGATCATGCCCTGAGGCTTAATGACGAATCCAAGGGTGACCAGCAGCGTACGGGATTCCAGTATTACACTTTCAACTTCGACTCCGCCTGTGGCATCGACTATGAGGTAGACCTCACCAAGCCCGATGGTCAGAAAGTGAGAATCTTCAGGATGTCGAATGGTGAACCTTTCGATGAGAAGCGTTGGTATAAGGTTGTGATGAACAGCTATCGTGCTAATGGCGGCGGTGAGCTTCTCACCCAGGGTGCCGGCATTCCCAGAGACTCCCTCGAGAGTCGTGTGCTCTGGCATACCGATATGGATCAGCGTCATTATCTTACTGAGGAGATTCATCGTCAGGGAACCATCAATCCTCAGCCTAACACCAACTGGAAGTTCGTTCCTGAGGAGTGGACAAAACCCGCCCTCGAGCGCGACAGGAAGAAAATTTTCGGAGATAAATAAAATGACAAAGAGATATTATTTCGTTTTCTGCAAGGAGGATCTTCTTTTAGAGAAGACCTCCGACGGCAGTTATACCATCCCTTGCGGAGAGGAGCCCCCGACAGAAGTGAAGCCCTGGACTCATGTGATGAACATCACCCCTATGGATGATGGTACAGAAGTCAGGACCTATCGTATCGACTCCCCTGTTACCGGTTCGGAGAAATACGAGATGTGCGGTCTGCGTCAGTCTTATTATCAGATATCCGAGCCTTTGTATCTCAAGGCGGGTAAGTGTCAGGAACTGCTCTATTGGGACTCAAACACAAAGTACTGTGGTGTCTGCGGTGCCCCCATGCGTATGGATACCGACATCTCCAAGAAATGTACTGAGTGCGGCAAGGAGGTCTGGCCTCAGTTGGCTACAGCCGTGATAGTGCTTATCCATCGCGGTGACGAAGTACTCCTGGTTCGTGCCAAGAACTTCAAGCGCGACTATTTCGGTCTGGTGGCGGGATTCGTTGAGACAGGCGAGACACTCGAGGAGGCAGTCGCCCGTGAGGCTCTCGAGGAGACAGGTGTCACCATCACCAACATCCGTTACTTCGCCTCCCAGCCTTGGCCTTATCCCTGTGGACTGATGGTAGGCTTCAATGCCGACTACGTATCCGGTGAGATACATCTCCAACAGTCTGAGATAGCAAAAGGAGGCTGGTTCCGTAAGACCAACCTCCCTGATATCCCAGGGAAGATGTCGATAGCCCGCAGGCTCATCGACGCCTGGTTAGAGGAGTAATATCATTTTCCGATGCAGTGGTACTCGAATGCGTTCTCTTCGAGTTCCTCTGTATCGAAGATGTTTCTTCCGTCAATCACAAGCTTACGTTTCATGGCCTTGCCGATGACACCCCATCCGGGCAGACGGAACTCCTTCCACTCTGTCAGGAGCAGCAGCGCGTCGGCATCGAGAACAGCATCGTACATATCACGGCAATAGGTGACACTATCCCCTATCCTACGCTTACACTCATCCATTGCTATAGGGTCATACACACGTACATTACATCCGGCCTTCAGGAGCTTGTCAATCATCACGAGGGCAGTAGACTCACGCATATCGTCAGTCTCGGGCTTGAATGAGAGTCCCCACATGGCGATGGTCTTGCCTTTAAGGGCATCCTCACTGCCATACGCCTTAACGAGTTTCTCGAAGAGCACACTCTTCTGTTTCTCGTTCACCCGTTCTACGGCCTTCAGTACCTCCATAGAGTATCCGTTCTGGTCGGCAGTCTTGATGAGAGCCTTCACGTCCTTAGGGAAACATGAGCCGCCATAACCGCAACCAGCATAGAGAAACTTTCTTCCGATACGTGTGTCAGAACCGATACCTGCACGAACCATATTCACGTCGGCACCTACTCGCTCACAGAGGTTGGCGATGTCGTTCATGAATGAGATACGTGTAGCCAGCATCGAGTTGGCGGCATATTTCGTCATCTCGGCTGATGGGATATCCATGAAGATCACACGGAAGTTGTTTATCAGAAAGGGCTTGTAGAGCTTCGTGAGCACCTTCTTGGCGTGCTCGCTCTCAACACCTACTACCACACGGTCGGGCGACATGAAGTCCTTGATGGCATTACCCTCCTTCAGGAACTCCGGATTTGAAGCCACATCAAACTCGACATCCACACCGCGCTTGGCGAGCTCGTCCTCGATGGCCTTGCGAACCTTCTTCGCTGTGCCTACAGGAACGGTAGACTTAGTCACCACCACAACATATTTCTTCAGATTCTCTCCGATGGTCTTTGCCACCTGGAGCACATACTTCAGGTCGGCACTTCCGTCCTCGTCAGGAGGAGTTCCTACAGCAGAGAATACTATCTCTACATCATCGAGCACTGAGGCGAGGTCGGTAGTAAAGTTCAGTCGTCCTGCCGCTACGTTCTTCTTCACCAGTTCGTCAAGACCTGGTTCGTAGATGGGAATCTCTCCGTTCTTCAGTCTCTCGATCTTCTTCTCATCCACATCCACACAAGTCACGTTGGCTCCGGTATCGGCAAAACAAGTGCCTGACACCAGTCCCACATATCCTGTTCCTACAATAGCTATATTCATAATGATTTATATAAGAGTTCTAATTTGCGTGTAAAATTACTTAAAAATCAACAAAAAAGGACATTGCTTATACATCTTTTAACATAAAGTTGATAAATTCCACCTCCTTTTCAGAATTAATGTGTATCTTTGCACGCAAAACTAATAATGATGAATACATGTAACGGTAACGTGGCGAAGAAGCCGATGATAAGACCCGCAACCCAGTCGAACCGCTTCTATACGGGTGATGCCAGAGATCTGAGCGAGGAGGTTGACAGCTTCCTTTCACTTCATGCTAAAGATAAGCAATATGAGCATGTGGCAGCACTGATAGTGCCTCATGCAGGTTATTATTTCTCTGGCAATGTGGCAGCAGCAGCGTATCAGTCGATACCTGACGACGTGCATTACAAGCGGATATTCCTGTTGGGACCAAGCCACCATGAGTGGCTAGATGGGGCCTCGGTTAACACGGAGTTCGACTATTACAATACACCTTTGGGTAATGTGAAAGTGGATGTCGATACAGCACAGAAGCTGATAGAGACGGATTCTGTGTTTTCTTATCAGCCCAAGGCTCACGACAGGGAACATTGCTTAGAGGTACAACTGCCGTTCCTGCAAAGAAGATTTGACGATGTGCCACCCATCGTCCCTATAATTATATCGACCAACGATTTCAGGAAGTTGCAAAGAATAGCGGAGATACTGAAGCCCTATCTGACGGAAGATAATCTGTTTGTGGTGAGCAGCGACTTCTCGCACTACCCGTCGTACGAGGATGCCTGCCAGGTGGATGCACTTACAGGCAAGGCTGTGGAGAGTGGCGACGTGGAACGCTTCATCGCTCAGCTGGAAGAAAACTCAAGAAGTGGTATGAGGAATCTGGCTACGAGTGCCTGTGGAGAGCTGGCCATTGCTACGCTGATGCTGATGATGCAGGATGGCGGCTATGAAGTGAAGCATCTGCTGTATCAGAACTCTGGAGATATCGAAAATCACGATCATAGTCGTGTTGTGGGCTATCATGCATTTGCGATTCTCCGTAGAGCAACGCAAGAGTTTGTTCTTTCCGACGACGAGAAGCGAATACTGAAAGACATTGCTCTGACGAGTATTAGTGACTCATTAGCCGGGAAACCGATTGCCGAGTCAACAACGCTGACAGCAACACTGAAACGTAAATGTGGCGCATTTGTATCGCTGCACAAACAGGGACGATTGCGTGGATGCATCGGACACTTTGGAGAAGACGTACCATTACACGAAATTGTGGCAGAGATGGCTCGTGCCGCTGCCTTTGAAGACCCAAGGTTTATACCTGTTACAAAGGACGAGCTGGATGACATCGATATTGAAATCTCTGTGCTGACCCCAATGCGACGCATACAGAGTCTTGATGAGTTTCAATTACATCGTCACGGCATTTATATCCGTAAGGGCTACCGTAGTGGTACCTTCCTACCTCAAGTTGCCGACGAGGTGAACTGGACAAAAGAAGAGTTCGTGGGTCATTGTGCACAGGATAAGGCCGGAATCGGTTGGGATGGCTGGAAGGAAGCAGAGTTGTATGTTTACGAAGCCATTGTGTTCTAAAAATTCATGGTTAAAACAATGGAGTGTAGGTATTATCAGCGGCTAAGTGATGGTCGGGTGGAATGTCAGCTCTGTCCGCATCATTGCCATATATCCAATGGCAAGACGGGTATCTGTCGGAGTCGTAGGAATAAAGATGGCGTGCTTGTCAGCGAGGTTTATGCCAAGCCCTGTTCACTGGCCATCGACCCCATTGAGAAGAAACCGCTATACCAATTCCATCCTGGCACCAAGTGTCTCTCTATCGCTTGTACAGGTTGTAACTTCAGGTGCTTGAATTGTCAGAATCATGATATTTCGCAGGTATCGCCAGCGGATGTTGGCCATTATGACCTGTCACCACAACAAGTCGTAGATCTGTGCTTGGAGCACCACTGCCCAGGTATAGCCTACACCTATACAGAGCCTCTTACGTATCTGGAGTATATATTAGATACAGCACGACTGGCACGCAAAAACGGCCTTTGGAATATCCTCGTGACAGCAGGCTATGTAAGCCAGGATCCGCTTAACGACCTCCTGCCCTATCTTGATGCTGCCAACATCGACCTAAAATCGTTCAGCGACGATATCTATCAGAAAGTCAGCGGTGGCCACTTACAGCCAGTTCTCGACACTATCCTGGCAATGCAGAAAGCAGGTGTATGGATTGAGCTTACGAACCTTATTATCCCTGACGTAAACGATGACATGACGATGATTCGCCAGATGTGCCGCTGGATAACCGACAATGGTCTTGCAAACAATCCCCTGCACTTCAGCCGCTTCTTCCCACGCTTCAAGATGCAGGACATTCCTCCAACTCCCATTCATACTCTGAAGGAGGCCAAAGCAATAGCCATCGAAGAAGGCATCAAGCATGTATATTTAGGAAATGTATAAAAAAATATGCGATAGCAGCCAAGGCGTACTGCTCAGCAATACTCATTTATGTCTAATTTGCTCGCTGCTGGTGAGCAAAATACCCTGGTACCTGTCCCACCGACTACTAAAAAGAGAAAAGGGAACCGTTTTGGTTCCCTTAACTGTTATTTGACATCGAAGAGTATCTTCCTGCGATTATTCTTCGGGCGAACTGCGAAGTGAATCCACAATCTCGAACCTCGCACCTCGATTATCAGCTCATCAAAATCCTCTTGGGATTGGTCTGCGATATCCAGCAAAATTACTGCATATCTCAGCGCGTGCTCCTTGCCTAAGTGACAATTATAGAATGCCCCGTTTTTTGGTAGGAAAAGCACAATTTTTGCCCAAACTTTTGGTTTTGGGATGTATTTTGGATAATTTTACATGTTTTTTGCCCCGACTTTTGGATATTATTTATAACTTTGCACCCACAAGGCATAAAAAAGGAATGATATGGCATACTACAAAAGACATATAGACAAACAGCTCATTGAATGGAAAGATTCTCCACGTCGTAAACCACTTCTGATTCGCGGAGCACGACAGGTAGGTAAGTCCACTGCGGTCAGGGAACTCGGAAAACAGTTCCGGTATTTCGTGGAGATCAATCTGGAAAAGCAGCCAGACCTGCTACAGATGTTTCCAGAGAATATCGACGTGAAGAAAACGTGCGAGAAACTGAGTGGTACGTTGGGGATTCCCATCGTACCAGGCGAGACACTACTGTTCATAGATGAGATACAGATATCGAAAGAGGCCATCATGTCGCTTAGATACTTCAAGGAGGACTACCCAGAACTGCACGTCATAGCAGCAGGTTCTTTGTTAGAGTTTGCGCTCGAAGAACTGCCGTCTTTCGGCGTAGGGAGAATACGGTCACTCTATATGTATCCGTTCTCGTTCGACGAATTCCTGATGGCACAAGGTCTTGACCTGACAGTCAGCTATAAGAAAAAAGCCACCAGCGAGGAACCGCTGCCTACAAAGGCGCATAAAGATCTGACAGATCAAGTGCGAACATTCTACCTGGTTGGCGGCTTGCCTGCTGCCGTGACAGAATGGATTGAGACGCACAGCTACATCGAAGTGTCACATGTTCACACAGACATCATACAGACCTACGAGGATGACTTTAATAAGTATAAGAAGCGCGTGTCCCCTGTCCTACTCCGTCAGGTACTCCGCTCGGTGGCTCTTCAGGTTGGCAATAAGTTTGTCTATGCAGAAGCTGCAAGGGACGTACACTCTTCAGTTGTAAGAGAGGCGCTGCACCTGCTGACTCTTGCAGGGCTGATAACACCTGTAAAGCACACCGACGGCACAGGCGTACCTCTCGGAGCAGAGGAGAACAACAGTTATGTGAAATATCTGTTCTTCGACCTGGGCGTGATGCTGACAATGCTCGACATCCCTGCGGCAGACATTCTCACTGCGTCTGACGTGGACTTGGTAAACAAGGGAGGCACATCGGAGATGTTCGCAGGACTGGAAATGAAGAAGTATCGCGACTGCTTCCAGAAGCCAGAGATGCACTATTGGCAGAACACGGAAAAGGGCAGCAATGCAGAGGTGGACTACCTGAGGGTGCGTGGCGGTAAAGTACTTCCTGTGGAAGTGAAGGCCAACACACAGGGAAGTATGCAGAGCCTCTGGATCTTCATGAGAAAGCGTCAGTTGCATGAAGCCATCAGAACATCGCTGGAAAACTTCGGCCAGTTTGACCACTATGACCCTAAGGACAATTTCGAGCAGCGGCATGTGGACATTGTTCCTCTATATGCATTGAGTAATCTTGAGTTGTAAAACGTGAGATTGAGAACAGAATTGTTAAAAACGAAAACTTTTCCGTGCTACGCAAAAAGATTTCGTACTTATTTTGTAACTTTGCACCCGCATTTGTTATAATGCGCTTAAAACAGGT
>CACYRS010000028.1 GCA_902776935.1 uncultured Prevotellaceae bacterium | reverse complement strand
CCATGAAACACGTCAAGCGGATTGATGAAGAATGATGGAGTACCTGTCGATGATAATGTAGCAGCAATCTTTGCTCCTATATGTCCGCTCTTGCCGACACCTGTAACGATGATTTTCCCCTTACAACCATACATCAGTTCAACAGCCTCTTCAAAGCTGTTGTCTATCTGAGGTATCAGTCCCATCACGGCTTCTGCCTCATCCTTGATGCATTGTATGGCGTAATCTTTTGCTGTCATCTCTTAATCAATAAGTTGTTGTACAAGTGCCTCCAGCTTGTCGAGTTCCAGCATGTTTGCTGCATCGCTCAGGCCTTCATCTGGGGTGGGGTGTACCTCGAAGAAGAATCCTGTGGCTCCAAAAGCTTTGGCTGCAAGAGCCATCTGAGGTACGAACCGACGATCGCCTCCTGTCTTTCCGTCACTGCCACCTGGACGCTGGACACTGTGAGTACAGTCCATAATCACAGTCGGTACTATTTCCAGCATGTCTGGTATATTTCTGAAATCGACAACAAGGTTATTATACCCCATCATGTTTCCTCTTTCTGTGAGCCATACCTCTTTTGCTCCGGCTTCACTGGCTTTCTCGACAGGATATTTCATGTCTTTGCCACTGAGGAACTGGGCTTTCTTGATATTTACGATGCTACCGGTTTTGGCAGCAGCAACAAGCAGGTCAGTCTGGCGACACAGGAAGGCAGGAATCTGTAACACATCGCATACCTTACCGGCTGCTTCGGCTTGATAAGATTCGTGGATGTCAGTAAGAATCCTGAGTCCGTATTTTGACTTTATATCAGCAAGCATCTGAAGTCCACGCTCCAAACCAGGACCGCGATATGACCTTATTGACGTGCGATTTGCTTTGTCAAACGAGGCCTTGAAGATGATGTCTGTTCCGTGTTTCTTGTTGATTTCCACCAATTTACATGCTACGGTGTCGAGCAGCTCTGCTGACTCAATAACACAGGGACCGGCAATTATCGTTGTTTTATTAGTCATATTTGCTTTGCAAAAATACTCATTTTATCTCAATCAGCCAAATATTTTTCCTAAAAAATTATTTCTCATTACTAATCAGGTGGACGTCTCTCTGTGGGAATGGTATCTCAATGCCGTTATTATTGAGGGTCTCATAGATGCAAATAAGTATATCACTTACAACATGTGTCTTCTTTACTGCATCTACCCATACAATAAGCTTGAAGTTTACGCTCGAATCAGCCATCTCAGTCATTACTACCTTCACTTTCTTGGAGTTATCCATCCACTGATGCTTAAGGTTTTGTACTGCTTCCTCAATGAGGCCTTTTACCTGTCCGACTTTTGTTCCATATGCTACACCAAAAGGCACAAGTGCAAGGATATAACCATGATTTCTCGTCAGGTTTTTATAGTTCTTTGTGAAAAGTTGTGAGTTCTGGAATGTGATAATCTCGCCATAGAGTGACTCTACAATTGTAGAAGTGTAACTGATGCTTGCCACCTTACCCATCGTACCATCCACCTGAATCCAGTCTCCCACCTTGATTCTTCCTGTCATAAGCGATGCTCCATAGTAGATATTCTCAATTATGTCTTTTGATGCGAAACCGATACCTGTCGACAGACCTCCAGAGATAGCCAGTAGCCAGGTGACGCTGATATGCAGATATGCTAGGGTTATCAATAGCCATATGCCCCAGATAATTAGCTGGATAACATTCTTTCCCATCACAGTCCTACTTTCGGCTGTTGTTGGATCTTTCATCTCAAACTGGAGTCGCATAAAACTGAGCACTGTCTTTGATACCCATTTGAAAAAGAACCATAGGCTGATGACGACGGTCAGTTTGAATATGCTTATCTGGAAATTCTCCTGGTTAACAAACCTGTATGTGAAGATGTTCCAGCACATATCACTGAGATTGAACACATCTGCTGCCCAGTAGATACTTATCATCACGGAGCATACGATGAGAATAGGCATTACCACCTGATGTAGCAACGTGTAGAACCATGTCTTCGTGATTGGTTTGGAAGAGAACCCATGTTTCTCCTCATACATCTTCAGATAATCGGAGATACAGGTTATGGTGAGTATGCATGTGAGCTGCATGATCCACCAGATGAGCAGCTGTACCGACAGAAGTGTATAACCAGCCCATGAACAGCATACAGAGGCTATAAACACGGTTAGTGATATGTATGTATAAAACATATCCGAGCGTGGAACGTTCCTGTTGTGTTTCCTTATGCCCCACCATTGCCATACCATACATGTCAGCAATATTGGAGGGAAGACGATACTTACCAGTTCGCCAGGAATCAGTATGATGCGGAATGTAATAACTATAAATCCAATCACCAATAATGGCGCATAGATATTGAATGCACTGCGTATTTGGTCGCCATTTACTCTTAATAACAGAGATATGAGAATGACGGCCAGTAGCCATAGGTATTCTACCATCAGTCCTGAGGCCATGATAAAGAAGTTCTGGTCTATTCTTTGACGTGTTACTCCCATGATGAGAGCCAAGGTGATAGCCGTTGTGGCCCACATTATTGAACGGCGTTTCTTAAGGAACTCCCTTGAGTGGAACCGCTTGGGCATGAAACGGAATACCAGAAGGTTTATGCATACCGCTATTATTGCATAGAATATGATGGCTGTGAAAAGTCCGAACATCCACATTACGCTCCAGTCAGACTGTTTGCTGTTCTCGTCTATGGCATATTTCTTAGAGACTATTGTTTTCATCATGTCCCATTTCTCCTTGAACTTTTGGACAATCTCGAAATACGTGTCACCACCATTTACGAAAATGCTTGTCTGAATATCGTAATATCGTTTCTGGGCATAGTCGTTCATGTTTTTAAGTCGCTGTTCTGTGGAGTCGTAGTAGCGGATGTAGTCTTCCATCTGTCTAGAATCACTCTCAAGGGTGCGCTTGATTACAGTGGCAAGTGTGAGACATACTGTCCTGTCCGTCTTGGCTTTCTGCGACAATACAGATGGAGGCATGGCCTGAAGACTCTGTATCAGACTGTCATAACGTGCCACCTCACCGTTTGTCTTGGTGATAAACTCGCGGAAGGGCATCTGTTGGTGCTGAAACTTCTGGTACTGTTCAGTAGCCTGATGGCAGGCATAGGTAAGGTCGAAAAGATAATCCTGATTTTGTGAATACAACATTAGTGCATTCTGATTCGACAGTTTCATCGTCTGTGTAAGATTGCGGAATACCTCATCACGCTGTTCTTTACGATCGTCGCGTTTCGAATTCAACTCATGATAGTATTTCGTAAGCTCTAAACGTAATATTGTTAGCGTCTCTTCGAGGTTTTGTTCCTTTAATACAGCGTCAGCCTCTATAGTGATACCCAAAAGCAGGGCGATAATGAATGCAATTTTCTTCATTCTTTGTTATTTATTTCTGACTGCAAAGTTACAAAAAAAATCGCAATTATCTATAATTATAAGCTGTAAATTTGCAGTTTTAGTGTTTTTTTATTACTTTTGCAGCAGTAAACATATAAAATGAAAGAAAAATGATGCTTATTGCAGACAGTGGCAGCACAAAGACAGATTGGGCTCTTGTAAGTACATCGGAAGTGACTGTCGTTCATACTCAGGGTATTAATCCTGTTCATCAGAGTCGTGAGGTTATCATACAGATTCTTAAGGAAGAGCTGAAATCTCAGTTGGGGGATGTGATGATAGAAAATGTCCGTTTTTATGGTAGTGGTGTTAGGCCTGAGATGGAGCCTGTCGTGGAGGCTTTGATTCGTGATTCTTACCCTTCTGTGAAAACTGTTGAGGCTCGTAGTGACATGCTTGGTGCTGCACGCGCATTATGTGGGCGGAAAGAGGGCATAGCATGTATTCTAGGTACTGGGGCTAATTCTTGTTACTATGATGGTGTGTCTGTTGTGGGTAACACTCCTGCCATGGGATATATTCTTGGCGATGAAGGTAGTGGAGCATGGATAGGCAAACGTTTCCTGCATGATCTTTATAAGGGGATTTTGTCTAAAAATATCCTTAAAGAATTTGAAGAAAGGACAGGACTTACGATGTCTATAATAATAAATAAGGTCTATCGTGAACCAATGGCAAATCGTTTTTTGGCCTCTTTGTCTGGCTTTGTGCATAGCTGTAAGGATAATCAGGGGGTTCATCAACTGCTTATTGACGGATTCTGTGATTTCCTGAATTTTAATATATCCCCATATCAGCGTAGGGATCTTCCTGTTTCTTTTGTTGGTAGTATTGCGTATTATTATGAAGCAGAACTTAGAGAAGCTGCTCAAAAGACTGGTTTTGCTGTTGGAGTCATTGAACGGAGCCCTCTCAATGGTTTGGTTAATTTTGAAAAATAGTATAATGATGAAACATAAACTACTAATTTTATTACTAATGGCAAGCATTACATTGCCAATGATGGGACAGTCGGACAAAGCTAAGTTCGTAACTATAAAGAATGGCCATTTCCTGAAAGACGGGAAACCGTATTACTATGTTGGAACCAACTTCTGGTATGGTGCAATCCTTGGTTCAGAAGGTCAGGGTGGCAATCGTGGTCGTCTGGTTAGAGAACTGGATTACATGAAAAAGATCGGTATCGACAACCTACGTATCCTTGTGGGCTCTGACGGAGAGCGTAGTGTTACCACAAAGGTAGAGCCAACTCTTCAGGTGAAGCCTGGGGTCTATAACGACACTATCCTCGCGGGGCTTGATTTCCTGCTTAAGGAGATGGGTAAGAGAAATATGGTTGCCGTACTTTATCTTAACAACTCATGGGAGTGGAGTGGGGGCTATGGTTTCTATCTGGAACATGCTGGAGAAGGAAAACAACCCAGGCCTAATGAAGATGGTTATCCTGCATTTATGAAGGCGATGAGCAAATATGCTACCAATAAGAAGGCTCATCAGCTGTTTTATAATTATGTGAGATTCATCCTTGGTCGTACCAATCGTTATACGGGCCTGAAATATTCTGAAGATCCTGCCATTATGTCCTGGCAGATAGGTAATGAGCCTCGTGCCTTTGATAAGGCAATGCTCCCTTACTTTGAGCAATGGCTTTCTGAGGCATCTGCTCTTATTCGTTCTCTGGATTCAAATCACCTTATCTCCATTGGATCTGAGGGGGCGTGGGGATGTGAGGAAGATTGGGGATGTTATGAACGTATCTGTTCCGATAAGAATGTTGATTATTGTAACATCCATCTATGGCCATACAACTGGAGTTGGGCTCGTCAGGATCATCTTATAGAAGACCTTCCTAAGGCCAAGGCAAATACTAAGGATTATATTGATCGTCATCTGGAGATTTGTGCGCGTCTGAAGAAACCCCTTGTTATGGAGGAGTTCGGCTATCCTCGTGATGACTTTAAGTTCGCTCTCGGTACACCAACCAAAGGGCGTGACGGATTCTATGAATATGTGTTCTCGCTCGTTGCCGACAATGCTGAAAAAGGAGGCTATTTCGCTGGCTGTAATTTCTGGGGCTGGGGAGGCTTTGCAAAGCCCAAGCACGAGCAACAATGGCAGGTGGGCGATGACTACACTGGTGACCCCGCCCAAGAGCAACAAGGATTAAATTCTGTCTTCTCAGGTGATAGATCGACGCTGAAAGTCATAAAGTCACAGGTGGACAGAATGAAAAAATTACGTTAAAAAGGTGTGTGTGCGCGAACACACACTTTTCTTTGCAACAAAATGCTGCAAAAGGTCAATAAAGTGTTATAGACTTTTGGGAATTATTCGTATCTTTGCACCCAATAACTTTAACGTTCAATCATTCTGATCAAAAGATGAATAGACTACTGACATTTCTCTTCGTGGTAGTGGCATCCCTCCAGATGTCCGCACAGATTCGTGGTAACAATATCGTAGTGACTGTTGAACCGGACCATAAGGACTGGAATTACAAGACGGGTGAGAAGGCATTGTTTGTCGTCGAGGTCCGTAAGTCGGGTGCGCTTATCGACGGGGTGAGCATAGATTATGCTGCCGGTCCTGAGATGTACCAGGATATTAAGAAGAGCCTGGTGCTTAAAGATGGCACTCATATACTTTCTGGCACCATGAAACAGTCAGGCTTTTATCGTGTCGATGTCACCGCTCATGTTGATGGTAAGGATTACAAACAGGCATGTGGCGTTGCTTTTTCACCTGAGAAACTCCAGCCTTCAACAGTCATGCCGGCCGATTTTTCCGATTTCTGGACGAAGGCCATCGCTGAGGCTCGTAAGGTTGACCTCAACCCAACGAAACGACTATTGCCCGAACGGTGCACAAAGGATGTGAACGTCTATGAGGTGTCGTTTAACAACATAAAAAATGGTTGGCGTACATATGGTATTCTTTCAATTCCTGTAAAAGAGGGGAAATATCCTGCCCTTCTGAGAGTACCTGGCGCAGGTGTACGTCCTTATGGTGGTGATATCTGGACTGCCTCTCAGGGTGCCATAACTCTTGAGATAGGTATTCATGGTATCTCTGTCACGATGGAACAGAAAGTTTATGACGACGTGTTCAACGGAGCCTTGATGAACTACTGGAACTGGGGAATGGATAAGCGTGAAGACAGCTATTACTATCGTGTGGTGCTCGGTTGTATCCGTGCCCTCGACTATATTGAGCAATATACACCCTGGAATGGAAAGGAACTTGGTGTGACGGGATCGTCACAGGGTGGATTCCTCTCTATTGCAACGGCTGGACTTGACAAGCGTATTACTTATTATGCTCCTGTTCATGCTGCACTCTGCGATCATACAAACTCTCTGAGGGGTGTTGCTTGTGGTTGGCCACATTATTTCTATTGGAATAAAGGTAAGGGGCAGGAGAAACAGATTGAGACCTCACGTTATTACGACGGAATCAACTTTGCCCGTCTTATAACAGACAGTCAGGCAGGATGGTTCTCGTTCGGATATAATGATGATGTTGTTCCTCCGACAACGGCCTATGAGACATATAATGTTGTAAAAGGTCCAAAGATACTGTCACCATATCAGCAGACCTGGCACTTCTGGTATCAGGAGCAATGGGACGAGTGGGAAAACTGGTTATTGAAACAAATGAAACTGAGATAATATGAAGAAGATTTTAGCAATGGCGGTAGCGACTGTAGCAGTGGTAGCCTGTACAACAACAAAGCAAGCTGAACTAGAGAAGACTCAGGCCCAGCAGTTGAAGGAACGTCTCGATACCTTACGTCAGAAGGGTATTATGTATGGTCATCAGGACGATCCGTTCTATGGACTGACATGGGAGTATGACAAGGATTCCAGCGACGTGAAGAACGTTTGTGGCGACTATCCTGCCGTTATGGGCTTTGAACTTGGAGGCATCGAGATGGGTGACGAGAAGAATCTCGACAGTGTGCCTTTCACCCGTATGCGTGAGGAGATTATAAATCATTATAACCGTGGAGGCATTGTATCCATCAGTTGGCATCCACGTAACCCCAATACAACTATCGATGGTGGTGGCCGTGCCGGACAGAAATTCCCTGAGGGCTCTTCCTGGGACGTTACAGACTCTACTGTCGTGAAGAATGTCCTTGAGGGTGGTGCCAAATACGAACTATTCCAGACGTGGATGCAGCGCGTGTCAGATTTCCTTGCCACACTGAAGACTGCCGACGGTAAGAAGATCGCTTGTGTCTTCCGTCCTTGGCATGAGAATAGTGGCTCGTGGTTCTGGTGGGGTGAAAAACTCTGCACGGTCGAAGAGTATAAGGCCTTGTGGAATATGCTTCAGGACAAACTGACTGCTGATGGTTTCGACAATCTGGTGTGGGCATATTCTCCAGGATGCCAGGATAACCTTACTGCAGAGAAACTACTTGACCGCTATCCTGGTGACGATCGCGTAGATATGCTTGGACTCGATGGATATCAGTGGGTACCAGAGGAGAAGGAAGTCTTCTTAGAGCGCACCAAACAGAACCTTGCTGTGCTCTGTGAGGTAGCGAAGCAACATGGACTGATTCCTTCCTTGACAGAGACCGGCATGAAGAACCTTACACAGCCTGACTGGTGGTCAACAACCCTGCTTCCTGCTATTGAGGCATATCCTATAAGCTATGTCCTAACTTGGCGAAACTATAAGGGAGAATGGTTCGGTCCTTCTACCTCAAAGCCAGATGCTCCATACTTCATGGAGTTCTATAATAGTGACAAGACTATGTTCCTGAAAGAAATAACAGAGTAATCAACCAAAATCATAAAATCATTATGACAGAATTCGAAAAGAAAGTAGCAGCTCTGAGAGCTCGTCATGAGGAGCTGCTCAGCCGTAAGAACGAACCATTAGAGTGGGGCAACGGAATCTATGACAAGTATAAGTATCCCATATTGACAGCCGCTCATATCCCTTTAGAGTGGAAATATGACTTCAACGAGAAGGATAACCCATATCTTATGCAGCGTATCATGTGCAACGCTACACTTAATTCCGGAGCCATAAAGTGGAACGGTAAATACTGCCTTGTCGTTCGTGTTGAGGGAGCTGACCGTAAGAGCTATTTTGCTGTTGCAGAGTCACCTAACGGCATCGATAACTTCCGCTTCTGGGATGAGCCTATCACCATGCCTGACGATGTCGTTCCTGCAACCAACATCTATGATATGCGTATCACCCAGCATGAGGATGGCTGGATTTACGGTGTCTTCTGTGCAGAGCGTCATGACGACTCTCAGACGGGAAACTTGAGCGCAGCTACAGCTACAGCCGGTATCGCTCGCACTAAGGATCTTAGGACATGGTATCGACTTCCTGACCTTAAGACAAAGTCTCAGCAGCGTAATGTGGTGCTCCATCCTGAGTTCGTGGATGGTAAGTATGCTTTCTATACCCGTCCTCAGGATGGTTTCATCGACACAGGTTCTGGTGGTGGCATCGGATGGGCTCTCGTAGAGGATATCACTCATGCTGAGATAAAGGAAGAGAGGATTATCAATGCCCGTCATTATCATACCATCACAGAGGTTAAGAATGGCGAGGGTCCTCATCCTATCAAGACTCCTAATGGTTGGCTGCATCTGGCTCACGGTGTACGTGCCACAGCCGATGGTCTTCGTTATGTATTATATATGTATATGACCTCACTCGAAGACCCGACAAAGGTTATTGCCCAGCCAGGAGGATATTTCCTCGTTCCTGAGGGTGATGAGTATTATGGTGATGTTATGAATGTGGCATTCGCCAACGGTTGGATTGCCGATGAAGACGGTAAGGTGTTTATCTACTATGCTTCTGCCGATACCCGTATGCACGTGGCAACATCGACCGTCGACAAACTCATCGATTACTGTATGAACACCCCGGAGGATGGTCTGTTTACGGCTGCCTCTGTAGAAACAATAAAGAAACTAATAGCTAAAAACCGTAATTTGTAACTGTTATGGCAAAATCGAAACTGATTGAGAAAATAGGCTATGGCTTCGGCGATATGTCGTCGTCAACCTTCTGGAAGATTTTTTCTTATTACCTTCCGTTCTTCTATTCAAACATCTTCGGACTGTCGCTTATCGATGCCGGAGTGCTGGTACTCGTCACTCGTATCTGGGATGCTGTATCGGACCCGATGATGGGTATCATTTGTGACCGTACTAATACTAGATGGGGTAAGTACCGTCCTTATCTGTTATGGGTGGCTCCGTTCTTTAGTATCTGTGGTATACTTCTGTTTACCACTCCTGACTGGGATTATGGTGCAAAGCTCATCTGGGCGTATATCACATATATCATGATGATGACGGTATATACCGGAATCAATGTGCCTTATGGAGCAATGCTGGGTGTGATGACCGACGACTCTAACGAAAAGACTGTTTTCTCGTCTTTCCGTATGTTCTTCGCCTATGGTGGATCGTTCCTGGCGCTTTTCCTCTGGGAGCCTCTCACAAATATGCTGGGTGGCTATAACACTCCTGGCGGATGGTTCTGGGGTATGTGTGTCATAGCTGCTGCTTGCTTCGTGATGTTTATCCTCTGCTTCCTTCTTACAAAGGAGCATCTGAAGACTATCTCTACTGTTAGTGTTGGCAGCGACTTCAAGTCTCTGCTGTCTAACAAGCCATGGTGGTTGCTTATAGGTGCAGCTCTCTGCTCAAACCTATTCAATACCGTTCGTGGTGCTACAGTGGCTTATTTTTTCCAGGATATCATTGGTCTCGATGTCCACATGTCGTTCTTCGGCCTGGCATTCCTCTTCTATGCAGGTCTGTTCCTGGGTATCGGTGAGGTGAGCAACATGGTGGGTGTGGCTCTCTGTGTGCCCATAGCAAACAAGTTGGGAAAGAAGACTACCTTTATCTTTGTCAATGCGGCTCTTCTGGTGTTGAGCGTGCTGTTCTTCTTCGTGCCTTGCACACCTGGAGGCTTCTGGACGATGCTGATACTTCAGGTTGTAATATCAATCTTTACAGGTATCATGTCACCATTGGTTTGGAGTATGTACGCTGATGTGTCTGACTATGCTGAGCTGAAGTTCCAGACGGCCTCTACTGGTCTTATCTTCTCTTCAGCTTCGATGTCTCAGAAGTTCGGTGGTGCCATCGGTGGTGCGGCAGTTCTGTGGCTTCTCTCAGGATTCGGATATGTAACTGATGCCAATGAACTGGCAGCAGGTGCCGTTCAGCCTGAGAGTGCTCTTATGGTACTTCGTTATCTGATGAGCTTCATCCCTGCTGCGGTGGCTGCTTTGGCTATTATCGTTGTTTACTTCTATCCTCTGACCACTGAGCGCATCAATGAGATTAACGGTGAATTGAAGAAGATTCGTGATATAGAATAATAACGTATGGAAATACAACTAATGAAACAGGAGATGCAGGATGTTGTGGAGAACAACATCCTGCGTTTTTGGCTGGATAAGATGGTTGATGATGAGCATGGAGGCTTCTATGGTCGCATTGATGCCGGAGAGGTGCTTCATCCTGAGGCAGAGAAGGGTGCTATCCTTAATGCGCGTATCCTCTGGTCATTCTCGGCAGCATACCGTGTACTTGGTAATCCCGAATATCTTGATGCTGCCACACGTGCCAAGGATTATATAATCGACCATTTCATAGATAAGGAGTATGGTGGAGTGTATTGGAGTCTGGATTATCTTGGTAATCCCTTTGACACCAAGAAACAGTTCTATGCCATCGGCTTTGCCATCTATGGCATGTCGGAGTATGCTCGGGCCACAGGCGACCGTGAGGCGTTAGAGTGTGCACTACAGCTCTTCGATTGTATTGAGGAACATGCTTTTGATTCGGAGTACAACGGCTATATCGAGGCTTGCACACGTGAGTGGGGGGAGATTGCTGATATGCGTCTCTCTGAGCTCGATGCAAACTTCCCCAAGTCGCAGAACACCCATCTGCATATCATTGAGCCATACGCTAACCTTTATCGCTGTCTGAAGGAATTCCAGGCCTCTACGTCGTGCGATTATGTGCCTGTGATAGGTTCTGTGCTTCCTATAGAGGTTGCTGTCCCTCAGGAGACGTTATTCCGTGTTGAGGGGGCACTGAGGAATATCATCGATATCTTTACTGATCGTATCTTGAATCCTGAGACCCATCATCTCGATCTCTTCTTCGAGATGGACTGGACTCGTGGCGCTGGTCATCTGGAGAGCTACGGCCATGATATAGAGTGCTCATGGCTTATCCATGAGGCTGCGTTGGTGTTGGGTGATGTCGACGTGTTGCAAAAGGTGGAACCGATAGTCCGTGAGGTAGCAAAGGCTTCCGAGAAGGGACTGCGCCCTGACGGTTCGATGATACACGAGGCAAACCTCGATACTGGTCATGTGGATGATGACCTCCACTGGTGGGTTCAGGCTGAGAATGTAGTAGGGTGGTATAACCTCTACCAGCATTTTGGCGACGAACAGGCCCTCGAACGTGCCTTCCTGGGTTGGAACTACATCAAGACCCAGATAATCGACTGGGACAACGGAGAATGGCACTGGAGCCGCCATCCCGATGGTTCTCTGAATACTGTCGACGATAAGGCAGGCTTCTGGAAGTGTCCGTACCATAACAGTCGTATGTGTCTCGAGATCATCGAGAGGGTAGGTGAGGCTTAGAAAACTTCAAACTTCAAACTTCATTTCGGTTTTTCGGGTTTGGAGGGCATGGTGCTCTTTAAGCATTTATGGTCGCTTATTAAATTATATATATATTATATATATTATAATATATATAATATATATATAATTATTAATACACTAATATTGTGATAAAAAATAATTCTGTTTTATTGTTGGCTGTCGTTGCTGGTTTTCCAAAAAAGTAAAATGAAGTTTGAAGTTTGAAGTTTTTGTGTAGCGGTCGTAGTCTGCCCAGGGCGGAGTGGTCGTCCGCCTTGCCCGGAATCCCCGGAACTCTCAGCCGGAGTCCGGTCAGGTCTTGGAGTGTAGATTAAGATAAATCTTAATGTTTACAGCAATTAGGGCATAAAAGATTTGGTGGTATCAGATTTTTTTAGTACCTTTGCACCCAATATGAAGAAAGTCGTACTACTAACAGCAATTCTGTTGAGCTATACTGCTCATTTGCTGGCACATAAGGATTTTAACGAGCGTCCGAAGCTCGTGGTTGGAGTGGTGGTGGACCAGATGCGTTGGGACTACCTGCCAAGGTATTATGACAAGTTTCAGGAGGATGGCTTCCGTCGGCTTATCAGAGATGGATACTCCTGTGACAATTGTCTGATAAACTATCTGCCTACAGTTACTTCTATCGGACATACGTCGGTTTATACCGGTTCGACTCCTGCTTTTCATGGCATCTGCGGCAACGATTTCGAGATTGACGGAGAGCCTGTATATTGCTGTGGCGACCAGAGTGTAGATCCCGTGGGTAGCGACAATCGTAAGAAAGGATGTATGTCGCCGAAGAACCTGTTGGCTACTACCATTGGTGATCAGATCCGTCTGCATACCGATTTCCAGTCTAAAGTGATTGGTGTTTCATATAAGGATCGTGCCGCTATCCTTCCGGCGGGAAGAAGTGCCAACGGCGCTTATTGGCTCGACACTAAGAACGGGCAGTTTATCACTAGTACGTATTACATGGCAGATTTGCCAGGTTGGGTAAAAGCGTATAACAAGGAGCTCAAGAGGAATAAGAAACTTCAAGAAGTAGGTAAAGATGTCGGTTTGTATCCTCTCTGTGGTCATATCACTACCGACATGGCGATTGCTGCCCTCAAGGGTGAGAATCTCGGTAAGGGCAAGACTACCGACATGCTCTGTGTCAGCTATTCTCAGACTGATGTCATTGGTCATCAGTGGTCTACTCGCGGCTCTCATGCCGACGAGGCTTATCTGGAACTAGACAAGGATATTGCCCGGCTGCTGAAGGCTCTCGACGAGCAAGTTGGCGAGGGTAACTACCTGTTGTTCCTGACGGCCGACCACGGTGCTGCCCATAATTTCCAGTTTATGCAGGACCATAATCTTGCCGGTGGTGCATGGAAGTGGGGACAGGAGATAGCTCCGATGCTTGGCCAGGTGCTGAAGGAGAAACTGGGCACCGACCTGAAGGTTATCTCAAGCATAAACTCATATCGCATTTTCCTCAATAAGAAATATATCGCGGAACAAGGGCTCGATGAGGCTAAGGTTCGTAAGACCATCGTCGACTTCCTGAGGACTGCTCCTCATGTGCAGTTCGTGTCGGAATTCGAGAAACTACAGGATGCTGGCATTCCCGACCTCCTGCGCTATCGTGCTCTGATGGGATATCACCCCCGTCGTTCTGGCGACATTATCGTGATTCCTGAGGCAGGATGGTACGAATTTGGTAAGAGTTCTTCACCAGTGGGTACTACCCATGGCGAGTGGAACCCTTACGATGCCCATATCCCTCTTCTGTTCTTCGGATGGAAGGTGGAGCACGGCAGCACATCGCGTGAGGTGCATATCACAGACATAGCTCCAACAATTACCCAGATGCTTCATATCCAGCAGCCTAATGCGTGTGTCGGAGAAGCTATCCCTGAGGTAGTGAAGTGAGGTGTGGTCGGAAAGATTTTTTAAACAATATTGTTATAACATTATATTAATTTTATGAACTTTGCTTTGTTAATTACCGTCTTGTTGACGGCTATTACATTGGTGGTGGCGGCTTACGTTGTAGCCAAGCTGATAGGCCCTAGGTCCTACGCGAAGGTGAAAGGTGAGCCGTATGAGAGTGGTATCCCCACGCGAGGCAGCTCGTGGTTGCCGATGACTGTGGGATTCTATCTCTTTGCCATCTTGTTCCTCATGTTTGATATAGAAACGGTGTTTCTGTATCCATGGGCAGTGGTAGTGAAGGAGTTCGGTGCGATGGCTCTGCTGAGCATCGGGTTCTTCCTGGTAGTTCTGGTATTAGGCTTGGCATACGCCTGGCGGAAAGGAGACTTGGAATGGAAGTAAGAAAGCCTCACATCAAGAGTATTCCCTACGAGGAGTGGAACGACAACTCATCGTTGGAGAAGATTGTTGACGAGCTCCATGAGGGCGGCGTCAATGTGATTACGGGCTCGCTTGACCAGTTGATTAACTGGGGACGTTCTAACTCCCTCTGGTCATTGACTTTCGCCACCTCTTGTTGTGGTATCGAGTTCATGGCTTGCGGTTGTGCCCGCTATGACTTTGCCCGTTTCGGTTTCGAGGTTACTCGTAACTCTCCACGTCAGGCCGACTTGATCATGTGTGCCGGTACCATCACTCACAAGATGGCTCCAGCCCTGAAGCGCCTGTACGACGAGATGGCTGAGCCTAAGTATGTGATTGCTGTTGGTGGTTGTGCTATCAGCGGTGGACCATTTAAGTCGAGTTACCATGTAGTGAAGGGTATCGAGGAAATCGTACCCGTAGATGTGTTTATTCCTGGCTGCCCCCCACGTCCGGAGGCTATCATGTATGGCATGATGCAGCTGCAGCGTAAGGTGAAGATCGAGAAATTCTTCGGTGGTGCCAACCACAAGCAGACTGCTGAGGAGAAGGCTCTCGGAGTATCTAACGAGGAGCTCACATTCCGCTCTAAGCATGGCGACCATCGCAGAGAGTCAATGGTTATCACCGATGTACCCCAGGAATTTGTTGAAGAAATGAAAGCTGCTCAGGCAGAAGCTAAAGTAGAGGAGGAAAAGGCATGAAGTTAGAATTCCTTTCATTTGAATTTGACAAGTTTGCACAGGAGATGCAGAACTTGAAGGACAAGAAGGGCTTTGACTATCTTGTCACTATCGTAGGTGAGGACTTCGGTAAAGAGGAAGGCCTTGGTTGCGTGTATATCCTCGAGAATACCAATACCCATGAGCGTTGCTCAGTTAAGATGCTTGCCAAGAGCCAGGTTTGTGGCGACGGCATGTCATCTAACGGCACAGGTGAGATGGACGGAGAGACATTAGCTTATATTCCTTCTGTTTCCAGAATCTGGCGAGTTGCTGATTTGCTGGAGCGTGAGGTGTTTGATTTCTATGGCATCGTGTTCCTCGGACATCCCGATATGCGTCGTCTGTTCCTGCGTTCTGACTTCAAGGGCTATCCTTTCCGTAAGGACTGGGAGTTCAATGACAAGTACACTCTTGAGGATGATGTAGAGCCTGACTACGGTCTGGAGTTCTATCTCGATAAAGACGGTGTCCTACAGTCAAAGCAGAACAAACTGTTTGGCAGCGATGACTACGTAATCAATATCGGTCCTCAGCACCCTGCAACCCACGGTGTGCTCCGTTTGCAGACTGTGTTGGATGGTGAGACCGTGAAGCGTATCTATCCTCATCTTGGATATATCCACCGTGCAATCGAGAAAATGTGGGAGGGTATGACTTATCCTCAAACTCTTGCTTTAACTGATCGTCTTAACTATCTGGGAGCCATGCAACATCGCCATGCATTGGTAGGTGTGATTGAGGAGGCTCTGGAGGTAGAATTGACTGATCGTATTAAGTATGTTCGTACCATCATGGACGAGCTGCAGCGTCTCGACTCTCACCTGCTCTATACTTCGTGTGTGGCTCAGGACCTTGGTGCTCTTACAGGTATGCTTTACGGCATGCGCGACCGTGAGCATGTGCTGAACGTGATGGAGGAGACCACTGGTGGACGTCTGATTCAGAACTACTACCGTATCGGTGGTTTGCAGGACGATATCGATCCTAACTTTGTTAAGAACTGTAAGGATCTGGTGAAGTATCTTCGTCCTACGATTCAGGAGTATATGGATATTTTCGGAGATAACATCATTACCCACAACCGTTTGGAGAACTGTGGTACGATGAGTCTCGAGGATTGTATCAACTACGCTGTTACCGGTCCTGCCGGACGTGCTTCGGGTTGGAAGAACGATGTTCGTAAGAACCACCCGTACGACATGTATGACAAGGTAGAGTGGGAGCAGTGCACATTGACTGGCTGTGACTCTATGGACCGTTATCTGGTTCACATCAACGAGATGTACCAGAGCCTGAACATCATCGAACAGCTTGTCGACAACATCCCTGAGGGCGACTTCTATGTTAAGCAGAAGCCAATCATCAAGTGCCCGGAGGGACAGTGGTACTATTCTGTTGAGGGTGTAGCTGGTGAGTTTGGTGTATATCTCGACTCTCGTGGCGACAAGAGCCCATACCGTATGAAGATGCGTCCAATGGGTCTCTCGCTGGTAGGTGCCTTCGACCCGATGCTTCGTGGTCAGAAGATTGCCGACCTGATTGCTACCTGTGCTGCTATTGACGTTGTAATTCCTGATATTGATAGATAATTATGTTCGACTTTTCTATATTTACACAATGGTTCGACCAGTTACTCAGGATTACAATAGGATGTCCTGACTGGTTAGCGATATTGATTGAGTGCGTGCTGGTGGGTGTCGGTATCCTTGTGGGATATGCCCTCATCGCCATCGTACTGATTTTCATGGAGCGTAAGGTTTGCGCCTACTTCCAGTGCCGTCTTGGCCCGATGCGAGTAGGTTACTGGGGACTGCTGCAGGTGTTTGCCGACGTATTGAAGATGCTTATCAAGGAGATTTTCATCGTAGACCGTGCCGATAAACTGCTCTATCTCGTTGCTCCTCTCTTGGTGATTATCGGCTCTGTAGGTGCCTTCTCGTTTCTGCCTTGGAACAACGGTGCTACAGTGCTCGACTTCAACGTAGGTGTGTTCCTGCTCACTGCCGTTTCTTCAATCGGTGTGGTAGGTATCTTCCTTGCAGGTTGGGGTTCTAACAATAAGTATTCTGTGGTATCGGCTATGCGTGGTGCTGTGCAGATGATCTCTTACGAGATGTCGCTCTGCCTCTGTCTGATCACAGCTGTAATCCTTACAGGTACCATGCAGATGAGCGGTATCGTTGAGGCTCAGACGGGTCCTTGGAAGTGGCTCATTTTCCAGGGTCATATTCCTGCCATCATCGCCTTCTTCGTATTCCTCATTGCAGGTAATGCTGAGGCAAACCGTGGCCCGTTTGATATGGCTGAGGCTGAGAGTGAGTTGACTGCCGGACATCATACAGAATATTCTGGTATGGGCTTCGGCTTCTTCTACCTCGCTGAGTTCTTGAACCTCTTTATCATCGCAGGTATTGCAGCTACCGTATTCCTCGGTGGTTGGGCGCCTGTAAACATCGGTATCGAGGCCTTCGACAAGGTGATGAACTACATCCCAGGCATCGTATGGTTTATGGGTAAGGCTTTCTTCCTGGTATGGATTCTGATGTGGATTAAGTGGACGTTCCCACGTCTGCGTATCGACCAGATTCTGAAGCTGGAGTGGAAGTACCTCATGCCGTTGGCACTGCTCAACCTCGTCATCATGACGGTTGTAGTAGCTTTAGGCTTATATATTAAATAAGGTATAGCAATGGAAGATAACAAAACATATTTCGGAGAAATCGGGCACGGCTTGAAGACGTTGGCTACCGGTATGAAGACCTCTTGGAAGGAATATTTCAAGGACTTCTTTACCAATAAGTCGACGGAGCAGTATCCCGAGAACCGCAAGACTACACTCCACGTAGCCGCACGTCACCGTGGTCGTTTGGTATTCAAGCGCAACGAGGATGGCAGCTACAAGTGTACCGCTTGCACATTGTGCGAGAAGGCTTGTCCGAATGGAACCATCAAGATTACCAGCCACATGGCTGAGGATCCTGAGACAGGCAAGAAAAAAAAGGTGCTCGATGATTATCAGTACGACCTTGGCGACTGCATGTTCTGCCAGCTTTGTACAAACGCCTGCAACTTCGACGCCATCGAGTTTACGAATGATTTCGAGAACGCCGTATTCGACCGCTCTAAACTGGTGTTTCATCTTAATGAGGAGGTTTACAAGGGTGGTTCGCTGCCAAACCTTCTTGAAGGCGGTGCTGAGTGGGAAGTCGGTAAGTTTAACACTAAAACGAAGTAACGCAATATGGCAAATACAGTAATGTTTATCATTCTCGCGGTGTTCATCATCGGCTCGGCGCTGATGTGTGTCACCACGACGAAGATTATGCGAGCCGCAACATTCATGTTGTTTGTGCTCTTTGGTGTGGCAGGCATCTATTTCCTGCTCGACTACACCTTCCTGGGAGCCGCTCAGATCTCAGTATATGCCGGAGGCGTTACGATGATCTATGTGTTCGCCATCCAACTGGTGAGCAAGCGTACCCTTCAGGGTCTGGAGGAGCGAGTGAAGTCAAGTAAGATGATTGCTGGTGGTCTGGCTGCCTTTGCCGGACTGGTGGTCGTCTCTCTGATCCTGCTGAAGACAGGCTTCTATACTCAGGAGATTGCCAACGTAGAAGTGCCTATGAAGGAAATCGGTATGGCACTGGTTGGTTCAGGTAAGTATCAGTATGTATTGCCCTTCGAGTTCATCTCAGTATTCCTGCTGGCATGTATCATCGGAGGCTTGGTTGTAGCGAGAAAGGAGGATAAGGCATGATACCAGTTGAATGTTTTTTCGCACTTAGTGCTTTATTGTTCTTTATTGGTTTCTACGGTTTCGTTACCCGTCGTAATCTGATTGCCATGCTCATCTCTGTAGAGCTGGTGCTCAATGCTGTGGACATCAATTTCGCTGCCATCAACCGTCTGCTCTATCCCAACGGTATGGAAGGCATGTTCATGACCCTCTTCGTGATTGGTGTTGCCGCTGCTGAAAGTGCAGTTGCCATCGCTATTATCATCAATGTCTATCGCAAGTTCAAGAGCGACAGCGTTGATGCCATCCAGAATATGAAACGATAAAAACGGTTAAGATTATGTTTAGTTACACATTATTCATTATGCTTCTGCCGCTGCTGTCGTTCATTGTTCTTGGACTGGCAGGCATGAAGATGCAGCACAAGGTTGCCGGATTGATTGGCACCTGTTCGCTGGGCGTAGTCACGATACTCTCTTACCTCACGGCATTCGAGTACTTCGGTATGGATCGTGTGGACGGAGTATACCAGACTTTTGTTCCCTATAATTTCACATGGTTGCCTTTGGGCAATCTGCATTTCGACCTCGGTATCCTGCTGGATCCTATCAGCGTGATGATGCTGATTGTTATCTCTACAGTATCACTGATGGTTCATATCTACTCATTCGGTTATATGCACGGTGAGAAGGGATTTCAGCGTTACTACGCATTCCTCTCTCTCTTCACCATGTCAATGCTTGGACTGGTTCTTGCCACCAACATTTTCCAGATGTATATGTTCTGGGAGCTCGTTGGTGTATCTTCTTACTTGCTCATCGGCTTCTACTATCCTCTGAAACCCGCCATCGCTGCATCTAAGAAGGCGTTCATCGTTACCCGCTTTGCCGATATGTTCTTCCTCGTTGGTATTCTTACCTTCGGTTACTTCGTTGATTCATTCAGCTTCTCATTTGCTGGTGATATCGTGATGGGCCAGGGAACAACACCATTTATCGAGGGTAATCTGGCTAAGGCTGTTGCCGCTGGTGGATTCATCATTCCTACCGCACTTACTCTGATGTTCATCGGAGGTGCCGGTAAGTCTGCTATGTTCCCACTGCATATCTGGCTGCCAGACGCTATGGAGGGTCCTACACCTGTATCTGCACTTATCCACGCTGCTACCATGGTTGTAGCCGGTGTGTTCCAGATTGCACGTATGTTCCCTCTGTGGATTGAGTATGCACCTCAGGCTATGAGCATTGTGGTTTGGGTGGGTGTGTTCACCGCTTTCTATGCCGCTGCTGTTGCTTGTGCCCAGAGCGACATCAAGCGTGTGCTCGCCTTCTCAACAATCTCTCAGATTGCATTTATGATGGTGGCATTGGGCGTTTCGCTCCCAGGTCATGAGGCCTTGATGGACAATCACGCTCAGTTGGGTTATATGGCTGGTATGTTCCACCTGTTCACCCACGCTATGTTTAAGGCTTGTTTGTTCCTCGGAGCAGGTTGTATCATCCACGCTGTTCACAGCAATGAGATGGCTCTGATGGGAGGTCTGCGCAAATATATGCCTGTTACTCACATCACATTCCTTATCTCATGTCTGGCCATCGCTGGTATTCCATTCTTCTCGGGCTTCAGCTCAAAGGATGAGATTATCACCGCCTGCATGCAGTACAGCCCAGTTGTTGGTTGGATCATGACGGGTATCGCTGCCATGACTGCCTTCTATATGTTCCGTCTGTACTACGGTATTTTCTGGGGTACAGAGAATAAGGAGGCACATGAGCACCATACTCCACATGAGGCTCCTCTCACGATGACCATTCCTTTGATTGTTCTCTGTGTGATCACCGTTGGTGTAGGTATCTACTCTACACTTGGCGGATTCCTGGGTTGGGGTGGCAGCTTCGGCAGCTATGTTTCAGCCGCTGGTACTGATTACACTATCCACTTCGACACGCAGATTGCTGCTACCTCTACGATTATTGCGATTATGAGCATCTGTCTCGCCACCTATATATATAAAGGTGAGAGCCAGCCTATTGCCGATCGTCTCTACAAGACGTTCCCAAAGCTGCATCGTGCAGCCTACAAGCGTTTCTATCAGGACGAGATCTGGCAGTATGTTACTCATCGTATCATCTTCCGTTGCGTCAGCACACCTATTGCCTGGTTCGACCGTCACGTCGTTGATGGCACGTTTAACTTCATGGCTTGGGGTGCTAATGAGGCTGGTGAGAGTATCCGCAGTTGGCAAAGTGGCGATGTCCGCCAGTATGCTGTATGGTTCCTCACGGGTACTGTTGCTTTAACGTTAATCCTATTATGCATCTAAAGATATGAATATATTAACTGTTTTCGTAATAATTCCCGCCCTGATGCTGTTGGGCCTCTGGCTTGCCAAGAACCTGAATCAGGTGCGTGGTGTGATGGTAACGGGAGCTTCGTGTCTGCTGGCCCTCTCAATATGGTTGACCATCTATTTCATTCAGGAGCGCGCTGCTGGTAATACAGCTGAGATGTTGCTCACCTATAGTGTGCCCTGGTTCAAGCCTCTGAATATCGCTTACAGTGTTGGTGTCGATGGTATCTCTGTCGTGATGCTGCTGCTTTCAAGCATCATCGTCTTCACAGGTACTTTTGCCTCTTGGCAGTTGAAACCACTCACAAAGGAGTACTTCCTTTGGTTCACCCTGCTTTCTACAGGTGTGTTCGGCTTCTTTATCTCTACCGACCTCTTTACGATGTTCATGTTCTACGAGGTGGCTCTGATTCCTATGTACCTGCTTATTGGTGTATGGGGCTCTGGTCGCAAAGAGTACTCAGCTATGAAGCTTACCCTGATGCTGATGGGAGGTTCTGCCCTGCTGATTCTCGGATTGCTGGGTATCTACTACTTCAATGGCATCTATAGCGGCAACTATACATTCGAGTTGACTACCATCGCAGCTAATCATTGTATTCCTGGTAACATCCAGAATATCTTCTTCCCATTCATCTTCATCGGATTCGGTGTGCTGGGTGCTCTGTTCCCATTCCACACATGGAGCCCCGATGGTCACGCATCTGCGCCTACGGCAGTATCTATGCTCCACGCTGGTGTGCTGATGAAGCTGGGAGGTTATGGCTGCTTCCGCGTGGCTATGTATCTGTTGCCTGAGGCTGCTCAGGATCTGTCATGGATCTTCCTCATCCTCACAACAATCTCTGTAGTCTATGGTGCTTTGAGCGCTTGTGTACAGACTGACCTGAAGTATATCAATGCTTATTCTTCAGTTTCTCACTGCGGACTCGTGCTCTTTGCTCTGTTGATGATGAGTCAGACTGCTGTTACAGGTGCTGTGCTTCAGATGTTGTCTCACGGTCTGATGACGGCTCTCTTCTTCGCACTCATCGGTATGATCTACGGACGTACCCACACTCGTGACATCCGCGAGCTGGCTGGTTTGATGAAGATTATGCCTTTCCTGGCTGTAGGTTATGTGATTGCCGGTTTGGCAAACCTTGGACTTCCCGGTTTCTCTGGCTTTATCGCTGAGATGACCATTTTCGTCGGTGCCTTCGGTGCAAATCCTGTAAGTGGTGATCCAAACACCTCATTCCGTATGGTGGCTACTATCATCGCTTGTACGTCAATCGTTGTAACAGCGGTTTACATCCTGCGTGTTGTTGGTAAGATCCTGTATGGTGAGGTTGAGAACAAACACTTCCTTGAGCTCACCGATGCTACATGGGATGAGCGTGTTGCTGTTATCTGTCTGATTTTCTGTGTGGCAGGTCTTGGAACTTTCCCATTCTGGGTAAGCGACATGATCTCTCCCGCTGCAGGATCGATACTTCAGTCAATTGGTGTCATGTAAAGAAAGGAGGACTAAGATATGAATTACGGACAATTTATATATATGTTTCCAGAGTGTGCTCTGGTAATAGCATTGATTATTGTATTTGCGTTCGATTTCGCGATGACGAAGAGTGGCGAACTCCGTGGTGAGAAGGCCAATATTGCTATCGGTCGCCTCACATATTTCATGCTGATGAGTGTTGGCCTCGCCATTTTTAGTGCGATGCGACAGGAAGAGACGATTACAGCCTTTGGCGGTATGTATGTAGCAACTCAGGCAGTGAACGTGATGAAGATGGTGCTCACTTTCGGTACGGTGATTGTGGTGATCATGGCTGAATCGTGGGTAGAGACTCGTCAGCGTGTTGCCGGTGAGTTCTATATGCTGATTCTCAGCACGCTGCTCGGTATGTTCATGATGATGTCTTCAGGCAACTTCCTGATGTTCTTCCTCGGTCTTGAAATGGCTTCTGTGCCTCTGGCATGTATGGTGGCTTTCGACAAGAATCGCAAGAACTCAGCTGAGGGTGCTGCAAAGTATATCCTCGTGGCTACTTTCTCAAGCGGTGTTATGCTCTTCGGTATCTCATTCATCTATGCAGCCACAGGAACATTGTATTTCGATGATGTTGCCACGGCACTTGGCAGACACTATCTTGCAACACCACTCTCAATCATGGGACTTGTGTTCTTCTTCAGTGGTCTTGGCTTTAAGATCTCACTTGTGCCTTTCCACTTCTGGACTGCCGACACTTATCAGGGTGCTCCAACTCCAGTTACTGGTTACCTGAGTGTTATCTCCAAGGGTGCTGCAGCTATTACGCTGTGCATTATCCTTATGAAGGTGTTTGCTCCGATGCTCAACTACTGGGAGTATATGCTCTATGTGGTTATCGTACTCTCTATTACAGTAGCTAATCTGATGGCCATCCGACAGAACGAGCTCAAGCGCTTCATGGCGTTCAGCTCTATCTCTCAGGCTGGATATATCATGTTGGCAGTAGTTGGATATAGCCAGCTGGGTGTTGCTGCACTGACTTATTATGTGCTTGTTTACATCGTAGCTAATATGGCTGTATTCACGGTGATCAATGTTGTTGAGCAGAATAACAACGGACGTACAGACATGGCTGCTTACAACGGATTCTATCAGACTAACCCCAAGCTCTCTTTCCTGATGACTTTGGCGCTGTTCTCTCTGGCAGGTATCCCACCGTTTGCAGGTATGTTCTCTAAGTTCTTTGTATTCATGGCTGGTGTTCAGAACGGTGAGCCGATGGCTTACTTCGTTGTATTCATCGCTTTGGTGAACACGGTAGTGTCACTTTACTACTACCTGCTCATCGTAAAGGCTATGTATATCACGAAGACCGACAGTCCGCTGCCAACATTCCAAAGTGACCAGGCTACTAAGATTGCTCTCGGTATCTGTACCGCAGGTATAGCACTCTTCGGTGTTGTTTCTTGCATATATGAGTGGATTGCAGCAGCAAGCTTGTAATAACCCCCTCTTAATACAAAATAAGTGGCACTTATCATTCAGTAAGTGCCACTTGTTTTTTGTTAGATGCCTCTTATTTCTTAAGGGCGTTTTTAAGGAACTTCGGAGTATATCCCTTCTTACTCTTTGCAACCTCTTCGGGGGTGCCAGTAGAGAGGATTTGTCCTCCTTTCCTTCCTCCCTCAGGACCGATGTCAATAATCCAGTCTGCAAGTTTTATCACGTCGAGGTTGTGTTCGATGATAATGACGGTATTGCCTCTGTCTACCAGTTTCTGAAGAACATCCATCAAAATTCTGATATCCTCAAAGTGCAGACCTGTAGTAGGCTCATCGAGAATATAAAGCGTCTTGCCTGTATCTTTCTTCGCCAGTTCGGTGGCTAACTTTACGCGTTGACTCTCACCTCCAGAGAGAGTGGTGGATGACTGGCCAACCTTGATATATCCCAGTCCTACATCCTGTATTGTTTTTATCTTACGTAATATATCTGGTACGTTTTCAAAGAACTCAACAGCCTGATTGATAGTCATATCCAGTACATCGGCTATCGATTTTCCCTTATAACGTACCTCGAGAGTCTCGCGATTATACCTCTTTCCGTGACATTGTTCACAAGGTACCTGGATATCAGGCAGGAAGTTCATCTCTATCGTCTTATATCCGTTTCCTCCACAGGTCTCGCATCGTCCTCCCTTGACATTGAAGGAGAATCGCCCGGGCTTATATCCTCGTATCTTTGCTTCAGGAAGATTCACAAACAGAGAACGGATATCCGAGAAAACTCCTGTATATGTTGCAGGATTGCTTCGTGGAGTACGGCCTATAGGCGACTGATCAACATTTACCACCTTATCTATATTGTTTAGGCCTTCGATACTCTCGTAGGGCATTGGCTTCTTCAGTGAACGATAGAAATGCTGTGATAGTATTGGCTGAAGGGTCTCGTTGATAAGTGTGGATTTGCCGGAGCCTGATACACCTGTAACTACAATGAGTTTTCCAAGCGGGAACTCAACATCGACGTGTTTGAGATTATTTCCTGTGCAGCCTTTGAGGATAAGACTCTTACCATTGCCATCGCGACGTTTCTCCGGAATGGCGATCTGTTGCATGCCATTCAGATACTGAGCTGTAAGTGTATCTGTCTTCAGCATCTCCTTAGGAGTGCCTTGGAATACCACCTCTCCACCTTTTCTTCCAGCCTTTGGACCGATATCTACGATATAGTCGGCTTCGCGCATCATGTCTTCATCATGCTCCACTACGATAACGGTGTTACCAAGATCCCTCAGTTCCTTCAAGGAGTGGATAAGTCGTTCGTTGTCTCTCTGATGCAGACCTATCGATGGCTCATCGAGGATATACAGCACATTCACAAGCTGTGATCCTATCTGTGTCGCCAGACGTATTCTCTGGCTCTCACCACCAGAGAGACTGGCAGACTGTCGGTTAAGGGCCAGATAATCTAAGCCTACCTCAAGCAGGAAGTCAAGTCGTGTACGTATCTCCTTTATGATTTCGTGTGCTATCTGTTGTTGCTGATGATTCAGATGTTCCTCCACATGTTCAAGCCACTCACGGAGCTCGGAGATATCCATATTACCCAGCTCAGAGATATTCTTGTCCCATATCTTATACGACAATGCCTCACGGTTCAGTCTCTGTCCGTGACACTCTGGACACTCGCATTCTGCCAGGAACTGGTCTGCCCATTTCTGCCCAGATGCAGACTCATCGTTCTCCATCACGTTGCGCAGATATTTTACGACGCCATTATATGCAACAAAATAGTCGCTCGAGGTGTGGACAACTTCCTTGTCGATACGTACATCCTCAAGAGAACCATATAATACCTCGTGCATTGCATCTTCAGGAATATCTTCTATCGGCATCTTCAGTTCACAATCATGTTTTTTCAACAGCGCATCTATCTGCCAGAAAATCATCTGGTTCTTATATTTTCCAAGAGGAACGATACCTCCCTCGTAGATGCTCAGCTTTTTGTCAGGAATGACCTTGTCGAGGTCTATCTGGTTGATTGTTCCAAGTCCTTTACAATGAGGACAGGCTCCTTGAGGTGAGTTGAATGAGAAGTTATTCGGAGCAGGATCGCTGTAGCTTATTCCTGTAGTAGGACACATAAGTCTCTTTGAGAAATGCTTAATCTCACCGGTGTCTTTGTCAAGAATCATTATCAGCCCTTCACCTTGTTTCATTGCGGTACTGACGGATTTCTTCAGCCTCTCCTCGTCTTTCGAAGATACTGCCAGCTTATCGATAACCACTTCTATGTTATGGTTCTTATAGCGGTCTACCTTCATGCCCCTGACAATCTCAAGCATTTCTCCGTCAACTCTTATGTTGAGGTATCCCTTCTTTCGCATCGCCTCGAAGAGTTCTCGATAGTGACCTTTTCTGCTTCTCACCACTGGGGCAAGAATAAAGATCTTCTTCCCCTCATAGTCATGGAGAATCATGTCCAGGACCTTCTCCTCTGTATATTTCACCATCTCCTCGCCAGTATGGTAGCTGTATGCCTTTCCGGCTCGGGCATAGAGAAGACGCATATAGTCGTAGACTTCTGTCGTGGTACCTACAGTAGAACGAGGATTCTTATTTGTGGTCTTTTGCTCGATGCTGATTACTGGAGAGAGACCGGTTATTTTATCCACATCAGGACGTTCCATCCCTCCGAGGAAGTTTCTTGCGTAGGCAGAGAATGTTTCGATATATCGTCGCTGCCCCTCTGCAAAGATGGTATCGAAGGCAAGGGATGACTTACCAGAACCGCTTAGTCCTGTTATAACCGCCAGCGAGTTACGGGGTATCTCCACATCCACATTCTTGAGATTGTGGACTCTGGCACCATATACAAATATCTTCTTGTCCTGGCTCTCCATGTTATTCATTTAGTGTTGTACCTTCTGTGTAACCTCTGAGAAGGTTCACATCTTTGCGGATGGAATATTCTTTCTTGTCGGCACCGCGAGCCTTTACATAGATAAAATAGGTTCCTTCCTTCACGTTCTTGCCTTTATATGTTCCGTCCCAACCGTCAGCATCAGGATCTGTCCACTCATAGAGTTTCTGTCCCCAACGGTTGAAGATATAAGCATGAAACTCCACGATGTTCTTACACTCCTTGGGCTTGAAGGTAGCGTTGTACTCGTCACCATTGGGTGAGAAGGCATTGGGGAAAGTAAGTATACTTTCTTTCTTAATGGTGTCATTGTCATATACGACACCCTGTGAGAACCCCGTTAATGGTAAAAAAACTGCAAAACACAGTAGTATTATCGTCTTTATCCTCATTTTCTAATGTTTTAAAGTGCAAAGATACGAAAAAAATGATAAATGATAAATGATAAATGATAAATATTTAGTAATTTTGCATCGTAATTCGCAAACAGAAGAGTTTTATGACGAGATTTTTGAGATATTTCCTGTTGGTGATGGTATTTTCCTTTGCTGTTGATACCATAGCTCAGGTTTCCTCTGACGATATTCGCCAGCGCGCTATCCGCGTGGGAGTGATGCTGCCACTTCATAACATCAATGGCGATGGCAAAAGGATGGTGGAATATTATCGTGGTATCCTTATGGCCTGCGATAGTCTTAAGCAGACGGGAATCTCCGTGGATATCCATGCATGGAACACCGCTGAGGATGCCGATATCCTGAAAATTCTCCAGGACAAGGATGCTGCAAGATGTGACATCATCTTCGGTCCTTTATATTCCAAGCAGATGCAGGCGATTTCTGACTTTGTGGAGCGAAACGATATCCGACTGGTGATACCTTTCTCAATAAGTGCTCCTCAGATGCTTACCAATCGTAACATCTTCCAGATTTGGCAGTCACCAACAAATGTGACAACCGCCAGCATTGACCGTTACCTTGAGAACTTCAAGGATTATCATCCTGTATTTATCGATTGTAATGACTCCACAAGTAAAAAATTCCCCTTTACCTCTGGTTTGCGCCGTCAACTGGATAGTCGAGGTATAGAGTATAATATCACAAATCTTAAGTCGAGTGAGGATCAGTTCTCAAAGGCATTCAGTCGTACAAAAAAGAATATGGTGATACTTAATACAGGTCGTTCACCGGAACTGGGCGTTGCTTTTGCAAAGATTAATGGTCTGATACTTAAGGCACCTGCTCTCGAGATATCGATGTTCGGATATACAGAGTGGTTGTCGTATACTCGCACTCATCTTGACAATTTCTATAAGTTCGATACTTATATTCCATCAGTGTTCCATTATAATCCGCTGACATTCCAGACGCAGCGCCTGGAACAGAAATACCTCTGGAATTTTCATTCAGAGATGCAACATGCCTTGCCACGATTTGCACTGACAGGTTTCGATCATGCGTATTTCTTCCTGAGGGGACTGCATAAATATGGGAAGTCGTTTAATGGTGCAGCAGGTATGTTCGGCTATCCTCCTGTTCAGACTCCTCTGATGTTTGAGCGTATGGGCAATGGTGGTCTCCAGAATCGAAGTCTGCTCTTGGTGCATTACACCACAGACCATCGAGTGGAGACGATAAAGTAGTTAATAGTTTATTGTGAAAAGTGAATATTTTTGAGATGAATATAAAGTTAGTGAAATGTAATTGGATGGCGAGGGTATTGATGACGGCATTATTCGCTATTCATTGTTCACTATTCTCTTCTTACGCTCAGGTTGGTGAGTATCGTACTGATTTTGCCATCGGTGGTAGCGTTGGGTATACTATGAGTAACATCGCCTTTGTACCCAAGGTTCCTCAGGATATGTTGGGGGGAAAGACATTTGGTTTTACGGCCCGTTATACTTGTGAGAAATATTTCAGTAGCATCTGTGCCATTGTTGGTGAGTTGAACTATGCTCAGATAGGTTGGAAGGAACGTATATGGGACATGAACGACGAGCCGGTGACGATGCATACCGATGAGACTCAGACACTGCAATACACTCGTAATCTTACATATCTTCAGGTGCCATTTCTGGCTCGTCTTGGATGGGGAAGGGAACGTAGTGGTATGCAGTTCTTCTTTCAGGTAGGTCCCCAGTTCGGTGTCTGTATCGGAGAGTCAACAGAGTCAAACTTCGATATCCATGATCCAGCTTTTGACCCAGCTATTAAAAATGGGAGATTCGGCCCTAACTATATGTATTCCTCAAAACGTGCCTCGCACGTGGTGGCCCAGGACACGATGTCTGTAGAGAATAAGATCGACTACGGAATAGCTGTTGGTGCAGGTTTGGAGTGGAGCAACCGTCATCTGGGACATTTTATTATCGAGGGTCGTTACTATTATGGGCTTGGAAATATCTACGGAGCTACTAAACGTGACTATTTCGCACGCTCTAATTTCGGAAATATAGTGGTAAAGTTCACATACCTCTTCGATATCATCAGAACAAAAAATTCTAAAATTAAATAATTATGTTTGAAGGACAA
>CACYRS010000027.1 GCA_902776935.1 uncultured Prevotellaceae bacterium | reverse complement strand
TCTGTGGGATCTTCTACCATGAGCATGATGTCGTTACTGGTACCATAGCCTGGAATCTGAGGCATCTCGAACGGAATCACCCGCAAGTTCTTGATATCTTGGCAGTCAAAGTAGAAACGGTACATGACAAGCGTCAGCAGATGGTTCATGCCAGGACGCTCATCCCAGTTCTTCAGACGTACCACCATCGTACCGTAGTTGGAACCGGCACCCGATATCATACCATAACCACAGACTAAAGCGAAACTCTCCAGTTCGGGAATATTCTTCACCTTGGCCTCCACCTGCTTCGTCATCTCACGGGTCTGCTTCAGTGTGGAGCCTTCTGGAGCTTGTATCTCAACCAGGAACACGCCCTGATCCTCCTGCGGCACAAGACCTGAAGGCAGGTTCTTCATGAAGAATACCAGCAGCACGGCAGCCAGAGCCAGCAGGCTCCATGCCATGAGTGGGCGCTTGATGAACTTCTGTACGCTCTTGCTATACTTATTATATATAGCATTGTAGCTGGCTTCGTAGGCCTTCTTCGTATAATAGGTCAAGCCCTTGCCTTCCTTCTTTCCTTCCGTCACGCGCATCATGATAGCGCAGAGGGCCGGACAGAGCGTGAGGGCCGACACACACGACAGACCGACAGACGAGGCAATCGTCACACCAAACTGTGTAAAGAACGTACCAGAGGTGCCAGGCATGAAGGTCACAGGGATAAACACGGCCATAAATACCAAGGTACACGATACTACGGCTACCGACACCTCGTTCATGGCCTGGCGGGTGGCCTCACGCGCATCGCTGATGCCATTCTCCATCTTCGCCATGACGGCCTCGACCACCACGATGGCATCATCTACGACTGTACCGATTGCCAGCACCAAGGCAAACAGTGTCAGGATGTTGAGCGAGAAACCTGCCAATGAGACGATGGCAAAGGTTCCCAACAATGATACGATAATTGAGATAGACGGGATGATGGTGGCCTTGAAGTTCTGCAGGAAGAAGAACACCACCAAGATAACGAGTATGATGGCGATGACAAGTGTCTCCACCACGTTATGGATGGCAGCGAACAGGAAGTCGTCGCTGGTCATCAGCGTCACGAACTCCAGTCCGGCAGGCATCGTCTTCTTCATCTCCTCGAAGGTCTTGTTGATGCTGGCATTCACCTGAGTTGCATTAGCACCTGGAGCTGCGAACACCATGCAGAGGGCACCAGGCCTGTCCTGGATGTTCGACGTGAAGTTGTAGCTCATGGCACCAATCTTCACCTCAGCCACGTCGCTCAGGTGCAGCATACCGCCACCACTGGTGCGTAGCACGATGTTGTTGAACTCCTCGATAGTCTTCAGGGTACCCTTGTACTGCATCGAGTATTGGTAGGAGTTCTCCGACTGTTCACCCAAGGAACCCACACCAGCCACAAAGCTTTGTCCGCCTATAGCTGCGAAGACGTCGTTAGGGGTCAGTCCGTACTGTGCCATCACATCAGGTTTCAGCCAGATGCGCAGGGCATAAGTGTTACCCAGGCTCTGTACGTTACCCACACCGGTTACACGCATCAGTTTCGGCTTGATGTTGATATCGATATAGTTCGACACGAAGTCTTCATCGTACTTGCCGTCAGCACTCCTTACAGCAAAGATGCGCAGGATGTTGTTCTGGCGTTTCTCCACCTTCACACCGACCTTGTTTACATCAGCAGGTAGCAGTGCCTGTGCGCGGGTCACGCGATTCTGCACGTTCACCGTCGCCATATCTGGGTCGGCACCTTGTTTGAAATAGACGTTGATTTCCACATCACCATTCGAAGAGGCTTTTGAGGTCATATAGGTCATATCATTCACGCCATTAATGGCCTCCTCAAGTGGCTGGATGACCGACTTCATCACCGTGTTCTCATCGGCACCGGTGTAGCTTGTGCTTACATTCACCGTGGGCGGAGCAATGTCCGGATATTGCTCGACTGCCAGCGTGCTCATCGAGATATAGCCCACCAGAGCTATCACTATCGAGATGGCACATGCCATCACGTATTTATTGATAAATATATTATTCTTCATTTTTCGAAATATCGATGTTACGTTATAACGAAATTACTTTTTCTCTTCTTCCGGGAACAGCACCTTCATTCCCTCTGTCACATTGTTGGCACCATTAGACACAATCACGTCGCCCTCGTTCAGACCGCTGGTCACGATAAAGTCCTTACCGTTGCCCGTATCTTCAGTGGTCACCTCGACAGCTGTTGCTGTGCTGTCAGCCTTTACCTTATAAACCTGGGCCTTGTCCTGCAAGCGTACTACGGCATATTGTGGAACGATGATCAGATCCTTCTCAGCGAAGTTCATCACCACTGTACCCTGAATACCTGAGTACAGAAGACCATCCGGGTTGGGGAATGACAATTTGGCTGTCATCGAGCCGGTAGAGGCATTCACAACACCTGTCAAGCTGGTAAAACGTCCCTTATGAGGATACTCCGTACCATTCTTCATGATAAACGTTGCTGGAGGTATTTGAGCAATATGTTTTTCTATATCAGAAGACTTCACACCTTCCTTCACCATATTCTCAATAACTGCCTCAGTTACGGAGATTTCTGCATACATCGTCGTGTTGCCGCTCAGCAGGGTGAGTTGTGTCATCGGCGACACCTGGTCACCAACACGAACGGGAATCTCACCGATAACACCCGGTACATTAGCCGTGATGGTACAGAAACCGAGGTTCACCTTAGCACGGTTTACAGATGCACGGGCCTGAACCACCGATGCCTGGGCCTGTTTGTAAGAGTTCTCGGAGTTGTCGAGCATATAACGGCTCACAATCTTCTTATCAAAAAGGTTTTTGTTTGACTCGTACTCCAGCTTGGCACTGCTCTCAGCAGCCAGTGCTGCCTGAAGGTTGGCCTGGGCGGCTTCCAGCTCCAGCTGAGCATTGCGCGAATCGATGATAAAGAGCGTCTGTCCCTTCTTCACCTGCTGACCCTCAGTCACGCAGATCTTCATCAACTGGCCACTCACCTGTGGCGTAACCGTCACGTCGTTCTGACCTTTCATCCTGGCACTGAACTTATAAGGCAGTTCAATGTCTGATTTCTTTACTGTCATTGTTTCATACGATGTCTGAGTTTCCTTAGGCATATCGACACCGCAAGAAACCAATCCGGCTGTCATGCCAAGCAGACATACCCATAGTTTTAAGTTATTTCTCATAAATTTTAAAATTAGATGTTAATAATTGATTGCAAAAATACAACTTTTCCCGTAAGAAAAGGTCATATTTTTCTTAAAGTTTGTTAAAATCCAATTTCATAAGAAGAAGGCCGATGAGAATCCATATTATCTCACGTACTCGGCATATAATACTTACGAATATGCCAAGGGCTGCAGTGAGGCCCATCACTGCTATGGAGATAACGAAACCACCCTCCTGTACACCAAGCTGCATAGGAAGGAAACCTATGAGGTTTGCCAACAATGTGGTAAACGACAGGATAAGTATCGAGTGGAGGAATGTTAAGGTAAGGCCTGACAGGCCGCCTCCGCAGTCGATGCCGAAGAGAAGGAGCATGAACATTATCTCAAGACTCTGGACAATGCGAGAGGCATATTCAAGCAGCAGACTGGCATAGAATGAACGCTTATCCTGCTTATGGAGTGAGGCGATATGTTCGTCGACATTGTGAAGGGCTTCGCTGTGTCGCTCCAGGAAACGGATGCTCCAGCCTTTCAGTCCGGGAATCTTACCTATCCATCGTATGGTCTTTATCACCAGTCCGTACTTATAACCTCGGGAAAAGAGATAGAAGGCTATTAGACAGAACACTACGATGATAAACAGTACGATGGCTGTGGCTGAATTGAAAGGTAGGTCGCCGATGGCGGCAAGAGCCAGATAGAGAAACACACTCGTGAACCAAAGCCAGAAATGGGCAAAGATATGCATCATCGCATAGAGAATTACCGACGAGGCTGCACGCTGGTTACCGATGTTCTTCGACAGCTCTACAATACGGTAGGGCTCTCCACCAAGACCTCCCACAGGAGTGGCGTAGTTGAGGGCATAGCCGGTGATGGTAAGACGGAAGATGCGCCAGAAACTGACATGCTCGTCAGGCTCTATCTCACATTTTATTATCTCCCTCCATGCGAGAGCGTTGATACCGTAGACGAAGATCCATATGCCTATGATGGGGATGAGCCAGTAGCCGGCATGGCAGAGATGATCCCACAGCTCGATGAAACTGACATCGAAGGTGAACATCATCACCACTACGGCAACGACACCGATGATGAAAAACAGGTTGTTGATACCTTTCTTTGTCATAGTCTATCAGCTATGCGACGACAGAATCCCTCATGGCGGCGACGTACATACTCCGTGAGCAGGCCCATGCCGATGATCTCCCAGAGGAAGAACTCTGCTGGCAGGTCAATGAGTACGAAGAGGAAGAGCCAGAAGGAACGGAAATTGAATGTGAGCAGGCCGTTCCAGGGCATGATGGCCAACGACTCGCGATGGATATCCTCACGCAGGTCCTGAGGAAGGTGGTCGGAAGAGCCGAACTTCTCCTTGATCTTCTTCATCAGGCGCTGGAACTGAGGGGTCGACTTCTCCTGCTTCTTCGTATAGTCGATATATGACTTCTGGAAGATGCGCTCATAACGTGGGGTAGAGGAGTCCATCTCGTCATAGATCTCCTGTTGGCGGGCGGAGTTGTCGAGCTCGCTGCCCTTCTCTCCCTTAAGGAAGAAGAGATGTACCTGGATGTAATAGTCGGCCAGACGCTGCTGGGCGGCGATACCTGCAAAGCCAGACATAAGTGCCAGGACAAAAACAATGGCAGTGGCTATATACACATTCTGAGGTGTGTCGCTGATGCCAAGCCATCCGAACTCCAGGCTGTGGTGCTGGTAGAATCGCCATACCATACCCATATATATAGGTGTGAACCATACGAATCCTGCCATACCGTCGAGAATACGTCCCACCTTGCTCTTCTTGCCTGTCATACGGGCCAACTGACCATCGGTGCAGTCGAGGATATCGGCTACCATCAGCAGAAGGATTGCAAAGAGGTTGAGTACCAGACCTGCCACACCCTCGTAATAATAGCTGCCATGGGCAAAGAGCACACAGCTGCCGGCACCGATGATCATCGAGAGGATGGTAACGGTATTGGGATGGATATCAAACACATTGAAACCCTTGGCACAGTAATAGCACAGAGGCCGGATAACGTGAAGGTCGAGCCAGTCTTCTGTCTCCACTGATTTCATTGACTGATATATTTTCTCGTCCATCTAATATTTTCTATTTTTAATTTTGTATTTTTATTTCTTCAGAACGTCAGCCTGAAAATATATCGTATGCCCCATTTCGTAGCTGTAGGCAACTCAAGATAGTTAAGACGACGTACATACTCCACATGGATAATCTTAAAGATATTATGTATACCTACAACCACTTCAACGTAAGGCTTCTTGGTATCCATCAAATAACAGCCTTCAGGGAACCACATGAGCTTGTCACTGCCGATATTATCAGGATGGTAGGGGTTGTTCTTATCGCTCAGGCCGCCCCATAGGGTGTTGACAGCGATATACTCACGCCACTTGAGATGACGGATGAGGGGGATGCGGTTGAAGATCTTTCCGTTGAGGTCCCAAGAGAGCATCATCGAGGCGTAGCGGTCGTTGAGGAACTCCATGTTGTTGATGAGGTTGAACATCTCCTCCTCGATGACAAACGAGGTGTTGGCGATAGGGTGTATCAGCAGAGGGTAGGGTACCTGGTTCCACTGATATCCTGCCTTGAGGAAGAGGTCTACCTTTCCCCAGCTGTTGAGCCAGAAACGCTTGTAGAGTTTTGCCTCGGTGAGGTTGTATGTGTAGTCGCCGCCAAGGAAATTACGGAATCCCATAGTGTGGCTCAGACTCAGCACCGGGGCATCCTTGTTAATGGTGATACGACGCTGTTTGTTGTTGATATATGTCTCATCGGGGGCATAGCGCAACTCTGCAAAGAGTTCTGTGGTGCGCAAGAACTCACGATGGGCCTTGAGGTCACCATCATATTTTATCTCTGGCTGATTAAGCTTCCTGAACGACATGGCTCCTACTGGCTGCTGCTCCTCTGTCTTGAAACTCAGAGTGGTACGCAGACCACCGTAGGCCTCATAGACATAAGAGAACTTCTGACGATTGGAGAGAATCATCTTGTCGATGCCAGTCCACTTGAAAGCCACGAGGAAGTTATCCTTATCCGTAGGCAGATATCTGTCGCTGGGAGAGCTTACATCGTAGACACTCTCCAGTTCGAAGCTTCTCTTTGGATACTCCCACGGCATGTAGATCTTGTCGATAAGGGAGTATGTGAACGTAGCTCCGTAGTAGTTCTTATGGCTTCCCCAGCCGTGGGCATAGTAAGCTTTTCCAAAGATACGGGGATGGAGGTTACCTGTGGTCTGCAGACTCAGACGGTTACGCCATCCGTCGAACTTATTACTCGTAAGCATGGTGTTCACAGGGGCAATATCGATCTTATTTGGAGTGCCTGTCTCGATAGCATTCTCGATAAGGGCATTAAGACCGATCATGAAGTATTTGAACCCCTTGATATTCTGGATGTTCTTGACAAAACTGCCCATGGAGTCCTCACTCTTGGTGAGTTCCACCTGACGGTACTGGTCCCAGAAGGCCTGATTACGCATGCTGGCATCGGCCTCGCGGATCTCCGTTCGTTTTCCCTTAAAGAGTTTCTTGGGCAAGGGGTCGAAGCTATATCCCGTCATTCGTGTAGTACGGATGACGATACAGTCCTTGATAAACTTGGCAAACTTAAGCTCTGCCACCATATCGTCGCGTGAGAGCACCCACTCGCCATTGTCGAGCTGTTCGTATTCCTGTTCGATGCGCATGTTTTCCACGAAGTTCACGGATGTCTGCTTAGGCAGGGTGAGCTCGCAGCGGCGAACATGATAGGAGGAGTCCTTGAGGATATAGATGTCGCCACGGAATCCAAAGTCCATCTGGTTGTTAGGCAGGAAATGGAGATGGATACATGAGTCTCGTTCTATTTTAACAGTATCCTCGATATAGAACCGGTAGAAACTGATGGCATCCTTACCGATAGGAGAGGTGAAAGGGTACTGTACAAGTCGAATCTGGTTGTCGTAGAGGTTGACATCGGTGAAGACATCCTTAAGAACCACGTTAAGAATATCACCTGTCTGGAAGAGATCGTTGATACCTGATGACTGCTGCCCCTGGATGATGGACTTCTTCTTACCAGATGACTTCTGCCAGATCTTCTCCGTAACTGTCTCGTCGACACTGAGAGGGAGGATGAGCTTGTTGTTATACTGGCACATCTCAACCTGTTCCCTTAGCCATGGAGTGCTGGAGTAAGGCTTCTTCTCCAACTGCTCCGGGGTGATGTTGTTGGCGGCAAGGGTAAGTTTCTCGTATTTGTCGTAACGATAATAGTCGTGGTTTTGGAGGTCGGTGAGCTTCTTGGCTGCGATGACCTTCTTCATAAGTTCCACGGCAGGATTGTTCTTACGGCTGTATTTTCCTTTCTTGGAACGGATGGTAACCTGCTTCAGCTGACGGTTGTCGGGCTTCAGCTTGATATTCATCTTTGATTTGCTGTTGGCATCGATGGTAACATCCTGAGCGATATATCCCACAGCACTGAAGGTAATCTTCCATCCGTCGTGTCGGGCAATGGTGTAGCGTCCCTCGATGTCGGCCACTACAGCCACATGATGGCCTTTGTAGATGACGCTGGCATAGGGGATACACTCACCCGTCTCGGCATCGGAAACGACACCGGTGATGTTCTGTGCGCTGAGACGCAGCAGCATCGTCAGCAACAGGAATGATAAATATAAACGCTTATTCAAATGTAAACTTGTTAAATTCATAATCTGTAAAACCTCCGTCGCGCTCTACGAATCGCAGCAACTTGATGGCAGAGGTCTTAATGTCAAGCACAAGAACGAACTTGGAATACATCATTCTCTTTTGCTTCTTGGCATTGTCTGTCGTTGGGATGACAGTGATAGAGAGCGAGGTGCCTGTCTTCTGGATTGACACATCGGGAAGTTTCGTGACATCTGTCGTTCCACCATTGATGACACTTGTCAGAACGGTGTGGAAGGTGGCAAACTGAGGATTCTTCTTGCTGTCGGTAGAGTGTTCCTTACCATTTACAGTCATGGTGAATCGCGTACCCTTCATGAGCAGTTTGTCGCGTCCCTCATTGGTTGAGATACTAACCATGTCGGGAGCCATGATACATGCTCCACCAGTGGTTACTATATCTTTCTTAAGTGATTTCTTATGAATGATTCTGTTGATATTGGCAGCTGCCTGTTTGAAGTTCTTGAAACGGGTACAAGCCTGCTGGAAATCTGTCTGCTGTGCAGTGGCAGTGAATAGTGAACAGTTAATAGTGAACAGTATCAACAGTACCTTCAGCCATCCATTCAATCTATTATACTTCATAACCCTCAAATGATTTTTATTTTTTATTTGAATATTTTTTATTTAAGTATACAGTCCTCCATTGATTGATACCACATTACCTGTGATATATCCTGCATTCGGCGATACGAGGAAAGCCACAAGGTCGGCCACTTCCTCAGGAGTACCGAAACGGTTGGCAGGGATGGTCTTTTTGAGTGCTGCCTCGTCGAGGCCCTCTGTCATATCGGTCTTGATGAATCCGGGAGCTACGGCATTAACGGTGATACCACGACGTGCCACCTCCTGTGCCAGAGCCTTTGTAGCAGCGATGATACCACCCTTGGCGGCAGAGTAGTTGGTCTGTCCTGGAAGTCCCTTGATACCGCTCACACTGGCCATGTTGACTATACGTCCGAACTTATGCAACTGCATGGCAGGGAGCAGAGGCTGGGTGACATTGAAGAAACCCGACAGTGTGATGTCGAGCACACGATGCCAGTCGCCTTCTGGCATGAGAGCCATCACGTTATCACGACGAATACCGGCATTGTTGACCACCACCTCGATGTAATCCTCAGGATGACGGGCCTGCCAGTCGTCGAGTGCAGTCTTTGTCTGGGCTGCATCGCTCACGTCGAAGGGGAGCAACTCGCCATTGCCGCCACAGAGCTCGAGGGTGTTCTTTGCCTCTGCCTCATTGCTGGCGTAATTGATGATAACCTGATAGCCCTCCTGGGCGAGTCTTACGCAGATGGCACGTCCGATGCCACGGCTGCCGCCTGTTATAAGTGCATATTTACTCATATTCTTAACAATTTATAAATTCATTATATTCCTTGTGTGCTCCGGGCCGAGGATCTCAGCACAGGTGAGCACTGTTGTCATCATCACTCCCTCTATACCGTGAAGGGTAAGATTCTGTCCTGTAAGCAACAGATTGGGGATAGGCGTGCGGGGCGAGAGGATGGTGAGCATGTTCCTGTAGTCCTTTCTCATACCATAGGCAGAGCCAAATGGCGAGAGGTTGTAGTCACGCCAGGTAAGAGGACTGCTGGTATACTGTGTGGCTATCATGTCGCTGAGACCAGGAATCTGAGTCTCTGCCAACTCGATACACTCACGGGCCACCTGAGCCTTCATCGCCTTATAGTCGTCACCGCGATGACCTATGGTGGTGTTCTCCCATTTCTTACAGCGATTCCACGTCATGTGGGTGAGCAGGTCTATCTGAGTGGCGTAGTTGCCCTCTTTAGGAACGAGGCAGCTAACCATCACCTTATCCACAGGCTGTGTCTCATCGCTGGGTTCCCATACGTTGGCCTTACGGTAGATGAACTTGTTGTGGTTGAAATACTCCAGCATCTGAGGTTTCAGCACCAGTGATACGGTGAATGCTCCTACGGTATTCTCCACGTTGGTCATCCTCTTGCGGAAGATCGGTTTCAGACGGCTGCTCTCCTTAATCAGTTGGAAGGTGAGGGTGGGGTGGATGTCGCTGATAAACGTGTCGCCCTCGTAAGTCTCTCCATTAGAGCATCTTACGGCAGTGATATGTCCATCGCGCTCAATCAGTTCCTTTGCCTCGGCCTTACATATCAATTCACCGCCATTGTCACGTAGCTGACTAACGAGTTTGTCGATCATCATGTTGCCATCGCCCTTCAGACGCCAGCTGCTGGAGATATAGCTGCTGTTGCTATGTGCGAAGGTGAACAGAGGCAATGACTCTTTTCGCAGTTCCATCTTTATCGACGAGCCGGAAAGGACATTGATAAGCAGGGGATCGCTGAAAGTCTCTGTGAGATACTCATAGGCATTCTTTCCAAAGACAGGAATCAGGACCTCTGTCGTCAGTGGCTGGCGGTTGATGTCCTGAAGCATCTCCACATACTTCCGCAACCCTTCCCTCTCCTTGGGGAAATACTGGGACAGGGTATCCACGAAATTGTCATATCCCGAGGCTAGAGGGTATGTCTTGTCGCCTATGGTGATGAGGTCGAAGCCGGAATCATCCATACGCTGCCAAGGCAGATCCATCAGTCCTAAATGCGAGAAGATATCATAGATACGATGGCCTGGTGTCAGACCTCCTACATAGTGTAGGCCAGTGTCGAAGCTCAGTCCGCCTTGTCGTCTGTAGCTCTGCAGACAGCCTCCTGGCTGTATCTGCCGCTCAAGCACCAGCACACTCTTGCCCTGCTGAGCGAGTCCTGCTCCGCATGACAGACCTCCAAGTCCACTGCCTATTATGATGACATCGTATCTCAAATATTATTTATTTCTTATTTTTAAATTTATTGTATACCGCTGGCTGAAGCACATAGGCTATGATTACAGCCGACAACAGACCTACGAGTGTAGAGAATCCCACGCTTCTGATGGCTGGATGACCTGCCATTAGCATGCTGCTTACAGATGTGATAAGCACTACGGCGCTGAGGAAGATGGCCGTCTTGTGATACCTAAGTTTGCTGCTGTCGGGTGATGTGAGACCATTCATCACGAAGATGCTGTAGTCGACACCGATACCGAAGATAAAGGTTGATATGATGATGCTTATCAGGTTGAAACTAACGTCGAAGATAACCATCGCACCAAGAACTATCAGCCAACTGAGCAGGATAGGCATGAAGCCTAATAACGTGTGCTTCAGGTTGAAATGGAATGAAAGCAGAAGCACCACGAACACAAAGAGCATAGACAACCACTGGAGCACGTTGAAATCATCGTTCATCTGCAACAGGGTGTCTGTAGTATAATAATATGTGTCGAGTACCAGCAGGTTGGGATCGCTGGCTATGGCATCGCAGATACGGATATAGTCGCTCTCGCTGCTGCGTACAGAGTCGTTCTGGCAACGTACTGACGTGAAGCAGAGATAATCGCCGCCATACGACTCTTCCATCAGGGTGGACTGGTATCCCGTAGGTATCAGTCCTGCCGCATAGAGAGAGTCAGGCTCGAAATCACGAGTGGCCATCTCGAAGAATGTGTCGAAGGCATCTGGCTGAAGATCTGCCTGAGGCGCTGTCTGAGCTATCAGGGTACGGACCTTAGAGAGACGCTCGGGAGTCCAGAAGGCCTTCCATGCATCGATGCGCTCCTGTTGGACACGCATGGGGACGAAGACCTTATTGGTATGGGTGTAGCTCTTCACGAGGCCTAAAGCCTGCAGGGAGTCAAGCTTATGATCGAGGATGGCGAAGTTCTCTATCGCTTCCTCCATAGTCTTGCCCTGGCTTGCGAAATATTTTGTCTTGTCGCCTGTATATGTCTTGTCGCGAAGAAGCTGTTCCGAGTGTTCTGTCATATCCTCCAGATATCCCAGATTATGCATGTCGGCATCAAAGCGCGTGCCTCCTACGAGATATGCTCCGACACCAATGATAATCGCCAGGACAACTACTGCCAATAGTGGCTTCTTCTTATCAAACGGATAATCATTTATCTTGTCAATAAACCCGAAACCATTCTTTTTCTCTTGGTAATCTTTTACCTCTGACTTCAGCATCTGAGGCAGATATACGAGCGAGAACATCGTAGTACCCAATATCGCGAAGGCGGCAAAGAGTCCGAAGTCCTGCAAGAGGTCGGTCTTGATGAATATCAGTCCTGCGAAAGAACCGATGGTAGTGAGACATCCCAGCCATACGGGTTTTACCTGATCACGAAGCATCTGTTCACCATCGCTCACGTATTTATGGTGTGTAAGCACGTGGAGCACATAGCTAAGTGCTACGCCAAGAACGACACCTCCGATGGCCAGTGCCAACAGTGAGAACTCACCTTTGAGCCAGTACATCATCGACAGACCGAAGAACGTGCCGAACACTACTGGCAGCAGGAGCAGGGGTATGGTATCCCATCTGCGGAAACAGAAAAGCAGGAATATCAGCACAAGAATAAGTGCGCCAGTGATAGTGGTGGTGAGATCATGCTTTATCTGAGTGGAGTTATAGAATCCGCTTGCTGGTGTGCCATGATAGCTTATTCGGATGTCAGGATGACTCTTGCTGTACTGTTCCATCTGCTCGTTGAGCATTCTGAACATCGCAGAGCCCTGACCTGTGTTTGTGCTCGAGAAACGGGGGGTGATGATTGCGATACACACTGTGGAGTCGGGTACCAGGAAATGATTGTCGACAGTATTGTAACTGCCTGCGCTCAACAGTGGTTTCATCTGTTCTGCCAACACGTTGCGCATTCCCAGAGGATCCATCTGGATCAGGTCGGGGAACATTCCTCCCATCTCACTCAGCAGGTCTTCATGATTCTGTTGCATCTGTTGAGTGAAATGCTCGCGAGTCAATAGGGAGTCGAATTGTATGTATGCCGTAGTGTCTATATAGGCAGGAAAATGTTCTGACAGGTAGTCGATACCATCTGGCATCAGTTCTTCATCAAGCTTATAGAAGATGTCACCGATGGTCTGAGTGACGGAGTCTTTCTGTGTCAGTTCTTCCACAAACTCATCACAAACAGATATCAACGAGTTTTTGATATCCTCTATATCTTTCTGAGAATCAGTAGCTTCAAACAGCAGGAAAACCTTATCCTTGATCTTCAGGTCGGCAAAGGCAAGTTTCGTAGTGCCGTCTTCATTCTTAGATGATGGCATCAGCTTGTTGATGTCTTCCTCCAGATGAATCCTTGTGGCAAAATATCCGAAGAAGATGAAAAGAAAAGCCATCGAAAGCCAGTAGACTGCTTTATGGCCCTTGAAATATCTGTATATCCTGATGAAAAACTCCGTCATAAACATCTTAAATATGGCTCTTACTGCATGAATATCTTCAGCTGGGCCTTGGCTATGGTCTCATCGCCGATACGACTCTCGCCAGTAGCCATTGTAACATTACCGAAGGTGAACCCGAACTCGATGTTGGTTGTCACCTTCTCACCAATCTTCGGACGCCGCTGGCACTCAAAGCGCTTTACCTCACCGATGAGTCCCACTGGGGGATTCTCTCCAGGATTCTCTTGCTCCAGAGCCTGGAGACCCATAAGGGCCGAACATGACTGGGCGATATGCTCTATCATACCCGTCTCAGCCATAGTGCCGTCGTACAAGATGAAATAATTCTCCTTGAGAACGGTGAGGGCGGTAACGGCATGGGTGCCGTCACTCGCCTCTATCTCGTCCATCATCATAAAGGGATCCCGCTGAGGGATGAGCCTCTTGATGTCTTCGCCTTTTATCTTCACAAATAACAGGTTTTAAGCGGCCATGTGCTGCTCGATGTAATCGTAAAGATCGTTGAACGACTGAATCTTGTGCAGCTCGTTAACAGGGATAGTGATCTTGTAATTGAACTGTAAGAGAGCAACCATGTCAACCAGACTCAGGCTGTCGAGCATAAGGGTCTCCTTTACATTTGCCTCTGGGGTGATTTCGCTTACTTCTACTTCAAACTCGTTGGCGAGCAGTTCATTAACCTGCTCAATAATTTCATTTCTTGTCATAATTTTATCTTTGTTAATATAAATGTGTTCTTATGTCTATAAGTTCTTTACAATCAGTGTCGAGTTGGTGCCTCCGAATCCAAATGAGTTGCTCAGGAACTGATCGAAGTGTATCTCCTTTGTCTCACCAAGAACGTTAATGCGATTTGTCTCGTCATCAGGATTCTCGAAGTTGATGTTACCTGCGATAAAGCCGTTCTTCATCATCAGCATAGAGTAGATGATCTCTGATGCACCTGCCATCCACATCTCATGACCTGTCTGACTCTTAGTAGATGTTACTGGAACCTTGTAATCGCCGAAGATCTGTGCGATAGCCATTGCCTCACGCGCATCACCGATCTTTGTTGATGTAGCATGGGCATTGACATATCCGATGCTGCGGATATCTACGCCAGAGTCTTTCAGACAGAGCTCCAGTGAACGGGCGGGACCTGCAACATTCGGTGTAGAGATATGATCGCCATTGCCAGAGAATCCCCATCCGATGATCTCTGCCAGGATAGGCGCACCGCGACGTACGGCACTCTCGTAGCTCTCTAGGATTACTGTTGCGGCACCACCTCCAGGAACCAGACCATTACGATCACGGTCGAATGGACGACTAGCCTTTACAGGATCATCATTAAGAGCAAATGACTGAATACCATCGAATGAAGCCACACCATACATGTTTGCCTCCTGAGCACCACCGCATACTACACACTCCTGCAGACCATTGCGGATAAGCAGAGCTCCCAGACCGATTGACTGTGAACCGCTGGCGCAGGCTGCTGATGCTGTGAGGTTGATACCTTTAAGATGGAACAGACAGGCGAGGTTCATCGTAACTGTAGAGTTCATCGACTGGAAGATGGCGCCACTGCCACATGCAGCTGTAGATCCAGCCTGACGGAATTTGTCGAGTGACAGCATCGTGGCCTCTGATACAGAGTCATTACCATAGATGATTCCCACCTCGTGCTGGTCAATATAATCCTGGTCCAGACGTGCTGCCTCGAGGGCGTCTTTTGTTGCCATATATGCATACTGAGCCTCTTCTGGCATAAACTGACGCTGGTTACGGCCAACGAATGGCTTAAGGTCTGGAAGAGGGATATTTGCTGTAAATGGAGAACGGAATCCTGCATCGATACGTTCCTGACTCTTGACTATTCCACTCTTACCTTCATAAAGTGACTGGCGCACCTCTTCGAGGGTCGTTCCTAAACACGACCAGATGCCCATTCCTGTAATTACTACTCTTTCCATATATTTTTTATTTTATATTTTATTTTTTATTTCTTAATTTCTTTCCTGTAACACCTGCGACGCTTAACCAACTCGGGCTTCAGTGGTTTCCACTGAGACAACTCACGCACATTATCTTCTAACTGCGGACCAGTCTCTGCCCATTTGAATCCATACTTATTATATACAGGTATGAGATCGTCGAAGAAAAGGGCGTTGATACCGAGTCCCTGAAGTTCAGGCTTTACAGCTATCAACAGCATCTCGGCATTGTCTTCCGGCTTCCATTTCAGAGCCTTAAGCAGATGATACCATCCAATTGGGAAAAGACTGCCTTTGGCTTTGCGCATAGACTGAGAGAGACTTCCCATCGTTATTGCTACACCAACAACTTCATTCTGTTCGTCAACTACGATAGGAATAAGTTGCTTGTCAATAATGCTTAAATACTTGTGGAGGAAGAAGTTGATTTGTTCGTCGGACAACTTTGAGAATCCGAAGAGTGGGGCATAAGCCTCATTCAACAGGTCGAAAACCTTCTTGCCATATCCCTGACGGTAAACAAGATCATTATTTACCTTTATCACTCGCAGTCCCATCTGCTCCTTGGCATACTGGGCCACTCTGCTATATCTTCCGGGTATTTCCTTAGGAATGTTTATACGTATCTGAACCCAGTCAACCTCCTTGGTGTATCCCAGAGTCTCCATATGACGGGGATAATAGTTCGGATTATATATTGTATTGATGGAGCCCATGAGATGGAAATCCTCGATAAGCATACCTTCCTTGTCGAAGTCGGTGATTCCTAAAGGTCCTTGGATGGTATCCATGCCCTGTGCTGCTCCCCACTCACTGACAGTGTCAAGCAAAGCCTTGGAGACATCCTGATCATCAATGAACTCTATCATGGAGAATCTCACGTTCTTTGTTTTCCAGGTGTTATTTGCCTTGCGGTTGATTATTCCGACGATACGGCCTACGGGTATGTCGTCCTTGTAGGCTACGAACGGTTGGATAATGGAGAATTTTATTCCGGGATTCTTTTCTGGCCTGAAAATGTTCCTGACGTCACTTTCCAAGTCGGGGACGTATTGATCACATCCCTTGTAGACGATCTTCGTTACCTTCAGAAAATCATCCATCCTTTGTTTGTTATCTACTTTTATGACGTCTATCTTTTTCATCGGAAATATATTCTTATTTTCTCTTGCCTGTACGATATTCCAATGGGGTCATCCCTGCCTCGTCACGGAAATACTGTCCAAAGAATGATGGATTGGGGAATCCCATTTGGTTGCTGATCTCCTTTACCGACAAGTTGGTGGTCTTCAGCAAACTATAACATTGTTCCATAACACTGTCTGTAATCCATCGCATAGGTGATTTACCGCTTACTCTTGAACAAATGGTAGATAGGTATTTTGGAGTGATATAGAGCTTCTCAGCATAGTACGACACCTGACGGCGCTTATGCTGTTCATGCTCAACAAGATTGAGGAACTGATTAAACAGAACCTTGTCTCGATCGGTTGATGCATCAACATCTGCTAAAGCACTCTCCTGGCTCAGCAACTGCTCGCATACGATAAGCAGAAGTGTGCGCAGAAACGACATAGTAAGTTCGTGTCCAAGTCTTAAGTCGCCACCCTGGAATATTGCGAGAGAATGATCACGTAACACGTTAGTCCAGCGCTCACCGTCGATGACAAATGTCTCCTGCATGTATATCGCGCGATTCCAGATACCTATTTGAGGACCAAGAATAGTCCTGAGCATGTTGTCGCTGATAATCAGTGAAGAAGCATCGACATCTGTGCTTACCATCATCGGGTGGAATAGCTTTTCCGCAGGAACCAATAACAGCTGACCGGCGTGTACTTTGATTTGCTTATCGCCCCCTACTTCAAGCAACAATCGTCCCTTCCGGCAATGAATAATGGCATTTTGTTCCATCTTTATTGTCGATGAGGTAGATATTTTTTCTATGTCTTGCAGGTTTTCCAGAAACCAGATACCATCCGTAATTTTAAGCGTTACATCTTGATTCTCTAGTAGACCTTTTGTAGCGGGCATATACCTTATATTTTGAAATCGGGTGCAAAATTAGACATTTTTATTCAATTTTCGACGTTCTATTCTTCGTTAAAAGTGTTCTGTTGTGATTCCTTGATATAGATTAAGTATATTTTAATTTGAGTAATTTATTAGACAGGGTTATGATTTTGTTGAAATTTTTATAAAACAATGTCGGATTTTTCCCCGAATGTACAATAAACTATGTTAAAAAGGATTCGGGCTCTATATATCATGAGATATATTTTAGTAACTTTGCATCCCGAAAACTGAGCAGGCACTTCGGATTTCCGATGTGCCCATTGTGTGAAAATAGAAATTACAATAGGTTAAAGTATGAAAAAGAACAAGTTTTTGATGTTTGCTGCCGCAGCAGTGATGTTTGCGTCTTGCGGTGGTGGCGGTGGTCGTCCTCAATTTGGCGACAATGAGTACCCCGTGGTGACTGTTGGCACGTCGAGTGCTTCCATGCAGTCTTCTTTCCCTGCAACAATCAAGGGTGTACAAGATGTACAGATTTGCCCTAAGGTACAGGGATTCATTCGTCAGATCAACGTTAAGGAAGGCCAGACGGTTGGTGCAGGTCAGGTACTCTTTGTACTCGACAATGTGACATATCAGGCTCAGGTACGTCAGTCAGAGGCATCTGTAAACACGGCCCAGGCTTCATTTAACACGGCAAAGCTTAGCCTGGAGAATTCACAGAAGCTGCATGAGAGTGGAGTAATCGGTGACTTCGAGTTGCAGTCGGCAACTAACAGTTACGAGAGTGCAAAGGCAGGTCTGGCGCAGGCTCAGGCAGGTCTGGCTTCTGCCAAGGAAATGCTTAGTTTCTGCTATGTCAAGAGTCCTGCTGCAGGTGTCGTTGGCACTCTGCCTTATAAGGTTGGTACACTGGTAAATACAGCAAGTGTTCTTACCACAGTGTCAAACAACTCTTCAATGGAGGTGTATTTCTCTCTGACAGAGAAGGATGCCCTTGCAATGTCTCAGACAGCTGGTGGGCAGAACGCAGCTATCAGTGCTCTGCCGAATGTTCAGCTGCAGCTTGCTGATGGTACTATCTATAATCACGATGGTAAGGTGACAAAAATGAGTGGTGTCATTGATGCTTCCACGGGTTCTGTACAGGTAATCGCCCTCTTCCCCAATCCGGAGAAGGTGCTCAAGAGTGGTGGCTCCGGTGCTATCATTATCCCGAAGAGCAACTCAGAGGCAATCATCATTCCTCAGTCATGTGTTTCAGAGGTTCAGAACAAGAAGTTTGTCTACATTCTTGGCAAGGATAACAAGGTGAAGTATACTGAGATAAAGGTTGATCCTCAGAACGATGGTAATAACTACATTGTTACTGATGGTCTGAAGGTAGGCGACAAGTATATCACCAATGGTATTACCAAGCTTAGCGATGGTATGGAGATTGTGCCCATCACACCTGAGCGCTATCAGCAGAAGATCGACGAGCAGGCAAAGGCAATGACAGCCGGTGATATCGTGGGAGCGATGAAAAAGTAAAAAGGTAAAAAAGTAAAAAGGTAATAATAATGACTTTTACAACATTTATAAAACGCCCGGTGCTGTCGACGGTGATATCTATCGTCATTGTGCTGCTGGGTTTCATCGGACTGGTTTCGCTACCTATTGAACAGTATCCGGATATTGCTCCGCCTACTGTTGTGGTATGGACCAGCTATCCAGGTGCCGATGCTGAGACTGTAAAGAACTCAGTCGTCACACCGCTTGAGGAGTCTATCAACGGTGTAGAGGGAATGGATTATATATCATCAACAGCTTCATCCGGATCTGCTCAGATCAGTGTGTTGTTCCGTCAGGGAATGAATGCCGATATGTGTGCCGTAAACGTACAAAACCGTGTACAGCAGGCTCAGGCTCTGTTGCCTGCCGAGGTAACACGTATTGGTGTGACGGTAATGAAGCGTCAGACATCACAGGTGCTGATGTTTACCCTTACCAGTGACGGCCGTTATGATGATGAGTTTCTCACCAACTATAACAACATCAACATCGTACCAGCTATCAAGCGTATTCAGGGTGTGGGTGACGTGCAGAGTCCGGGTCTGAAGACTTACTCTATGCGTATATGGCTCAAGCCTGATGTTATGAAACAGTATGGTCTGATGCCTTCAGATATCAGTGGAGTACTCGCAGAACAGAATATCGAAGCTGCTCCTGGTACCCTCGGAGAACAGTCTGATGTGGCCTATGAGTATGCAATGCGCTACACTGGTCGTCTGAAGACGGAAGATGAGTTCGGTAACATCATCATACAGAGTAATGCTGATGGCTCGACACTTAAACTGAAGGATGTAGCAAGGATTGAACTTGGCGGCCAGCAGTATTCTGTATCGATGAAGAACAATAACATACCTTCTGTAATGGGTATGGTCCAGCAGATTGCAGGTTCTAATGCCAATGAGATTGCCAAACAGGTGAAGAAAGAACTCGAGGATCAGGCAAAGCTGTTCCCTCCGGGAATGACATACAAGATAAACTACGATGTAACAGAGTTCCTCTATGCATCTATTGAGGAGGTCGTGTTCACGCTGTTCTTCACGTTGCTGCTCGTGTTTATCGTTATTTATATCTTCCTGCAGGACTGGCGTTCTACACTTATTCCTCTGATAGCCGTTCCTGTGTCGCTGGTAGGTACATTCTTCTTCCTCAGCGTCATGGGATTCTCAATAAACCTTCTTACGCTGTCTGCCTTGCTTCTGGCTATTGCCATTGTGGTGGATGATGCTATTGTGGTTGTTGAGGCTGTGCATGCTAAGTTGGACCAGGGATATAAATCGTCATTGACAGCTTCTATCGATGCCATGAATGAGATATCCGGAGCAATCATCTCTATCACACTCGTGATGGCAGCTGTGTTCGTACCGGTATCATTCATCGGAGGTACGTCTGGAACATTCTATCGTGAGTTCGGTGTTACAATGGCTGTGTCTATTCTTATTTCAGCTCTGAATGCTCTTACGCTGTCACCAGCTCTCTGTGCTATCTTCCTGAAGCCTCACGATAAGGAAGGTCATGAGAAGAAGATGTCACGCATAGACCGCTTCCACAATGCATTTAATGTGGCATTCACCACAACCACTGACAAGTATAAGAATATCGTAGAGAAACTGGTACGTAAGCCTGTGGCTATCATCTTGACTGTATTGGTTGGTGCCGTTGTACTTGGTGTTACTATGTTTACCACTAAATCAGGTCTTGTGCCTGATGAGGATACCGGTACGGTGTTCTGTACCGTCAGTATGCCTCCTGCAACATCAGTGGCGCGTACCCGTCAGGTTATCAATCAGGTGGACTCTATCCTTGGTGCCGATCCCGCTATCCAGAGCCGTGAGCAGATCCAGGGTTATAACTTCATTGCAGGTTCGGGTTCAGACCAGGCTACGTTTATTATCAAGCTAAAGCCGTTTTCTGAGCGTCAGAAAGGTTTCTGGTGGAAGCTCAGCGGACTTTGGCAGGGTGACGGTATCTACCGTTTCTTCCTCAATCCTTATGAGTCGACAGGTGTTATCGCACAGATATTCATCAAGACAGCGCATATCAAGGATGCTCAGATTCTGGCTTTTGCACCTCCAATGATTCCCGGATTCTCTGCAAACTCTGGTGTGTCATTAGTCATGCAGGACCGTACTGGTGGCGACTTGACGAAGTTCTATAATATCGTAAAGGATTATCTTGTTGAACTCAACAAGCGTCCTGAGATACAGACAGCGCAGACTTCCTATAATCCTAACTATCCACAGTATATGGTATCTGTAGATGTTGCCAAGTGTAAGCAGTCAGGAATCTCTCCTTCTACAGTGCTCAGCACTTTGCAGGGCTACTATGGAGGTCTCTATGCTTCAAACTTCAACGCGTATGGTAAGCTCTATCGTGTGATGATCCAGGGTTCTCCGGAGACTCGTAAGACTCTTGAATCATTAAATAGTATTTATGTACGCACGCCTGCGGGAATGTCACCTATTCAGGAGTTCTGTAACGTAAATCGTGTCTATGGCCCCTCTAACATCAACCGTTTCAATCTGTTTACCAGTATCAATGTTACTGCTACAGTAGGTAATGGCTACTCCAGTGGTGAAGCTATTAAGGCTGCCCAGGAGGTTGCTGACCAGATGTTGCCTACGGGTTATACTTATGACTATCAGGGACTGACTCGTGAGGAGGCAAAGGCTACCAATTCCACAGCTGTCATCTTCCTGCTCTGTTTCGTCTTTATCTATCTTATTCTGTCGGCACAGTACGAGTCGTATATCCTGCCGTTGTCAGTAGTTCTCTCAGTACCTTTCGGACTGGCAGGATGTTTCCTTTTCACACAGATGTTTGGACATGCCAACGATATCTATATGCAGATCTCTCTTATTATGCTTATCGGTTTGTTGGCAAAGAATGCGATCCTGATTGTTCAGTTCGCCCTTGAACGCCGTGAGACGGGTATGGCTATCTCATGGTCTGCTATCTTAGGCTCTGCAGCTCGTCTGCGCCCAATCCTGATGACATCTCTTGCGATGGTTATCGGACTGTTGCCAATGATGTTTGCATCAGGCGTAGGTAAGAATGGTAACCAGACTCTTGGTGCTGCTGCCGTAGGTGGTATGCTGATAGGTACGATATTGCAGCTCTTCGTGGTTCCCGTTCTGTTCGTTATCTTCCAGTCTCTGCAGGAGAAGTTCCGTCCTATGAAGTTCGAGGATGAGGAAAATCCTGAGGTGGCAGCAGAGCTGGCTCAGTATGCACATTCAAAACCCGTAGATTATGAATTGGATAAGTAATATGAAGAAACTGATGATAATGATGTCCGCAGCCCTGCTGCTTACGAGCTGCGGACTTTACAACAAATACGAGCGTCCGGATGTAGACACAAAGGGTTTGGTTCGCGACACAGTATCGCTTACTGACACTCTTGCAGTTGCCGATACCACATCGTTTGGTAATCTGCCTTGGCGCAGTCTGTTTACCGATCCTCAGCTGCAGACGCTTATTCAGCAGGGACTCGACAATAATCCTGACCTTCTGAATGCTGCCCTTAACGTGCATATGGTGAATGAGGCTCTGAAGATTGCCAAGTTGGCATTCCTGCCTTCGGTAGCCATCTCACCCCAAGGAACACTCTCGTCTTTCGATGGTGCTGCAGCCACAAAGAGCTATACTCTTCCAGTCACAGCAAGTTGGAACGTGGATCTCTTTGGCAATCTGCTCTCTGCAAAGCGTAGTGCTCAGATGCAGCTCATTGCTACAAAGGATTACCAGACGGTAGTTAAGTGCAATGTCATCTCTGCCATCGCAAACCTTTATTACACTCTTCTGATGCTCGATCGTCAGATAGAGATAGTGTCTGACATGGAGCTGTTGACAAAGGATACATGGGATAAGATGAAGTTCATGCACGATAACCGTGTGGGATACCGCTCTACTGCCGTGCAGAGTGCTGAGGCTGCCTACTATCAGGTTCAGACACAGAAGATCGACCTTCAGCTGCAGGTCCGTGAGATGGAGAATTCTCTCTCTCTGCTCCTCGGACAGCCAGGTCAGGCAATTCCTCGTGGACGATTTGAGGGCCAGTACTTGCCTTCTGAGTTCTCTACTGGTGTAGGTATCCAGATGCTTGCAAACCGAGCTGATGTTCATGCCAACGAGATGGCTCTCGCTCAGTGTTTCTATGATGTGGAGACAGCCCGTAGCCGTTTCTATCCAAGCATCACTGTTTCTGGTACAGCTGCCTTTACTAATAATAATGGTACTGTCAATCCTGGTAAGTGGTTGCTTAATGCTGTCGGTTCACTTGTACAGCCAATCTTCCAGCACGGACAGATTGTTGCTGGCCTGAAGGTTGCGAAGGATAAATACGAGCAGGCATTCAATACATGGCAGAACTCTGTGTATAAGGCTGGTAATGAGGTGTCTAATGCCCTCGCGTCATATAACTCTTATGCTGACAAGGTAGAGCTTGATGGCAAGCGTGTAGCAGTACTTAAGAAGAATGTTGAGGATACCAGGAAGTTGATGGAGTCATCCACCAATACTACTTACCTCGAGGTTATCTCTGCTCAGAGCAACCTGCTTAATGCTGAGATAAATGAGGTTTCCGACCAGTTTAATAAGATGCAGTCAGTTATTAATCTGTACCAGGCCCTCGGAGGCGGTGCCAAGTAAAGGTAAAAAAGTAAAAAGGTAAAAACATGGCAAGTGAAATTAGTCCAAAAGCCGAGATAAGCCCAAAGGCGAAGATTGGCAATAATTGCAAGATATTCCCCTTCGTATATATCGAAGACGATGTGGAGATTGGTGATAACTGTATCATCTTCCCCTTCGTGTCCATCTGCGACGGCTCACGTATTGGCAACAACAATAAGATCCATCAGGGTAGTGTGATTTCTGCATTGCCACAGGATTTTAATTTCCGGGGTGCTAAATCATATGTGAAGATCGGAAACAATAATGTCATTCGTGAAAATGTCGTGATAAATCGTGGTACTAATCGTGATGGTTGTACAGTTATCGGAGATAATAACTTCCTCTTGGAGGGAACCCACATTAGCCACGATACCGTTGTTGGCGATCACTGTGTGTTTGGTTATGGTGTGAAGATTGCTGGCGACTGCGAGATTCATAATGGTGTGATATTCTCTTCCAGTGCTATCCAGAATGCCAACACCCGAGTGGGCCGTCTGGCTATGGTTCAGGCCGGATGTACGTTCTCACAGGATATTCCGCCATTTGTTATTGCAGGTGGAAAACCATTGGAGTATGGCGGACCAAACAACACAATGATGACCACTGCAGGCATCGACGAGAAGGTTCAGAAACATATTGCAAACGCTTATCGTCTTCTCTTCCATGGAAAGACGAGTGTATTCGATGTTGTCAATCAGATTAAGGAACAGGTACCCGACAGTCCTGAGATACGAACGATTATCGAGTTTCTGGAGAATACCAAACGTGGTATTATGTGTAAATAAAATTAATCCCTGCCAGTCGGCAGGGATTAATTTTTTCTAATAACTTGCTGTGCATGGGATTCCTGCTGCGATAACTCTGTCGCGAATGGCATCCAGTTGTTCGTGAGTGGCCTTTAGCAGACCTTGGGTTGGAGTCTCACGGTCGATGGTGTATATCATCACCTGCTGGGGCTTGATGTCCTTGACAGCCTCAAGCCAGGGGTTAACAAATTCCTCACCGGTGTTGTCTACTGATTCCCCTTTACATTCGCCTTGCATGAACATCGTCTGAATGATGGCATGTCCGTTGAAGGCTTTCATGTGCTCTATTATCTTTTCCACATCGTAGGTGCCGTTGGGATGGTCTACCTTGTTGATGTATTCCTGATTGACAGTGTCAAGCTTTAGGATATTGTTGTCTACCAGCATCAGAGCATCGTGCACGCTCTTACGGTGTATCATCGTGGAATTGCTCAGCACAGATACTTTTGCTTCAGGACAATACTTGTCACGCAGTCTTATCGTGTCGTTGATAATCTCGGGAAAAAGCGGATGACAGGTAGGTTCGCCATTACCTGCGAAGGTAAGGACATCAGGCAACTGTCCTTCAGCAACCATCTGCTTAAGCTTTTGCTCCAGTTTTTCTGCCACTTCCTCCCTTGTGGGCAGTGGGAGCGAAGGACGATGGTCTTCATTGAAGCCACACTCGCAGTAGATACAGTCGAAACTGCATACCTTACCGTCGGCAGGCAGAAGATTGATGCCCAATGATATTCCCAGCCTGCGGCTGTGAACAGGTCCGAAAATCGGTGATGGATAGATAATTGTACTCATAATCGGGTGCAAAGTTATAAAAAAATAATAAATGATAACTGATAAATGATAAATTTCGCTTGGAAACGATATTTTTTTTGTAACTTTGCAGCCGATTTTTGATTTTTACGTACGTAAGAGATAAATGAATAAACGCAAAAAGAAGACTGGCACCCGTCGTAGGAGGATGCAGTTGGTGACATTGTGCATCAGTACCTCGATGGTGTTGGTGCTGTTGGGCTTGGTGGTACTCTCAGTTCTCACCTCGCGAAATCTGTCTGTGTGGGTTAAGGAAAACCTCACTGTGACAGTCATGCTTAGCGATGATGCCAGTGTCAACGATGCCAAGCGCTTGTGTAAGGCGCTCTATCATCGTCCTTACTCCCGTAACATCGACTACGTGAGCAAGGATCAGGCTCTTAAGGAACAGAGTGCCGCCATGGGTAGCGACCCCTCGGAATTCCTTGGCGCTAATCCTTTTGTAGCCACTCTCGAGCTTCAGCTGAAGTCAGACTATGCCAATCGTGATTCCCTGAAGTGGATTGTCAAGGAACTGAAGAAACAGCCGATAGTGACCGATGTGGCTTATCAGGCAGACCTTATGGATGAGGTCAACAGGAACCTTACCAACATCAATTTCGTGTTGCTGTTTCTGGCGCTGTTGCTGACATTTGTGTCATTTGCCCTGATCAACAACACGGTAAGGCTGAGTGTCTATTCGCGTCGTTTCCTCATTCATGCAGAGAAACTGGTAGGAGCATCTTGGGGCTTCATCCGCAAGCCGTTCCTTAATCAGGCTTTGTTGGTAGGTATTTTAGCAGCTATACTTGCAATCGGGGTGTTAGGGCTGATTGTATATGGCATCTATTATTACGAACCGGCAATCCTGGCTGTTATCACCTGGCAGGAAATGGTTATCACGGGTTCTGCAGTAATGCTGTTTGGTATTATCATCACAGCTGTCTGCTCCTGGATTTCCGTAGGTCATTTCCTCAGGATGACTGCTGGCGACCTGTATAAGATTTAAATGATAATGGATAAATGATAAATGATAATGGATAAAAGAGATTTCGCATTTGATAAAATGAACTACATCCTCCTTGCAATAGGCATGGTGATAGTTATTATTGGCTTTTTGCTGATGACAGGTCCGAATTCTACGGATACTACCTTTGAGCCTGATATCTTCAGTGCTCGTCGTACCAAGGTGGCTCCAATTGTGTGTCTTTTCGGATACCTGTCGATGATTTATGCAGTAGTGCGCAAACCTAAGAATTGATTATGGACTGGATACAGACAGTTATTATTGCCATAATTGAAGGACTGACAGAGTTCCTGCCGGTATCTTCGACAGGCCACATGATTATCGCTCAGAATCTCCTGGGCGTACCACAGGGCGATCCATTTGTACATGCCTTTACGTTTATCATCCAGTTTGGTGCCATCCTGTCGGTGGTATGTCTCTACTGGCATCGTTTCTTCCAGTATGACCATTCTCCAGCCCCAGCAGGCAGCTCGCTGTTCGAGAAACTCAAGCATAAGTTCCGTTTCTACTGGCTGCTCATCGTAGGTGTTGTCCCTGCTGTGGTGATTGGTCTGCTTGCAAAGAAGTCAGGCTTGCTCGACTGGCTGCTCGACAGTGTCGAGGTGGTAGCCGTCATGCTGGTTCTTGGAGGAGTGTTCATGCTTTATTGCGACAAGCTGTTCAACAAGGGCAGTGAGAATAACAGGGTTAATGAGCGTCGTGCTTTCATGATAGGTCTCTATCAGTGTATCTCCGTCATTCCGGGTGTGTCACGATCTATGGCTACGATTGTAGGAGGTATGGCCCAGAATCTTACCCGCCGTCGCGCTGCTAAGTTCTCGTTCTTCCTGGCTGTACCTACAATGGCAGGTGCCACATTGCTCGACTTGCTCGACCTGATGAAGGAAGACACAGCATGGGCCACGAGTCATAACATCACAATGCTGATCATTGGATGTGTCATTGCCTTTGTCGTAGCATTGCTGGCTATGAAATGGTTTGTCGACTATCTGACAAAATACGGTTTTAAGGCCTTTGGTATTTATCGCATTGTAGTTGGTAGTATCATTATCATACTGCTTCTTACAGGGCATTCACTCGCAATGGTTGACTGATGAATTTCCAGGAAGGAGCCTACATATATATTAATAAGCCCTATCGCATGTCGAGTTTCGGGGCTCTTGCCCATATCCGTTATCTCGTGTCGAAGAAGATACACGTGAAGCGGGTGAAGATGGGCCATGCCGGAACACTCGACCCACTGGCAACAGGAGTGCTGATACTCTGTACGGGTAAGTTCACCAAACAGATAGAGTCGTTGCAGCTTCATACCAAGGAGTATACTGCCACTCTTCAGTTGGGTGCCACCACTCCGAGCTATGATATGGAGCACGAGGTCGACGCTACCTATCCCACTGAGCACATCACAAGAGAGTTGATAGAGAAGACCCTGCCTCAGTTTGTTGGCGATATCCAACAGGTGCCTCCGCTGTTCTCGGCTGTGATGGTCGATGGCCACCGGGCATATAAGATTGCCAGGAAAGGTCAGGAGGTTGAACTTGCTGCAAAGACAGTACATATCGATGAAATCGAGCTGATCTCCTTCGATGCAGAGAAGATGCAGATGAGCATCCGTGTTGTCTGTGGCAAGGGTACGTATATCCGTTCTATGGCCCGTGATATCGGTGAGGCTCTTGGCAGTGGGGCATATCTTACGGCACTCTGTCGCACGAGGGTAGGGGATGTAAGGATAGATGACTGCCTTACGTTCGACAATTTCCCAGAGTGGCTTGATTCACAAGAGATAGAAGAAAATAAAAAATAAAAATAAGAAATAAAAATTATTTCATGAAGTTATCACAGTTTAAGTTCAGATTGCCTGAGGATCAGGTGGCTATGGAGCCATCTTATCATCGCGACGAGTGCCGTCTGATGGTTGTCCACCGTAAGAGCGGTAAGATCGAGATGACCAAGAAAGACGAGAACGGAGAAGAGATGAAAGACGAGGATGGAAAGCCCGTATATCTCGACTTCCGTAATATTCTCGACTATTTCGATGAGGATGATGTGTTTGTGTTTAATGATACCCAGGTGTTCCCGGCACGTCTCTATGGCACAAAGGAGAAGACCGATGCCAAGATTGAGGTGTTCCTGCTCCGCGAACTCAATGCCGAGCTCCGTCTGTGGGATGTTCTCGTAGAACCGGCACGTAAGATCCGTATCGGAAACAAGCTCTTCTTCGAGGAAGACGGACCGATGGTGGCAGAGGTCATTGACAACACCACCAGCCGCGGACGTACACTCCGTTTCCTCTACGACTGTCCTCACGATGAGTTCAAGCGCGAGCTCTTTGCCCTTGGTGAGGCTCCGCTGCCACGATATATTGTCGACAAGCGTCCTGCCAACGAAGAGGATATGGAGCGTTTCCAGACTATCTATGCCAAGCATGAGGGTGCTGTCACCGCTCCAGCCACAGGTCTGCACTTCAGCCGTGAGCTTATGAAACGTATGGAGATACGCGGTATCAACTTTGCTTTTGTAACCGTTCACTGCGGCCTTGGCAACTTCGACGCCATCGAGGTTGAGGACCTTACCAAGCATAAGATGGGCTCTGAGCAGGTAATCATCAGTCCAGAGGCCTGTGAGATTGTCAATACGGCCAAGAGCGCAGGACACCGCGTCTGTGTGGTAGGTGTCAGCACAGCCCGTGCCACTGAGTCGTCTGTAGGCACCGACGGAATGCTTAAGGAATTTGACGGATGGACCAATAAGTTTATCTTCCCGCCTTATGAGTTTGGCATGGCTAACTGCATGGTAGGTAATTTCTATCACCCGGAGTCAACGATGATGATGACAGAGTGCTCATTCGGAGGCTACGACCTCGTATATGATGCATATAAGAAGGCGGTAAAGAACGGTTATAAGTTCGGCTGCTACGGTGATGCACTGCTTATTCTCAATGATTGATAAACATAAAGTATTTCTTGGACTCGGGAGCAATCTCGGTGATCGTGAGGAGAATATTCGCAAGGCGATATCGCTGATAGGCGAAAGGGTAGGACTGGTGATTCGCCAGTCCTCTCTTATTGAGACCGAGCCCTGGGGCTTCGAGTCGGATAATAAGTTCCTCAACGGTGTCATCCTCTGCGAGACCACCCTCACTCCCCGTCAGGTGCTGCGTGCGACGCAGAAAATTGAGCGTGAGCTTGGCAAGCTCCGTAAGCATTCCACCCGGCGTACCCCATTATCCATTTATCATGATCGTCCTATCGATATCGACATTCTTCTCTACGACGACCTCACCATCGATGAGCCCGACCTGAAGATCCCGCATCCTCTGATGCATGAACGTGACTTTGTGATGATTCCTTTGAAGGAGATACAATAAAAAAGCCTCGCAGATTTGCGAGGCTTGATTTTTCTCTTTTTACTTGCGGAGGCCGAGAGCCTTTACAATAGTACGATAGCGATTGATATCGTTAACGTAGAGATACTTCAGCAGCTTACGGCGCTTACCTACCATCATGGTCAGTGAACGAGCTGTGTTGTGATCCTTGCGGTTCTTCTTCAGGTGCTCTGTCAGGTGAGCGATACGATAGCTGAAGAGAGCGATCTGTGCCTCTGCAGAACCGGTATCAGTTGTGCTCTTGCCATACTGACCGAAGATCTCCTGCTTTTTTGCTTTGTCGAGATACATAATTGTAAATGTGATTAAAAGTGTTGTGCAATAACATCTTTCAGACGCTTCTATCTGCCTAATCACGTGCGATTTACGTCATCAAATGCTCCGGATTTTCCGAAATGCGGCTGCAAAGGTACGAATAATTTATGATACCACCAAATTTTTAAGGTATTTTTTTTGCTGTTGCGATGCTCCACTTGAGGGTTTCCTTCTTCGTCATGATAAGCCTCCTTTCATTACGTTTATCATTTATCCTTTATCATTTATCATTTCCAAAGGATTTGATCAGTTGCCCGTCTCGAAACCACCGCTACCTACGTTGCTGCCGTTCTTGGTGAATACCTTAGTGGCTGCCTCGCTGGATGCGCCATCCTTGATTGCGATAGCCTTGACGGTAGTCGTATCACTCAGCGTGATTGCCTCGCTGTACAGAGTGCTCTCTGCGTTAGGAGCTGTGCCGTCTGTGGTGTAGCGAATCTCTGCGCCATCAGGACCACTGATTGTCACCTGGGTACTCTCATCGAATGGAGTCTCACCGCTAATCACTGGTGTCTCTACGCTCGCTGTCTCAGAGCCTGTCGAAGAGCCGTTGCCTGAGCCTGAGCCTTGC
>CACYRS010000026.1 GCA_902776935.1 uncultured Prevotellaceae bacterium | reverse complement strand
TATCGTATCCAACACTGACGACTGGTATGATCTCTTCGACGTCAAAGCTGGCGACAAACTCTATCTCGCTCCTGAGAAACGAGCCAGAATCTGGTAAATCCTCGATCAGGTTCTGGGCATCCGCGTAAAAGTTCGCGTATAGAACCAGCGCTAATTGTGAGAGGATGACAATGGAGGGACAAGAAAAGGGACAAAATTGATAGGTAAAATAAAAAGTCGCTGATAATCAGCGACTTACATTGAATTTCTGTGATCCGTTTGGGGCTCGAACCCAAGACCCCAACATTAAAAGTGTTGTGCTCTACCGACTGAGCTAACGGATCTCCCTTATAGTGCAATCTTTCGAAAGCGGGTGCAAAGGTAGGAATAATTTTTGAATTGACCAAATTTATTCCGATGATTTTTCATTTTCGAGTGCTTTTTGGTAGCATTCCCGGCATAAAGGCTCGTATTCCTGCGTCTCTCCGAGCAATACCCGCTTGTCGTTCTGTACCTTGCGGTGACTGACATAAGCCAGGTTGCCGCACTTCACACAGATGGCATGCACCTTAGTAACATCGTCGGCAATAGCACACAGCGCAGGCATCGGTCCGAAGGGGATACCCTTATAGTCCATGTCGAGTCCGGCTATGATGACCCGAACCCCGCGGTTAGCCAGTTCGTTACACACATCCACCAGTCCCATGTCGAAGAACTGAGCCTCGTCGATACCCACCACATCGATATCCGACGACAGCAGCAGGATGCTTGCCGACGAGTCGATGGGTGTCGACTGTATATGCTTCTGGTCGTGACTCACCACATCCTCCTCGGAATACCTCACGTCGATGGCTGGTTTGAAAATCTCCACCTTCTGTTTGGCAAACTGAGCCCTTCTCATACGCCTTATCAGCTCTTCCGTCTTGCCCGAGAACATCGAGCCGCACACCACTTCTATTCTTCCAGGACGGTGCGCCTCTCCTGATATATTTCTTGTCATATCTGTCTGCAAAGATACAAATTAGCGCGCAAAATACCATAATAAAATAAAAAAAACAGTCTTAAAGATTAAAAATTGTGTGATATAGAGCGCTTTTTTCATTTTTTTTGTAATTTTGTCACCTGATTATGGGCATATTGTATATTGTTCCGACTCCTGTCGGGAATATGGAGGATATGACATTCCGTGCCGTACGCATCCTGAAGGAGGTCGATCTGGTGCTGGCAGAAGATACCCGTACGTCGGGCATCCTGCTGAAGCATTACGAGATCCGCAACCAGCTGATGTCTCATCATAAGTTTAATGAGCACGGCACATCGGCAGGTATCGTCAGTCGTCTGCAGGCTGGTGAGAATGTGGCCCTGATCAGCGATGCCGGTACTCCTGGCATCAGCGATCCCGGATTCTTTCTTGTTCGTGAGGCCGTAAGGGCTGGCATCGAGGTACAGTGTCTGCCTGGTGCCACAGCCTTCGTTCCGGCATTGGTGTCGAGTGGTCTTCCCTGCGACCGGTTTGCCTTCGAGGGATTCCTTCCTCAGAAGAAAGGCCGTCAGACGAAACTGCAGTCGCTCGTAGACGAGGAGCGCACGATGATCTTCTACGAGTCGCCCTACCGTCTGGTCAAGACTCTCCAGCAGTTTGCCGAGGTTTACGGTGCCGACCGTCAGGTGAGTGTGTGCCGTGAGATATCCAAGGTCCATGAGGAGAGCGTGCGTGGTACTCTCGAGGAGGTGATAGCCCATTTCAAGGAGCATGAGCCCAAGGGAGAGATAGTGATTATCCTTGCAGGAAAACAATAATTTTAAAAATATATAAGGTATGAAGAAATTAGCAATTTTTGCAGTATGTGCACTGGCAATCGCCAGTTGTACCGATGGTGTTAAACAGGCGAACCTCGCAGCCGAGGCTCAGCGTGACTCCCTGAACTCCATCATCGCCCAGAAGGAGAGTGAGATTACCGACATGATGACCACCTTGAGCGACATCGAGGAGGGATTCCGTGAGATTACCGAGGCTCAGAGCCGTGTTACTCTCGCCAAGCAGGGTGAGGGCACCAACAGCGCACAGCGTATCCGCGAGAACATGCAGTTCATCCAGCAGGCGATGAAGCAGAACAAGGAGCTCATCAACAAGCTGAAGCAGCAGGTTCGTGAGGGCAGTATTAAGAACGACCAGCTTAAGAAGATCATCGACAACCTCACAGAGCAGATGGAGGAGAAAGACCGTCAGCTTCAGTCTCTGCGCGAGGAGCTCGACAAGAAGGATATCCATATCGCTGAACTCGACGAGCGCGTGGCCGACCTGAACACAAATGTTGAGAACCTTACTGAGGAGACCAATCAGAAGACTCAGACCATCAGTCAGCAGGATAAGGAACTCCACACCGCATGGTTTGTGTTCGGTACTAAGAAGGAGCTCAAGGAGCAGAATATCCTTGCCGACGGTGAGGTGCTCCGTTCAAACTTCAACAAGGAGTATTTCACAAAGATCGATATCCGTATCGACAAGGAGATCAAGCTCTACAGCAAGTCTGCCAAGATGCTTACTTCTCACCCATCAAGCTCATATACTCTGCAGCGCGATGCCAACAAGCAGTATGTTCTCCGCATCACCGATCCTCAGCTCTTCTGGAGCACCAGCAAGTATCTGGTTATCCTTGTGAAGTAAGCCGTAGACGTCATAGAAATCAATATGTAAGGGGCAGGCCGTAAAAAGTTGCGGTTTGCTCCTTATTTTATGCATAAATGGTCATTGTGTCAAATAAACAATTATTAATCTTTTGGATTGATTTAAATCAATTGAGTGTGTAGAATTGTTAAAAAATGGTGCGGAAATGTGACTTTTTTATAAATTTATTCGTTTTTTATAAACTTATGCATTATTTTTGCAAGCTAGAAGTGTCAAAAAAGGGCAGAATTATACCATTACTCATGTCCGCAAAGGCATTCTTGTTATTATATAATAATGTACGTGTACATACTATTATTAATTAACTAACGTTCGTGAGAATACAATAAAAAACAAGTATAATCATTTAATAATTAACAAAAAAGAGAGAGATTTATGGAAAAAAGACTAACGATGTTGATGTGTAGCCTCTTCCTCTTCTTGGGAAGTGCGCTCGCACAGACAAAAGTTTCCGGTACTGTCTACTCACAGGAAGATGGTCAGCCAATCATCGGTGCTGCCGTTAAGGTTGTGGGTACTAGCACTGGTATTCTCACTAACGTAAACGGTCAGTTTACCGTTTCTCTTCCTGCTGGTAAAGATCAGCTGGAGATTACTTATCTGGGCTATGAAACTCAGACTGTAAAGGCAAAGAACGGTATGCGCGTGTTCTTGAAGACTGATGCCAAAGTTGTTGACGAGGTTATCGTTGTTGCTTATGGTACACAGAAGAAGTCTTCATTCACAGGTTCTGCTTCTGTAGTTGGATCAGAGGAAATTGGTAAAGTACAGGTTACCAACGCTGTTGACGCTCTTAAGGGTAAGGCAGCTGGTGTGCAGATTTACAGTGCTACAGGTCAGCCTGGTACAACACCAACAATCCGTATTCGTGGTGTGAACTCAATCAACGCTGATAGCGATCCTCTGCTCGTAGTAGACGGTGCTCCTTATGATGGAAGCTTGAATGACATCAACCCTGCAGACGTAGAGTCAATGACAGTATTGAAGGATGCTGCCTCAACTTCACTTTATGGTGCTCGTGGCGGTAACGGAGTTATCCTTATTACTACAAAAAATGGTAAGCGTGGCAAGGACGCTACAATCACATTTGATGCAAAATGGGGTTCTAACATGCAGGCTACTCCTAACTATGAGGTTATAAACAGCCCTGCCAAGTACTATGAGAAGTATTATAGTGGACTGAACCTTTATGCACAAGATCAGCTGGGTTATAATGCAAATGAGGCTTGGCAGTGGGCAAACGCAGCAATGATTGCAAACAGTGGTGACTTTACTCTTGGTTATAATGTTTACAACGTTCCTGAAGGACAGCTTTTGATTGGTTCTAATGGTAAGCTGAATCCTAATGCTACTTTAGGTCGCATCATAGACTATAAAGGTTCTAGCTATATGCTGACTCCTGATACATGGGAAGATGAGGTTTATCACAAAGGTCTCCGCCAGGAGTATACAGTAAGCGCAAATGGTGCTACAGATCGTTCAAGCTTCTACGTTTCAGCCAATTACCTCAGCAATGAAGGTATTACAACTGGATCTGATTATTCACGTTTTACTGGTCGTCTGAAAGCTGATTATCAGCTGAAGTCTTGGTTGAAGGTTGGTGCAAATGCAAGCTACTCTCACTTTAAGCAGAATTATCTGGGTGATGATGGTACTAGTGGTAGCTCTGGTAACGCATTCTCACTGATAAATATTGCACCAATCTATCCTGTATATATTCGTGATGCAAATGGTCAGTTTATTTATGATGAGAAGTCACGTATGATTTTCTATGATTATGGTGATCGTGCAATCAACGGCCAGTATCGTCCGTACCTGAGCCAATCTAACCCTCTTTCTGCAAATGCTTTGGATACCCGTGAACGTGATGGTAATACTGTTAATGTTACTGGTACTATTGAGATTCGTCTGCCTTACGGATTCACATTTACTTCTATCAACACTGCTTACATGCGTGAGTATCGTTATACAAGTACAACTAACCCATTCTTCGGTCAGTATGCATCATCTAACGGTATCGTTTCTAAGGAGCACATGCGTTGGTGGAACTACAACTATCAGCAGCGTTTGAACTGGCGTGGTGATTATGGTAAACATGGTATTGAGGCGATGGTAGCTCATGAGTACACACGCAACTATGACTATGATCTGTGGGCAGGTAAGCAGAATATGTTCTCTGTATTCAATAAAGAGCTTGCTGGTGCAGTTATCTTGGGTAGTGCAAGTTCAACCATGGGAGAATACAATGATGAACGTTGGGTAGGCCGTGCTCAGTATAGTTTCGACGATAAGTACTATCTTCATACTTCATTCACTCATGAGGCTTCTTCACACTTTGCTCCCGAGAATCGTTGGGGTAACTTCTGGTCACTTGGTGCTGCTTGGTTGATCTCTAAGGAGAAGTTCTTCAAGGTAAAGTGGATTGACGAGTTGAAGTTCAAAGCTTCTTATGGTGAGAATGGTAACGACCAGATCGGTTCATACCGCTATATCAATTACTACAGCATTAACAACTCAAACAATGCTGTGTCACTTGTTCCTTCTGCACTTGGTAATGAGGATATTTCTTGGGAGAAGGCTGGTAAGTTTAATATTGGCTTTGACTTCACAATGCTGAAGGGACGTTTGTCTGGTAGCATTGAGTATTACTCAAACAAGACAAACGATATGCTTTCTTGGTATCCTCTTCCAGCATCATTTGGTTACACTGGTTACTATGCTAACGTAGGTAACATGATTAACAGAGGTATCGAGATTGATCTCCATGCTGATATTATTCGTAACAACGACTTTACATGGTCAGCTTATGCAAACTTGACTTCAAACCATAATGAGATTACTGAGCTGGCTGAGGCTCGTAAGACTTGGCAGGATAATCTCCAAGGCAAGGGTTACTCTTCAGGTTCATATTTCTATATGGAGGGTGAGTCGCGTTACTCATATTATACTCGCCGTTTCGCTGGTGTAGATCCAGAAACAGGTCTTTCACAGTGGTGGAAGAATACTTATGAGAAGGATGCTGACGGTAAGGAAATTTACTATGATACGAACTGGCAGAAGATTGATAATCCTGACAGTTATGTAGGTGAGAAGCGTCGTAAGAAGATTGGTGAAGAAAAAACCAGCACTTATAGTGAATCTGACGATTACATCATTGGTGACATGATGCCAGACGTATATGGTGGTTTTGGTACTTCTCTGGCTTGGAAGGGCTTTGACTTCTCTGTCGATTTCCAGTATCAGATAGGTGGTAATGTTTATGACAGTGAGTACTCAAGTCTGATGGGTAATACACGTGGTTTTGGTATGCATGTGGATATTCTTAACTCTTGGACTCCTACAAATACTAATACTGATGTTCCACGTTATCAGTCACAGGATACATATTCAAATGGTACTTCAGATCGTTTCATTACAAGTGCCTCTTACCTTTCATTGCAGAACATCACGCTGGGTTATACACTGCCTAAGTCTTGGTCTACTAAGGTTGGCGTACAGAAGATCCGTATTTATGGTGTAGCTGACAATGTTTGGCTTTGGTCAAAGCGTCAGGGTCTTGACCCACGTCGTAGCATTACTGGTGCTTCTGGTGCTCAGTATTATAGTGCTATCCGCACCATTTCTGGTGGTATCTCCGTTACATTCTAAGGTAATTTGTAATAGTTGTAAGAATATAAAAAATATATAAGAATATGAAAAGACTGAATAAAACAATATTTGCCCTTGCAGCAGCTGCTGTCAGCCTTATATCGCTGAACAGCTGTATCGAGGAGACAGAGCCGACATCAGTTGCTACGACCAAGCAGATTGCCGAGTCTTCATCAGCAACAGAAGCCCTGTTGATGGCACAGCCTGCTTACTTTAATCATCTTTGGGATAATGATCGTCATTACTCTTTTGGATATGGTGCTATGATGCATATCCGTGATATTATGGCAAGCGATATCACAAAGAGCACCACGAGTTACAACCAATGGCGCTATTGGCTACAGAATCAGTATCAGGGTGATGGTTATATCTTCGGACAGTTCATATGGAACTACTACTATGGATTCGTTTTGGCAGCCAACAACGTGATTGGTAATATCAATCCAGAGTCTGCAACAGAAGATCAGCTTGGCTATTTAGGCACAGGCTTTGCTTTCCGAGCATTACTTTATCTTGATATGGCTCGTATGTATGAGTTCCTTCCTAACGACGGAACATCAAATATTAATGCCAATGGCAATGACGTTACAGGTCTGACAGTACCTATTGTAAAGGCCGAAATGACTCAGGACGATGCACGTAACAACCCACGCGCAACCCGTGACGATATGAAGAAATTCATTGAGGAAGATCTGAACAATGCTGAGAAGTATATTGATAAGCTTAAGAATACTAATGGTAAGACTCTTCCAGATTTGGCATGTGTATATGGTCTGAAGGCTCGTCTTTATATGTGGCTTGAGGATTATGCAAAGGCTCAGGAATATGCTCGCAAGGCTATCAACGCAGCTACTGTTGGACCTATGAATCAGGAGCAGTGCTTGAACACAACCACAGGATTTAATGTTACAGATCCTTGGATGTGGGGTGCTCAGCAGACTACAGAGGATGATGTTGTACAGACTGGCATCATCAACTGGACTTCACATGTAAGTGATGAGAGCACATTCGGTTATTGTGGTCCATCTACAGAGCTTTACAATGTAGCTGACGTTAATTTCTACAACCGTATCAGTAACACGGACTTCCGTAAGTTGGAGTTCAAGGCTCCAGAGGGATCTCCTTTGGCAGATAAGGTTTCATATGTAAACAAGGTATACTCGGCTAATATGGCTGACTACACCATGGTTAAGTTCCGTCCTGGTAATGGTAATGCTGACGACTATATGACAGGTTCTGCTACAGCTTATCCTATCATGCGTGTTGAGGAGATGTATTTCATCGAGGCTGAGGCTGCAGCTCATCAGAATGCTTCACAGGGTCAGCAGCTCATCAACGAGTTTATGACAAAGTATCGTGATCCAAACTATAACACTACACTTTCAGGTGATGAACTTGTTGAGGAGATTGTATTCCAGAAGCGTGTTGAGTTGGTTGGTGAGGGTCAGTCATTCTTTGACATTAAGCGTCTGAACTATCCTGTTAAACGTGGCTATGCAGGTACAAACTTTGTTGCAACAGCTCGTTTCAATACTACTACTCGTCCTGCATGGATGAATCTCGTTATGGTACGTACTGAGAAGAATAATAATCCTGCTGTAGACGGTTGGAACAATCCTGATCCTTCAGATGTTTACAAAGTATGGACAGGTAAGTAATAACATCTAAAAAGTTAAGCAATATGAAGAAAATATTCAAATATGCATACATTGCTCTGGCAGGTATGATGGCAATATCATTGACTTCCTGCACAGACAAATATGAATATGATGGTGTTGGTGAGGCAGATCCAGGTGCTTTCATCTCTGCTGAGGCCACACAGATTAAGTATGCTGCAGAAGATGCTCAGATTCTGAAATTTACTCTTCAGCGTACAAACCCAGAAACAGCTGAGGATATTGCTCTTACATGTAGCAATAGCAAGTTCCAGGTTCCTGCAACTGTAAGTTTTGCTGCTGGAGAGGCTAAGAAGGAGGTTTCTGTTCCATTCAGCATCCTTGGCGGTACAACAGAAGAAGTAACAATCGCAGTAGCTCCTCAGAGTGCAACTGTTTATGGTGTAGGTGAAATGAAATTCACAATCACACGTGACTTTGTTTGGGAGTATCTGGGTGATGGAGTTTATACATGTTGGTTGTTCGGTGAAAGTTGGCCACAGCCCGTTTACCGCGGTGAGGGTACACACCTCTATAAACTCCCTGACTGCATTGCAGTAGGATATGATATTGAGTTTGAACTTACAGATGACGATCAGCACCTTGCAAAGGCAATTGCTAAGCAGGAGACAGGATATGTTCATTCTAGCTACGGAATGGTTTCTGTAGAAGGTGCAGCTGATGACATCAAGCGTGAGGATAACGTTATTTACTTGCCAATGAAGTATACTGTTGCAGCCGGTTCATTCGGTGCAAACTATGACTCTCTTGAACTTCCTGAATAAGGAAACATTATGAATATAGGCCGTGCCGACATAATTTCATCGGCACGGCTTTTTCCATTAAATACCACCTTAGCTTTTTTATGAAACTGAAAGCAACTTTTATATTTGCATTATTTCTTATAACCTTAAGTTCTTCAGCTACAAAAAGGTCTTCTGCGGAAATTATTAAGATTGCAGGACAGCGCCTCTTTGCTGCTAATACACGTGCAGGATCTTCAGACTTAAAGATCTTTGTTGAAAAAGATATGCTGACTATTGTTGGCAGAGAGGATAATGGTTTCGTTATTGTCGCTAATGATGTTAACTTCCCAGAAGTAATCGGATATTCTAATGAAAGATTTTCTTCTATGCCTCCTTCAATGGAATGGTTCATTAATACTGTAGATAATAATATGCAGGAAATGACCAAATCTGGTGTCTTATACGCGCCTATACCACCATCAACGGAATTCCCAGAGTCAGTTGAACCATTGCTGAAGTCTACTTGGGATCAGGGTAAACCTTATAATATATTATGTCCTGGAGGCAATGGCTCTTCTACTAGACTTTATCCTACAGGTTGCGTAGCAACGGCATTATCACAGATAATGTATTACCACAAATACCCTGAGGTTGGTATTGGAGAACATCAATATTCCTTCCAACCAGAATCTGGCGTGGGAAGGATAATCTCTGCTAATTTTGGTGAGACCCATTATGACTGGACAAACATGTTGGATGACTATTCGAAAGGATATACAGACGAACAAGCAAACGCTGTTGCTACACTAATGCTACATTGCGGTGTTGCTGTAGAAATGGGATATACTGCTTCAGGAAGTGGAGCATATGGTCAAGAAGCCTGTCTCGGTATAAAGAAATTTTTTGGTTACAACAAAAATGCTCGTCTTTATACTCGTGATTATTATACCGCTGAATTGTGGATGGAGATGATTTTCAAAGAACTAAATCTCAAGCGCCCAATATATTATGATGGCGTGAGTGAAGGAGGTGGTGGTCATGCCTTTATAATTGATGGATATGATAAAGAAGGCTTTGTTCATGTAAATTGGGGATGGGGCGGAAATTCCAATGGATTCTTTGATATCGCATTGCTTAATCCACCAGGAAGCAGTTATTCTAAAGAACAGGGTATGATACTTGGTATGTGTAAGCCGGATGTAGATATACCCTATGAGTCTCAGGTCGTAGCAACTGAATTAGGATTCATTTTCTCTGGGACGAATACAAAGAGAGTTACAATAAGCGGTGTTATTCACAATGCTGGTGCTGAGAAATTTGTTGGTACTATTGCCTGTGTCCTCGAGAACAGCGAAAACACCATAGTACTTAAGAAACAAGAGGATTTGACACTTCAGGCTATTACAGGAGGCATGTGGTATAATACAAAATTTTCTTTGTTGAGCAACAACTTGTCATCAATTCCTGATGGAACATATCGTCTTTTTGTAGGCTCCAAAACAGCAGAAGATACTAGATGGCAGCTAGTGCGCCCAAAGGAAGGTGAAATCAGTAGTTATACTGTCGTTAAAAATGGTACCGATGTTACATGGACTGAAAGTAGAGATGATAGATGGACGTCTACAACCACAGGTATAACGTCTGTAACCATCAAACCTCATGATAAAGAAAATCCTTACATTTTTGATCTTCAAGGTCGCAACCAAGGAAATGACATAAATTCTCTAAATAAAGGTATTTATATCATCGGAGGAAAGAAAGTTGTTAGATGAATAAAGCGGGCATTTATACGCCCGCTTATTTTTTTATAAAAAGATCTTGATCACATGTGGTCTGGTCACATGGTACACTGAGCGTTAGCTCCTTTTTTTTATATGAAGGTTGAAGTTTTAGCTATGCTGCTCTTGCGGTGGAGGAGGCTTGGTGTTCTTTTTCGACATTCGTTCGCGGGATGAGATTCGAAAAAAGATATGAATTCTTTTGTGGAGGTACATGAGCGAACTTCTGAATATGAGATGCTGGAGAAAAGGGCATTAAAGACTCTGGCAGGAAGGGCAATGATAGAATTCCAAGAAGGTAAATGCATTCCTTCTGATCAGGCAATGCAGCATTTCAAGCGTTTCGTGGTCACACGGGGCCAGGTACGCTGTGCGGAGGTAAATGAAGTTTGAAGTTTGAAGTTTTGCGCAAACCACCAAATTTTTAACAAGAAAAAAGCAGTCCCAAGGATGGAACTGCTATTTGATGTAGAAGAGGATCTTGCGGCGGTTGGATTTGGGACGGACGGCGAAGTGAATCCAGTAGGTAGTGCCGCGACCTTCGAGTATCAGCTCGTCAAAGTCTTCATGGGCGCTGTCGGCGATGTCGAGTAGGATGGTAGCGTAGCGCAGGGCCTGTTCCTTGCCGAGACATCGGATGTCGGCTGCACACCCCATGAGGTGATTGGAGGTCGGTGACCCGCCGGCAGCCTTGTTTACCGCCCAGGAGCGATAGGCAGAGTTGATGATGACAGGGTCATTCCCCTCGCCATAACAATTGTTATACTGGCTTCGTAGCATCTCCAGCCAAAGGCAAAGGCGCTTGAGGTTCTCGATGACCTCAGATGATGGGATGTTACCATCTGCAGTTTTGTGACTTGTCTTGGTCATCTCTCCGAGCTTAAAATGCTCGGAGAGTTTCATGTTCTTGTCGAATGTAACCTTATCCATAAAATACCTAAATGAAGTTTGAAGTTTGAAGTTTTCACCGTGTCGATGATACCCCGCTATATCGATGATACCAGCTTCTTGTATATTCCTCGGGCGGTTCGCTCTATGAGCCCCTCCTTGACCCAGCGTAACAGTATGGGCGATGCAGTCTTCTCTGACATGCTGAAGAGCTCCATGATATCCTTCTGGCTGAACTCGTTCCCAAGCTGGTTAAACCTGTTGCGCATCTTCTCCCCATGCTTGGCCATGTTGCCTACGTCTCTCTTCTGGTTGGCGAAGTAGTTGCGTGCATATTCCCCGAAGAAGAACTGCTGACAGGTGTACTGTATATCCATCACCAGTTCGCAGAAGTCGAGGTCGGTATCGTCGATGCTCAGTGTCCTGCTGGTGTTCCACTCCTCCCAGTGTCGCATGAGGATGAAGGGTACGGTGATGGCTATCCCGTAGTAAGCCACTCGGAGTGCCAGCATGCGGTCGGCCTTGAAGTTGCCGTTGACCTTGGCCAGCGAGAAATAGTAGTTGGTACACTCCCAGGTCTTTCTTACCAGAGGCCAGATGGGCAGTTCACCGCTCACCTTGTCCAGACGGTAGGCCCATGACACAAGCAGGTCGTCGCTCACCTTATCTGCCTCCTCATACTCTGAATAGGGCATCATGTCGTAATCCGGAGGGAGGGGGATACAAGCCAGTCGTGTAGCCAGTCCGCTGCCGAAGTTACGTTCTGTGATCTTGTTTCTCAGCGACAGGGGAGTGCCGGTGAAGATATAGTTCCAATACACATTGAACGGACCAGTCACCGAGTCACGGTTCTTATACTGCTGCGAGTCCTCCTCGTTGTGGAAGGCCTTGAGTTCCATGGTGTTCTTGTTGATCCACTGTCCTCCGCTGGCTGCATCCTTGCTCGAGTCAAGCTCTGCGTCGAAGGTCAGCAGATGCAGGTTGATGGGCTTGTCGCCAACATAGTCTACAGCCTTCTTCATGTCCTCGATAAACACACCGTTGGCCGTTCTTGTACCGTGGATGCGTATCATCACCTCAGGCTCCTTGAGGGCGTCTTTCTTCTGTTCCTTGGTGCTCGTCTCACGCTCCTTAAGGGCTTTCTTATAGCGGTTGATGGCATCATTGCCCAGCTGGTCGTTGGCCACGATAGGTGCTGCCAGGAGTCGCTTCAGTCGGCCAGCAAACGACTTTCCGTTGCCTGGGTCGCCGATGATGTATATGCAGTAGTTCAGCCGGCGCTCTTCTTCCGGACGATGGTAGAAGTGATACCATGTTCGGGTCATGTCGGTACCGAGGAAGGCAGCTGCTGTGAAGGTGGCAGCGGCATAGTCCTCAAGAGGCAGACCACGGCATATCTCTCGCAGGCAGGGATAGATATTGAAGAGCGAGGATATCTTCTCTCCCCATTCACCAAGAGGCAGCTCGGCAAACATGTTCTCCATATCATCGTCAGCGTTCTGAAGTGCCATGGGCTTTAAGGCTCCGGTGGCGAGCAGGGCCTGTTGCAGACGCTGGGGTTTGTTGAGATAGTAACGCAGGCGACATGCTCCGTCGACAGTAGCCTCCACGGGGTCACCTTCGGCGATGAGGTCACGAACCCATTGCTGGGTCTCGAGGGCTTCGAGGATCTTCTTGGGGGTGTTGTCGCAGATGTATCTGAGCTGCATGGCCAGGTCGCGCATGGTGTCATGACGTGTACCGTCTTGTGGTGCAACCCCACCCAACAGGGCCTCGATGATTTTCTCTACTGCCACACCATTGTAAACCAACGGAGACTCATCCGTCAAAGGGGGACAGGCACGCTGTGCGGCTGCCTGTGAGGTTACTTGTGTCGGAGTGGTTACAGTCTCTTTCGTAGCCTGTGTACGACCGTCTCTATATAGAGCATTATATCTCTCAAAAAATGTTTCATTGTAGTAAGCATAGATTTCTGATTCGTCAAGATAAATCACATCGTCCTCGGTGGTGATGAAGTGTCCGCGGGAACCGTCCTTACACTTCTCGTCCACATACTGGGATACGCCTAAGAACTGGGCCATCTTCAGCTGGTTGTCGATGAGGTTGCCCCATTCCATACGGGCCTTGAACACCACCTTGGCTCCATCGCCCGAGGCAGAGACATACACAAAGAGGATACCGAGCTCCTTCATGTCGAGATGGGCTGATACCATCTCCCACCAGCGGCGCACATCCTCAGGATTGTGGCTCTCTACCACGTGGTCGAGGTCCATCACACAGAGTCCGTTCAATCGCAGACCTTCCTTCTTGCGCCAACGGCCCATCTTAGGCTCTTTCTTAGGCTGGCCGGGCTTCTGCCTGTATTCACGGAGTGTCTCGTCGAAGTTGGCGATGAAGATCACAAGAGGCAGAGATCTCTTCAGGCTGTCGGCCCAGACCAGGGCCAGCTCTGAGGACGATTTGCCCTCGAGAGCCTTGAGCTGGTCGGCGCTGAGATGTCGCTGCCAGTCCTGGTATCGCCAGTGGGAAGCCCAGGATGAGTCTTCTGGACGGGTCTTGATCTTTCTGATTAGGTCTACCTTCTCGGCCGATTCCTTTTCTCTGAGCAACTGGTGGAGCAGGGGAGAAGTAACGTTCTCCGTAGCTTCGAAAATTGATTTCTGATAACTGAATGGCATAATTTGTTAGAATTTTTTAGAGTCGATTATTTTGTTTATTTCTGAGCATAGACGGAAGAGTCGTCCTGACATCTGCTCTCTTGGCAGATGGCTGTCGATGGTGATGAAGGCACAGAGCTGGTGCTTGCCCTTGCGGTGCCATATCTGCAGCTCAGGACTGTCTTCGATGAAATTACGGGTGTCAATCTTTGGTTCGTCCTTGAGATATTGCCTGAGTACGGCCGATGCCTTTTCGAGAAGTGCTCCTGCAGGGTCTTTCTCCGAACCGTCGACATTCACGTGGAGGGAGTAGGAGTTGTCTTTCTCGCCCTCGTTGTGGTAGTACTGACAGCCCTTACCTTCCTTGAGGATGGTTCTTGCGGGTGTGTCACGGGGTTTCTGGGGCTCGAAGGCCACATAGTCTGAGTCTTTCCACTTAAGAAGTCGGCCTGAGATACGCTCTGAGGGCTTGGTCTGAGGACGGTTGGCGAAATGATCTTCCACTTCGATGAGTTCTGATGTCTTTGTTGCTTTCGTTTTCATATGCTTAAAGTTTTGTGTTAATTGAAAATACGATGATGTTAGCTGACTGCGAGAAGATGCGGCAGTCGAGTAGGGTGTAGTCGGTCTTGATGCCGAGGAGCTTTGAGAGCTTTGAGCAGAAGTCCTTCGAACCGATCACCACATTCTTCGACGTGCGGGTCTTGGTGGTTTCGGTCACATTGATGCTGATGCCACGATGGCCGTTGATCATCAGGAGGATGTCGCCGGTGGTCTTCGACTGTCCGAGGGCGGCGAGAGTGAGGCCGCTGTCGATGATCGTCTTACTCTGGTCTTGGTTGAAGGTCAGCTTGTAGGAGTGGCGCATGTTCAGCGAGACGGTGTCTTTGCCAAGGCCCCTGGAGATGTCACGCTTCTCAACGTCGATAAAATCCACGTCGGCGATTATCTCCTGAAGCTCTGCCTCCTGGCTGTCTTTCTCAAGAAGAGCCATCCAACCCTCATGGATTTTCATCCAGTACTTACGGTCGTAATAGCTGAGCTGGGAATCAGGGAAGGTGAAGGCCCCGGTGATAACCAATCGGGGGTCGGTCTGACAGAGGTAATCCGTAAATTCCTTAGGATTGATGCTCAGATGGCGGTCGCGGTACGTCTTGATATAGATGTAAAACGCACTCTTCGACTGCAGGTAGTCCAAAAACTTTTTCTTCAATTTGTTCGTCATAACTTTGCGGTTTTAAAATTTCACAACGCAAAGTTAGGCATAAAAAAAGCCCCCGTAAAGGAGCTTACGGAGGCGTTAAGGTGTTTGTTAAACTCGTTAAACTATTTGTTAAACTGTAGTTCGATTTGTTCTTCGAATTTCTCGAGTAAGATCATAACTCTGTCCTGCACACCCTGGTCTTTCCACTTGTCGACAGAGAGCTTCAAGAAGGGGTTGTTGAAGAATGCAGATCGGATTGTACCCTCGGGACATGGCCACGATAGTTTGTTGGTCTCTTCAACGGTCATACACTGACGCTCATAGTCGCTCATCGTGCCCTTGTATTTGTGATTGTCTCTGAGTGCACAGAAGATTACCGCATTAGAGCTGTAGCCCCACATATAGGTCTGAACCGCCAACAGAGCCTTGGCAAACTGCTCGGGGTTGACTTCTTTCTTATCCTCTTCTTTGGGGGCGGATGTGTTGCCACGGTTGTCTGTGTATTTTATTACGCCTGTATTCTCCATAATAAACTGTCCCACACTCATTCCGCTCTTGGCCAAGGCTTCTACAATCTTTAGTTTTGTTTCGTCTGTCATATCGTTATATATATATTATGGTGATGTTATTCGTGAATTACCTGTCCGCCTTCATTGCCGAGTATCAGCTGATCGGCCAGTTTCTCAAGGTCGGGATGGTCGCTTAGTTCGGTTATCTTATTGAGCTTTTCAAGGCCATTGGGCTCGAGTTCCGGTGATATGGTCTTTGCAATAAAGGCGTAGATCAGGCTCTTTAGTTCGAAATGTCTTATCTTACTAAAGAGGGTACTAAAGAGTTTGATAGATAAGAAAAGACCGTCCGAGAGTCGGGCGTTGGTGGCCAAGGAACTGTCTACGAGCTGCTTCAGCCTCGCTATCTCCTTGTCTTTCTCCAGGTTTTCAGTTTCTGCCTTAAGACGGGCATCCCTTTCACGGTTAAGGGCGTCATTAAGCTGGGCAATCTGGTTGTCCTTGTCTGCTAACTGTTGAGTCATTTCGAGTCTTGTCTGGAGGGAACCTACTTGCGTGTAGCTTCTCTCCAGGCGGTCGGCTATGTTGTTTAGCTCTTCGTTGGTTATCGGCATAAGTCCTCCTTTGCTTTTGTTGGTGAGTTAATTGTTTGTTCACTCGTTTTTATAACGAGCCGAAAAGACTGCAAAGATACGAATTTTTTTATTTGATTGCAATACCTCCGGCTATTATTTTTAGACTTTAACAATTATTAGTGATGTAAGGTGTCGAAGTGTCGTAGCTGCAGAAAACTTCAAACTTCAAACTTCATTTTACTTTTTCCGTTTGAAGCTTGGGTGATAGTGAGGGTAGGGGATGGAAATTTTATGCTTTATAATTATATATTTATTATAATAATTATAATTATTATAATAAATATATAATTTATTTACGACCTTCTGTCTCATCATACAGAATATATCTAATGAAGTTTGAAGTTTGAAGTTTTCTCCCGTCATCGAGTCCGCCTGGGGCAGAATGGCAGTCCGGCTTGGGCGGACCTCACAGGGGGCCAGGCACGGTGTGAGGTTGGGGCTACGGGCGGCCGAGGGCATCGAAGATGGCGGTGACTTCGGCGGGGAGGAAGCTGCGGCGGGAGAGGGTTGCCAGGTGAGAGACTGAAGGGATATCGGCAAGGAGAGACTTGAGTTTCTTCCAAGCTGCACGGGGAGTGATGGCGGGAAAATATGCCTGCGCCAGCTCCATACGACCATATGTACGAGATGTTGTTTCCATAGTGCAAAGATACAAAAATTCTGCGATATAACCAAATGTTTTGTCAGGAAAAGTAGCCATAAGTGGCATTAAGTTTACGTAAGTATCGGTAAGTGGTTTCGTGGCACTGGAATTCTTGCAAATATCGGCAAAAATGAGTATCTTTGCAGTACAAATCTTCAATAGGTTTTATAATTCACTTTTTGTTTAACATTTAAAATTATTTCAGCTATGGCAAAAGAAAACATTGCATTTCTGGTGAACCTGCGTAAGAACCTCGTTCCTGAGTCCGACATGTACGGTCGTTACTATCCCGAGGCCGAGTCGAAAGAGACTCTCACTACCAAGGGTTTCGCCAAGCATGTCTCCGATCACGGCGGTAACATGGTAACCTACGAGTTCATGCAGCTCGTGTTGGCAGCCATCGTGAAGTGTCTCAAGGAGATGATGTCACAGGGCCAGCCTGTGAAGCTCGACGGTCTGGGCACGTTCCGTCCGACTGTTACCTCTGTCAAGTTCGGTGCTGCCAGTATCGAGGAGGCACTCCGTATGGGTGTCAACAATCTGGTAGAGGGTGTCAATTTCGTGTTTATCCCCGAGAACGCTCAGGGCGAGGAGCTCACCTCGAAGAAGTTCAAGGAACAGTGCTCGCTGCAGTTCGCTTATCTCGTGGAGAGCGTGAAGAAGGTCATCTCCGGCAAGGAAAGGAGTTATACGCTCCGTACGCCTCTCTCAGCATGGGGCATCATCCAGGCCCAGGGCGAGGAGAGTGGTTCTCAGAACGGAAGCGGTTCAGAGCAGGGCTCAGGCTCAGGAAATGAGCAGGGCAGCTCAGAGACCGTAGAGGCACCGGTTATCGACGGTGATACTCCGTTCGACGAGAGTACCCAGGTGACGATCAGCGGTCCTGATGGCGCAGAGATCCGTTACACCACAGACGGTACCGCTCCTAATGCACAGAGCAGCCTTTACAGCGAGGCTATCACTCTGAGTGACACTGCAACCGTTAAGGCTATCGCCATCAAGAACGGTGTAAGCAGCGAGGCGGCCATTAAGGTCTTCACCAAGAACGGTAGCAACGTAGGCAGCGGCGGTTTCGAGACGGGCAATTAATAAAGGATAAATGATAAAGGATAAATGATAAACGTAACGGAAGGAGGCTTATCATGACCAAGAAGGAAACCTTTAAGTGGATCGTTCAGATCATCGTTTCTATCGGAACAGCAGTTCTCACTGCCCTCGGAGCAACATCCTGTCTGGGATTCTAATTCAAGGCGACTGTCAGTCAAAGGCAGTCGCTTTTTTTTATTGTTTCTTGTCATTGTGACAGATATTTTGCATATTTTTTTAAAAATTCCGTAAAAATCCTTTGCGTTTTACTTTATTTTTATTAAATTTGCAACCGATAAGCAACGTTTTGCTCAAAATTGCTAAGATTATTATTAACTAATTAAATAATTAACGTAACTAATTAAAAGATGAAAAGACTCAGTATGATTCTTATGAGCCTGTTCCTCCTAGTGGGGGGGGCAGTTTCTCAGACTACAGTAAAGGGTACTGTTGTTACTTATGAGGACAACGAGCCGATTATCGGTGCCAGCATCCAGGTAGTAGGCGCTTCGAACATCGGTACCATTACTGATGTGAATGGACAGTTTACCTTGCAGGTTCCTGCCGGCAAGAACACCTTGAAGATTACTTATGTAGGTATGGAGCCCCTGGAGGTTGCAGTTTCAAACAAACCTCTCCGCATCCAGCTCCGCAACGACGCCAACAACCTCGACGAGGTTGTGGTAGTTGCCTATGGTACTCAGAAGAAGACCTCGCTGACAGGATCTATCCAGGAGGTGAAGAGTGATGCTATCGAGCTCCGTCCTACTTCTTCTGTTGCTTCTGCACTTGAGGGAACGGTTAGTGGAGTTCAGGTAAATAGCACATACGGTTCTCCTGGTAGCGACCCGAGTATCCGAATTCGTGGTATTGGTACTGTAAACGGGAGCAGCTCGCCTCTTTATATTATTGACGGCGTTCCTTTCGACGGCAATGTCAGCGACCTGAATCCTGCAGATATCGAGTCGATGTCAGTACTGAAGGACGCAGCTTCTGCAGCACTTTACGGAAACCGTGCTTCTAACGGTGTTATCCTTATCACCACCAAGAAAGGAAAGCAGGGAAAACTCAATGTGACTCTCGATATGAAGCAGGGTACTTATAGTCGAGGTATTCCTGAGTATGACCGATTGGGTGCGAGAGAATGGATGGAAATGGAGTGGCAGAACCTGTATAACCAGCGCATCTCAAATGGAGATACACCTGAAAAAGCAGCAGGCTATGCATCAGACAATATGATTCCTACCAGATTGTACACAAATATCTTTAATAAGGCTGATGATGCATTGTTTACATCTGATGGCAAGTTGGTAAGTGATGCACAGATAAAGGGTACCTACGGCGAAGATCTTGATTGGTATGATCAGGCAGTTCGTAATGGTCACAGACAGGAATACAACGTGAATGTCAATGGTGCTAACGAGAAGGTTGACTACATGTTCTCTTTGGGCTATCTTGACGAGCAAGGTTATCTGAAAGATTCTGGTTTCAATCGTTTCTCTGGTCGAGTAGCTGTAAATGTACAGCCTAAGAAGTGGATTAAGATGGGTCTGAATCTGAGCGCTACTCATCAGAACTATGAGAATACCAATGGTGATAGTGATGCCAGTTATACAAATGTATTCATGTATGCCAGAGGTATAGCTCCTGTATATCCCGTTCATTTGCATGATCCTTCTACAGGAAACTATTTACTAGATGCAGAAGGCAACAAACAGTATGACGGTGGTAATTTCATTGATGCCGATGGCAACGAAATACTTACCCGTAATCAGTACAAGGACCGACACGTGATGTGGGAGAATGAGCTCAACAGTGACAAGACCGTTCGAAATACAATAAACGGTATCGCGTATGCAGACTTCTATCTTCCATATAACTTTACATTCACCTTGAAAGGTAACCTGAATGTTCGCAACAGCAATGAGTTCGACTATGGAAATGCCATTATCGGTGACAGTAAGGGTAATCACGGACGTGCAGGAAGAGATGACTATCGCTATAAGAGTTATACATTCCAGCAGCAGCTGCACTGGAGCAAGGAATTCGGTGTACATTCTGTTGACGCATTGATCGGACACGAGAACTACTCTTGGACTCGCAACTATATGTATGGTCGAAAGGCAAATGAGGTGTTTTCCGGAAATGCTTTCCTGAGAAACTTTACGGAAATCACCAGTTTCTATGACTATAACGATAATTATCGTACAGAGTCTTATCTCGGACGAGTTCGATATGGCTATGATAGCCGCTATAACGTGGAGGTTAGCTTCCGTCGTGACGGTTCTTCAAGATTTGCCAAGGATGCCCGTTGGGGTAATTTCTGGTCGGCTGGTGCTAACTGGGTTGTTTCAAATGAGCAATTCATGAAAGACATTAATTGGGTAAACTACCTGAAACTACGTGCCGACTATGGTGAGGTGGGTAATGATGCTGGTGCCGGTTATTATGGTTATATGGCTCTTTACAGCTCTACTCAGAATGCTAATCAGGGTGCATATTGGATTGGCAACTTGCCAAACTATGATTTGAAATGGGAGACGGGACAGTCTTGGGGTATTGGTATCGACGCTCGTCTGTTTAACCGTCTGAACTTTACCATCGAGTATTTTGACAAGCGCAACAAAGATCTTCTCTTTGACGTATACAATCCGCTGTCTGCCGGTGCTACTTCAACTTCCTCAGCTGTGTCTACAGTGACAAAAAATATTGGTGTTATTTCCAATAAAGGTGTTGAAATCTCTGCCGATGTGGATGTCTTTAAGAACCGTGACTGGCGCATCAATGTAGGTGCAAACATCACTTTCCTCAAGAACGAAGTTGTTAAACTGCCCGACCAGAACAAGGATGGCATTATTGACGGAACCAAGAAGATTATGGAGGGCAAGGATCGCTACTCTTTCTTTATCTATACATGGGAAGGTATCAATACAGCCAACGGATTGTCACTTTACAAATTTGACGATGAGAACTATTTCTTCACAATGGACGGTAATACCTATGGTAGCAAAACGGATGCCGACGGAGATGCAAATACGGAAATCAAAGATGCCAATCTTGCCTGTGTGACTGTGATAGACGGTGTACCTTATTCATATAATACATCATATGCCAAGAGAGAATTCCATGGCTCTGCTCTTCCTGATGCTTATGGAAGCTTTAGCCTGAATGTTGGATGGAAGGGACTTACACTTTCTACCTTGTTCACATATCAGCTTGGCGGAAAAGTGATGGACTATAATTATCAGGACTTGATGTCGGCTGGATCAACTGCTCCTTCTGCATATCATGTTGATGTGCTTAATAGCTGGACTTGGAATCAGGCGACAGAAAAGGCAACAGTTGATCCCAGTGGCACTCCTATTTTTAACGGAGATCCTGCAATCGGTGAGAAATTGTCTGCAAGTCTGAATGCTACATCGCAGAGGTTCCTCCAGAGCGCAAGCTATCTTATTTTGAAGAATATCAACTTGAGCTATCAGCTGCCTAAGACACTTGTCAGAAAAATAGATCTCGAGGATGTAATGCTGACAGTGGCATGTGAGAACCTTTTCACAAAGACATCTTTGAAAGGTATGAATCCACAGCAGAGCTTCGGTGGAACTCAATACAACTATCTGGTTACACCACGTGTCTTCTCTGTTGGTCTGAACGTAAAGTTCTAAAGAAGTAGTTTTGTAATTATTAAGTTAAGACTAGAAATTATGAAGAAATATATTTATTTATTAGGTGTCGTTGCTCTTGGATTTACATCTTGCGCAAAGGATTATCTGGACACTGCACCAGAAGCCTCGACCGCAACATCTACGATTGTGGAGAGTACCGATAATGTAGAATTGTCTATCATGGGTATCTGCCGTGCAATGTCTCAACAGTATCTGGGTACTCAAGGATGTAATGGTGAGGGAACTATCAAGAACTGGTTTGGAAACTATCCCGGTGGTGATTCACAGAAAAGTAATCTTACTGGTTGGTCGAGCGTAATAAACGGTACGTTCCATCTGACGCGTACCAGTACTTATACCACATATCCATGGTTCTATTACTACAAGCTTATAAGTAATGCAAACGGAGTAATATGCAATGTTGACAACTCCAAAGGCACAGACAGCGACAAGGCCTTCTTGAAAGCGCAGGCTCTGACATTCCGTGCCTATGCATTCTTCCGCTTGGCGGAGCTTTATACTCTACGTTGGAAGGATAAAGCAGGTAATACGGAGGGTATCGTTCTTCGTCTTGACGAGTCAACAGGCGATTGTCCTCTGTCAACTCAGGCAGAGACCTATGCTCAAATATATCAGGATCTGGACGATGCAATTGCTTTGTTCCAGAAGAGTGGTCGCGACCGCAAGGCTGATGAATTCTACAAGCCAAATCTGAATGTAGCTTATGCTGTATATGCAAGAGCTGCACTTACCCGTGAGGACTGGCAGAATGCTGCTACTTATGCTCAAAAGGCACGTGAAGGTTACTCTATCATGAGTAATAGCCAGTATCACGACGGATTCTATACGCCTAACAGTGAATGGATTTGGGGTGTATATGATGCGTCTGACCAAACATTGTATTACTATAGCTTCTTGGCATATATGGCTTCCAATTCAAATGCTGGTGTTTGCCGAAGCTATCCTTTTGCAATAAGCAAGGAACTAATAGACCAGATTCCAGAAAGTGATCAGCGCCGTGATTTGTATCTCGTTCCTACTGCTGAGGAGTGGGTTGCGGGTAATGCACTTGACAAGAATGGTATAGAGCCTGCATCTAACAGCAAGAGTTCTCTTTATAAGCGTGGTAAGGCAGATTATGCAGATCGTCTTTACTCTACTTCTACCATCTTCCCATATATGCAGTTTAAGTTCCTCTGCGAAAATACACCAGGTGTAGGTTCATTTACTGTATTCCGTGCTGCAGAAATGTATTACATACAAGCTGAGGCAGACTGCCACTTGAACAAGGAATCTGAAGCCCAGCAACTCATCTATGACGCTAACAAGGGCTATGATCCGCAGTTACAGAAGTCAACTAAGACTGGTGCAGAATTGTTGGAAGAGGTAAAACTCTATCGTCGCTTTGATCTTTGGGGAGAAGGTTATGATTGGTTTGACCATAAAAGGTGGGGAGAGACAATGGTTCGTAAGAGTGTAGCGGAAGGTGGTAGTTGGAATACTACTTTTGCAAAGACATTTACCCCATCTGATGCAAACAACTGGACAATAATAATTCCTCAGAGAGAAATTGTCTCTCTCTAAAAAATAAAAATCCTCTTTTCAAGACGGCTGGTTCATCTCGGACCAGCCGTCTTTTTTAGGGATTTCCCCGCTGAGGTTTAGGGTTATCCCCTTGCCTGGAGAGATTAAACAAAGTAATTTTGCAGCGTCGGACGGAAATAGCGTTCGCAGAGTTAAGTATGGTTTAATCTCAAAAGGATAAGATTATGAAAAGAATTATGATTGCAATGCTGAGCCTTATGCTCACTGTGCCGATGATGGCACAATACGGACACAGTCCCCGTTATCGTGGCCATTATGCCAGACCTTCCAGCTACTCGCCACTCGACATGTATTTCGGACTGCGTGGCGGAGGAAGTTTCTCGACAGTAAGTTCCGACGACCCGTTGCTCGATGGCGGTTCAATGCGTGCGGGAGTGAATGTCGGTGTTGTTGCAGGATTCCAGATGGTTCCCAGCACGCCGCTTTACTTCGAGACAGGTCTGATGTATGTGGAGAAAGGCGGTGAGGGGAAATACCAGGGGTCGAAGTTCACCTATTCGCTCAACTACCTTGAGGTGCCACTGCTGCTGAAGTATAAAGGTGTCGTAGACCGAGATCTGAGCGTTCAGCCGTTTATCGGAGGTTTCCTCTCTGCCGGGGTTGGAGGTAAGATCAGGGATTTCGGCCATCGTCAGGCTTTCAGCTCTTTCAGCAGCGACGGGTTTAAGCGTTTCGACGGCGGTATCCGTCTGGGATGCGGACTGCAGTATGCCCACCTCTATGCCGAAGTGGGTTACGACATCGGCCTGGCTAACATCAGCCGCGACAGCTTCGACACCTCACGCACAGGTTCGCTCTTTGCCACGCTGGGAGTTAATTTTTAGTAATTATTTGGAGGATTGCTTACTTATTCGTACCTTTGCAGCTGATGAAGATAATGAATAAGTTTTGGCTCATGGCCATGGTGATAGCCGGGCTGGTGACGACGGGGTGCTCTGAGGATACAACCTCGGCAGGGATTACGTGGGATAGTAGCTTTAGCGGTACTACGGAGCTGTATCCGGTGGTGAACCAGAGCAGTGAGATAAAGTTTAAGGCCGAGAGCAGCTGGAAGGCCAGTTGCAGCGCAAACTGGATAACCTTCTCGCCAAAGAGCGGTGAGAAGGGAAACCAGGTGATAACGGTGGCCACTACATCTACCAACCGCACTAAGAACACCCGTACCACCCAGCTAATGATAGAATCAGGCGGCTCAACGAGGACCGTGACGATAAAACAGCGCGGAGAGTATGCATTATTCGAACACGATGAGTTGAACTTTACGTCAGAAGGTGGTCCTCTGAATGAGACTTTCGTGACTAATGTCGATACACTTTCCTTTGGGGTATATGCCACTAACAGCCTTAATGAATGGATAACCACCAAAGAGAGTGGTGCCCAGACACGTCAGGAATACAAGTATAGGTTTAAGAACATGCATGTGCTGCCCAACACATCGAAGGACCCCCGCACCGGAGCGTTCTTCCTCACGATGAAGGACAATTCAGGAAACTTGCTGCCGCTGGACACACTCTTCATCTATCAGGAAGGTGCCACTGACGGCTATCACTCTACCGACTATTCCCAGGACGGAAAAGTGGAACTGATAAATAGAGCTACAGAGGGCAAGGGCATCCCCATCGTGATTATGGGCGACGGATTTGTGGATAAGGAGATTGCTGACGGCAGCTACTCGCGTACCATCAACCAGGCAATGGAGCATCTGTTCAGCGAGGAGCCGATAAAATCGCTGAGAGAGTATTTTAATGTCTATCAGGTGACAGCGGTGTCAGATCGTAACACCTTTGAAGGAACGTCATCTACAGTCTTCGGTACCGTGCCCGACCATCAGACGATGGGTATAGACGTGGATGCCTCGCAGGTGATGAAATACGTGAAGAAGGTGGAGGGTATAGACTCGATACATGCCCTCGCCGTGGTGATTATGAACTTGAACATCAACAAGGGCGTGACTTATATGATGGCCAGTAAGAAAAAAACAGACTATAGCTATGCCATCGCACTCTGCCCGGTTATCGACAGTCTGAAGAGTGAGATGTTCCGTTCGGTGCTGGTGCATGAGGCTGTGGGTCATGGCTTTGCAAAGCTTGCCGACGAGTATGTGCGCTCTACTGAGGGCTCAGCTACGGATGATGACATCAAGAAACTGAAGGAACGGCATGAGAAATACGGCTGGTTCCTGAATGTCGACTCGGAGAAAGACTCTACGAAGGTGCTTTGGACGAAGTTTATCTACGACGCGGAGTTTGCAAACGAGAAGATAGGCACCTACGAGGGCGGATATACCTTCTTTAAGGGCGTTTACCGTCCGTCGGAGGAGAGTATGATGAGGAGTAATGATGCTCCGTTTAATGCTCCCAGCCGTCAGGCTATATATAATAAGGTGATGAAGATGGCGCTCGACAAGACTCCTACCTACGAGGACTTCGTGGAGTTTGACAAGGCCCATAAGCCCACGACATGGAAGTATCGTGACAGAACGAGACAGAGTGGGGGAGAAATATGGCGCCCTGCTCCGCCGAGGATAATATGGCGATAGGCTATCTCTTACTGCGGAAGAAATCCTGCATCAGCTGGCGGCACTCATCCTCGAGTATGCCGCCAGTAATCGTTGATTTGGGATGCATGGCATGAGGAGCATACTCGTGATAACCCCGTTTCTCATCGAGGCAGCCATAGACGATGCGCGGTATCTGTGCCCATCCGATGGCTCCGGCACACATCACACAGGGCTCTACGGTGACATAGAGGGTGCAGTCGGTGAGGTATTTCCCTCCCAGGAGGTTGGCCGCAGAGGTTATCGCCTGCATCTCGGCATGGGCGGTAACATCGCAGAGGGTCTCAGTAAGGTTATGGGCACGGGAGATGATACGGTCCTTGCAAACCACTACCGCCCCGATGGGAATCTCACCTTTACTATATGCCTTGCGGGCCTCGTCGAGGGCACGCTGCATGTAGAATTCATCTTTTTTTTGTTGTTCTTCTGCTGTCATGGTGCAAAGGTACGAAAAAAATGATAAATGATAAATGATAAATGATAATTATTTAGTAACTTTGCGGGCAGAATATGAATTTTGATATTATCCATATCGAAGAGACCGACTCCACTAACCGCTGGCTGAAGGAATGTCACAAAGGGGTTGACCCTATTGTGGCATGGGCGGAGTATCAGACGGCAGGAAAGGGCTGCGGGAGTAACAGCTGGGAGAGCGAGAGGGGGAAGAACCTGACGTTCTCGTTGCTGATACATCCTGAGGAGATACCGGCTAATGAGCAGTTCCGTATCACGGAGATTACCTCTGTGGCACTGTGCGAGACGCTGGAGAGGTATCTCGATGAGAAGTCAGGGATAAAATGGCCTAACGATATCTACGTGGGCGATAAGAAGATATGCGGGATGCTGATAGAGAACCAGTTACAGGGCAGTAAGATAAAAAGCTGTATCATCGGTATCGGACTCAATGTAAACCAGCAGCAGTTTCTGAGCGACGCCCCCAATCCCGTATCGATATTACAGCTTACAGGCAAGGAGACTGATCGCAAAGAGCTGCTCAGCCGCTTCCTCTCTGCGTTTGAAGAGGCCTATTACCGCAAAACAATAAGCTCAGCATACAGGGAAAGGCTTTTCAGACGAGGAAAAGAGAGCGGCTATAGAGATGATACTGGCGATTTTACTGCCACCCTGACGGATGTTACACCCGACGGGCGGCTGGTATTGCAGGATACGAACGGACAGGAAAGGTTCTATGCTTTCAAGGAAGTACAATTCATTATATAAACACTATAGATTATGGCAAGATTTAAGAGAATTCTGTTGAAGCTCTCAGGTGAGAGTTTGATGGGTAAACAGGGTTACGGTATCGACCCTGAGCGTCTGAGCGACTACGCACGTCAGATTAAGGAAGTGAGTGAGATGGGTGTTCAGATCGGTATCGTTATCGGTGGTGGAAACATCTTCCGTGGACTCTCTGGTTCACAGAAGGGATTCGACCGTGTGAAAGGCGACCAGATGGGAATGTGCGCCACAGTAATCAACTCGCTGGCACTTAGTTCTGCCCTCGGAGCTGTAGGCGTAAAGAACAAGGTGCTCACCGCCATCCGTATGGAACCTATCGGTGAGTTCTACACCAAGTGGAAGGCTATCGAGGCAATGGAGGCAGGATATGTCTGCATATTCTCTGCCGGTACAGGTTCGCCTTACTTCACTACCGACACAGGTTCAAGTCTGCGTGGTATCGAGATCGAGGCCGACGTGATGCTGAAGGGTACCCGTGTGGACGGTGTGTATACTGCCGACCCGGAGAAAGACCCTACTGCCACAAAGTTCGACGCTATTACATATAAAGAGGTACTCGCGAGAGGACTGAAGGTGATGGACCTGACTGCCATCTGCATGTGTCAGGACAATAACCTGCCTATCTACGTGTTTAATATGGACGTAGTCGGTAATCTGAAGAAAGTGATGGATGGTGAGGAGATCGGTACGTTAGTACACAACTGATTATTTCACCTCCTCGTACTCAACGTATTCGCCGTCGCTGTTGTCGAAGATCTTCTTCTTCTCCTCAGTCTCGCGATCGTCGATGATTGTTACACCACTATTCGTAGTCGTTTCCCTACGGGTAGTGGTTTCCTTTTGTGCCTGCGACTTGGTTTTCTCCTTCTTGCTGCTTCCGCTGCTCTTGAAGTAGTCCTTGCCAAAGGGGTTCTTGTCGCGCTGCTCATTCTGGTAGCGCATATATTCCGTGCGGCTGTATCTTCTCTCGCTCTGATTGATGAACTTCTCCTGTACATCACGGAGATTCCTTATTCCCTTGTACATCAGGAAGAGTATTACCGCAGCAATAAAACCGATGAGGATGACGATGAAAACGATTATTCCTACAAGTCCTTTTAGCATAATAGATATTGTTTTTCAGTTATTTTTTATTAGTAGCTACAGATAAGATGACATACCATGCGATGATGGCAGCGAAACCGCTCACTCTGAGAAGGAGCAGCAGAGGAATACATGATAGTATGAAGATATACTTTATCTCATTGCCCTTCCATCCCCATGTCTTGAACTTCAGTGCGAACATAGGGATTTCGGCAATAAGAAGATAACTGCTGATGAATGTTCCTGCGAGCACAGCCCATTCCATACCCTCGAAAGAGATGTTATACTCCTGAAGTCCCAGCACTAATGATCCCCAGAAGAGGGCATTGGCAGGAGTAGGCAGGCCGATGAATCCCAGGGCCTGACGCTCGTCGAGGTTGAACTTCGCCAGTCGCAGAGCCGAGAAGGCTGCCATGATGAAAGCCAGGAACGGGATAAACGGCAGGTGGATATGGAACGTACAGAGATAACTGAAAACTATCGCCGATGGAGCAAATCCGAAAGTGATATCATCTGCCAGGGAATCGAGTTCCTTACCGATGGGAGAGCTGACATGCAGCAGACGTGCCATCATACCGTCGAAGAAGTCGAATACCGCACCAATCACGATAAAAAGCAGAGCCATAGAGAAATCGCCCTCGAAGGCAAACCATGTCGCTATGCAGCCGGAGATGAGGTTGCAGCAGGTGATAGTATTGGGGATATGCTTCTTGATACTCATCGCTTAGGCTAATTTTGCTATAACCGTCTGGTCGCCGGTGGTAGGCTGCCCCATTGTGACACAAGCCTTTGCCGTGAGAGGCAGATAGACATCCACACGGGAACCGAGCTTGATGAATCCCATGTGCTCGTCGATATAGCACTCCTCGCCTTCCTTGGCGTAAGTAACGATTCTGCGAGCCATAGCTCCTGCTATCTGACGAACGAGGATATCCTCACCATCAGGAGTGGTAATCATGATGTCGGAATGCTCATTCTCCTCGCTGGCCTTAGGGAGCCAGGCCTTGTGGTAGTTACCATTCTGATGATGCACGAACTTTACTTTTCCATCCACAGGGAACCAGTTGGCATGAACGTTAAGAGGACTCATGAAGATGGATATCATTAGTCGCTTGTCGTGGAAATACTCATTCTCCTCGGCTTCCTCCAATACCACGATCTTTCCGTCGGCAGGGGCCACAACGAGTTTGTCGGTGTCACCATTATAATAGCGTATAGGACAGCGGTAGAAATTGAGCGCCATAAGCCAGGCGGCTCCGAAGATAACGATGAAGATCCAGAAAGGTATTGTCGTATTCAGGAAGCGCCACAGGATATAGCCGATGATGCCTATCGCCAGGGCACTCCATGTGAGCTCGTGAGTTCCCTCACGATGAATCCTGATCTTCTTAAGTTTTTTTATTCTTTCTCCCATTAGTAAATAGTCAATCGTTTTAATTTTGCTGCAAAGGTACTGATTTTTTTCGTATGTTACAAACTTTTCACGTTTTTCTTTTGGTATTCTCGGGTTTTAGCAGTAACTTTGACCCACAATTTCAAAAAATAGAGCATTTAGATGGAAGATTTCATACATCTGCACGTACATACATACTATTCTATACTCGATGGACAGTCGAGTATCAAACGTCTTGTCAACAAAGCCATCGACGACGGGATGAAAGGCATGGCCATTACCGACCATGGCGATATGTTTGGCATCAAAGAATTTCACGATATCTGTAACGGAATAAATAAAGGCAGGAAAAAAGAAGGTCTGGAACCATTCAAACCCATCTTCGGATGTGAGATGTATGTTGCCAGAAGAGGTGACATGATGCTGAAGGATCATAAGGAAGACCTCGGAGGATATCACCTCATCGTGCTCGCTAAGAATGCCAACGGATATAAGAACCTGATTAAGCTGGTGAGCAACTCATGGGTTGACGGATTCTATAACCGTCCGCGTACCGACCATAAGCAGCTCGAGAAATACCACGAGGACCTTATCGTCTGCTCGGCATGTATCGCCGGAGAGGTGCCGGCCAAGATCCTTAAGGGAGATATCGCAGGAGCACGTGAGTCTATCGAGTGGCACAAGAGACTCTGGGGCGATGACTACTATCTGGAGCTGCAGCGCCATGAGGTGACAGACCCTACCCAGAGAGCAAACAGAGAGACCTTCCCCCTGCAGCAACAGGCCAACAAGGTGCTTATCGAACTGGCTAAGGAATACGGTATAAAACTTATCTGTACCAACGATGCCCACTTTGTGGATAAGGAGAATGCCGAGGCACACGATCATCTGCTCTGTCTCTCCACAGGTAAGGACCTTGACGACCCTACCCGTATGCTCTACTCCAAGCAGGAGTGGTTTAAGACCCGTCAGGAGATGAATGATATCTTCAGCGATGTGCCCGAGGCGCTATCCAATACTCTTGAGATATTAGATAAGGTGGAGATCTACAGTCTCGACAATGACCCTATCATGCCTTTCTTCCCCATTCCGGAGGAGTTCGGTACCGAGGAAGAGTGGAGGAAGAAGTTCACCGAGGAGCAGCTCTATGAGGAGTTTACTACCGACGAGAACGGCCAGAACCCACTGCCAAAGGAAGATGCCGAGAAGAAAATCAAGAAACTGGGAGGCTACGACAAGATATACCGCATAAAGTTCGAGGCCGACTATCTGGCTAAACTCGCCTATGAAGGAGCAGAGCGCAGATATGGCAAACCTATACCAGAGGATGTGGTAGAACGAGTGAAGTTCGAACTGCACATCATGAAGACGATGGGATTCCCCGGCTACTTCCTTATCGTGCAGGACTTTATCAACTCTGCCCGCGATGAACTGGGAGTGATGGTAGGTCCCGGACGTGGCTCGGCTGCAGGCTCTGTGGTGGCTTATTGTCTGGGAATCACGAAGATCGACCCCCTGAAATACGACCTGCTGTTTGAGCGTTTCCTTAACCCAGACCGTATCTCGCTGCCTGATATCGATACCGACTTCGATGACGACGGACGAGGAAAGGTATTGAAATGGGTGGAGGATAAGTACGGCCATGAGAACTGTGCACATATCATCACCTATGCCACTATGGCTACGAAGAACTCCATCAAGGATGTGGCCCGTGTGGAGAAGGTGCCCCTGGGACTGACAAATGCCCTGTGTAAGGCTATCCCCGACAGACTGAAAGACCCCCAGACCGGTGGTGACCTGAAGATGAATCTCCCCAATGCCATCAAGTGTACCCGTGAACTCCAGGAGGCTGAGGCATCTACAGACCCCGCTCTCGCAAACACCATCAAATATGCGAAGATGCTTGAGGGAACGGTGAGAGGAACGGGTATCCATGCCTGTGGATTCATCATCTGCCGTGATCCTATCAGCGACCATGTGCCGGTATCTACTGCCGATGACCCGGATTTCAAGGGGGTGAAGACCAACTGTACCCAGTATGACGGACATGTCATCGAGTCGACAGGACTTATCAAGATGGACTTCCTCGGCCTGAAGACACTCTCGGAGTTGAAGGAGGCATGTGCCAATATCAAAAGGACACGAGGCATCGACGTCGATCTGGATACCATTCCTATCGATGACCCGAAGACATACGAACTCTATCAGAAGGGACAGACCATCGGAACGTTCCAGTTTGAGTCGGCCGGTATGCAGAAATATCTTCGTGAACTGCATCCTACCGTCTTTGAGGACCTCATCGCGATGAACGCCCTGTATCGTCCGGGACCTATGGACTATATCCCTGACTTCATCAAGCGAAAGAACGGTCTGGAGCCTATCACCTATCCGATAGCATGTATGGAGAAGTATCTTAAGGATACCTACGGAATCACGGTCTATCAGGAGCAGGTGATGCTTCTCTCACGCCAGTTGGCTGACTTCACCCGTGGTGAGAGTGATGCACTGCGTAAGGCGATGGGTAAGAAGAAGAAGGATATCGTCGACGCGATGAAGCCAAAGTTTATCGAAGGCGGAAAGAAAAACGGCCATAATCCTGAGATACTGGAGAAGATATGGGCCGACTGGGAGAAGTTCGCATCCTACGCCTTCAATAAGTCACATGCCGCATGTTACTCGTGGGTGGCATACCAGACGGCATATCTCAAGGCCAACTATCCTGCTGAGTTTATGGCAGCCATCATGAGTCGCCGTAGAGACCAGATAACGGAAATCACCAAACTGATGGACGAGTGTAAGTCGATGGGTATCGCCACGCTCGGACCTGATGTCAACGAGTCGTACGAGAAGTTTGGTGTGAACCATCATGGTGAGATACGTTTCGGCTTAGGTGCCATCAAGGGTATGGGCGACTCTGCTGCCTCGGCGATAATAGAGGAGAGAGAAAAAAACGGCCCTTATAAAGATATCTATGACTTTGCACAGCGTGTGAGCTTCTCGTCTGTTAACCGTAAGGCCTTTGAGAGTCTGGCTCTCAGCGGAGGTTTTGACAGCTTTGGAATACGTCGTGAGGACTATTTCGCACAGAATAACAAGGGTGAGCAGTTCCTTGACATACTCGTGCGCTACGGACAGATGTACCAGCAGGCACAGGCAGAGGCTCAGAACTCACTCTTCGGAGCTTTTGGTGACGGTATAGAGATAGCCCGTCCTCAGCCTCCTAAGAATGATATCCGTTGGAGTGATATCGAGCGCCTCAACAAGGAACGTGATCTGGTGGGTATCTATCTCTCTGCACATCCGCTCGATGAATACAGGATAATCCTGGACAACCTCTGTAATGCACGTTGTGCCGAATTGGCAGACAGAGGTGCAGCTCTTAAAGACCGTGAGGATATCACCTTAGGAGGAATAGTGACAGGAATACAATCAAGGTTTGGCAAGAACAACAAGCCTTGGGGTATCATCACCCTTGAGGACTTCGAGGGTTCAGGTGAACTCGTGCTCTTTGGCGAGGACTGGCTTAATCTGAACGGTAAATTCATCGAGGGAGCAGCTGTATATGTAACGGGAAAGATGGCATCGCGATTCTATAATAGTGATTCGAAGGAGCTGAAGGTGACAAATGTAGAGCTGCTGCAGACCGTCAAGGAAAAGGCTATCGACAGTATCACCATCACCCTTGTGTCAGACCTCCTGGATACAAAATTAGTGGCAGAGTTGGGAGAACTGATAGATGAGAATCCCGGCAACACAAAACTCTTCTTCCAGTTGCGCGACTCTTCCGGAAAGAAACATGTGCTGTTGCGCTCGGGAAACAAGAGGGTTGATGTGCGGCACACACTCATAGATTTTATCGACAGTCAGGAGTCGATGGACTATAAGATAAATTAGTGGCATGGTATTTGCATTGTTTAAATTGAGACATTTTTAATATTCACAAAAAAAGAAACAATTATGGAAGTAACAATCACAAGTGAGAATTTCGAGAGCTTGAAGAATGGCAATGAGCCTTTAGTAGTGGATTTCTGGGCTACATGGTGTGGTCCTTGCCGTATGGTAGGTCCTGTTATCTCTAAACTCGCAGAGAAATACGACGGTAAGATTGTTGTAGGCAAGTGTGACGTTGAGGATAATGAGGATCTCGCTTCTGAGTTCGGTATCCGCAATATTCCTACTATCCTGTTCTTCAAGGGTGGTGAGGTAGTTGATAAGGTTGTAGGTGCTCAGAGTGAGGCTAAGTTAGACGAGAAATTCCAGACTCTGCTCTAATCTATGGCAAGCATCGAAGAAGAGCTCAGGCTCGACGAAGAAGACAATCTGCGAGAACTGGCGTTTATACGCGAGCAGATTCCCTTTGATGCCAAGAAGCATTATAGCGACGAGAGCATCTTGTATATGTTGGATCTGATAGTAGACTACTACTATGAGAGTGGCATTTTGGAGAGCAATGAGGAAGAGATAGATATCGATATGGAAGAAGTGGTAAACTATGTTTGTCGCAAAGCCAAGGAGGACGGTGTCACTAATTTTGTTCCGGAGTATGTGCTCTTCGTAGTACAGGCTGACCTCGACTATCAGGAGCAGAACCTGTAATAACTATTAATCCCCAGTCTCTTTTGCAGGCTGGGGATTATTGTGTTCAGAAACTGACAGTACGGCTGCCATCGGCATTCTCCGAGATGCTTACCTTTACGGCATCTTCGGGCAGTACCTCTTCTATCAGCTCGGGCCACTCAATGAAACAGAGGGCACCTGAGTAGAAATAGTCCTCGAAGCCCATATCGTAGACTTCCTCGAGTTTCTTTATACGATAGAAATCGAAGTGATAGATTATCTCACCTGAGGTATCAGAGCGATACTCATTGACGATAGCAAAGGTTGGCGAGGTGATGACATCGCTTACTCCCAGTTCTTCACATATAGCCTTGATAAACGTGGTCTTACCGGCTCCCATTTTACCATAGAAAGCATAAACGCTGCTCTCTCCGAGACTGGCAACAAACTTATGTGCCGCCTCACGGATCTTATCCAAACTCTCAATCTTTATCTCCATCTGAATATTTTTTTATTATTTATTTCTTCTTTCCCTTCATTGTTATCAGCGGAATGATCATCTCCTCCATGGATATTCCTCCATGCTGGAATGTGTCGCGATAGTAGGACACGTAATAGTTGTAGTTGTTAGGGTAGGCGAGGAAGGCATCGCCTGTGGCAAAGACATAGCTCGTAGAGAGGTTGGGCGCAGGAAGGAGTGCCTTACGAGGGTCTTTGATGGTAAAGAGACTCTTGTCTTCGTAGGCAAGATTCTTTCCAATTTTATAACGCAGGTTGGTGTTGGTGTTCCTGTCGCCGATAATCTTTACTGGCTTGGTGCATCGTATACTGCCGTGATCGGTTGTAACTATCACCTTGTAGTCTGTCTGTGATAACTTACGGAAGAAGTCGGATATGACAGAATGGCGGAACCAGGAGAGGGTGATAGAACGGTAGGCACTCTCATTATTCGCCAGTTCTCTTACCATCCTCGACTCTGTACGGGCATGGCTGAGCATGTCGATGAAGTTGAATACCACTACGTTGAGGTCGTTCTTCTCCAGGGTGTTCAGCTGCTGAATCAGTTTTTCGGCATCGGCAGAGTTATTTACCTTATGATAGCTGAAGGTGTTCTTCCTGCGATATCTGTCGAGCTGGGTCTGGATGAGTGGTTCTTCATTGAGGTTCTTGCCTTCTTCCTCGTCTTCATCCACCCAGAGGTCGGGAAACATCTCTGCTATCTTATCCGGCATCAGACCAGAGAAGATGGCATTACGGGCATATTGTGTCGCTGTAGGCAGGATGCTGCAGTAGAGGTTTTCGTCGATCTCAAAGTAGGTATTGAGTTCAGGGGCAAGTATCCGCCACTGGTCGTAACGGAAATTATCGAGCACCACGAGGAATACCTTCTGACCTTCGTTGAGCAGAGGAAATATCTGTGATTTGAAAATCTCCGGCGACATGATTGGTCTCTTTTGAGAATTGTCTTTCTTCTCTATCCAATCCAGGTAGTTCTGTTTGATAAACTTTGTAAAGCCTGAATTGGCATCTTCCTTCTGCATCTGCAACATCTCTGTCATGCTGCTGTCGGTGGCGCTAAGTTCCAGTTCCCAATGGACGAGACGCTTATAGACATCCACCCAATCTTCCCATGTGCGACAGTCCATTATCTGCATTGCAATCTTCTGGAAACTCTGCTGATACTGTGTCTGGGTGACTTCTGTCTCTATCTCCTTACGGTGGATGTTCTTCTTCAGACTCAGCAGTACCTGATTCGGGTTGACGGGCTTGATAAGATAGTCGGCAATCTTCTGTCCGATGGCCTGTTCCATAATCTGTTCCTCCTCACTCTTTGTAATCATCACCACAGGCATGGAAGGGTGTAACTGTTTTATGTGTTGAAGGGTTTCCAAACCGCTTATGCCTGGCATCTGCTCATCAAGCAATACCAGGTCGAAGCTCTGGTTCTGACAGAATTCTATGGCATCATTGCCATTAGTGACTGTCTTTATCTCATAGCCTTTCTTCTCGAGAAAGAGTATCTGGGCTTTCAGCTGCTCTATCTCATCGTCAACCCATAATAATGTACCGTTTGTCATATCTTACCAGAAATCATCTCCAAAATCAAAATCCTCTACTTTCTTCTTCTGAAGGGTCTTTGCTTCCTTAACCTCTTTCTTTTCCGTTCCAGTCTGCTCCGTACCGATATCCTCAGGATCTTTGATGTCTATCTCCTCAGGACGTATCAGGAGTTTCTCATCGCTGATCTTCATCGGAACGAAGGTATCTTCGTAGAACCGGTCATATTCCTCGTAGCTGAACTTTGTACCAAGCAGTTCGAGGTTCTGACTGCTGATAATCATGCTGAAACAGCCATGAAGCTTCTCAACCATCTGTTTCTCGCCATAAAGCATACGGGCGTACTGCAGGGCCTCGTCGTAATTTGTGAAACCTCTGAAGAGCATCCTGTGCCAGCGTTCTGGCGAGGGGTCGCTTTCTTCTGGCGATGGGGCGTTGCTGATCTGTATCTCGAAGTTGCGTACGAGGAAGTTGGTGAAGTTATATCTTGCCATCTCATAGAGCAGCTGGTTCTCATTGACAGAGTCAGTGGGGTAGGTGAGAACAAAGAGGAAGTCCTGATTACGTTCGGTGCTTAGGGTGTCTGTCTGTGTGGAGTCTGCTGTAAGGGTGATATCTCTGCGAGACCACAGGTTGCCGATATCAAACTTTCCTCCGTGCAGTTTTCTTCCCTCCTGTACTCCTTTTACAATCATTCCTGCCAGTTCGCTAACCTCACTTTGTGGATATTTCTCAACAACAGTCTTCAGTCGTTCGATACATCCGTCGCCATCTCCATCATTCAGACGGCTCAGACCATCGATGAAGATAAATTTTGCACGATGCTCTCCCAATGGGAAACGTTCCTCGGATATTTTCACGTTGTTGCGTATCGTCTCATGTCTGTCGTCTTTGAAAGCCTGATATGTCACAGCATAGAGCGAGTCTTCAAGATGTTCTCCGAAACGTGCATTTTCTGCAAAGTAGGGGTCGGAGAGCAATGTGGTGTATTCACTCTCGGGGTAATCTGCTTTCAGGTGATTCAGACATAACCCTGCCTTATCAGTCTTTCCTTGTCTGGAGTAGAGCAGGAAGAGGTGATACCATACCAGATCCATCGACTCAAAGTCGGGGTAGTCTTTGGTGATTCTTACGAGTTGTTTCTCGCTGAGGCTCATATTCTCAAGTTTGTCCTTGAAGATGATACCTGAATGTAATAGCCCGTCTTTGATTATCTCATGACATGCGGCTTTCTGTTCTTCTGTATGAGGTATCTGGGCAAGGTAGTATTCGCGGTTATGTGGATCGTTGGCAAGAGTATCGGTAGCTGCTGAGAGAGAGTCAGTCTGTATATCCTGATTTTCCGCATCTTTCGTCTTTCCAGTATCTCCTTGATTTCCATCCTCTGGGTTGAGATTTACCACAGTACGGTTCATGCGCTGCCAGTTGTCGGTGTTCTCTCTCTTTCCCCATTGCTGCTGGAAGGTGGTCTTTCCCTGACTTACTGCCACGGGATTATAGAAATACCATTGTCCGTTGCCCTGCTGATTTACAGATGGTGTCTTGGGAGTATTGTTACGGTTCATGTTACCAGCCATCATAGAGTTCTGTTGCTGGATCTGTTCTGATTCTGCCTCCTCCATCTTACGACGCTCTTCTTTCTCTTTCTTCTTAAGGTCGCTGATGATACGGTCAATAATCCTAAATTGCTCTGCTTCAGGCATGGCCGACAGTTCCAGAAGCGAATCCTGAAGATGTATTGCATCGGTATATGGCACCAGTTCGTCAAGCACCTTAGAACGCTGCGATAGCTCCTGGTAATCATCCCTGTCCTTATCCAACAGACCTATAGCCTCACCATAGCATCGTTGGGCATCGTTGTATTTCTCAAGATTCCAGTAGAGGTTGCCGAGAGTAAGTAACAATACTCCTTTCTCTATGCCTCCTCGAGTGGATTTCTTATTGCCTTTCTCGTATGCAGCGATGGCGTTTGCGGTATCTTTCTCTGCGAGATAGATGTTTCCCATAGCATAATATACCTGGTCGAGATAGTCCTTGTTATTGTCGTTGGATGCCATCCGCTTCAGTCTGCTGATCATCCCCCTGGCATTTCCTCCGGCGAGGACTTCCGTCTGTGCTATCCTGGCATTGAACTCCATCCTATAAGGCGGATGACAACCGATAACCTTCCTGAATGCCTTCTCTGCCTCAGCATTATTTCCCAGTTGTTTATGTACCTGTCCTAAGAGATACCACTCTCGTGCCCTTTGTTTGCTGCGGCGTTCATGTCGTATCACCTTACGTAGATATACTGCTGCTTTCTGGAAATCGCCCGTCTTCAGGTAATAATCGGCGTAAGTATAGTCCCAGTCTTTTACTGTACGGTAATCCACAGAGTCACGGTTCATGTTGCGGATAACATCTTCTACATCATAGAGCCAGTCAAGCTGGGCATAGCATTTTGCGAGCCAGGCACGTGCCAGACCATTTTGCAGGGGCTGTGTCTGATACAGCCTGCTCATATAACTGAAGGTTGCTGCAGCCTCGTCGAAATCTCCTTTCTGGAATTGTGACTTTCCAAGCAATAACCATGCTTTCCAGATAAAGGGATTATATTCCTTCCGTCCTAGCCACTCTTTGTCCTTGGCTGTCTTTGGCTTATTACTCTTCCATTCGGGCTTTACCTTTATGCTGTGCATCTTGATGGCTTTCTCTGCCTTTTCTATCGCACGGTTGTAATGGCTCTTTCCCAGGTCCCTGCTGTTCTTGTTGCCAACTGGGTAGAGAGGCAGCATCTCAGTGAAGTTGTCTTGATGGCCTTGCTCTTTCTCTAAGTTTCCATCGATAAAGGCTTGTTTGCCGTTATAATATATATTGTATCGTGCATTGAAGGCATGCCACCATCTTGACTCGGGGGTGTTCTTCTGTGTAGAGCAGGATATAAGTAAAAACGTTGTAAGCGGGAAGAGAAGAGTGGACAGCGGTAGGTGGCTATCCTCTTTCTTCTTGCAGTTCTTCATCAGTTCATGGATCTTGCAGTTGCCTTCATCTGCTTCTGTGCATGTAGAACAGTCATGACCGGTCTCGATTTTGTCCTCGCCCTTGTCAAACCTATTGGCTACTGCGGCAATGATGCCCAGAAGCACAATCATTCCTATGCAGACAACAGCAAACTCCATTTATAACGTCTCTCTCTCTTCTATTGTGAATCCGGCTTCAGCCAGACTCTCCCAGAAATGCGGATATGACTTTGTAACCACCTGAGGATTGTTGATGATTATCTCACCTGATTTCAGAGCGTAAGGAGCAAAGGCGAGAGCCATACGATGATCCTCGTAGGTGTCGATGCCTTTTTCCATCTGAGGCTCACAGGTCTCTCCATCCCATATCAGCTCGCTGTCATTGCGACTCTCTATCACATAGCCTAACTTTCGCATTTCTTTCTTCAGGGCCTCAATGCGGTCTGTCTCTTTTATCTTCAGTGTTGAGAGACCCTTGAAATGGAATCTCACACCTTTTGCAGCACATGTTACAACGAATGTCTGTGCAAGGTCTGGTGAGTTTATGAAATCGTACTCCAGCTTTGGCAGACAACGGCCATTGGCTTTTATAGTCACTGTCTGTGGCTTCCTCGATGACTTTGATTCAAAGGTGGTCTTTACTCCAAGCATACTGAAGATATATCGTGCTACAGAGTCGCCCTGCTTAGAACCGTCCTTCAGACCTGTTAACAGCAGTTTTGCATCAGGATCGTCTATGAGTGCCATCATCTCATACCAGTATGAAGCCCCGCTCCAGTCGTTTTCAATGAGATACTCCCTGTTCTTATATGGCACGGGTTTTATGGTGATGGTATCTGCCGACGTCCATTCTGCATCGGCACCAAACTCATTCATCATATATAGGGTAAGATCGATATATGGACGAGAGATGATGTCGCCAGTAAGACGCAGCTCAAGACCTTTGTAGAGTATAGGGCCAATCATCAGCACTGCCGAGATATACTGTGAACTGACACTTCCTGACATCTCCAGTACACCTCCTGTAAGTTTTGTACCAGTAATCTCCAAGGGAGGGTATCCTTCTTCGCCCAGATAGTTAATCTCTGCACCTAATGATCGAAGTGCCTCGACAAGAATCTTTATCGGACGTTTTTTCATTCTCTCAGTGCCTGTCAGCGTGTGGGTGCCTCGCATTACGGAGAGGTATGCCGTCATAAAACGCATGGCAGTTCCGGCAGCCTTGATATCTATTACCTCTGGCATGTGGCGGATGGCATTGATAATCACTTCTGTATCATCACAGTCACTAAGATTCTGTGGCATGATATGTCCGCCACTAAGGGCGTAGATGATGAGGGCACGGTTTGAAATGCTCTTAGAAGCAGGGAGTGTCACTGTGGCATCGAGCTTCTTTGGAGCAGTAATTTTATATTGCGTCATGTTTCTTTTTTATGCTTTTACTTATACCAACGTGCAAAATTACACATTATTATTCGCATGAGCAAAAATCAAGTGCTAAAAATCGTTGAATAACTAAAAAAGTACGTGGAAAATTTGCTCATATCAAAATTTCTATGTACTTTTGCACCCGCATTCGACGAAAGAGTCGGTGCTAAGCTGAAAGTGTTCGGGATTTAGCGCAGTTGGTAGCGCACACGTCTGGGGGGCGCGAGGTCGCTGGTTCGAGTCCAGTAATCCCGACATAAAAAAGAAAGCTAATGAGCGGTTGCCCATTAGCTTTTTATTTTGTCCTGATGTAGGTTCAGTCTTCTGAATCTCCCTTGTAATGGTACTCTCTTATTTCAGGATTCCTACCCAGATCATGATTATCGAAGGCTTTGTTGCGGATGATAGCCTTATTGAAGTCACCGTGCATCTTTCCTATGTAGAGAAGCAGGTCTGAATATGTAACTGTGGGTAACACCAGTCCATAAGCGCCAACTGCTACACGTACTCCCTCTGGATGTACATTGTTATGAATGTATGCAGTGCGGTAGAATGTATGGTTGTGTATCTCCATACGGTTGTACTTCTTGAGTCCTGCCATCAGGTCTTTATTGATCTCTGTGGTGTCAGCGGTAGTAAAGACGTGGGCGAAATTTGTCATATAATCGTCTATCTTGTCACCCTTGATGCTGTCGTTGTTCTCGATACACTCCAGGATTCCGTCTGTTGTTTCTGCTATCATCGTCTTCTTTGAAGGCTTTGTAAGCATCGCCAAGAGTAATAGTATTGCTACAATAATAGCCAAGATAACAATCTTGCCGAGGCAGCTGTGGTAGAAGGCATGAGACATTGTCTCTTTCTGTTTGAAATTGTCTGAACGATACATAATAGGTTAAATTTTGTTGTTATGGATTAAATTCATGAATTCTTGTCTTGTCTTTGCCTGATTAAAGGCTCCGGAAAAGTCACTCGTGGTAGTGATGGAGTTCTGTTTCTCCACGCCTCTCATCTGCATGCACATATGACGGGCTTCAACCACTACCATCACTCCTAAGGGTTTCAGAGTCTGTTGTATGCACTCCTTTATCTGTAGTGTCATACGCTCCTGAACCTGAAGACGGTGACTATATATATCGACCACTCGGGCTATCTTGGAGAGTCCGGTGATATAGCCGTTGGGTATGTAGGCCACATGAACCTTTCCGTAGAAGGGTATCATGTGGTGTTCGCAGAGGGAGAAGAAGTCGATGTCCTTAACTATCACCATCTGTGAGTAGTCTTCCTTGAACAGGGCATCGGTGAGTACCTTGTGGGCATCCATCTCATAGCCGCGGGTAAGCACCTGCATGGCTTTAGCCACCCTCATAGGTGTCTTCTGCAGGCCTTCACGCTCTGGGTCTTCACCAAGCAACGTGAGTATTTCGCGATACTTCGCGGCAAGTTCTTCTAATCCTTCTCTGTATTCTGTTTCTGGATTCATATATCCTATGGCTCTGAGGCCGTTATTGCTGTTGGGTTTCTGGCTGATCTGCCGGCTTATAAGGGACGGTAATCTTTCCTTTGACGATGATAGCCGACTGATAGCCGAGTTTCTTTACTGCTCTGAGCACTTCAGATGCCTCCTCGATAGTACGGTAGTTACCCATCCTGCATATCCATCTTGGGGGATAGAAATGTACGTAGACGGGGGTTCCGGGGAAGAGTGATTTTATCTCTTTGCCTGTGCGCTCAGCCTTGACTCTCGAATCTCGTGAGTTGCCTCCGGCATATACCTGCACTCTGAATCCGTTTACCTTATACCCCTTCATGATTTTCTTCCTGCCCTCGTCGACAGGTGCAGATACGGTGGTATCTGGCTGCTCAGGGATATTTATCTCCGGACGCTGCTGATGACTGCTGTCAGGCTTATGGGTAGCAGAGTCTTTGGGTTCTTTCTTCTGTTGCTGTACCTGTTGAGAAAGGTTATTCTGAGTATTCAGGGTCTTGGGGGAATCCTGGGTGTTCTGAGGGGTTGTAGTAACCTTCGGACCATTGACCAAGTCTTCGATGGCCCTGTCTTGGGTAACGGTTACTTTTCCTTCGCCCACCTTGCTTTGCTGGAGTCTCTGGGTAAAGGATGACTGTGCATTGGCCGCAGCGCAGCCAATACACAGCATCACTATGATATTCAGAAGTCTCACTTCTTACTTGAATGCGTCGATGATTCCCTTGAAATCTGCAGCCTTCAGTGAAGCACCACCGATAAGACCACCGTCGATGTCAGGCTTTGCAAACAGCTCAGGAGCATTGCTTGCCTTACAAGAACCACCATAGAGGATAGTTGTGTCGTCGGCAACAGCCTGACCATACTTCTCTGCGATGATAGAACGGATATAAGCGTGGATCTCTTCAGCCTGCTCTGCAGTAGCGGTCTTACCTGTACCGATAGCCCAGATTGGCTCGTAGGCTATAACGATCTTGCGGAAGTCCTCCTCTGCGAGGTTGAATACGCTGCCCTCGAGCTCGGCCTTTACGACCTCATTCTGCTTGCCAGCCTCACGCTCCTCAAGGCTCTCACCGATACAGAAGATAACCTTCAGGTCGTTCTTCTGAGCCAGCAGCACCTTCTCCTTCAGGATCTCTGGAGTCTCTTTGTAGTACTCACGACGCTCTGAGTGGCCCAGGATAACGTACTGGGCACCGGTGCTCTTTACCATCTCTGCAGATACCTCACCAGTGAAGGCACCCTTCTCCTTGTCAGCGCAGTTCTCAGCACCCAGACCGATGATGTTCTGATCCAGGAACTGTGCGATGCTTGCCAGGTGGATGAATGGTGTGCAGATAACAACACCGCAGTTGGGCTTCTCAGCCGTAAGTGTCTCATTAAGCTCCTTTGCAAGAGCGATGCCGTCCTGAAGATTCATGTTCATCTTCCAGTTACCGGCTACAATCTTTTTTCTCATAATCTTTTCTTTTTTATTTAATGGGTTTGTGAATCTTATCCATTTTGTCCATGCCCACAGACGGTCTGCTATCGTCAGGAGCACAAGGGGTAATACGAACCAGGCGAGAATCATTGCAATCTTTCTTGCCACATTGTCTTCTGTCATCTGACCGATATTCAGTTCCTCGAGTGGCTGGGTATACTGCTCGTCTTCTATCACAGGCAGGGAGTTGTTACTCCATTTGCCCACCACCGTTCCTGCATGCAGCAGCACCAGACCTGGATTACTCCTGATAATCGTCTTCAACGTTATCTCGTCAGTGGCACAGATAGGATAGTCGGCTCCTGTAATGTCCAGCCAACGGTTGATGGCCTGCTGGGTACTTGCGGTAAGACAATAGAATGGATATCCCTGTTGCTTGCTGTATTCGCTTATCTGGTTTATGTCGCCAAACGCTAAGTCGTTGGCATTCTCCAGATGTGGTGATATGAGCAGGAATATGTATCCTTTGTCGCTCAGCACCTCCTCTGTGATATCCTCGCCCTCATCGTCGAGTATTGAGAAATCGTGGATGGGAGGCACGTATCCTTCTGCCGTCTGTACTGTCTTCGAGTCGATGAAAGTCCAGGTGGAGTCGGGGTAGTTGTCTGTAGTAAACTCCTTCCGTTCTCCGTCTTTCTCCAGGATAAACGTTGTCTCGAACTGTGGCTGTGGTGCTCCCTCAGGGATGGTCATCCCTTCTTTGATATTTGCTCCGATGTGATATGGACGGAAATCGAACATCGGGAGGTCCCACAGGCTCCGGCCTGCAACAGCGAGGATAAACAGCGAAGAGTAGTTGAATACTATCCACTGGTTGCTGATACTTATCATCCGCACCATGTCTGTTGGCCATCGACAGATGATTACCGTAGCCACCAAGAGGACAATGTTCTTGAAGAATGTCTGCCAGTTGGTGAGTACTATGGCATCGCCGAAGCATCCGCAATCGCTGATGGGGTTGGTTATTGCCAGCCAGAGGGTGACAAGTGTCATCACTGTCATCAGCACGAGGGTGATCTTCGACACCAGTCGTCTGTGGATGGCAAAGAGCAGACAGATTCCTATGATGAACTCCGCTGCACTCAGCAACACAGAGGCTCCCAGCGTCATGATGTCTGGTACGATATCTCTCAGTGCCCAAGCAGTCAGATAGTCGTTGATCTTATACTGCGTCCCTAGTGGGTCAACGGCCTTGACAAATCCTGAGAAGATGAATGTCAGGGCTACTAGGAACCGTAAGATATTAACAGTGATTTTTCTCACTCCGTAAGTTTAATTACTCCAAAGACCGCGTAGTTTATGATATCCATATAATTGGAATCTATACCTTCGCTGACAAGCGTCTCACCTGCCAGGTTCTCTATCTCCTTGATGCGCTCGATCTTGGTGAGTATGAAGTCCGTATACGAACTGACTCTCATCGATCTCCACGCCTCGTCATAGTCGTGATTCTTGCGTTTCATCAGCTCCAGTGCCTCGTGGGCATACTGGTCGTAGAGACGCATGGCTTCCTCGTTGGTGATGTCCACCACGTCGGCAAAGCCTTTGTTTATCTGGATCAGTCCCACGATGCCGTAGTTGATCAGTGCGATAAACTCCGGACGGATACCCTCACCAACAAGACTCTCCTTCTTTATCTCCAGCGAACGGATACGTTTTGCCTTGATAAAGAGCTGGTCGGTGAGTGCCGTGGGACGCAGGATGCGCCACGATGCCTTATAGTCGTGTAATTTCTTCTCAAACAGCGAGCGACACTCGCTCATGGCCTGTTCAAACTGGGCATTTGTCTTCTCCATTTGGTCCATATCGGCTGCAAAGGTACGAATAAGTAAGCAAAAAACCAAATATTATTTGGATTTTTTCGAACAACTTACTGATTTGTCTCTTTTTGTTTCTTTCTGATGTAACGAATCTTGGCTCCAAGGGTCTCACATTGTGTTCGTAGCGAGTCGCGCTTCATACGGGTAAGTGTGAACATTGTCAACTCCTCGGCTGTGGCACGAAGGGCTGCCTTGTCTTTCTCCACTTTTGCCTGTTGATAGTTGAAGTCGTGGGTCACTAGCTGCAACAGACTGTCTGTCTTCGCCAACTCCTCCTGTGTTCTCTTCAATTCTATCTCCTGTTGCAGATGAAGGGCTTTCTTACGGGTGTCAATGGCGTTGGGATATACTTTCCGCAACGAGTCGATGCAAGCCCTTGCCTCAGTATATTTCCCTTGCTCAAAGAGGATACTGGCCTTTTGCAACAGAGAATCAGCCTCACTCTGCTTGCTGGAATTGCTGCAGGAAATGAGCGCGAGGGTACATGTCAGGATAAAAAACAACTGTCTCATTATCGAATTAATTGGTTTCGGCTGCAAAATTACAAAAAAAAATCGTATCTTTGCACCCAAGAAAGAAGAAATTACGATGAAACTATATAGCGATGAAGAATTAGCAGGCATTCTCGACCAGGATATTTTCCACCAGATAAGCCAGGCGGCAGACCGTCTGGGACTCGAGTGCTACGTTGTGGGGGGGTATGTCAGGGATATCTTCCTTGAGCGTCCTTCAAACGATATCGACGTGGTAGTCGTGGGCAGCGGCATCAGTGTTGCAGAAGAACTGAAACGTATGGTGGGCCGTAAAGCTCATCTCAGCGTATTCAAGAACTTCGGCACTGCACAGGTGAAGTTCCGTGAGAAAGGGGTGGAGTATGAGGTGGAGTTTGTTGGCGCCCGTAAGGAGAGCTACAGCCACGACTCCCGGAAGCCCATCGTCGAGGACGGCACTCTCGAAGACGACCAGAACCGCCGTGACTTCACTATCAATGCCATGGCGATATGCCTGAATAAGGACCGCTTCGGGGAACTCGTCGACCCCTTCAATGGTCTTGCCGACCTCGAAGACGGCATCATCGCTACTCCCCTTGAGCCGGATATCACCTTCAGCGACGACCCGCTGAGGATGATGCGATGCATACGTTTCGCTACACAGCTGAATTTCCAGATAGAGGATGAGACATGGGATGCGCTCGTCCGTATGGCCGACAGGATAAATATCGTCAGTGGCGAACGTATCAAGGACGAACTCAACAAGATTATCCTCGCCTCTCATCCCAGCATAGGCTTTGATTATCTCCAGCGCTGCGGCCTCCTGCAGATTATCTTCCCAGAGTTGGCTGCACTGGATATCGTTGACCAGAAGAACGGTCGTGCGCATAAGAACAATTTCTATCATACCCTCGAGGTGCTGGAGAATGTAGCCAAGGCAGCGCCCAATCCTGCGTGGGAGGATCACGATATGGCCTTGTGGCTCAGATGGGGTGCCATCATGCACGACATTGGCAAGACAAAGTCGAAACGTTGGGACCCTGCCATAGGATGGACCTTCCATAACCATAATAATATAGGTGCAAGGATGGTGCCTCAGATTTTCCGTCGCCTGTCATTGCCGTTGGATATGAAGATGAAATATGTCCAGAAGCTTGTGGAACTCCACATGCGTCCTATCGCCATAGCCGACGAGGAGGTGACGGATAGTGCCGTACGTCGTCTGTTGAACGATGCAGGTGATGACATCGACGATCTGATGACTCTCTGCGAGGCGGATATCACTTCCAAGAATGAGGTGCGCAAGAAAATGTTCCTTGAGAATTTCCGTATGGTACGCGAGAAACTTACTGACCTGAAGGAGAAAGACTATAAGCGTCTGCTTCAGCCTGTCATCGACGGTAATGAGATTATGCAGCTCTTCCATCTCAAGCCCTCTCGCGAGGTGGGTGTCCTGAAACAGTTCCTGAAAGATGCCGTACTCGACAACAGAGTGGAAAACGAACGGGAACCCCTCATGGCGCTCCTTTTGGATAAGGCTAAACAGATGGGGCTGACTTGAAAATTATAAAACAACTAAAGAATAAAATTATGAAGAGACTACTGTTTGTATTATTCACTATTCACTTTTCACTATTCGCTTTCTCAAATCCTGTGGATGAACTGTTGGAGCGTATCGACAAGGGCTCTTCGGCAAAGTTTAAAACCGAACTCGTAAAGAGCCAGAAAGACTTCTTCGAACTCGACCAGCAAGGGAAGAAGGTCGTGGTAAGAGGAAACACCTGGGTGAACATCGCTTCAGGTGTCAACTGGTATCTGAAATATTACGCTGGCATCCACCTCTCATGGAACCAGATGCAGGCAAAGCTACCTGCTGTGCTACCTGCTGTAACACAGAAGGAGCGCCATGAGACAGACCTCACCCTGCGTTACGACTTCAACTACTGTACCTTCAGCTACTCCATGGCCTTCTGGGACTGGAAACGCTGGGAACAGGAGATCGACTGGATGGCACTTCACGGAGTAAACCTCCCCCTGGCCATCGTCGGTGAGGAGTGCGTATGGCGTAACATGCTCATCAAACTCGGATATACAGAAGAAGAGGTGGGTAAGTTTATTGCCGGTCCTGCCTTCCTCGCATGGTGGGAGATGAACAACCTCGAAGGGTGGGGTGGACCGCTGCCTCTCTCTTGGTACACACGTCAGGAGAAGCTTCAGAAACAGATTCTCGCCCGTATGAAACGCCTGGGCATGCACCCTGTATTGCCTGGATATAGCGGCATGGTGCCTCATGATGCCAAGGAACGTCTGGGGCTGAATGTTGCCGATGCGGGACTCTGGAACGGTTTCCAGCGCCCTGCCAACCTCCTGCCTACCGACTCCCGATTTGCGGAGATAGCCAAGCTCTATTTCGATGAGCTTACAAAACTCTTCGGCAAGGCCGACTATTACTCTATGGACCCCTTCCATGAGAGCAACGACGATGCCTCCATCGACTATGGCAAGGCTGGCGAGGCGATGATGCAGGCCATGAAGCGTGTCAACCCCAAGGCAGTATGGGTCATCCAGGGATGGACTGAGAACCCCCGTCCTCAGATGGTGGATGGCATGAAGTCAGGCGACCTGCTCGTGCTCGACCTCTTCTCAGAGTGCCGTCCGATGTTCGGTATCCCCAGCATCTGGAAACGCGACGAGGGCTATAAACAGCATCAGTGGCTCTTCTGCCTGCTCGAGAACTTCGGTGCCAACGTAGGCCTACATGGACGTATGGACCAGCTCCTCGAGAACTTCTACATATTACAAAGTCCAAAGTTCGAAGCTCAAAGTTCAAAGCTGAAAGGTATCGGCTTCACCATGGAGGGCTCCGAAAACAATCCCGTGATGTTCGAACTCATGAGTGAGCTCCCCTGGCGTCCTGAGAAATTCAAGAAAGAAGACTGGATCCGTCAGTATGTCAAGGCCCGCTATGGCGTGGAAGATCCCAATATCGAACGGGCATGGGTGATGCTTGCACGCGGCATCTACAACTGTCCTGTAGGCAACAACCAGCAGGGCCCTCACGAGAGTATCTTCTGTGGACGCCCCTCGCTGAACAATTTCCAGGCATCGTCGTGGTCGAAGATGAAGAACTATTATGATCCTGCGCATACGCGTGAGGCAGCCCGTCTGATGAACAGTGTGGCAGAGAAGTATCGTGGCAACAACAATTTCGAATACGACCTCGTGGATATCACCCGTCAGGCTCTTGCCGACCAGGCCCGTCTGCAGTATCAGCGTACCATCGCCTCCTACAAGGCTTTTGCACGTAGTGAGTTCGAGAGCGACTACCGCCGCTTCCTCTCCATGCTCCTCATGCAGGATAAGCTCCTCGGCACCCGTCCGGAGTTCCGCCTGGGCCACTGGACTCAGGCAGCTGCCGACTGTGGCACTACAGCCGACGAGAAGCGTCTCTATGAGTGGAACGCCCGAGTTCAGATCACCACCTGGGGCAACCGTTACTGTGCCGATACCGGTGGTCTGCGCGACTATGCCCATAAGGAGTGGCAGGGACTGCTCAAGGACTTCTATTATGTTCGTTGGAAGACCTATTTCGATGCCCTCTCATATCAGATGTCTGCTCAGATGAAACCTCAGCGCGAACTCCTCGGAGGTGGTCCTAACGCCACTAAGACAGCGGCAGAGCTCTTCCAGATGGCACTGCCTCAGGAGGTAACCGTCGACTGGTACGCCATCGAAGAGCCTTGGACCCTCGATCAGACCCCATATACCTCCGCTCCCGAAGGTTCTCCCGTCGACATCGCCCGTGAGGCCATGGCTCTCCTCACCGCCCAATAAAATATTTTTTATTTTTTATTTCTTTATTTTTTATTTGAACATGGCTTCAAGTCAACGATTACTCAGTCTCGACATCCTCCGCGGCATCACCGTCGCAGGCATGATTCTCGTTAACAACGGCTGGGGAGAGTCGTTCGAGATGCTCCGCCACTCCAAGTGGAACGGCATGACTCCCTGCGACCTCGTCTTCCCCTTCTTCCTCTTCATTATGGGTATCTCATGTTACCTCTCACTGGTGAAGTCGGAGTTCAAACCCACGGCCCCCGTAATCCGCCGTATAGTAAAGCGCACGGTATTGCTCTTCGTCATCGGACTGTTTATCAACTGGTTCGACCACGCCATAGAGGGCGACCTTCTCTGTTTCGGTCATCTCCGCATCTGGGCTGTCATGCAGCGCATCGCCCTCTGCTACGGCATAGTGTCGCTCTTTGCCCTCTTCTGTAATCATAAGTACACCATCCCCGTGATAGTCATCCTCCTGGCGATATATACTGCGATACTCGTCTTCGGCAACGGTTATGCTGAGGATGCCGACATCAATATCCTGGCTCAGGCCGACCTGAAGCTCTTCGGCTATGATCATATCTATCATAAGAGTCCTGTCGATCCCGAGGGTCTTATGGGTACGATATCCTCTGTGGCTCATGTGTTGCTGGGATTCTACTGCGGTATGCTTATCCGTAAGAAGGAGACAGTAAGCGATAAGGTCATCGCCATCTTCGTTGTCGGCACGGTGCTTGTCATCGGAGGTTACCTGCTCTCCTACGGTCTGCCTCTCAACAAGCGCATTTGGAGCCCCAGCTATGTCCTTATGACCTGTGGTCTGGCATCGCTGCTTCAGGCTTTCCTGATGTATGTCATCGATATCTGTCAGAAGAAGTCGTGGACCACCTTCTTCCATGTCTTCGGAGTCAATGCCCTCGCCCTATACGTGTCGAGCGAGCTCCTGGCCATCCTCCTGGGCAATATCGGATTCTCGGAGATAGTATATAATGGCATCCATGCCGTAATTGATCCCCTGAAGTGGGCATCATTGGCATACGCCATCTACTTTGTTCTCCTCAACTTTGCTATCGGATATTTCCTCTACCGCAAGAAGATATACATTAAATTATAATAAAGAGAATATCAGTTTCTCAATGAGAAACAAAGGAAACCGGCTGTCAGAATAAACTCTGGCAGCCGGTTTTGATTTAGAGATTAATTTCCGGTCTCGAATCCACCGCTACCGACATTACTGCCGTTCTTGGTGAATACCTTGGTGGCTGACTCGCTGGATGTGCCGTTCTTGATGGCGATTGCCTTCACGGTAGTGGTATCACTAAGGGTGATTGCCTCGCTGTACAGGCTGCTCTCTGCGTTAGGAGCTGTGCCGTCTGTGGTGTAGCGAATCTCAGCTCCTGCAGGACCGCTAATCGTCACCTGGGTTGACTCATCGAATGGCGTCTCACCACTAATCACCGGTGCCTCTACGATCTCTGAGCCTGTGCCTGAGCCTTGCTCTGAACCAGAGCCCTGATTCTGCTCACCATTCTGCTCGTTCTCCTCGTTGTCCTCAACCTCACCAGAGGTACTTGTTACTCGCTTTACCTCTTCACCGTTGCGGTCGTAGCAGGTGATCTGGATACTGGTAGCAGCCAGTTCGTCTTTCAGGCCAACACTTGGAGTGAAAATGATGCGGCGGCTCTTGATCAGTCCGGTCTTCACGTCCTCGACCTTCTCAACTGCTTTAGAACGCAGTCCGAATCGCATTGATCCCAGTCCGGGCAGCGACACAGCGTGTCCTTCTGTAGCCCAAGCCTTGATTACCTCGCCGGCTGCATCCCAGCAGGCCTTCATCACTCCCTGGCTGACGCCGCTGCGCAGGGCAGCCTCGCGGATTACCTTCGACTGACTCAGTGTGGAGTACATCTCGGGCTTCATCACATAGCGGTAAACGCCAGGTTCATTCTCATCCTTTGTAAACTTCAGCAGCCTCTCTACTGCCTTTACTTTAAGTGCCATAAAAACTAAAAATTTTAAGGGTGTAAATGTTTTTCCGCGTCCTTAAAACCTTTTCCTTTCTGCCTCGTTTTGCGGTATGCCTATGAAAAACTTCCTCGTCGACTAAGAAAAATTTACTCGTCAGTTATGCCGCAAATTTAGCTGCTTTATGTCGTGTTTGCAACTATGTTGCAAAGGTACGAATTTTTCTTGAAACTACCAAATTTTTCGGCAAATATTTTTCAAAAAATGTAGGTTTTTCACTTTTTCACTTTTGACATCTGTGTTTTTCAATTAACCAGATATGGTATTATATAATTTATATATATTATAATATATATAAATTTAATATTGTATATTACTTGTTTAAGTTACTCCACCCTTAAGTACTCCAAACCTAAATGTCAAAAGTGAAAAAGTGAAAAACTGAAAAAGTTCGTCGAACGTTATCATACCATGTGACCCCATGTGACGTGTACGGAAGGGACCGGTTTCAATGCTGTTTTTTCGTCGTTTTGCTTGTTATTTCATTTTTTATTTGTATTTTTGCACCGGAATAAATAAATCGAGATATGACAGCAATACAGATGAATGCCGAACTGCTCCGTAACATGAGCATCATAGCAGAGGACGAAAACCTGCTGAGGCGTGCAGCAAAATATCTGCGCAAGCTGGTAGCAGAGAAGGAAGACCCGACGTTGATGACGAAGGATGAATTCTTTGCCCGTGTAGATAAAGCCGAGAAAGAAATCGCTGAGGGTAAAGGTATCACCTTTACGAATAAAGACGACATGAATGCCTGGCTAAATTCGCTCTGATGAAATACGCTATTACCTTTGCTCCCGAAGCTCAAGAGGGGCTTGCCAAGTTGAAACGTAGCGAACCGGCATCTTATAAGAAGGCCGTCAAGTTGCTTAACGAGATTGCCGACCATCCTCAAACAGGTACAGGCCATCCAGAACAACTGAAGGGTAAGCCCGAGAACCGATGGAGTCGTCAGATTACCAAGAAACACCGTTTGGTGTATCGCATTTTCGAGACAGAGGTCTACGTGGACGTGCTCTCTGCCTACGGCCATTATAACGACAAGTAAGCGCTGTCAGCTACCTGTCCCTCTGCCATCTAAAAAAATTATCAAAATCCTTGGAGGTAATGAGAAAAATAACTATCTTTGCATCGTGAAATGTTCGTCACGATATTCTCGTCACGAGAAGTTCGCGATAAAGAATGTAATATTAAAATAGATACAAGATGGCAAGAAAGAAAAAGAAAGTGCTTGAAAATCCCTTTGTTTATCAGGGTTATGAGAATCCTAACTACTTCTGTGACCGCATGGAAGAGACAGAGAACGTCCTTTCTGCTCTTCGAAATGGACGTAATATAACGTTGATTTCTCCACGAAAAATCGGTAAAACAGGACTGATTAATCATGCTTTTTACTGCATTAAAGAGCAGGAATCCGATGTGATATGCATCTATATTGATATCTTTTCTACTAATACTCTTCAGGATTTTGTAGAAATGATCAGTAAGGCGGTCATTGAGGATGCACTCAGTAGGGAGAAATCTTTCATGACCAAGGTACTTGATTTCTTCAAAGGTCTGCGTCCCACTATTACGCCAGACCTGCTGACAGGCATGCCAACGGTATCCGTCAGTGTGGTTCCTGTTCAGGCAGAATATACGTTGAAGAGCATTTTCACCCATCTTGAAAGTCTGAACAAGAGGGTCTATCTGGCTATTGACGAGTTTCAGCAGATTACGGAATACCCAGAAAAGGGCACAGAAGCCCTATTGCGTTCATACATTCAGTTCGTGCATAACGTCAGGTTCATTTTCTCTGGCAGCAAGAAGCATCTGATGGAGGAAATGTTTTGTTCGCCCCAAAGGCCCTTTTATCAGAGCACACAGATCATGGAGTTGAATCCCCTGCATGAGGAAATCTACTTTGATTTTGCCAACAGATTCTTTGAGGCCAAGAAGGGCAGCATTACGCGAGAACTGTTCCACAGCCTTTATCAACGGTTTGACGGCTATACCTGGTATATTCAGGCTGTGATGCACCGCCTTTATGAACAAGAGAAACACGTAAGCACAGAGTCGCAATTGTCTGATGCCATCTTGTTCCAAATCAACACGATGTCATCCTACTATCAGACGTTGACCACATTTCTTACCGACAATCAGTTCAGCCTTCTCAAAGCCATCGCTTCGGCAAGAATTGTCCCTCAGCCTCAGAGCATGGATTTTATTCTGCGCTATTCGCTGCCGAATGCCAGTAGTGTCAAGTCTGCCCTTGAGGTGTTGACAAAAAAGGATCTTGTATATCATACCTCAGAGGGCTATATCATATACGACAGATTCATGGGCCTTTGGCTCTGCAGGATATGAAGTGACATCTGTGTCAATGATTCATGCTAGTCATAGTAACTATGTGAGTGATTTTTCTTGGCAAAACATTTGGTAATCTCGGTTTTTTTTTGTAACTTTGTAGGGTACCTTCTTTTCGATTTGGCAAATCAATCCTTGCAGTTGTCTGTTAAGTTCTGCATTACGGGCAGCAAGACTATCGGCTTGTTCTGACAATCGACGGC